>JBIKJH010000021.1:0-17537 GCA_044361115.1 Crocinitomicaceae bacterium
TCTAAATCGCGCGGACCCATCGCTAAGCGAATCGGAACACCTTTTGCTTCGTATTCTGCAAATTTCCAACCTGGACGGCGGTTTTCATCATTATCATATTTAAAGGAGATACCCAATGCTTTTAGCTTTATGCCTAATTCTTGGAATTTTTCATCTATCATCACTAATTCTTCATCTGTTCGATGAATAGGAACCGCAACAACTTGAATTGGAGCCAAGGCAGGTGGCAAAACCAACCCTTCGTCATCTGAATGCGTCATGATCAAGGCACCCATCAAACGCGTTGAAACACCCCAAGATGTTGCCCAAACATATTCTAACTTCCCTTCTTTATCTGCAAATTTAACTTCAAATGCTTTGGCAAAATTTTGACCCAAGAAATGCGATGTACCCGCTTGAAGTGCTTTTCCATCTTGCATCATTGCTTCAATACAATAGGTATCATCTGCACCTGCAAAACGTTCACTTTCTGTCTTAATACCTTTGATCACAGGCATCGCCATGTAATTCTCTGCAAATTCAGCGTACACCTCCAACATTTGTATAGTTTCGTCGATTGCTTCTTGCTTAGTCGCATGTGCAGTATGTCCTTCTTGCCATAAAAATTCAGTCGTTCTCAAAAACAAACGTGTTCTCATTTCCCAACGCACTACATTCGCCCATTGATTAATTAGGATTGGCAAATCGCGGTAAGACTGAATCCAATTTTTATATGAGTTCCAAATAATCGTTTCAGATGTTGGACGAACAATTAATTCTTCTTCCAATTTTGCTGTTGGATCAACAATTATACCGCTACCATCCTCCGCATTTTTTAAACGATAATGTGTCACAACAGCACATTCTTTCGCGAAACCATCCACATGATTCGCTTCCTTACTCAAATAAGATTTCGGAATAAACAAAGGGAAGTACGCATTTGAGTGACCAGTTTCTTTGAACTTTTTGTCCAAAACATCTTTCATCATTTCCCAAATTGCATATCCATAAGGCTTAATTACCATGCAGCCACGAACATCTGAGTGTTCAGCCAAATCAGCTCTGTAAACCAATTCGTTATACCATTTTGAATAATCTTCTTCGCGTGTTGTGTATTTCTGTGCCATGAACTATTAATCGTTTATTGACTTTGTTAATTTTTTGCAAAGTTAAAAATTATCAATTACCTTTAAGATAAATTAAATCTTCATTCAAATGAAAGTTACACTATACCTATCTTCATTTGTACTTCTTGGAGGAGTGCTTAGTTCTTGTTACTCAAACCGAATGCTCGTTGATGATGACGTTTATGTAATGAAAAACGCTGAATTACCTGTAGGTGAATCACTTACCGATGAAACGAATTATTCTACTTATAAATACAAGCAGGACCGTGGCGTTACGGCTAATGCATATTACTATGATCCATACAATATCACAGCGATGAATGCTTGTGGTTGCGATCCGTTTTATTTCACAGCTTTTGATTGTGGTTGGGGAAGTCGAAATTATGGCAGTTCTGGATTATTCGACATGTATTATGGGTATGGTTACTTCAATGCTTTCGGAAATTACTTCATGAATCCATATGAGCATTACGGTGCAAATCAATATGGTTATTATGGCAACATGTATTCACCATATTATAACCCATACGGCGGT
Organism: Crocinitomicaceae bacterium; assembly: GCA_044361115.1. Taxonomy (GTDB): domain Bacteria; phylum Bacteroidota; class Bacteroidia; order Flavobacteriales_D; family Crocinitomicaceae; genus M0103. Next base: position 1,642 of record JBIKJH010000021.1, read on the forward strand.
TTTTATTTTGGGAACAGTTACAGTTCACCTTACTTTTTCAGTAACAGTATGTTTTATGGAACGAATGCCTTCATTTATTCAAATTCAAACAATATTGTGAGTAATTCGGGAACTATTTATAATTCACATTCAGGTCCAAGAGGAAGTATGAGTGGATACGCGAATTCTGGTAACAGAGCAAATGTAAATGTGATCAAATCACACGCATCTGCTGCATCTAACGGTGACCATGAAGTAGTCTCGAAACCTGTAACTTCTAGATTCAGTGTTGGGCAACAAAACACCGTTGCACGGTTCGGAACAAAAGAAGTGGTTGGTTCCGTTCGAAACACGCCTGTGAGCGAGATTAAACCTGCACAAGTAAGACCCATTTATACGAGTACTGAAGTCCGAAATGGCTCAAGTGTATCAAAATCCACAGCTGGAACTCCAATAAACACGAGAGGAACTAGCATTCAGGAACGTTCGATAAATCAACCTGTTAATCGAGGAACATCCGGTGGTTCTGTAGGAGGAGGTAGCTCTAGAAATGGCGGTTCGAATCAACCTGCATCTGGTGTTCGAAGAAATTAAAACGGATGTTTAAAATCGTTGTTATTTCGCTTTTCGTATTTCCATTTGTTTGTTTTTCACAAAATGAAAACGATTTATTTCGGCACTCAAAGACAAGCTATCATGGCTCTGCTAGGTTTGAGGCAATGGGCGGTTCTTTCGGTGCATTAGGAGCTGATTTAAGTAGTTATCAAATTAATCCAGCAGGTTATGGTAGATTTTCATCTTCTCAATTTGGTGGGTCATTTTTCGGTGGCGCGTCTGCGAATAAATCAAGCTTCAATTCAATAGTTACAAAGTCTGTTGTAGGTCAAGGTGGATTGGGTAATCTTGGACTGGTTATAACCACAGATGTGTCCGAAAAAGGAGAAGGATTTCTATTTAATCAAGTTGGTTTTGGTTACAACCAAATAGAAAGTTTTAAAAATGAAATCAGGTATGAAGGTCAACAATTTGCATCCCTCTTAGATAATTTCGTCTCACAAATTCAAGGGTATTATCCGAACGAACTAAATACGTATTTTCCTTTTAGTTCTGATTTAGCTTACCAAACGTATGCAATTGATTATGATGCTGTTAATTCAGAATTTTATTCCCAATTAAATTCAGGTGATGTCTTTCATAATCGCACAATTTCAACAAAAGGTGGAATCAACGAAGTATATTTTAATGTAAGCGGAAACTACCTGAACAAGTTGTATTTAGGAGCAAATGTTAGTATTCGATCGTATCGTTATATAGAAGAATATACGCATAGCGAATCACTTGTTGACACAACCGGAACAGATTTAAGAAGTTTCGATTACACCTACTATTTGAAAACGAAGGGAAATGGAATGAATTTGCGTTTGGGTGCCATCTACTTAGTAAATGAAGCGGTTCGATTTGGTTTAGCACTCCACTCACCTACTTTTTCTGAAATGACCGATATTTGGTCAGCCGGAATGTCAAGTCGATTTACAACTGGTACAAACACGATTGCTGATAGTTTAAAACCAACGGGGGATTATCGTTACAAAGTTCGAACACCGGCAAGGGTAGTTGGATCAGCTGCATTCGTTTTTGGAACAAAAGGATGTTTAACGATTGATGTTGAGTACCTGAGTTATAGACAAGCGCATTTTAAGAGTACATCAGACTTGAAATATGAACCTTACAATTATGCATATGAAAACGAGTATGCAAAGGAAGTATTTCAAGATGCTTTAAACATCCGAATTGGAGGTGAATACGTTGTTTTTTCAGGCTTTTTTATTCGTGGTGGTTTTGCCTATTATGGAAACGCATTCACTCCAGAACAACAAGTGGAGCTCAAACCAGATGTTATAATTTCTGGGGGAATTGGGTTTAAAACTAAAAAATTAACACTTGATATTTCCTATCGTCAACGAAGCAATAAAACCACTTACTACGCTTTTTCAAATAGTCTTACTACGATTACCAACGCTACAGGCAATGCAATTCTTTCGTGTTCTTTTAATTTTTAGCCCCCTTCAATTCACGCTGAACCGCTTCACTGTAGCTTGTTTTATAGATTTTACTTCTCACCCAGGCTGTGATATTAAAAAACTCAAGTACCACGCGTTCATTTTGATCCAACAAAAGCGGCCCAAGTTCCTCGTTCATCTTTTCCAAAATTAAGATGCGCTCTGCTGAATGAGTTGATTTAGAAAGCTTACGAATGTGTTTAATACACACATTTTCCACTTCATAATCTCGGTCTTGTTTACTCAAATAACGATTTGTTGATTTGATGACATATTCCAAGAAGTCATAATTCTCCAATTCAAAATGTAAGACCAAATTAAAAAGACGGGAGAAACTATAGATGTCTTGTCTTAAATTTTGTTCGTTATCGTTCAATACTTCATTGATGTAGGATAATGCTTTTTTGAATTCGCCAATCCCGAAATAACTATATGCCTTGTTGTATGTCAACAATATTTCTTGTTCTTTACTGACTTTATCCCCATATTCTTCCTGTAATTTTTCAATTTGTGGAATTAGATCTACACTTTTTTGAAAATCACCCATGGCATGCAGCAGATTTAATTCTAGATTATAGGTACTCGTGAAAATTCGCACCATGATATCTATGGAATTAAAGCCTTTTTTACCCTCAAGCCCGCGCATATCGTGAATTAGATTTTGAGCATTTTCAAAATCTTGACTTTCAATGTGGCACCTCAATAAATGTGATAAGGTCATTACGTAACGTTGACCAGAATCCGCTTTAATATCTGGATTTCGATCAAGGATTTCGCGTGTGCGATTAAAAAATTGAAAGCTGTCTTCGTAATTTCGATTTGTGGCTGCACACAAACCTTTAATGTAATAACACATTGAAGCTGCACGCGTTGATAATGCTGTATTCTTCCCTTTAATCAAATGGTAATCGGCAATGCCATCAACCACTAAACGCTCTGCATCAGTGCGGGTAAAACCGCCACTTCTAAAGATTAGGTTGATCTTAGAATAAATAACTTGGTATTCGGCTAGGTTTCTCAATTTAGCAATTACCGCTTCTTCTTCTGCCACTAATGCATCTAAATTAGTGGAAAACTCACCTGATTCATATGCTTCTTCTAATAATTTCTTTTCCCATGAAATCAGTTCATACCAGTAATAAAACTTCTCATGTTCGCAGGCAATCTGTTTTGCTCTTGATACGAATTTCTCACACTCTTTGTAAAGTGCCTTATTGTAAAGAATTTCTACGTTCTTGATTTCTTGTTTCAGTAAACTACTGACAGAATGTTCACTATAATAAGAGCGCAAACTCTTTAAGATTAATTTATAAAGGTGATTTTTTTCAGAAGGAAGGTGTTTGACAAAGGTCTCTTTCTTAAACGCTTTCTTTAACTCTTCTTCATCATATTTGGATTGACTTTCTATGAAATCGAAAATCTTTAAATAATTTTTATCGCCCGATTGCAAGGACGAAGAAAGTTTGAAAAAACGTTTCTCTGATTTGGTTAAGGATTTAATCAGTTTAAACAATTCTGTTGAAGGCTTCATAGTCAAAGTATTTACAGCTCCTAAAGTAAAAAATAACTTTCAAACAATCACTCTTAATGCTATTCTCATTGATTCATTGGTTAAAACAGTTTATTTAATGAGGCACACTGTTTATTATTGGATTCTCAACGTTTAGATAATTGTTTAGGAATACAAGAAAGCCCCGATTTTCATCAGGGCCTTCAACAAACAACAACAAACTAAAAAACCTCACAAACCTGTTTAGCGCAGGCTGGATATACCATTAATGGAGGGTTACCTTTTCTCCCTTAGGAAGTAATTCATCACTAGAAGTAGTGTTATTTAACTTTATTAACGACTCAAGTTTTACAGCCTCTTTTTGTGAAACGTCTCTTAATGTCATCGCCTTTTCAAGCTTAATTTCTTTGTTCTTTGCTTTTGAACGTTTTGGTTGAATGTAAACAATATCACCCTCAATCAACACATCCTTTTTCGGGCCGAAATCATTGTACTTATACAATTGCCATAATCCTAATTCATATTCCTTCGCTATTCTATAATAGGTATCCCCTTTTCTAGCAATAACATATTTCACTTTATTTTCATGCATCAGCACTGTATGCTTCACAGCGTCAGCAGAAACACTTGTATTGGTTGATTTTGAATCAGCTGTTAAATCAGGTTTCAACTCGTTGTTCTGAATTCCAAGTTGATCTAATTCGTTTAATTTTAAATCTTCTATTAACTCAATTAACAATTGGGAGTACTTTGGATTTGTTGCATATCCCGCATCTTTTAATCCTTGCGCCCATGCTTTGTAATCTGTTTTCTCTAATGAAAACAACGTCGCATATCTTTTTTTATCTTTCAAAAACAAACTGTGATCAACATAGCTTTCCTCTGCCGTTGCATATACACGGAAACATTCATCTTTTTGATCATCGTCCATGTACATTTTTTCACCTGTCCAATCGTGACACTTTATACCAAAATGATTGTTTCCCGTTTTTGCTAATTCAGAATTACCACTACCCGACTCTAAAATCCCTTGTGCCAACGTTATGCTCGCTGGAATATGATAATCAATCATTTGTTGAACAGCAGTCGAACGCCACATGTCAACGTATTCCTTTTTTGAAATTTGTTTCTCCGCTTCGCCGCTAAAAGCAAAATAGCTGAATGAAACTGAAATTCCGATTGCTATTAATTTCATGTTGTACTGTTTGTGTCCATCTAATACGAAAGTTATTAACAATGGTTACAAAAAATGTTGATAAGTCAAATCTTCCTGTTAATTTGCAATTAAACCTATAGAAACAAGTCAATTAGTCCGATAATCTATTTAATCAATGTCAAACTTTCCGATTTGATCCTTCTATTGAAGTTGGTGCTTAATTTGAGGTAACTCTATTGTTCAAAAACTGCTTATCATGGATAGTTCAAAATTTACACTTAAATCACAAGAGGTGATTCAGCAAGCACAAACCATTGCTGAGTCCAACGGAAATCAAGCCATTGAAACTGGACATTTGTTAAAGGCACTCTTACATGTTGACCAAGATGTTGCTCCTTACCTATTTGGAAAATTGGAGGTCAATCAAAAAATGCTGGAAGCTGCATTGGATCGTATTTTAACAAGCTATTCTATCGTCGACGGTGGACAGGTATATTTATCGCCAAATGCAAACAAGGTTTTAACAAGCGCACTTTCTGAGATGAAGCGTTTTGGAGACGATTATGTTTCTGTTGAACTATTAATCATGGGAATGTTGGATGTCAATGATTCCATTGGACAATTATTAAAAGATAATAAACTCACAAAATCAACGCTTAAACAAGCCATTATGGATTTAAGAAAAGGTGATAAAGTAACTTCCAATAGTCAAGAAGGAACCTATCAGTCATTAGAGAAATATGCAAAAAATTTAAACGAACTAGCGAAAGCAGGGAAACTTGATCCAGTTATTGGACGAGATGACGAAATTCGACGTGTATTGCAAATATTAACACGCCGAACAAAGAATAATCCGATACTAATTGGTGAACCAGGCGTTGGAAAAACTGCTATTGCAGAAGGATTGGCACACCGGATTATTGATGGGGATGTTCCAGAAAACTTGAAATCGAAAGTGGTTTATTCATTGGACATGGGATCATTGATTGCTGGTGCAAAATACAAAGGTGAATTTGAAGAGCGTTTAAAAGCGGTAGTAAAAGAAGTTATCAGCGCAGAGGGAGAAATCATTTTGTTTATCGATGAAATCCACACCCTTGTTGGAGCTGGCGGCGGCGGTGAAGGAGCCATGGATGCTGCAAACATTTTGAAACCAGCACTTGCGCGCGGAGAATTGAGAGCGGTTGGCGCAACCACATTAAATGAATATCAAAAATACTTTGAAAAAGACAAGGCATTGGTGCGTCGCTTTCAAACAGTTTTAGTTGATGAACCAACAACAGAAGATGCGATTTCTATTTTAAGAGGAATCAAAGAGAAATATGAAAACCATCACAAAGTATTGATAAAAGACGCAGCCATAATAGCAGCTGTGGAACTATCACAACGCTATATCACTGATCGACATCTTCCAGATAAAGCAATCGATTTAATTGATGAAGCGGCATCGAAAGTGCGCATGGAGATTAATTCGAAACCCGAAGAACTGGATGAGCTGGAACGCAAAATTATGCAATTGGAAATCGAGCGTGCTGCCTTGAAGCGTGAAAATGATACCAAGAAAATGGAAGTGCTTCAAAAAGACTTGGCGAATCTTACCGAGCAACGTGATTCCTTTAAGGCTAAATGGCAAGCTGAACGCGATATAATCGATTCACTTCAAAAGAACAAAGAAGCAATTGAGCAATTTAAATTGGAAGCTGAACAAGCCGAACGAGCTGGAGATTATGGTAAAGTTGCTGAAATTCGCTATGGAAGAATCAAAGAAGCGGAAGAAACTTTGGAAAAACTGAAAACTCAGTTAACAGAAATGCAATTAAAGTCCAAAATGATCAAAGAAGAAGTAGATGCTGAGGAAATTGCTGAAGTTGTTTCGAAGTGGACTGGAATTCCAGTAAACAAAATGATTGAAAGTGAAGTGTCAAAATTGTTACGTTTAGAGGACGAACTTGGGAAGCGCGTCGTTGGACAAGAAGAAGCGATCAGTGCCATCTCAGATGCTGTTCGCCGATCGCGTGCTGGACTTCAAGACCCACGCAAGCCAATTGGATCATTTATTTTCTTAGGCACCACGGGTGTTGGTAAAACAGAATTAGCAAAAGCCTTGGCTGAATATTTATTCAACGATGAAAATGCCATGACGCGTATTGACATGAGCGAATACCAAGAAAAGCATTCTGTTTCTCGCTTGGTTGGCGCACCTCCGGGATACGTGGGTTATGATGAAGGCGGTCAGTTAACAGAAGCTGTTCGCAGACGACCCTACTCCATTGTTTTATTAGATGAAATTGAAAAAGCGCATCCAGACGTGTTCAATATTTTGCTTCAAGTATTGGATGACGGTCGATTAACGGACAACAAAGGTAGATTGGTGAATTTTAAAAACACCATCATCATCATGACATCGAATTTAGGTTCGAGCATCATTCATGAAAAATTTGACAATATTAAACCTGCTGAATATGAACGTGCTGGTGAGAAAGCAAAGATGGAAGTGCTGGAATTGTTACGGCAAACGATTCGACCAGAATTCTTGAATCGTATTGATGAAACAATTATGTTCCTGCCCTTAACAAAAGAGCATGTAAAAGAAATTGTTTCCATCCAAATGCGTTCCTTGAAAAAGCAATTGAAAGAAAAAGAAATAAATCTTGTTATAAGCGATGAAGCCTTTGATTGGATTGCCGAAACAGGGTATGATCCATTTTTTGGGGCGCGTCCAGTTAAGCGTGTGATTCAAAAACAAGTGTTAAATGAATTATCAAAAGCGTTATTATCTGGAACAATTGACCGATCACAAAATGTTGTAATGGATCTATTTGATGGAAAGATAGTATTTAGAAAACCTGTTTTAGCAAGTGAGGAAATTTAAAGGAAACGAGAATATCGTTTAAACTAAAATAAAAGGTTTTAAGAAAATAGTTCTTATTCAGTGTGAAAAATTTAAGGGAGTGAAAAACACTCCCTTAATCTGCTATTACCTAACCTGATTATTCATGAAACCACTCTACGATAATCGAATAATATTGTGTAAAAACCATGCCGACACCCTAAGTCATTAATAAGCAATGTATTAAAAAATAATACACACCTATTCGTTCCCTCAATGGGAAGCTTGGTTTCACTTTTGGACTCTATTGTTGGGGTTTCACATAAATAGTTCTAGCTATTTAAACCACAATCTACAATCCCAACATTCTAATCTTGGCTGTATTTTCTTGAAATTACCCCACGATAATCTCAACAAATTGCGAAAATTTCACTTATTGAAACTATCTATATCATAATCAACGAGTTAACAATTGTTTCAAAATGGTAATTTTCCAAATTTGAAAGTAGTGTCTTTAAATGAGAATTTATTTTTCGTAAATGAAAAAAAACGGCTTTTTTCAAAAAATAAGGTTATAATTTCGTAAAACTAAAAAGGAGAACCGTAAACGATCCTCCTTTTGCTATTTACCTAACCTGATTATTCTTGAAACCACTCTACGATAATCAATTTATACAAAGAAATAACTGTGCCGATTATTTATAAGTATTAATTATCAACAAGTTAACAGTTGGCATGTTAAATATATTTCCTTATTACGGATAAATATTCCCAAATTAGGACTGATTACAACAGGAGACCACCAAAAAAAAGGAGCATGTAAGCTCCTTTTTTTATTACACGTATTGATGTTTATTGTAAAGCGTCTAAATTGATAGACACGTCTCAAAACAGACTAGCCTACTCGCTTATTCATGCGTTTAAATCGATTCAACACACTGAAATTAGTGAGCTAGTATGAACTATGTTTCAACGCACAAACAATGGCCTGCACACCCTACTTTCATCACTTTGACTATTCGAAAAGTTAAGCGCATAAAAAAGCGAGGATTTCTCCTCGCTTTTACTTTCAGACCATAATTTTAACGAAAACTATGTTTCACAACGCTTGGCGTTGTAATGTCATTTGAAATTTGAATATAATACATCCCTGGTAGGACGTTTAAGGCCTCAAATGTGTATAAATTTGTTCCTTTTTCTGTTTCAACAGTGCGTGTGTAAACTGATTTTCCTTGTGCGTCAACTAGCGTAATTACTGTTGATGTTGCTTCTGGTGAAATCAATTCTACATAAAACTCGTCACCACTTGGATTCGGGAAAGTCTTAACTCGCATCTCACCGAGGTGATAACAATCAGAAGAGATTGGACCGTATTCTTTTGATTCACCATCAATGTCATATTGCATTAATTTGTAGTACGCAACGCCATTTGCCTTTTCAGCATCCACAATTCCGTAGTTAATAATGTTTGTTGAATTCCCAGCTGCAGATACAGTTGAAATACTTCTCCAATTGTGTCCATCCTCTGATTTCAACACATCAAAATAACTTGAATTGTGTTCCGAAGCGGTTGTCCAAGTAACATTCACACCTTTACCTTCTTCACAAATCGCATTGAAACTTGTCAATTCAACTGGAAGTGGAGACGAATTAGATGATCCGTGCAGCCAAAATTCCGAGAAACTTGGAATAGCAAATTCTGTATAGAAGACAGCTCCTTGTATATTTGGTGCATACGCACTAACAGGCCCTCCGCTATTCGCTACTTGCGAGATTAATGTAGTCGTACCAGGACCACAATTATCTAGTGGATTTGCATTTTCATTAGGCCCATTGTATTTACTCAGTTTTAAATCTGCCGCACTTTGAGCATCATCATTCAAGTTAGCATTAGTCGTTGATGCACTTGATAAGGCAGCGAATTCCGTTTGCGCGTGCGGCCATCTCACAAGTACGGGAGTTGATGGCTGGAACTGAGGATTCACTAACCAATGTCTTCTTAAAACGGAAGTCATCAAGGTTGGATCAGTTGGGCTCGCACATGACGGTACTGCAGTATTTGATGTTTCCACATACGATGACATGGTCACGTTTCCTAAATTCTGTCCTTGAGAATTAATTGAACCAATTAATCTACCTGAAGAATGATAGAAATGAACCCAGCCGAATTGATTAACAACACATGAAGCATTGTCGTTGTTCGCTGAAAGTGCTGTACCTGCAGTTGGTAAATTTACTGTCGTATTTGCTGATGCAGTACAACCATAATTATTCGTTGCTGTAACCGTATAGGTAGTAGTTGCAGATGGAGAAACGCCTGTTGGATTTTGTATTGAAGAAGTGAACCCTCCTGTAGAAGATACCCAAGCAAATGATGCCGCTGGAGGAGTGCTTAATGTTCCAGTGACAGAAACATTATCCAATGCCCAATACCAGCCCCAACCACCATTATATCTAAAACGAATTGACACAGTAGCTTGCCCAAGAAAAGAATTTAAATTTATTGTTTCTTGAATAAATGATGAGACATTACCTCTATCACTTGTAAAAGTAGCTAATGTCGTCCAAGACGTTCCATTAGTTGAAATTTCAACAATAGCAGAGGTTCCTGAATAAGTTCTAAAATAGTGATAAAAAGATAATGATGCGGCACTCAAACCCACTGTACTGAAAGAAGGAGACTGTAATCTAGTTTTCGTATTTGCACCATTTCCTTGCGAAGCACTATTAGTTAAATAAAACTGAGAATTATCATTGCTATTAAACACAACTGCAGGATCAGATCCATAAGTGTAACTATATCCATTTGCTCTTAGTGACCAAGCTGCATTTCCAGTCGTTCCTCCAGTGCTTGTGTTGGATGTTGTCCAACCTGTAGGTGTACTATTAAAGTTCTGATTCAATAATGTAGTCGTTGCATTGGAATTTGAGGTTGCATCGGATGATAGATTAACATTATTTCCCATACAAATTGAAGAATTAGAAGCGCTTGCTGTAACTGATGGATTTCCAGAGATTGCTAATAACAATGAAGTATTTCTTTCATTGTTACTAATGGTTGCTGAACCAGCACCTGTGCTAACTGAATTTCGTTCAAGGGTTGCACATGCTATCCCCATGTCACTTGTAGCATTGTATGCAATATCGTAACGTTCTGCCATAGACACACCATTGAACGACCATGTATTATCGGTTGCTAGGCGCCCTTTGTTCGCTACAGCACCAAACATGATAACAATCGAATTTGCCGTTGGCGTTGTGATACCTGGTGCACTATAGGTATCATCATCAGTTGTTTCACCCCAAGCACCAATCACTGAAATTCTGCAAGCACCTGAATAAGCCGAAATAGCACCCATACTATTGTCTGCATTAGTACCTGTAAAAGTAAATCCTGTTGCTGCAACATCCGCTGATGTTGCAAACTTACTAAGTACAGTTACATGCCAGCGGTCGTTAGAATTGGATCGATATTGATTTCCTGTCACAACACTCCAGCCTGAACTCGAAGCATTCGTTAAGTTAACATTATTGTCCGAGCTTCTCGATATTTGAGCGATCATCAAATCACCAATAGCTAAACCACTTGGTTTCGCGATTGTAACAGAGTTGTTGGCCGCGACCGCGCTTTGTTGACTTCTAAAAGTCTGCCCAAAACCAATAAATGATCCTAGTGCAAAAAAGAAGGTTAAAGAAAAAGTTGATGATTTTGTCAATTTACAAATTGACCTAGAAAAAAATTGTAACGTACTTAGACGTAAATTGAAATACATATAATAAATATTAGTTAAACGTTATGGAACGGTCTGACGGCTCCATGTTCTTTATTGCGATAACAATGCCAAAAAAATAAAAGAACTGAACACGAATGGTTTAACTATTTTTTGATTTACTACACTTTCCAATAATGGGAAAATATCGGCTTAATTTCTTAAAAAGAGAAAAGGGAGCTACTCGTTTGCAACTCCCTTTTCAGTTCAGACCATAATTTAACGTAAACTATGTATTTACTATATGAGGTAGTGCCCCGAAGGACTCATGTAGCCTTGTTTAGGTTTCTAATATAATTTATTTTTTCTAATTACGCAACCTTTTGGTAAAAAGTTTCGTTATTAGGACAGAAACATTTCAGATCGTTTCAAATAATTTTAAAAGGACTCCCGTATAACAGGTGTCCTTTTTTTTGTGAGTATAACAAAAGATATTGTAAATGTGTACCTTATTTGATTTGATAATGTTTTCCATTGTCCTAAGTCGTCAATAGTGTTTGAAAGGCTTCCATAAAGCAAAAAAAATCCCATCCGCGAAAGCGAAAGGGATTCATAATTATTTTCATTTTTCAGTTACTCTCTCGTAAACTGTTTGCAAATTTGGAATAAGAAGGGAGAAACTCGTGGGCTTCTCCCTTTCCCATTTCAGACCATAATTTTAACGCAAACTATGTTTTACTATACTAGAGGTAGTGGTTCCGTTAGAAACCTTGATATAGTACATTCCTGGGGCAACTTCCATATTTTCGATATGGAATACGTTGTTGCCTTTTTCAACTGTTACATTCATTTTGTATACTTCCATTCCACGTGCATCTGCAATTGTAATTACGGATGAACCAATAATTTCTTCTGACGTGAAATCAAGATAGAAATCTCCATCACTCGGGTTTGGATATACTTTAATAGTCGTAGTAGTTGATTTGTCACCACAATTAGCACTTGCGATATTGAACGTTTCTGATGCTCCGTCAATATCAGTTTGTGTTAAGCGGTAGTAGTTCGCTCCTGCCGCTGCATTATTGTCATCTACTGAGTAGTTGATCAGCTGCGTTGCGTTTCCTGCGGCTTCCACAGTTGCCAATACTGACCAGTTGATGCCATCTCGCGATTTCTCAACAGTGAAATTTGCAGAGTTGTGTTCAGAGGCAGTTGCCCATGTAACATTTACTTTACCTTCTCCAGCACAGTTTGCGCTGAACGAAACAAGCTCGACAGGGAGTACTGAACTTGGCTCAAGTACTATTGCTCCTGATCCTCCTGAGAATCCTGTTATGTTTGAAATCTCTAAGTAATTAAGTCCGCTAAATGTAGTTCCTGTAGTTGTACTTGTCATAAGCGCAAAATTAGGATTATCATCGAAGCTAGGAGCAGCGTAAGTTACATTATTATTTTTGAACCAAAACCAACCACTGTTGCCCGCATTGTATTTGTAAGAATATGAACAAGCTGGATTGGCTGTCATAAATGCTGCAGCAGCATCAATTACATCCTGACGTTCTTGAGGGGCGAAATAATATCTCACCTCATAAGTGCCTGAAAGTGTGCCAGTATAGCTTACATTCCAGCTTCTTTGCATTTCGAATTGTGCCTCGCCTGGATTGACATTCGAAGCGCAAAGACCTGCATTGCCTAGATCTGTAAAATAGGTCGAATTGTCTGATATTAGTGCAGTAACCGTACCAGCTGAAGAAAGATTCCCTCTTACAGAAAGAATGACATTGTTGCCATTGTAGAAATGGTTCCAACCCGAATTGTCAGTGCAATAATTAGTAGAACTTATATTATTGGCAGCATAGACATAATCTCTAATTGTAATTGATGTACTGGCATCTGCAGTAGTGTTGCAAGTTCCCTCTCTTCTTGCGTATACAATTGTGCTTGCACTTGGCACAAAGCTGAAGCTATTCCCAAAACCTAGGAAAGTACCTGTGCCATTAGGGCCTGTGTACCAGGCAACTTGAGAACCGGCTCCTGCAATTCCTCCACTAGCCACTAGATTAACCGTTGTATTGGGACAGATAATACCTGCTCCGCTCAAGGTAGGTGCTGTTGAAGCTGAATTTACATTTACGCTAACACTTGCACATGCTGTTGTATTGCAGCTACCAGCGTAGCGAACAAAATAAGTGGTATTAACAGTTGGAGAAACAGTTATTGAGTTACCAGTACCGATAACTGCACTTCCACAAGATCCTGCAAACCATTGCGCAACACCATTAGTACCCGCTGAACCGCCTTGTAAAGTAAGTGTAGTGCTTTGACCCGCACAAACAGCAGTTGTTCCTGATATTGAGGTAGGTGCTACAGCAGGTGTATAAAGTGGTGTGCCTGAAATATTAAGTACATAATTCGTTTCCCAAGTCGGGTCAATAAGAATTGGATAATAATAGGTTCCTGCAGGAACATTGTTCCAATACAATCTTATGTTACCACCTGCGCACGATGTAAAGTCCCAAGTAGTTGCGCCTGTAAATGTCGTAAAAGAACAATCAGGGAAGATATTGATATATGCATTATTGTGAACTGGAGTTGAACCACAAAAATCAATAGCAACGTTCATTCCCCCACATGGCACCGTAAAGGCAACCCATACATCCTTGTAAGTTCCCAAATTTGCTGTAGAACCACAGCCCGTTCCCAAATGCGTTTGATTATTACTCGCACCAAGATTTAAAATAGGCGCATTAGCACACAAATCATTAGAAGGGACAGGACAAGTCGCTACACAACTTAAATTAATTGAGAAAGCGCTGTTTGTATTGTAACCATGCACCAATATGTAATAATTTTGTCCAACTACTGATGGCCAACTGTATGAAGCAGAAGTACTCGCACACGCAGGACCGCTGTCATCCACTCCACCAACACACGTTAACGTAGAGCAATTGGTGCCCCTGAATACAGCTATTTTACTATCCCATGCAGTTGCACACAAAGATGCTGTCATAGTTTGGCCATTTCCAGCAACAACGTACCAAACACCTGGCATTGTTTGAATTGTGCCACAAGTACCATTTTCTCCTGTTCCTGAATTTGTGGCATTAACAGTTGTACCACTTAAAGTAGCACCACAAGTTATGGCCGTAGCGGAACATACAAGATTATTTGCAGGAGCAGTAGCAGCACCAGCACATCTAATTGATCTTGTTCTGTCTACTGTAGCAGAACCACATGTCGAACTTGTGTGTGTGTAAAAACGATAAGTGCCGCTTACTGTGCAAGTCCAAGTAATTCCAGCAGTACCACTTACACCAACAACTCCAACTAAAGGTGCTGCACCATTGTTATCAACGGTAATGTAATCTGTCGTGATTGAGCTTCTAAACGTGTAAGTTGTTCCGGCAACAAGATTGACATTCGAATATTCACCTGCCCAACAATCCGTGGCAATACTCTGAAATGCACCTGAACAGGTAGGGATAAATGTCACAGTCGGCCATAGACCGCTTGGAGCTGTATAGCATTGCGCATTTGAACTTTCAACCAGGGATAGTTGAGTGAGCATTACTATTAATATATATATCTTTTTCATAATTTCTAGTATTAAAATTTCTTACTTCGTCAACATTCCGTTGATCGAAACATTTAAAACATCAATGACGTAAAGCAACTCTTGCTTTTCAATTTCAGGAGTGACAATAAAAGATTGCGTACCCAACATGAGGTCAATCAATGCGATATTCGGACAAACCTGCGCTGACTTAGCACTTAAGCTGCTTTGCAGATTTTCACTGAACCATTGCTTGTTGGAAGCATCCGCCAATTGGGTGCGAACTTGGTTTAGAAGCAAATTGATTTTAATTCCCAACTCTTTCAGTTCAGGATTTAATGCCGATTGCTCAACTGTTGATGGAGCTGTACCCGAAACAGCTGTGGCAGCTCTCTCATTTCTTTCTTTACTGATTTCCTCTTGCGCCTGCACTTTAGAGCTAAAGCACACGCAAATTGCCACAAGCGACAATAAGAGAATTGAGTTTTTTGAACTAACAATCCATCTCCGACTGTTAGAGCCCAGCATGGCAAACTGATTGTGTAAACTTTTTTTCATAGTAATGTAGTTTTTAACGTTTCCTCGTGGTCTTAACGAGTTGATATACAACAAGAAAACTTTGTACCAATAACTACTATAAGAATTGAAATATTGAAATATTCATTAAAAGCTATTCAATATTCTTATAACGCTAACAAATTTTCATTCAAGGTACAAATGCTTCATTTACCGATTAGTAAAATTTATTCCAAATTGGGAAATATTGTTTCAAAAAGAATTTCTACACAACGTAACTAGCTATTTATCAATACAATCATTGCAGCTTACATATTCAGTCATTCTGATGACATTGAATGGAATTTGAAAGAAGTCGTGTTTACTAGTGTCTCCAAACAAAAATCCCCTCCGCGAAAGCGAAAGGGATTCAGTTTTATTTTTCAGTTACTAGATCGTAAGCTGTTTTCAAATTTGGAATAAGAAGAAAGAAACACGTGAGCTTCTCCCTTTCCCATTTCAGAACATAATTTTAACGCAAACTATGTTTTACTATTTTAGAGGTAATGGTTCCGTTAGAAACCTTGATATAGTACAATCCTG
>JBIKJH010000013.1:0-90061 GCA_044361115.1 Crocinitomicaceae bacterium
CGTTACAAGATTGAGGAGTTCGTTTATGAAAATCGCATTAGTACTTATTGGGTTTTGTATTTCATTCATTGTCTATGGACAAGAGAAAAATGAATTGTCGTTTTTGTTTGCAGGAGATGTTATGTCTCATGGGCCACAAATAAATGCTGCACGAAACGATAAAACAGATTCATACGATTACGATGCTAGCTTTCAATTTGTTAAGCCGATTATTGAATCACACGATATTGCCATTGCGAATTTAGAAGTGACGCATGCAGGAAAGCCCTACAGTGGTTACCCACAATTTTCTGCTCCAGATGAACTTTCACCTGCCTTGAAAAATGCCGGATTTGATGTGCTGTTGACATGCAACAATCATTCGTGTGACGGTGGCGCAAAAGGTGTGATTCGCACATTGGATGTATTAGATCAATTGGGAATTAAACATACTGGGACTTTCAGAAACAAAGCTGAGCGTGACAAGAATTACCCATTAATGATTGAAGAAAACGGAATGAAAGTCGCTCTTTTGAATTATACCTATGGTACGAATGGAATAACAGTTGCGGCTCCTTTGATTATCAATTACATTGACAGTGCAGTAATTAAAAAAGACATTGAAAAAGCGAAAAAACTTGGTGCCGAATACATCATCTGCACGATGCATTGGGGAACAGAATACCAAACTTTACCAAATGCTTACCAAAAGAATTACGAAAAATTCTGCTACGAATTAGGCGTTGATATGGTAATTGGTAGTCATCCACATGTGATTCAACCGATGCAGCAAAAAACCGTGAATGGAAAACAAAAACTAACAGTTTGGTCATTGGGGAATTATGTTTCGAATCAACGAGATCGCTACAAAAACGGTGGATTAATGGTTGGAACAACACTACTTAAAAAGGAAGGGAAAATTGCCATCAAAGAAACCCATCACACATTTGCGTTCGTTCACATCAAACAAGAAGCGGCAATCAAATATTATTACATTTTACCTGAATTCGTTTACGAAAAATACCGTCCAGACTTCTTAAACGAAACAGAAAGCGCATCCATGAAAGAGTTTTTCAGCGATAGTCGCGCATTGTTTTCTGAACACAGCATTGGAACAACTGAATTCAAGGTGACAGAAGAGAGTGAAATCGGACAACAATACAAGGCCTTTTTGGGCGGATTTTATAGTGTTTGTGTGAATGAGAGTGCGAACAAACAGTTGCCAGCCATTTACAATTCTATCCTAAAACAAGCTGTTTACAAAATCATAAAATCTGACGGAACCTATGCCTATGTTTTCGGACTATTTGATTCTGTGAATGCAGCCAAGGGAGAAAAACGTTTCTTAGAAGATTGTCAACAGGGAACTGACTTAAAAGTCGTTTTTGTGACGCCAAAAGAATTTAAAATCATCAACGAATGAAGGTAGCATTGATTGTCGCGATGGACAGCGAACGAGGAATTGGCAGAAACAATGATTTGATGTGGCATCTTCCCAATGATATGAAGTTTTTCAAAGAATCTACTTCTGGACAAATTGTGGTGATGGGAAGAAAAAACTATGATTCTATACCTGAACGTTTTCGTCCCTTGCCAAATCGTGAAAATGTTGTATTAACGCGCAATGTAGATTTTACAGCGGAAGGATGTTTGGTTTTTCATTCTCTTGAAACGTGTTTGGAACATTTCAAAAACGAAACTGAACGCACAGTTTTCATCATCGGTGGTGGTGAAATTTATCGCCAAGCATTGGCGTTGGATTGTGTGGATGAACTATTCATTACACATGTCGATAAAAGCTATGGTGCTGATACGTTTTTTACAGAATTCGAGGCGAATAATTGGTACATTAAAACGCTTGTAACTCATGAAATTGACGACAAGCACGAAGCCGCATTTGAGATAAAACAGTATACAAGAAATAACAAATAAAATCCTTATATAGTTAAAAAGTTCTTTGCGCACCTTGTGTCTTTGCGTTTAATTTATACGCTAAAAGTGAAGCCTCACCTTGTTGATTTAGTCGGAAAACTTATATTAAAATAGTTTCATCAAATTACTAGCTTTGTGTCTAGACGAAAAATGTTAAACGTGCCTTTGTGCACTTTGTGGTAAAAGAAAAATGATACTTTGTATAGCCGAAAAGCCATCCGTAGCGAAAGACATAGCGGAAATTCTCGGAGCCCGAAATCGTAAAGACGGCTACTGGGAAGGAAATGGCTATTGGGTTAGTTGGACATTTGGACATTTGTGTACACTCAAAGAACCACACGATTACAAAGAAAATTGGAAGTGGTGGAAATTAGAAGATTTACCGATTATTCCGCAAAACTTCGGTATTAAAGTCGTTGACGACGCAGGTGTTCAAAAGCAATTTAAATGTATCGAAAACTTAGTGGCACAATGTGATTCGGTCATCAATTGCGGGGATGCTGGGCAAGAAGGAGAATTGATTCAGCGATGGGTTTTGTTAAAGGCAAAATGCACCAAACCAGTTCAACGCCTGTGGATTTCCTCGTTGACCGAAGAAGCGATTAAAGAAGGATTTCAGAAATTGAAAGACGGGAAACAATACGATAATTTATACGCAGCAGGTTCAGCTCGTGCGATTGGCGATTGGCTACTTGGAATTAACGCAACACGTGCTTTTACTAAGAAATTTGGTCAAGGCAAAGCAACACTGTCCATTGGCCGTGTGCAAACACCAACTTTGGCTATGATTGTGCAGCGTCAAAAGGAAATAAATGCCTTTAAATCAGCTGAATATTGGGAATTAAAAACAGTCTATCGCGACACCGAATTCTTGTGTCAAATCGATCGTTTAACCTCAGAAGACAAGGCAAATAAAGGGTTAGAATACTTAAGACAACACGAATTCGAAGTCACTTCCTTTGAACAAAAAGAAGGAAAAGAAGGAAATCCACGTTTGTTTGATTTAACAGGCTTACAGGTTGAAGCTAACAAGAAATTTGGTTTTTCTGCAGATGACACTTTGAAGCATGTTCAATCGTTGTACGAAAAGAAAATTGTGACTTATCCGCGTGTTGATACGACCTATCTATCCGAAGACATTTATCCGAAAGTGGAAGGGATTTTGCGCGGCATGCAATATTATTCGCGCTTTATAGCTCCGTTATTACAAGCACCAATTCCAAAGTCAAAAGCTGTTTTCGACGATAAGAAAGTAACCGATCACCACGCGATTATACCAACTGGCGTAAATCCAAGTGGTATAACGCCGGCCGAGCAACAAGTGTACGATTTAATAGCACGTCGTTTCATCGCTGTTTTCTATCCAGAATGTAAAATATCAACAACAACTGTACTTGCGAAAGTGGGCACATTGAATTTTAAAGTAACAGGAAAACAAATTCTTGAGCCAGGGTGGAGAATCATTTATTCAGATCAAGCAGCAGATACGAGTGATTCAGATTCAAAAAAGAAAGAAGACGAGGAACGTGTTTTGCCAACCTTTGTTGAAGGCGAAAAAGGTCCACATGCTCCAATTGTTCATAAAGGAAAAACGTCTCCTCCAAAACCGTTTACCGAAGCAACTTTGTTGCGTGCAATGGAAACCGCTGGTCGGCAAGTGGAAGACGAAGAAATGCGTGACTTAATGAAGGATAACGGAATTGGTCGTCCTTCAACCCGTGCAAACATTATCGAAACACTTTTCCGTCGCAGATACATTGAAAAAAATCGTAAAAACATTCTTGCAACACCAACGGGAATGGACTTGATTGATACAATTCAAAATGAACTATTGAAAAGTCCTGAACTTACCGGAAATTGGGAACGCAAAATTCGACTAATTGAAAAAGGCGAATATCAGTTAGATGTTTTCAAACAAGAATTATTTAAAATGGTGCGTGAATTAACGGATGAAGTAATTTTCAATACCTACCGAAAAATTGAAATTCACGATCCGAATGCGGTTGTAGAAAAACCGAAAGCAACGCGTGCTCCACGACAAGTGAAAGAGAAAGTTGAACTAGAAAACCTCGATTGTCCAAAATGTAAGAATGCCAAATTAATGAAAGGAAAAGCGGCTGTTGGCTGTTCGAATTTCAAAGAATGCGGCTTCAAAATTCCCTTCGAATTATTGGGCAAAAAACTCACTGAGGGACAATTATTAGATCTACTTCAAAAAGGAAAAACAGGTTCGATAAAAGGGTTAATTGTTCCTGGAAAAGCAGAACCTGTCAACGCGAAATTAGTCCTAGATGGAAGTTTTAATCTTGGTTTGGGCTGAAAACAATTTCTATCGTTTTAGTTTACTTGCTAAGCATACTAACTTGAAAAAATCCATCTAAAAACTGAGCGAAATCAACAAGTTGAAATTGAATTGATTGAGCAAGTTAGAAGAGATTAATTCAACTATTATTTGTAATTTTAACTAAAATCAATTCAAATGAAAAAATTCTTAATCCTCGTTGCATTGACATTTGCTGGAACTTCAGCGGTAAATGCACAAAAAGTGTATTCGGTAGATGCTGAATACAAGGCCGATGTAAAAGTATATGTTGTTGATGCTGAATACAAAGCTGACTTGCTCGTTTATAAAGAAGATGCTGAATATAAAGCTGGTGATAATGATGGTAAATGGTATTTTGTTGATGCAGAATATAAGGCAAAAAAGAAAATCTATTTTGTAGACGCAGAATACAAAGCGGATATTAAAGTTTATTTCGTCAATGCTGAATACAAGGCTGGTTGGAAAAACAGTTCGAAAAAAGCTGAAATGTATTAATCAATAAACATATAAGATGTTAAAGCGCTGAAGGGAAACTTTCAGCGTTTTTAGTTTGCACCGTTCTCAATCGTTTCTCGGCGTTTTCGCGTGTTACCAATTCTATAGGTCGCAAGTAGATTTTACTATCCAACCAGGAAATGATATCAAAATACATGAAAGCCTTTTTCTCTTGTGGATTATTCTCTAATTCGAGCATTTTCTCCTTCAATCGAATGAATTGGCGATGCACATTTTTCTCAGAAGGATCGCTAAACAAGTAGCGCACGAACGCTAAAATATTGCGCTGATATTCACTGATTTGACCTTTTTTAGAAAAATAACGATACGTTGAACGAATATTTGATTCTACCAAGGTTTCATTTCCCATTTCATAATGACACACCAACAAAAGAATCCGTGTAAAAGCTAAAATATCCTCTCGCAAATCAATTTGCTTTTCATTGTAAATCTTATTCAACCATTTGACGGCAATTTTGAATTTTCCACATCCAATAAACAAGCAGGCAATTTTGTAGTAGAAGATGAGAATTGAATGTTTGTCGAGCATGGGTAAAAACCGATTCAATTCATCTTCCAACGCATCAACAATACGCGTTCCAGATGTAAATTGTCCACGCATAAAATGGCGATTAATCTGATGCACGTAAATTGCTTTGAATAGATTAAGATTTATATTTTCTGTAAGCACAAACGCTTTGTTTCGCTTAATTGCCGTTAGCTCACGCAAGCACTTTTCAAATTCTTTAATGTACCGCAACTTGTTCAATACAACCAATAAACTATTTAACGCTTTGATGTACGCTTCTAGTTTATGTTGTTTCATTTCAGGATTTTCATGGAATAAGTCAGCCAATTTTCGGGCATAGGTGTATCCATTTTCAAAATCTTGGATGTAAAAAAAATACCCTACATATGCATTGTACATGTGTAAGCGCTCTTGAAATGACAAGCTGTTTTCGTCGAAATCAGGAATGTTCTCTTGAAATAAATCTGCAATTTGCGCAAGGTCTTCTGGATCTTTACTGAAACCCGTTTGCACATAAAACGCATTCATTTTTAAGGCCAAATTTGAATAGCCATTGCCATTACGAATACTTTCAGTAACGTTATTTGTATATTCTATCAAAGCATTCACACGTTGTTGATTTCCCGATTCAATCGTTTTAGGAATTACTAATTTTTCCAAATCCAGAATTTCCAATAACAAAATGGAACTGTTGTTTTCGATCGCCAATAATTTCGCTTTATCTAGCATTTTTACACATTCTTTGTACAAACATTTATTGTACAAAATGCGCGCATAATCCAGATACATCGTCAACTCCAAATGTTCTTCCTTACTCGCATTTAATAAACGTAAACTCTTTAATAGTTGTGAGTAGAGATGTGCTTTCATATTTGAAATCTGCGCTGGAACGAAAGATTTTTCCTTGCGAAGTATAGCAGGCTCATCATAAACCGCTTGTTTTTCAATGGCATCAAACAAGCGTATAAATTTTTTGTCACCAGCTGGATTTATGCGCGTTGTATAGATTTTAAAAAAGCGCTTCTCCCCTTTTGACAAGGAGTGAATTAATTTAAATAATTGATCACTTTTAAGGTTAGACATCGTAATTTTAAAACAATCTATTTACTTTATTTGTTTACAATAATACGATTTTTATATTCAAAAAATGCATTTATCTATCGTAGCTTAAATTGTTTTTTGTTTTCAATTTAGATTGTATCCAATTACTTTTGTCCCATAATTCAATTCCATTTTTTTCGGGGATAATTATTATAGATTTTATTGAGTTCCTTGCTAGTACTTTCTTTTTTATTTTAAAGTTTTGGGGAAGTATAAACATTTTTCAGGTTGATGCAAGAGAATAAAAAAAGGGAGCGCTTAAGCAACGTTCCCTTTATTTTTTTATTCATTTATTGTTTAGATTCGACTTTGGTAGGTAAACAAGTCGAAGTATCTTCCTTTTTTCTCAATCAATTCATCGTGCTTACCGCGTTCAACGATTCGTCCTTCTTCAATCACTAAAATTTGATCTGCTTTTTGAATCGTACTTAAACGGTGGGCAATCACAAATGTCGTTCTATTCTGCATTAAATCTTGCAAACTACGTTGAATAAACGATTCGCTTTCTGTATCTAAATTCGATGTTGCTTCATCCAAAATGATCACTTTAGGATTGGCTAACAAAGCTCTTGCAATTGAAATTCGCTGACGTTGTCCACCCGAAAGTTTCACACCGCGTTCACCGATAATGGTGTCCAATCCCAATTCAAAGCGATCTGTAAATTCATTCACATAGGCTCCTTGAACTGCTTTTAACACTTCTTCTTCAGTTGCATTTGGTCGCGGGAACAAAATATTTTCGCGAATTGTCCCTTCATACAAGAAATCATCCTGCAATACTACTCCAAGGTGTTGTCGAAAACTACTCAAATTGATTGTTGCTGTATCAACTCCATCCAAGGTAATCATTCCACCAGTTGGGTTTAAGAATGTGGCTGCCAATCCTGCAATAGTTGATTTTCCAGAACCTGACGATCCAACCAACGCTGTCACACTTCCAGCGGGTGCAGAAAATGTAATGTCATGTAAAACTTCTTTACTTTCCTCATAGCTAAAACGAACATCATTAAATTCGATATCACCTTTAATCGATTCAATTTCAACAGTGCGGATTTCTGGATCATTTTCTGCTGTCATATTCATTAATTCCTGCGTGCGATCCAAGCCAGCCATCGCTTCCGTCAATTGACTTCCAATGTTACTCATCTGAACAATCGGTGCAATCATGAAGCCTAAAAATAGGGTGAATGAAATAAAATCTCCTGTCGACATCGTATTTCCCATCATGAAATAACCACCAATTCCCATTATTCCCGCCGAAGCTAAACCAAGCAGGAAGGTTGATGAACTTGTCATGATTGCCGTGGCAGTCAAGGATTTTTTCACGTTTTCAAATAAACGGTCTACTCCTTTTTCAAAAATTTTATTCTCCTGTTCTTCTGCATTAAACCCTTTAATAACGCGAACACCGTTCATCGTTTCCGTTAAACGACCTGTTACTTCAGCGTTGATCTTTCCTCGCTCTCTAAAAACTGGTCGAATGTAAGCGAATGCTTTTAATGCAATAAATGCAAAAATGATGACTGGCAACAAAACGAACAATGTCATCCAGGCATTAATTTTAATCAAAAACACCAAGGCAATAATGGATGTAATGGTTCCGCCAATCAATTGAACCAATCCAGTTCCAACAATGTTTCGCACACCTTCAACATCGGTCATTACACGAGATACCAGGGCACCCGATTTGTTGTTATCAAAAAAACTGATTGGCAAGGTCAATAATTTACGTTGCACATTTGTTCTCAAAACAGAAATCAAACGTTGCGCTTCAACACTCAGTAATTTTGTCAGTGAATACGAACTAACAGCTTGCACTAACAAAGAAGCACAAACTATAACAATCAAAACCCAAAGTGCTTCTTTATCACCTGAAGGCACAACAACATCCAACAGATTTTTACTCGCGTAAGGAAGCACTAATCCTGCCAAACTTCGGATGATAATTAATATTAAACCAATTGAAATTATTTTTTTTCTCGGCCAAATAAATTCTTTAAATGCCCATGAAAAGGATACGTTTTTTTTACTCATACTTCCGTTTGGTCTAAAATCTTGCCAAAAGTTACCTGGGTGACAATCCGTCATGAATTTAAAAAAATTTCAATTTGATAATGGATGAATCAATTAAAAACTGGTTTTTTGAGCAAGGTTCTATTACTTTATAAAATTTATACATAATTTTCTTATGTATATAAAATAAAAAGTATATATTTGTAGCATGTATTCATCAGAACTAGTAAAAGGAACTTTAAAAACGATTGTTTTAAAGTTATTGTTGGAAAGCGACAAAATGTATGGGTATGAGATTACTCAGAAAGTAAAAGAGCTTACGGGTGGGAAAGTTCAATTAACTGAAGGCGCGTTGTATCCTACCTTGCACGCGATGGAAGCACAAGGAATTTTAACCACAGATGTAGTGAATGTAGGAAACCGCATTCGTAAGTATTACTCAGTAACTCAAGTCGGTAAAAAGGTCGCAACAGAAAAGGTGAATGAGTTTTCGGATTTCATCCACACGATGATTTTTCTGTTAGACTTAAAACCTAAAATGGGTTAAAATGTATGTTTTAACAGACGAACAAATAGCGTTCATTCTTGAGGAAATTAGACGTAATGGAATTGAGTCGGAGGAGCTGCAGCTCGATCTCCTGGATCACATTTGTTGTGTAATTGAAACAGAAATGTTACCTGACACAAACTTCGATGAATTTTACCGGAGCATTATCCCGCGTTTTTATAAGCGTGAGCTAAAGGAAATTCAAGAAGAAACACAATTATTACTAACATTTAAAAATTATTACGCAATGAAAAAAGTCATGATCATAAGTGGAGCATTTTCAGCTTTCACCTTTACAGCGGGTTCTTTGTTTAAAATTATGCATTGGCCAGGAGCATCGCTGCTATTTCAAGCAGGAATTGTTTTTTTCTGTTTGTTGTTTCTTCCAATCCTTTCAATATTGAAGGTAAAAGAACAAAAACAACGCAAAGACAAACTTTTAATCGGAATCGCTACCCTATTTGCAATCGTAGTTTGTTTAGCAACGCTATTTAGAGTGATGCATTGGCCATTTGCCAATATCTTGTGGTCAAGTTCACTTGGAATGCTGTTTTTTCTATTTCTACCGATTTATTTCTTCGGAGGAATTCGCAATCCAGAAACGAAAACGAACACCATCATTTCATCAATTTTAATTCTGACTGCAGGAGTCTTATTGTTTATTCTGACGAATCTCAGATCAAGTCATTCAAGCGAAGAAGCCGTTTTCAATTCTGATGATCAATTACTTGCAAGTTATACCTATTTGAGCGAGCAAAGAAGTTCAGATTCTCTCAGCGAAAATCAACAATTGCTAATTAAAAAGGCAGATACATTGTGTTTGAAAATTGAAAAATTAAAAGTTGGACTGATAAAATCAATCACCCCTGACGGAAAAGAAATGTTAGAGAATGAGGCTATTCGTTTGTTCGGTAACAAATTTGATCCTGTTCAATCGCACTTATTTGCTGAAAATGGAAAGGAATCTAAAGAATTAGCAGCTATCAAGAAGGATCTTGCAGCATTGCAAAAATTGGTTCAAGAAAATACTTCGGATAAAGAATGTGCGTTAATCAGTACAGAAAATATCCATCGCTCAGATTACACTAATCAAGAACTTTCTTGGGAGGAGTTTTACTTTAAAAATCTACCACTTGAAAATGTCATTCGAAATTTCAATCAACTCTTGGTAAACATTCGAATCGTTGTCATAAGCAACAATTAATTTAAAGAAAAGGTGGTAAATCAATTTTACCACCTTTTTACTTTCTTTTCCAGGCAAATTACGACCAATCTGCTATCATTTATTCTGATTAACTTTTAGATTCCTTATAATAATTCACCTTCTCAACAAAAGCTTATCTTTGACTTCTAAAAAAGAATTCATGCCCTTTTCAAAATTAGGTTTAGCACCAGAATTTATTCGCGTAATTGAAAACCAAAAATACGCACAACCAACTCCTATTCAAGAAGCTGCGATTCCAGCAATTTTAGCACATAAAGATGTATTGGGAATTGCGCAAACTGGTTCTGGAAAAACTGCAAGTTTTGTTTTACCCTTATTAACCAATCTAAAGGAAAGTAAGCCTTTAAAAAACCGACACATCAAAACATTGGTTGTGGTTCCAACCCGCGAATTAGCAATTCAGGTGCGTGAAGTTTTTCAATTGTTCAGCGGCGCATTGGACACACCAATTAAAACAATGGCAGTTTATGGAGGGGTTTCAATTAACCCTCAAATGAAAGCCTTGATGGGTGTTTCAATTTTGATTGCAACGCCAGGACGTTTACTTGAACTTGAACGACTGAATGCAATCAATCTCTCCGAAGTGCAAACGTTGGTTTTGGATGAGGCCGATAAAATGCTCAACCTCGGATTCAAGGATGAGATGAATGAAATTTTCGCCTTGCTTCCGAAAAAACGTCAAAACTTGCTCTTCTCGGCTACGTTAAGTGAAGATTTGTCAGGAATGACTTCGGTTGTTTTGCATGACCCAGTTACAATTAAAATTGGCGAAGAAAAGGAAAACATTGAACTGATTACACAAACGGGTTATTTCATTTCGGAAGAGAAAAAAGGTCCTATGTTGCGCTATATCATCAAGTCACAAAACATGAAACAAGTGTTGGTCTTTACCTCATCCGCATTTAAAGCTGACCAAGTAACTGAAAAATTGCGCAAAAATGGCGTTGATGCGATGGCGATGCACAGTAAGAAGAGCCAAGAAGCGCGTGTTCGTGCGTTAACGAATTTCAAAAACGGAAATGTCCGTGTACTTGTTGCAACCGATATCATTGCTCGCGGAATTGATATTCAATTTTTACCGTATGTTATCAATTACGAATTACCACGCTCACCAAAAGATTACGTTCACAGAATTGGTAGAACTGGCCGTGCAGAAAATCCAGGAGAAGCAATTTCACTAGTAACGCCAGACGAAGCAAATCATTTCCGTGTGATTCAAAAGAAAATGGGTAAGTGGGTAACGATGGTGGATGGAGAGACTTTGAATTTGCATGGATTTTAGAATAGAGACGAACAAAGAACAAAGAGCAAGGAACAAGGAGCAAGGAGCAAGGAGCAAGGAGCAAGGAGCAAGGAACAAGGATTTATTTTGGGGTATCAAATTGCTCCTCCGTATAAAGTGAAATTTACATCAAATAATGGTGGTTTACTTGGTCAAATCCTACAGCGAAGCGGTCATTGTTCATTGTTCCGAAAGCGCAGCAATCCAACTACACTATCAACAAGCCCAATTCCTTCAAAGGTGCAATTGCTTTTCCGTACCAGAACGGCTCAAAATCTTCTGAATTCATCGTATAATAATGTGCTTCAACTTCCACGAAGGAAAGCGTTTTGGCTTGATTTCGATCCAACCTTGGTAAGATTTCCATCAACCAATTTCCTTGTCCCTCTGAAAGTAGTACTTCTACACTGTCAGAATTGCCATGAAACAACAAAGCTGCTTGTTCGAATGTTCGTCCTTTTTTCGTTTTTGTGAAATAGGAAATCTGTGGTTGACATCCAATCCAAATCACTTTTGAATTTGGAGCTGTAAAAGCAAATTCTTCGTTTTCGATCGCTGATTCAATGAAATTGTTAGGAATTTTTGTTCGTGGTACTTTGAACTCAAACCATTCTTGTACTGGAATCTCAAAGCCAATTCCATGCATAAAATTGTATAACGACTTCTTCAATCCAAAGGAGAATTTTCCGTGATCAATTCCTGTTTTGTCGGTGTACTGAACATCGTTATTTGCAAAGGTTCCAATTTCGGTAGCACGAATAATCTCAAACGCATCCGGATTCAACCCAACAGGACTGTGAACCGTTAATGCAAATTGATGCCAAAATCCTGATTGAACAACCCCGATTTCGAAGAGCTGACGCACCATTTCCAATGAATCAATCGTTTCTTGCACTGTTTGTGTTGGATAGGCATACATCAAATAGGCGTGTACCAAAATTCCCGCTTCTGTGAAATGATGTGTCACTTGTGCAACTTGTTCAACCGTTACACCTTTGTCAATTAATTGCAATAATCGATCTGATGCCACTTCCAGTCCGCCCGAAACGGCAATACAACCCGAAGCCTTTAGTAGCAAACACAAATCGCGCGTAAACTTTTTCTCAAATCGAATATTGGTCCACCATGTCACCACCAAATTTCTTCGAAGGATTTCCAAAGCAACTTCGCGCATCAAGGCCGGTGGAGCCGCTTCATCCACAAAATGAAACCCGTTGTGTCCTGTTTGCTCAATCAATTCTTCCATTCGATCAACCAACACTTTTGCGGCTACAGGCTCATAGATTTTAATGTAATCCAAGGAAATATCACAAAAGGTACATTTTCCCCAATAACAACCGTGTGCCATTGTCAATTTGTTCCAGCGTCCATCACTCCACATGCGGTGCATCGGATTCGCAATTTCAATCACAGAAATGTACTGATCCAACAACAAATCAGAATAATCAGGTGTACCAACTTCCAATTGTTTGTAATCAGGCGTTTTAGAACCATTGATGTATTCCACCATTCCATTTCGACCGACAAACGTGCGTTTCAATTCCTCAATCGATCGTTTTCCATTGAGGTGTTCAAGCAAATTTTCTATTGGCGCTTCACCATCATCCAAGGTTATAAAATCCAAATAGTCAAAAACGCGCGCATCGCTCAACTGACGCAACTCTGTATTTGGGAACCCACCACCCATCGCAATTTTAATCGATGGAAATGTTTCTTTTATGTATTTTGAAGCACGAAATGCAGCATACAAATTCCCAGGAAATGGAACGGAAAAAGCAACCAGTTTCGGATTTACTTCTGTAATTCGTTCATGTAAAATCGCTAAGCTAAGTTCATCAATGTAGGATGTTGGTCCCTGTAAAGTAGCATGCAATTCATCAAACGAATTTGCTGACATGCCTAATTTATCTGCGTAGCGACTAAACCCAAAGTGTGGATCTATTGCTTCAATGATTAAATCGGATAAATCTTCCAAAAACAAGGTGGCTAAGTGCTTAGCTTTATCTTGCAACCCCATGCTTCCAAAGGCCCAATCCAATTCATCCAGTTGCTCAAAACGACTTCCTTGCGGTAAAAAGTTTACTTGACAAATCGCATGTGAAAACGTTGGGTTTTTACCTTGAAGAAAGGCAATAATCGGATCAATCAAACGAATGTAAGCAGCTTTCAATTGAACAATTCGCGTTGCATTTTCCGAAAGGTCAAGCTCTTGCTGATCGATTAATTCAAATAAATCAATTAATCCTTTCTTTGAAAAAAGTGCTAAAATCACTTCTATACCCAAATCCGCTTGCACGCAGGAAATTCCCTTTGTATTCAGAAACCCCTTTAAATAGGCCGAAGCTGGATACGGCGTATTCAATTGCGTGAACGGAGGCGTAATGATAAGAAGCTCTTTTTGCAAGTAAAATGATTTTTACGTTTAGTGCAAAAATACTGATTTCTCAGGTTCACCTAAACAGAATAAATACTCAATTCATCTTCCACTCCATTTTAAATAAGTACTTTTGCGGCAAATTAAGCGTGTTTCTGTGCAATGGATTCACCGAATCGAAGAGAATTATGAAGAGAATCATTGAATACAGAAAGTTATTTAACGTAACGCGCGAAGCCAATTTAGCGGATTTAAAAAAAGTTTACCGCAACTTGGTGAAAGAATGGCATCCAGATAAATTTCAAGAAGGTGATCCAAAAAAAGCGGAAGCAGAATTGAAAAGTCAAGAAATCATCGAAGCTTATTCTTTCCTTGTAAGTATTTCTCCTGAAACACATGCTTTGTCAAAAGACGAATACACTGAAGTGATCAATACCCAAATGATTGAAGATTTCCAATACAAAGGAATGGCGATGAAAATCACTTTCCAAAATGGAAATGTTTACGAATACTTCAATGTGCAACCAAGTGTATACAATAAAATGAAAAGTACACCAACCTTGGAACGTTTTGCGCGTCGCCATATTTTAAGTTCATATACGTATAGAAAAGTAATGAATACGAAGGGAGACAACTAAGAAGGACTTTAGGACGGCAGGACTTTAGGATAAAGGACAAAGGACTGCAAGACAAAGGACTTTAGGACAAAGGACTGCAAGACTTTAAGATGTTAGGATGAATAATTTTGGTTATTTTACGCTAACAAGTCCTTCAGCGACTTGCACTGAGTTTGTCGAAGTGAGCGGTCCTTTGGTTATCTCGATTCTCGGTTCTCGATTCTCGATTCTCGGTTCTCGGTTCTCAATTCTCAATTCTTAAATAGTTTTTATCTTTGCATTCAAATTCAGTTCAATGGCCGATACTAGATATAACCTTCGTGGCGTTTCAGCAGGAAAAGAAGACGTTCATAACGCAATCAAAAATGTTGATAAGGGATTATTTCCGCAAGCCTTTTGTAAAATCGTTCCTGATTATTTATCGGGAGACGAGGATTATTGTATTGTCATGCACGCAGATGGCGCTGGAACTAAATCGTCGTTAGCCTATATGTATTGGAAAAAAACGGGAGATATTTCTGTTTGGAAAGGTATTGCGCAAGATGCATTGATCATGAACATTGATGATTTATTGTGTGTTGGTGCGACGGATAAAATTTTACTTTCTTCAACCATTGGTCGTAACAAGAATTTAGTTCCAGGAGAAGTAATTTCAGCGATCATCAATGGAACGGAAGAATTATTAGAAACCTTGAGAAACCAAGGAATTGGAATTCATTCAACGGGTGGAGAAACAGCAGATGTTGGTGATTTAGTTCGCACAATCATCGTTGATTCAACGGTTGTTTGTCGCATGAAGCGTTCAGAAGTAATTTCAAATCACACAATTCAAGGCGGAGATGTGATTGTTGGATTAGCTTCATTTGGTCAAGCAACATATGAAACAGAATACAATGGTGGAATGGGTTCGAACGGACTAACTTCAGCACGACACGATGTTTTCAATAAAACCTTAGCAACAGATTTCCCTGAAAGTTTCGACCCAAGTGTACCGAGTGATTTGGTGTATTCTGGGACAAAAAACTTAACTGATACAGTTGAAGGTTCGCCAATTGATGCTGGGAAATTAGTGCTGTCTCCAACAAGAACATACGCTCCAGTTATCAAACAGATTTTAGATAAACACCGTTCTGATATTCACGGAATGGTTCACTGTTCAGGTGGCGCGCAAACCAAAGTCTTGCATTTTGTAGATAACGTTCACATAATCAAAGACAATTTATTCCCAATTCCACCACTTTTCAAATTGATTCAAGAAGAATCTGGGACGGATTGGAAAGAAATGTACAAGGTATTCAACATGGGCCACCGCATGGAAGTGTATGTTTCACCTGAACATGCTCAATCAATTATTGAAATTTCAAAATCATTCAACATCGATGCACAAATCGTTGGTCGCGTTGAAGCAAATGAAGGTAAGAAATTGACAATTGAATCTGTTTATGGTACGTTTGAATATTAAGGAATTTTATTAAGCCGATTTTGCCATAGGGACAAGTCGCGACTTGTCCGTGCAAGTGCAAATTATCGGACAAAAAAATAATTTTATGAGTGATTTATTATCGAAATTAGAAGCCATCCATTACCGTTTTGTTGAAGTTGGAAAACAAATAGTGGATCCAGATATTATCTCGGATATGGAGCGCTATGTGAAATTAAATCGCGAATACAAAGACCTTGAAGAATTAGACATTGTCTATAAAGAATATGCTAATGTTCTCGGTAATCTGAAAAGTGCAAAAACACTTTTGGAAACCGAAACCGATCCTGAAATGCGTGAAATGGCAAAGATGGAAATCGATGAGTTGGAACAAAAACGACCTCTAATGGAAGAAGACATTAAGATGATGTTGATTCCAAAAGATCCAGAAGACGATAAAAATGCCATCATGGAGCTTCGCGCTGGAACAGGTGGAGATGAAGCGTGTATTTTCGTTGAAGATATTTTCAGAATGTACACAATGTTCTTCAAAGAAATGGGATGGCAATATGAAATCCTAAACTCCTCTGAAGGAACGGTTAAAGGATACAAAGAAATTTCAATGGAAATTATTGGAATCGGCTTATACGGAATGTTGAAATTTGAATCAGGTGTTCACCGTGTTCAGCGTGTTCCAGAAACAGAGTCGCAAGGACGCGTGCACACTTCTGCAATTACAGTTGCGGTTTTACCCGAAGCGGAAGAAGTAGATTTTGAACTTGACATGAACGATGTGCGTAAAGATACCTTCCGTGCATCTGGAGCAGGTGGTCAGCACATTAACAAGACTGAATCAGCTATTCGTTTAACGCACATACCAACGGGTGTTGTTGTTGAGTGTCAAGATGGACGTTCACAGCATAAAAACTTAGAAAAAGCAATTTCTGTCTTGCGTTCTCGTTTGTACCAAGCAGAATTAGATCGCGTACATAACGAACGTGCTGCTCAGCGAAAAACCTTGGTTTCGACGGGTGACCGTTCAGCGAAAATAAGAACTTACAATTATCCACAAGGTCGAATCACAGACCACCGCATCAATAAAACGATTTACAATTTAAGTGCCTTCATGAATGGCGACATGCGTGAAATGATCGATGCCCTGAAAGTTGCTGAAAATGCTGAAAAATTAAAAGGACAAGAAAATAATTAAATACTGAAGTTCAAATCCGTTCGACAAAAGGAAGAATGATCACAATTTTTGTCATCTTTTTAAACCTTTTAACATCTTTTAATGTTAGTTATCTAAGCGCGCTGACGATATTTGCAGCCATAAGACAACTTACATGAAAAATTACATCCTTTTTACCCTTCTTTTTATTTGCTTTGGGTCTTTTTCACAAGAGAAATATACCATTAGTGGAACCATTGCCGATTCAACCAAAGGAGAAGAATTGATCAATGCAAAAATTACCGTCAAAGGACTTGCAACTGGAACCTTCTCAAACGAATACGGCTTCTATTCTTTGACACTTCCAAAAGGTACTTATACTTTAATATATTCAAGCACAGGTTACGATTCAAAAGAAATTGCCATTGAATTGAATCAAAATTTAGTGATTAACCCTCGCATTAGTTCTTTAGCGGATAAAGTGCGCCAAATGGCGGAAGTAAAAGTTACAGCGAAAAAGGAAGATCAAAATATTACGGATCCAATCATGGGAGTTGAGCGCTTGAATCCAGCGGCAGTTGCAAAAATTCCAGTATTATTAGGTGAAAAAGACATTATTAAATCGATGCAACTATTGCCGGGTGTAAAAAGTGCAGGTGAAGGAAATGCAGGTTTTTACGTGCGTGGTGGAGCTGCCGATCAAAATTTAATCTTGTTAGATGAAGCACCTGTTTACAACGCTGCACACTTGCTTGGTTTTTTCTCAACTTTCAATTCAGATGCGATTAAAGATGCGGTGCTCTATAAAGGAAATCAGCCTGCTAATTTTGGTGGACGACTTAGCTCCGTTTTGGACATAAAAATGAACGAAGGAAATAACAAACGCTACAATGTAAGTGGTGGAATAGGTGTGATTTCTTCGCGATTAAACGTTGAAGGTCCAATCATTAAAGACAAAGCATCCTTTTTAATTTCTGGAAGAAGAACCTATGTCGATATGTTCTTGCGTGCAACCGACAGATTCAAGGAAAACAAACTTTATTTCTACGATTTAAATGCAAAAGTCAATTACCGTATCAATCAGAAAAACCGTGTATTCCTATCTGGTTATTTTGGAAGAGACAAATTGGGATTAGGCGATGCGTTCGGTATCGATTGGGGAAATGCAACTGGAACAGCTCGGTGGAATCACATCATCAACGAAAAACTATTTTCAAATACTTCGGTGATTTTTAGTTCATACGATTACAAAATCTCAATTAGCAGTTCAGATGTCTCTTTTGACATTAAATCGTCAATCAAAGACATTAACCTAAAACAAGAATTTCAATACTTCATTAATACACGCAACAAAATGCGCTTCGGAATCAATGCCATCAATCACAACATTATTCCTGGACAAATTGATGCGAATGCAGCTTCTGGAATCAACCCATTAATATTAACGCCAAACAAATCATTGGAGGCTGCCGCATTTGTTACAAATGATTTCACTGTTACAGAGAATTTTACCTTGAGTTATGGTTTGCGGTTGAGTACATTCTCTTTATTAGGAAATGGTCAAAACACCTACACGTACGATGCTGATGGTGATGTTTCAGATACCACCGTTTACAAAAACAATTCATTTGTGAAAACATATCCTATTCTGGAACCGCGTGTTTCGATGAGTTATGTTTATTCAAAAACGGCGTCGTTCAAAGCTGCTTATGCGCGAAATGCACAATACATTCATTTGGTATCGAACACCACAACAAGTTCACCAACAGATTTATGGATCCCTTCAAGTCTAAATACAGCGCCTGAAATCTGTGATCAAGTTTCGATTGGTTGGTTCAAAAATTTCAAGGAAAACGCGTACGAAATGAACATTGAAACGTACTATAAAGCAATGCAAAATCAAATCGATTACCGCAACGGTGCCAATCTACAAGCAAATGAATTGATCGAAGGTGAATTGCTTTACGGAATAGGTCGCGCATATGGTTTAGAATTCATATTGAAAAAGAAAACAGGCAAATTCACTGGATGGGTGGGTTATACCTTATCGCGTTCAGAACGAAAAATTGATGGTATAAACAACAACCAATGGTACGCTTCAAAACAGGATCGTACACATGATTTATCGGTGGTTGGAATTTACGATGTAAGCCCAAAATTATCTGTCTCTGCATTGTTTATTTATTATACAGGAAATGCTGTCACCTTCCCTTCTGGGAAATACACAATCGATGGTGAAACACAATTGTTGTACACCGAGCGCAATGGCTACCGCATGCCTGCATACCACCGCATGGATATTGGTGTAACTTGGTACCGCAAAAACACTGAAAAGTTTGAAAGTAGTTGGAACTTTTCCGTGTACAATGTTTACGGACGAGAAAATGCCTACTCGATTACATTCAGGCAAAACGCAGATAATCCGGCTGTTACAGAAGCTGTTCAAACATCCTTATTTAGATGGGTACCATCTATAACTTACAACTTTAAATTCAAGTGATATGAAGATGAAATTACTCCTAAAAACGGCTTTGATTGCGCTTTTGATTGGCGGAATAAATGCATCATGCACAAAAGTCATTGATGTTGATTTGAATTCAAAAGATCCACAATTTGTAATTGAAGGATTTGTGACCTTGGGTGAAACAACACATCAGGTTAAAATCACTAAATCGTTGGATATCGATCAAGGAATTGCCTTTCCAACAGTTGATAATGCAGTGGTTACATTGATTGACGATTTGGGTGCATCCACTTCATTGAACTTGGTTTCTCCAGGTGTTTATGAATGCACAGGTTACGCCGTAAGTGAAGGTAGAACCTACACATTAACAGTAAGCGTTGATGGAAAGGTCTTTGTTGCTTCAGGTAAAATGATGCAAGACATTCCTTTGAGTTCGGTTCAAACATTTGAATTTGCTTTTGGCCCAGATACAATTCATGCAGTTGTTCCTTTGCGTCAAGACATTGCTGGTGTGAATAACTATTATCAGTTCAATCTGTTCGAAAATGGTACCCGTTTGAAAGGAAATTTCATTCAATCAGATCAATACAACGATGGAAACATGATGATGGAACCATTGTTTGCTGGAGAAATAGGACCTGGAGATACGATTGATGTTGTTATGTTTGGCATTGAAGAAACGGTTTACGATTATTTCTACACCTTGCAGCAAAACGAACAAGGAGCAACACCTGCAAATCCAACTTCGAATTTTTCAGGTGGATGCTTAGGATATTTCTCTGTTCGCACGAAAGATGTTGGACAGATTGTGATTCCTTAAAAAAGTTCTTACTTTTGTTCTCTCAAAATTCGTAGCATGACACGTCAAGAATTAGTTGCCCAAATTCGCTCAAAAAAATCGTTTTTATGCGTTGGTTTAGACACTGACTTATCAAAAATTCCAGCCCATTTATTGGAAACGGAAGATCCGATTTTTGAGTTCAACAAAGCAATTATTGACGCAACAAAAGATTTTTGTGTGGCCTATAAACCAAACATCGCTTTTTACGAATGCTACGGCCCAAAAGGATGGGAATCATTGCAAAAAACAATTGATTACATTCCAAAAAACATCTTCACGATTGCTGATGCAAAACGCGGTGATATTGGAAATACATCAAGTTATTACGCAAAAACTTTTTTCGATTATTTGAACTGTGATTCAGTTACTGTTGCACCTTATATGGGTGAAGACAGCGTAACACCTTTCTTGGAATTCGAGAATAAATGGGTGATTTTATTAGCCTTAACATCGAACAAAGGCGCTTTGGATTTTCAAATGATCAAAGACGAAAAAGGGGAAGAATTGTTCAAACATGTTTTGCGTAAATCTGCAGAATGGGGAACAAAAGACAACCTAATGTATGTTGTTGGCGCTACGCGTGCCGAAGGAATTGGTGAAGTGCGTAAGCTTGTGCCAGATCATTTCTTTTTAGTACCAGGTGTTGGTACTCAAGGTGGTTCGTTACAAGATGTTTCACACTTTGGTTGGAATGATGATTGTGGTTTATTGGTGAATTCTTCTCGTGGAATCATTTACGCGTCAAATGGTTTAGACTTCGCTGAACGCGCCGCTGAAGAAGCAAAAAAATTGCAGGAAGAAATGGCTGCCATTTTGCTTGAAAAAGGGTTTTGATTCTGAATTAACATTTTTTTCCAACTCAAATTAAACTTCTTTCCATTTATACTGTATTTTCAAAAACTGTTAATCAAACTCAGTTTATGAAATTTCTTTCTCTCCTTTTTTTACTTAGTTGTGTTTTAAGTGCTTGCGGACAAAATCCGCTTATGCCTGCGTCCGAAAGTAATTCTGAAACACTAGCAAGCGAAATTAATCAAGACTCAATCCAAGCAGCTCGCATTCAAACAAAAGCTGAAGCTGCGAAAACCTATCTCAAAGCACATTCGAGTTACAATCAGCGTTATGCCATTCTAATCGATATGCACATGAATTCTGGTAAGAAACGCTTGTTTGTGTATGATTTAGATTCCATGAAAGTTGTTAGCGCTGGACTTGTTGCTCATGGAAGTGGATCGAATACCGAATACCGCGACAGTTTGATATTTAGCAACGTTCCAAATTCCTATTGTACTTCGATTGGTAAATATAAAATTGGTGCTTCCTACATCGGTAATTTTGGGAAATCCTATAAATTACACGGCTTGGATCCAAGCAATAATAAAGCCTTTGAACGTTTAGTGGTCTTGCACCGCTATTCTTGTGTTCCAGATGTCGAACAACCCTATGAAATTTGCAATAGTTTGGGCTGTCCAATGGTTTCCGAAAACTATTTCCTTGAATTGGACAAGTACATTGCCACTTCCGCAAAACCTGTTTTATTAGAAATTTTTTATTGATCAAAACAGTATATTTTTAATTGCTTTTTTTGGATTTTAATTTTTTTCATTTATATTTAATCCAATCAAACGATTCTAAATGAAGGGAATAAGGTGGTTTCAACGATTTATGATAACGCTGCTACTTGCTGTAAATGCGTTTGTTTTTATGTCAATGCGCGATGTGTCCATTGAACAAAATTTCATTTACACCATTGGCTTAATAAGTATAACCTTACTCTTTCTAACTGCAATTTCTTTTCTTCAGAACTACCGCAAAAAGAAAACGATTCAAGAGTAGAATTTTTCTCAACTTAGATTGTTGCAATTCATTATTACTAGGTTCTAAATCAACTGTTAATTTGGGAATCATGGATGGATGGATTATAATTGTATAAAACAATTGTTTCTTGAACGGATTTCAACTCTTTCTTTTGCTAATTCTATAGAATTCAAACAAAAAAAGTACATTTCTATTTTAAAACCATGCGTTTTAGCTTTTGTGATTAATGCTGTAGGAAAAGGAAATAAATTGGTTTCAAAAGCAAATGATTCGCTATTAGTAACAGCATAATTAGATTCATTCAAAAATTCTTCTGACGTTCTATTTTTAGCGATTTCTTCTCGTAACTCAGAATCAGGCATTGAATTGTAGCGTTCAAGGAAACGTTTATCATAGTCAAACGGGAAGGCATCTTGAGAAAAAACATGTGAATAAGTTGATTTGCCAGAACCATTACATCCAGCAAAAATTCTTAAATAGGGTTGTTGCATTTAACTGTATTCGATGGTTTTTGCTTTGCTTTTGCCTGTGCAATTTGAGGTAGAACATCCTTATTAAAAACTACATTTGCTTTCTTTTTTAAATCAGCTAAATCAATTCTTGTGGAGGTTTTTCTATCTGTTACTTTAATGGTAATTTTCATCGTATAAAAGTTACTTTTAACAAAGATATAACTATTTTACCATTTAAATAAATAACCGTAATTTTGTCCCAGTGCCAAGTTAGCCAATGGCGTTAATGCTGCACTTAAAAATACTAAAAAGAAGCCCAGACATAGTTCTGGGTTTCGTCTTTTTAAGATAAATCACCTTACATGCACAGCATCTCCCATTCACTTTTTTCCACAGCGTTAGCGACGTTTTATTGCGAAGATGCGGCTCAGGTAAAA
This sequence comes from Crocinitomicaceae bacterium, assembly GCA_044361115.1. Classification (GTDB taxonomy): domain Bacteria; phylum Bacteroidota; class Bacteroidia; order Flavobacteriales_D; family Crocinitomicaceae; genus M0103. Next base: position 23,018 of record JBIKJH010000013.1, read on the forward strand.
ATGATACGAATCCGAAAGGCATTCGCTTTTTTGTTTTGTGAACCTTTATCAAACAGATTTGTATTATTCCCGCTTGTTATTATGAACTTCAACACATTGCAAGAGAAACACTTGTTATTGAGGAACTTTTTTCTAGTAATACATGCTAAATAAAATTCTATATACCAAGTAGACGCCCATTACTGACCAAATCCACCATCTATTTTTTGTGTACCATTCCATCTTCAACATTTTTAGAACATACCTAAAGTTAAGCTTTAATCTGTTGAATTCAAGCCAAAAAAGCAACTTTTGTTCTATTTTCAGCATTTTTTTCTGGTAACTCAGAATCAGGCATAGAATTGTAGTGTTCAATGAAACGTTTAGCATAGTCAATCGAAATTTTGCACTCCAAAATTATCTGCGCAATTGTATGCATCAGCCAGAAAAATAACTACCTTCACTTCCCTAAAAATTGGAAAAATGAAAGTTTTATTCGCATGTTTTTGTCTTGGTTTTGGCGCTCTTTCGTTTGCGCAATCCACTTTGACTCCTGAAATTTTATGGCAATTGAAGCGCGTTTCAGGTGGAACGGTTTCGCCAGATGGACAGTATTTAATATACAGTCAACGAACATTCGATATGGCTGCCAACAAAGGAAATACCGATTTGTTTGTAGTGGATCTTCGCACGAATAAAAGCAAACAATTGACTGAAACACCCTTTTCGGAATACGAAGCGCAATGGGGGATCAATAATACCATTTGGTTCATGTCGACGGAAAAAGATGGCATGCAAATCTATTCGATGGAAGCAGATGGAAGCAATAAAACTCAGCGTTCGGCCTTCAAAGAAATTGAATTAGAGGGATTCAAAATCGCACCCAACGAACGTTCTCTAATTGCGATCGAAGCGGTGAAAATGCGTCAAACGGTCAACGACAAATATCCAGATCTTCCAAAAGCAAACGCACGCATCGAAGATGATTTAATGTATCGCCACTGGGATCATTTTGATGATTATAATCGTCGTCATTTGTTTGTTCACGCCATTTCAACTTCCAAAGAAATTGCTCCAACTGGAACAGATGTTTTATACGGAGAAATGTATGATGGCATCTTACCTCCACACGGAGGAAGTGAGCAATTTTGTTTCTCGAACGACTCAAAAAAAATCATTTATACTTCAAAGAAATTACAGGGTAAAGAATTTGCTCAAAGCACGAATAGCGAACTATACGAGTATGTCATTGACACAAAAGAAACCCGCACATTAACCGAAGGTTACAAAGGCTACGATAACAATCCAGCATTCTCATCTATGAATCAATTGGCATGGTTGAGCATGGCACGCAACGGATTTGAAGCTGACAAAAACGATATTATTGTACGCGATAATGCTGGAAAAGATAAAAACCTCACAAAAGCTATCGATTTATCTGTAACTGATTTTGCATGGCATCCGTCTGGAAAACGTATTTTCTTCTTGGCCGCAATCAAAGGAACTGTTCATGTTTTCGATTTAGACGTAGCAACTGGAACTTACAAACAACTAACAGAAGGCCAATATGATTATGTGAGTTTATCCATTTTCGGCGATAATATTTATGCTGGACGTCAATCTATGGTGGCTCCTACCGATTTATATGAAATCAACATCAAAAAAGGAAAAGTCAATCAATTAACAGAAGTCAACAAGGATATTTTATCAAAACTGACCATGCCGAAAGTTGAAGAACGTTGGGTTGAAACAACAGATGGAAAGAAAATGTTGGTTTGGATGGTGTATCCACCAAATTTCGATGCCACAAAAAAATATCCAGCTTTATTATACTGTCAGGGAGGACCCCAAAGTCCAGTGAGCCAATTTTTCTCCTATCGTTGGAATTTAGCCTTGATGGCATCAAATGGGTACATTGTTGTTGCGCCAAATCGACGCGGTTTGCCAGGTTTTGGTCAAGAATGGAACGACGCTATTTCGCAAGATTGGGGAGGACAAGCGATGAAAGATTATTTAGTAGCAATTGACAACGCATCGCAAGAACCGTACGTTGATGAAACGAGACTTGGTGCCGTTGGCGCTTCGTATGGAGGTTATTCTGTTTATATGTTGGCGGGGATACACGAAAATCGCTTCAAGACATTCATTGCACATTGTGGTTTGTTCAACCTTGAAAGTTGGTATGGAACGACCGAAGAATTGTTCTTCGCGAATTGGGATCATGGCGGTGCGTATTGGTTGGATGCCAACAAAGAAAACTACAAGAAAAACAGTCCGCATAATTATGTAAGCAACTGGAACACACCAATTTTAGTAATTCACGGAGGTATGGATTTCCGAGTACCTGAAAGCGAAGGAATGCAAGCATTTCAAGCAGCACAATTAAAAGGATTGAAAAGCAAGTACTTATATTTCCCAACAGAAAGTCATTGGGTTCAAAGCCCGCAAAACAGTTTAGTGTGGCAACGCTCGTTTTTTGAATGGTTAAAAGAGGACTTGAAGCCCTAGAAAATTTGACATCTCTTTTAATTTCATTACTTTTGTTGACTTGTTTGGAATAAATTCAGAAAAAGAATGTGGAATAGAGTCGCCAATTTTATCCTTAAAAACCGTTTTTTCATTTTAGGAGTGATTACACTCTTGACTGTTTATTATGGCTACTATGCTGTAACAAGTCTCAAAATGGAGAACAAATACGGGATTATTTTACCCAAGGATTCGCCGACAACACGCAACTATAAATTATTCAAGGAACGCTTTGGGGAAGATGGAGGAACATTGGTTCTTGCCATCCAAACAGATTCACTTTATACAAAAGAAAATTTCCTAAAATGGAAAGAATTAGGTGATTCAATACTCCAACTTGACGGCGTTGAATCCATCATTTCTGAAGCAACATTGTTTACCCTTCACAATAACAAAGCAGATAAGAAATTTGATATTCAGCGCATCTTTTCTGATATCCATTACAACGAAAAAACGATTGATTCAATACGCAGAGAAATAAAGAACAATCCGCTCTATAACAATATGTTATACAATGATTCAACGCACGTTTCATTGATGATGATAGGTTTGGATGAAAAATATTTGTCAGACAATAAGAAATCTAAAGTTGTATTTGATATTCAAAATTTAGCCGGAACTTACACAAAACAATTTGGTCCAATGCGCTGGGCTGGACTCCCTTATTTGCGGGTTGTACTAGCTAAACGTATACAAAAAGAAATGTATGTTTTTATTGGACTTTCCATGTTGGTGAGTTCTTTGTTAATGTATTTCTTCTTCCGCTCGTTTAGAGCCGTCCTCATCTGTATGACCGTTGTTGGCGTCTCCGTTATTTGGGCACTCGGAACAATTGGTACAATGGGTTATACCGTTTCCATTATGATGGCTTTAATTCCTCCATTAATGATTGTAATTGGTATTCCGAATTGTATTTACCTCTACAACAAATACCATCAGGAGTACAGGCATCACGGCAACAAAATGAAAGCCTTGCACCGCGTGGTGAGTAAGACGGGAATTGCAATGTTTTTAACGAACGTTACAACAGCCCTAGGTTTCATAACTTTCTTGTTTACGAATTCCGAAAAGTTCTTCGAATTTGGTGTAATTTCTTCTATCAACATCATGTTGTGCTATGTTGTTTCCTTAACATTGGTTCCAATCTTTGCCTCCTTCTTAAAGAATCCACCAGAACGACATTTAAAGCATTTAGACCGCAAATTGGCGACTGGATTCCTCGAAAAATTAGTTTACATCACTGAGCACAGAAGAACATTAGTGTACATTGTAACAATCGTTTTAACAACGGTGGCTGCATTGGGAATGTTCAAAATGAAAGTTACTGGAAACATCACCGGTGACTTACCTTCGAATGATCCAATTTTGAAAGACATCCATTTTATGGAGAAAAACTTCGGTGGAGCAGTTCCATTTGAAGTAATGATTGATTATAAAGAAAAGGGACGTTTGTTTGGTAAAAACACCTTAAGCAAAGTTGAAGAAGTTCAAAATATGATGGCGCGTGACACTTTGTTTGCAAAAACAATATCCATCGTTGACTTTGTAAAAGTGGTGAATATGGCTTATTACGACAATAATCCAGAGCGATATACTATCATTTCGAATCGTGACAAAGGACGCTTATCGCGCTATTTAGAGAACTTTTCTGCAACCAATAATAATTCAGCCTTTTCTATTAAGGAATTGGTAGATACAACCCATTTCATTTTACGTGTTCGAACACAAATGAAAGACATAGGTTCGTATCAGGTGTCAGATCAAGTTGCTAAGGTAAAAGCGAATATCGATAGTATCATGAATCCTGATAAGAAGGATATTGAGCGCTTGTTCAAAAAAGTAGAGGCTGGAAAAAAAGTATACATTGATTCTTTATTTGAAAATTATTCAAACATCTACAACGGTGTAACAGCCTTGCTTTCAAAAAGTAATTCTGACTTACAATACAAATTTGACACCGATACAGAATTAATTAAAACATACTACTCCAAACCAACATTTGTTACGAACTTGCGCAAAGCAATCGACAATGAATATTACGATGTAACATTAACTGGTACTTCAGTAGTTGCTTCAGAAGGAACACAATATTTGGTCAACAACTTACTGTCAAGTATCGTTTTTGCAATTATTTCAATTGCCATCTTGATGAGTTTCTTGTTCTCTTCCTTTAGAATGGTGGTTGTTTCGATGATCCCGAATATCATTCCAATGGTCGTGACTGCTGGAATTATGGGTTGGTTTAATATTCCATTGAAGCCATCCACATTGTTGATTTTCTCTATTGCACTTGGAATAACCGTTGATAATACGATTCACTTCTTAGCGAAATACCGTCAAGAATTGAAACAGAAAAAATGGGATTTAAAGGATTGTGTTGCAATGTCGATTCGCGAAACAGGTTTAAGTATAATTTATACTTCCGTGATTTTGTTCTTCGGTTTCATCGTTTTCATTTTCTCTGATTTTGGAGGAACACAAGCCTTGGGTTATTTGTCAGCAATTACCTATTTTGTGGCTTTGTTCACGAATTTAATCTTACTTCCATGTTTATTATTGTCACTTGAAAGAAGATTAACTACAAAATCATTCGAGGAACCCTATTTCGATGCGTATGCGGAGGAATCTGAATTAGACTGGTCCGAATTACAATTAACTTCAGAAGATGGAAGCACGATTTCTGATGGGAATACAAATTCAACCGATTCAGATAAATCAACAGACAAAGCATAATGTTTTAAGGTTTTTATTCATATACTTTAACTATGAAAGGAATTATTTTAGCCGGAGGTTCAGGCACCCGTTTACATCCATTAACATTGGCTGTTTCCAAACAATTAATGCCAATTTATGATAAACCAATGATTTATTATCCGCTTTCAATTTTGATGAGCGCTGGTATTAAAGAAGTATTAATTATCTCAACACCGCACGATTTACCTCATTTTGAAAAATTATTAGGTGATGGATCCTCTCTAGGATGTTCATTTTCGTATGCTGTTCAAGAAATTCCAAATGGACTTGCTCAAGCATTTGTAATTGGTGAAGAATTCATCGGTAATGAGAAAGTTGCACTAGTTTTAGGTGATAATATTTTCTATGGCGTTGGAATGGACAACTTATTGAAGGAAAATAACAATCCTGAAGGTGGAGTAGTATACGCATATCACGTTAGCGATCCTGAGCGTTATGGCGTTGTGGAATTCGATGAAGAAATGAACGCTGTTTCCATTGAAGAAAAACCGAAACAACCAAAATCAAATTATGCCGTTCCTGGTTTGTATTTCTACGATAATTCTGTAGTTGAAATAGCAAAAAACCTGCAACCTTCAGCACGAGGAGAATACGAAATCACAGATGTTAATGCTGAATATCTTCGTAGAGGAAAATTGAAAGTTGCCGTTTTAGATCGCGGAACAGCATGGTTGGATACGGGAACATTTACATCATTGATGCAAGCTGGACAATTCGTTCAAGTAATTGAAGAGCGCCAAGGATTGAAAATTGGTTGCATTGAAGAAGTTGCTTACCGCAATGGATTTATTTCTAAAGATCAATTAAAACAAATTGCTGAACCACTTGTTAAAAGTGGATACGGAACTTATTTAATGAATTTGATCAAAGACTAATGCGCGATTTAGCTGTTTATTCTACCCTTCTTGAAAACGAAATCAATCAACTAGATTTCCCAAAAACACCTTCAAATTTATACGACCCTTTGCGCTATTTTATGCAGTTGGGTGGGAAACGTATGCGTCCAATGCTAACATTGTTGGGTGCTGAATTATTTGGTTTGCAAAAAGAAGCAGTTATAAATGCTGCACTTTCTGTTGAAGTATTCCATAATTTCACCTTGATTCATGATGATATCATGGATGAAGCGCCCTTGCGAAGAGCAAAGGAAACGGTGCATACCAAATGGAATCAAAACATTGCTATTCTTTCTGGTGATGTTTTGTTTGTAAAAGCCTATCAACTTTTAGCGAAACAGGATCCAAAACACTTAGCAGAATTGTTACACGTTTTTAACCGAACGGCACAAGAAGTATGCGAAGGTCAACAAATGGACATGGATTTTGAATCACGTTCAGATGTGCGAATTGAGGAATATGTTGAAATGATTCGTCTGAAAACATCAGTGTTGCTTGGTTGCGCATTAGAACTTGGAGCAATTGTAGCAGAAGCGAATGCAGACGACCGTCAACACTTATACGATTTTGGTCAACACCTTGGAATTGCTTTCCAAATACAAGATGATATTCTCGATCTTTATGCTGACCCGGAGAAATTTGGTAAACAAGTTGGTGGTGATGTAATTTCAAACAAAAAAACCTTATTAAATCTAAAGGCGAAAGAATTGGCTAATTCAGCTCAAAGGGAATTATTAAGTCAGCTTGAAACAGAACAAGATTTAATTCTAAAAGTTTCAAAAACGAGGGATTTATTTTCCGATATTGGTGCGAGAGAAGCATGTGAAGTTGAAATGAAAAAACATTATGATTTCGCGATGAACTCCTTGAAACAAATTAATGTTGCAGATCAAAATAAACTTAGTTTAATTGCTTTAGCTGATTTTCTGATGCAACGTGATAACTAATTGCGTGAATGAAATTATTTCAAACTTTATTTTTTACCCTTATATTTTTTCCAGCTTTCAGTCAACTTTCGGCAGATGAACTTCGCGGTGGAAATGGCGTAGGACGAGACTGGTGGAATCTTGAACATTACGATCTTTCTGTTTCGTTTGATATTTCAAACAAGCAATTAAGTGGGAAGAATATCATCACTTTTCGCACCACTAAAGAAGTTCATAATCCTGTTTTTCAAATTGACCTGCAAGAACCAATGGTTTTGGACAGTATCGTTGTAATGCAAAATGAAATGGCCATTAAACAGATAATACCAACAGCATTTCGTTTAAAAAATACTTATTTAATTCCCTTAAATATTGGAACACTTGAATCACAATCGCACTATCGCATCCTCGCCTATTTTCATGGATCACCGCGTGTTGCAAAAAACGCTCCGTGGGATGGTGGGATTATTTGGAAAAAGGATCAAAACAAAAAAGATTGGGTGAGCGTTGCATGTCAAGGCTTAGGAGCAAGTGTTTGGTATCCTTGCAAAGACACGCAATCGGACGAACCAGAGCTGGGAGTTGAAACGCATTTTACATGTCCATCTGATTTGGTATGCGTTAGCAACGGACGATTAACTTCAACAGAAAAAAACGAAGGCAATACAACGACCTATTCATGGAAGGTTGTCAATCCAATCAACAATTATTGCATCATTCCATACATTGGCGATTATGTTACGTGGAAAGATCCTTACCAAGGAGAAAAAGGTGAATTGGATGTTGACTATTGGGTATTACGTGCCAATGAAGAAAAAGCGCGCGAGCAATTCAAGGATGTTCATTTAACCCTAAAAGCGTTTGAATATTGGTTCGGTCCTTATCCATTTTATGAAGATGGATATAAACTGGTTGAATCACCTTATCTCGGAATGGAACACCAAAGTGCTGTTGCTTATGGAAACAACTTCAAAAAAGGCTATCTGGGTAGTGATTTGAGCGGAACTGGACAAGGTATGTGGTGGGATTATATCATCGTGCATGAAACAGGGCACGAATGGTTTGGAAACAACATCACAACCGCTGACATTGCAGATATGTGGGTTCACGAAGGATTTACAACCTATAGTGAATCCTTATTCGTAGAATATTACAAAGGAGCAAAAGCAGGCGCAATATATTGCCGTGGTGAACGCAGAAGCATTGTAAACGACAAACCAATTATTGGCCCCTATGGAGTAAATGAAGAAGGAAGTGGTGACATGTATTACAAAGGTGCTAACCTGATTCATACCATTCGTACAATTGCCAATAACGACACACTCTTTCGCGAAATGCTGAGAGAAATGAACCAAGCCTTTTATCACCAAGTAGTTACGACGCAACAAATTGAGAATTTCATGAGTCAAAAGTTAAAACTGGATTTATCCTTGATTTTTGATCAGTACTTGCGTCAAACGAATCCACCAACACTTTCGATTAAAGAAAAAGGAAGCCGTGTTTTGTACCGTTGGGAAAAATGTGTACCAAACTTCCAGATGCCATTGGTTACCGACAAAGGTCAATTTAATGTAACTACTGATTGGATTGAGCTTCCGGCTGACGTTAGTTTATCTAATAATCAATACTATTTTAAAAAAGTTGATAAGAAAAAGAAAGGCCGAAAAAAATAAGAATTTCTCATCCTAACGCAAGTTTCTTATCTTCATGTCATCTAACGAACAAAGTTCGAAAATTGGAAAGTCAAGAAGAAATTAATGCCTTGAAGGAAGGATGTCAATTAGCTTTCAATCAACTCATTGATACTTTTTCTTCGAACGTGTATAACCTTTCCTTCAATCTCTTGCAAAATCAGGAAGACGCTGAAGATGTAACGCAAGAAGTTTTCACAACTGTATTTACATCGATTCAACAATTCAAAGGTGATTCAAAATTGTCTACCTGGATTTATCGCATTACGGTGAACAAGTGTAAGGAACATTTCCGCAAAAAATCACGGAAAAAGCGCCTTGGGTTTACCATCTCAATTGAACAGAATGACCATGTTGAGAATTTATTAAAACCACATTTTGATCATCCGGGAATTTTGTTAGAAAACAAAGAGCGAGCAAGTATTCTCTTCGCAGCTATTGAGCAATTACCTGAAAATCAAAAATTGGCTTTCAGCATGCACAAACTCGAGGGAATTCCATACGAGGAAATTGCTGCGATTTGTGATTTATATGCAGCAGATGGTTTGTATGCTATCAATACGAGCGAACACTCACCATTAATTGGTTATGCCTATGACGGTTTCCCAATTTATGGAGCGTACGGATCTGCAAATGCAGATGGTACTGGTGGAATCGTACGCATCAAATCCGGGTATCAATTAAGAAACATAACAACACGAACAGTTTGGGCAAATGGAACAGATGTTGCTGATGGTCCTAATGTTAGTTCAACTTATCCGCTGGGCTATTTCCGTGAAGATTATGAATTTGTTGCGCATGCAGGTCAAGCGGATTATTTAGATGTACATAACGGTCGTTATTGTGTAACACCAGAATATCCAGCAGGAATCTATTGTTACTTTGCAACGGTTGATGCCAATCATAATTCGGCATATCCCTATGCAGTTGGTCCCACCTTTTATGGTGTGAAATCCGCTGGTAAAGTTACAAGTATAACAGAAGCTGTTACAACTTACACATCAACGGCAGGAATTGACGAAACGAAAAAAGTAGATTTCAAGGTGTTCCCAAATCCTTCAGCTGATATTATCATGGTTCAAACAACAGGTTTAACGACGAATGAAATCGTAATTGACTTAAGGGATGCGAATGGAAAAGTAATTCAAACGCAAACCATTCAAAAAGGAAGTACAATTGCTTATTTCGATGTTACAACATTGTACGCTGGAACGTATTTTGTGCACATAAAATTAGGTGCTCAAGCAACAAGTTATTCAGTGGTAATCGCTGAATAGTCAATCAACTAGAAAATAAAATCCTCTTTGTCTGCAGCCGCGGATGGAGAGGATTTTTTTATGGTTGAAAAACTGTATTTTTGAACTACAATCCAATTCAAACAAAGTGAAATTACTATTCTTTCTTTTTCTACCCTTTTTAACCTTTTCACAGCGTGATACGACGATAAAAGGCGTTCATTATTCGTGGGTTCTGTACGATTTAAATTGGAATCCATATGAAATAGGTGAATCAAATGAAAATGGGATTCGGAATGGCAACTGGATTTTTCGCGATCAACAAGAACGCATCGGACTTGATGCACATTACATCAATGATACCTTAAACGGTGCGGCCAATCTATATACTTATCTAAACTATCCTATTACCGTAAAAGAAGAAGGATTGTATGTGAATGGATACAAAACTGGTCGCTGGGTAGTGAAAGAGCGTGAACGAATTTATAAACGCTGGAAAACCATTGTTGTGCTGCTCTATGATCAAACAGAACAGCTCATCAGTAAGGCAATTACATATTCGAATGGTGTTCCTAAAATCGAGATTTTCTTTGCTCCAAATGGAGAAGAAGCTTTCTACCGTTTCTACAAGCGTTCGGGAAAAATGATCCGTGAAACGAGAGAAGATCCTTGGGTAACAGTTATTCTTTAAGGGAAATGTTTTTGCAAAAAAAATCCCCTATACGACTAATCGCACAGAGGATATAATTCTGTTACTATTTTCTTATTTATACTCCGGAAACAAACCCACCAATCCTTCTTCCGAAGCGTCACAAACGCCGCGTTCCGTTATAATTTTTGTTACTAAATGTGCTGGCGTTACGTCGAAGCCATAATTACTTGCTTGGGTTGTTTCTGGGCAAATCAATACGGGTTGAATTTTACCGTTTGCGCCTTTTCCAAACATGTAGCGTACCTCGTCTTGGTTGCGTTCTTCAATTGGAATTTCTTTCAATCCATCGCGAATTGTCATGTCTAAGGTTGTTGAAGGCAAAGCCACATAAAACGGTACATTGTTATCTTTCGCAGCCAAAGCTTTCAAATACGTTCCAATTTTATTTGCCACATCTCCATTGCGTGTTGTGCGATCTGTTCCCACAATAACCATGTCCACCATTCCGTGTTGCATCAAGTGTCCACCAGCATTGTCAACGATAAGTGTATGCGGAACCCCATGACGCGTCAATTCGTAACATGTGAGATTAGAACCTTGATTCCGTGGGCGCGTTTCATCCACCCAAACGTGTACTTTTAGTCCTTTTTCCATTGCTTGGTAGATTGGCGATGTAATTGTTCCCCATTCAACACAACCCAACATTCCAGCGTTGCAATGCGTTAAAATGTTGACTACTTCACCTTTCTTGCGATTTGAAATCTCTTCAATTAATGGTAAACCATGAACACCAATCATTCGACACGTTTCAACGTCTTCTTCAACAATTGCAGCAGCAGCCTCCCAAGCAGTTTTCAAGAAATCACCATCGCTCTTATCCAATGCTTCACGCATTTTATCCAGCGCCCAAAATAAATTTACGGCTGTTGGACGAGACGCACGCAAATCGGTAAAAGCTTGATCTAAAAAAGACCCATCCAATTCATCTTCAATCATTTCTCGCACAGCCAAATAAATTCCATAGGCTGCTGTTGCGCCAATTAGTGGAGCGCCACGAACGGTCATGTCTTTGATCGCTTCTTCAGCGTCTTCGTAGGTTTCTAATTTCACAACAACAAATTCATGTGGTAATTTGCGTTGATCAATTACTTCAACATACTTATCTTCGGTTGTCCATATAGTGCGGAAATTGCTCATAGTCGAAATTTGAGGATTTGAAAAATTAACGATTTGATAATTAGTTTATTTCTATTTCTGTGAAGTCGGCAACGGTTTGTGGCCAATTACTTTCTGTTCCTGGTCGCACCAGCTGCACTGTTTGGAATCCAGCAGCCTTTGCAGCCTCCAATTCTTCAACAATATCTGAAAGAAAAAGAATGGCTACAGCAGGAACATTCACTGCATTTGCAATTTTAGGATAGGTTTCAGTTTCTCGCTTCCCTCCTGTAGTTGTATCAAAATAATGCGAGAAATAAGGTGTTAAATCACCCGCTTCACTGAAACCAAAAATCAACTTTTGAGCTGCGATTGAGCCAGAAGAAAAAACGCCCAACTCAAGCCCTTTTTCTTTCCATGATTTCAGAGCATCTGCCACTTCTTCGTAAACATGACCTTTTATTTCACCAGATTCATAGCCTTTTTGCCATAAAATTCCTTGAACCGTTTTCAATGGTGTGATTTTGCGATCTTCTTCGCTCCAACGATACAAAGTGTTGATAATATCGTCAACTGAATTTAGCTTTTTATTTTCTAAACTAGCTGCCAATTCTACCGTTTGTCGAAATGCAGTTTGAACGCTTTCTTGCGCTACTAAATCACGCAATTCACCAATATGTGTGCGGAAATACGGAAACAAAACATCGTAAACAAACTTAACAGATGTGCTTGTCCCCTCAATATCCGTAAGGATGTATTTTACATTTTCAAATTTCATTTTTTAAGTTGCTTTTAAACGGTCAAATCGATTTGCCAACTGTAATGAATGGCTATTTCAAGGTGCAAAGAAAAGAATAATCAACGGGTTCTACTGTTTAGGAAGCATAATTTTTACTTGAATAAGGCAAATCGAAATCGTGGTATATCATTTGTACGTGCTCTGTAACTTTTAGCAGTTTTAAATGTAAAATACTACAAACATATGCTTATGAAATCAATCTTACTTTTTCTTTTGGCAAGTATCAGCTTCAGTGGATTTTCACAGCATGGTCAAATCGGGACATTTATTCCAATCGACATGCCAATGAAGAGCGAAATGCCTAAAATGGGAACCAACATCGGAATTGGGTTTTCTGGGGCTTATTCACCATTTTATACAGCGCCTATATTTTTAGAATTGAAAGCAAGCTGGGGAAACTATTCTAGTAAAACATTGCGACAAACTTACTTATTTGATGATGGATCACAAACGACTACAGACGTTTCTTATACCAGTTCGATGCACAAGTATTTAATCGGAACAAAAGTGATGATTGGAAGAGATTATCGCGCTGTTCGTGGATTTATTACACCCCAAATTGGTCTTGCAAATTTCAAAACAAAAATTGTTATAGCCGATCCGCTCGATGAGGATGGTTGTCAAGCCTTGGATCGTGAAACTACGCACCGTTTTGCTGGTTTCGTTTATGGTGGTGAAATGGGTGCTCAAATTTCAATGGAAAAACTCTTCAAAGGAATTTCTTCAGAAAACACGCACAAGCTAACAATTTCAGCAAGTTATTTAAGTGGATTCAATCATTTTGAATATGTAAATGTTCGCTACATGCAAGACGAGGTGCACGATACGCAAGTAACACATACATCAGGCGATATAAATGCACGTTTTATCAATGTATCAACGAATCAAATTCACGAACACAAAATTGCAGAACTGTATCATACGAACTTGCGCATGATAGGAATTAATATTGGGTATGTTGTGAATTTCTAACTAACCAAAAAAATTACTTCGGCATATTAAAATCAGCAAATTTCTGCTCTAATTTCGATTCTGTATATTGCGGTACCCACCCGCTCATGTCGATAAATATGCGAATTGCCTTAACGAATGGATTTGTTTCACCAGCATCAAACCAATGTTTCGTGCCCGCAGGAACAGAAATTAAATCGCCTTTTTCACAGAGTAAATTGAATACAGGTTCCGTTTCTAGATTGAACCAAAACAATCCTTGTCCATCTACAAAGAAGCGAATTTCGTCTTCTGAATGTATATGCTCGGCAAGGAATTTCGTGCGAATTGCTTCGTAGTTTTCAGTTAATTTGTTGATTGAAATTACATCTGCTGTTTGGTAACCTCCTTGTTCCATGAAAGGCGTTAAATCCTTTGAATATGCAGCCAAAATATCTTCTTGAGAAGCATTGTCATCAAAGACAACATCGCATGTCCACTGATCAAAGAAAATACCTCTCTCTTTGAAAAAAGAGCGGATTTCTGCTGGATTTCTAAGTTCGATTTTGTTTTCTGGGATTGATAAAATTGCCATAGCTGCGGATTTGTGATTTATTATTAGTGATTTCTGATACTAGATTATGCGTTTTTTAGCATCCATTCGCATTGACATAAATAGTCCAATGTTTCAAGATGGCGCTTTGCTTCGAATAGGTTTTTGCCCCATGCATACGTTCCATGTTTGCGCATGATGAACGAATGATGTTGTATGCGATTTACCTCATTCATCAGTGTTTCCTTAAATGCCTTCATATCCTGCGTATTGTCAAGAATTGGAATGTTTACTGCATTTTCATGTGTTGCTTGTCCCTCAAAACCTTTTTGAACTTCGTATCCTTCAAAGGTAATTTGCGGACCTAAAACAGCGGAAATCAGAACGGGATAAACAGAATGGCTGTGAAGTATCACCTTTGTCTCGGGGAATAATTCATATAAGACACAATGAATCAAGGTTTCCGCGGAAGGTTTAACACCAACAAAATCGCCAATTGCGAAACCAGTTGAGTCCACTGTGATAAAATCACTCGCTGTGAATTGCGCTTTATCCACTCCGCTTCGCGAAACCCAAATTGTACCTGCTTCATCTTTGAATGAATAATTTGTAGATGTAGCGGGCGACCAACCTTTCGCGTTATAATGGCGAATGATTTCTGCGATTTGTTCTTTAATTGTTTCACTTGTCATAGTGCAAATATACTAAGCAAATACAAATTTAGAAGTTAGAAATTAGATGGTTGCAGATTGATGTAAACAAAAAACGCGTTCCCCTGTAGTGGAACGCGTTTTTACAACAATAAGATAAATTCGAAAATTTATCGGGGGAGAATAGAAACTTAGTTCGCTAGGTTTTCTTTAACAAGTGTTGCAATCAGCTTTCCATCGGCTTTACCAGCCAATTTCCCAGACAACACACCCATTACTTTACCCATGTCTTGAGGTCCAGCTGCTCCTGTTGAAGCAATAGCAGCAACAACTTCTGCTCTCACTTCATCCTCGCTCATCATTTTAGGAAGGTATCCTTCAATAACTTGTGCTTGGAACAATTCGTCTGCTGCTAAATCCTCACGACCTTGTGTTTTATAAATTTCGTATGTTTCCATACGTTGTTTATGAAGTTTAACACAAATCTTGATTGCTGTCTCGTCCGATGCTTCTCCGTTTCCAGAAGTTGCTTCCAACAACAATTTTGATTTAATGTCGCGCAAAACCGCCAATTTCTCTTTGTCTTTGGCAAGCATTGCGTTTTTGATATCCGTATTAATCTTCTCTGTAAAACTCATTTTTTGTCTATTTAGACTTTAGGATTTTAAGACTTTAAGATGACAGGACTTATGAAATTCAAATTATCCCGTCCTCCTGCTATCTTGACATCTTAATGTCTTGATGTCTTGAAGTCCTAATATCTTGATGTCCTAATGTCAATCAATCAACGTTATCGTGTAAAAAATTATTACTTCTCAAAGTCGTTCCGTTTTCATCAGATGACACTCCGAAACGGCTATACGATTCTTCAGAACTTGGTTTAGAATTGTCTAAATTGATGTTTCTTCTGATATACGCTGGTTCATTTTCAAATTCAGCAATTCCTTCTGCTTTTTTCAATTTAGTTGTATACTCTTGAATTTTAGCCAAGCGCTCTTGTGTTCTTTTTTGTTGTTCTTCTGGAGAAAGAATTGTTTTCGCAGCGAGGTGATCAAGGCTGACTTTGTCTTCCATATCATCCTCTAACAAGAAACGAACTACTTCCTCTTTCTTCGGTTCAACAGAAGTTGATTCG
This sequence comes from Crocinitomicaceae bacterium, assembly GCA_044361115.1. Lineage (GTDB taxonomy): Bacteria > Bacteroidota > Bacteroidia > Flavobacteriales_D > Crocinitomicaceae > M0103. The sequence continues at coordinate 38,899 of JBIKJH010000013.1, forward strand.
CTTACTGAATTCGCCAACTCCCAATCAAAACTCATTGTTTTTTGCTCTTCAACTTCCGCTTTAAATACGTTTTCTGGTGTTGGTGCTACAAATGAATTTGTTGCTTCAACGTTGATTTCATTCAATGCTTCTGGTTTCAAAAAAGGCTCTTCAACGACTGCTTTTACTTCAACTGCATTGTTGAAGGTGTTAACTTGTGTTGGAGACTCCAAAGGAGCAAGGATTTCATTTTTTGGCTCATCATCAAGCGTGCGTACAGTTTTCGCTGGTGCTTTTTCAAAACCCGTTATTGGGTTTGATTGAAAACCAGTTGCGATAAGTGTAACACTTAATTTATCTCCCAAAGTTGGATCGTATCCGTGACCCCAAATTACATCTGCAGTTGAACCTGCTTCTTCTTGAATGTAATCCGTGATTTCAGTGATTTCGTCCATCAACACTTCTTTATCACCATATGTGATATTCAATAAGACGTATTGCGCACCGCTAATATCATTATCATTTAACAATGGTGAATTCAATGCTTCTTGAACTGCAGCTGTTGCTCTGTTATCACCTTCAGCTGCTGCGCTACCCATAATTGCAACACCGCTATCTTTCATTACCGTTCTCACGTCATTGAAATCCACGTTGATTGCACCCGTAACTGCAATTACTTCAGCAATACCTTTTGCAGCCGTTGTCAATACATCATCAGCTTGAGCAAAGGCATTTCCAATTGTCAAATTACCTGTTATCTCTCTTAAACGCTCATTGTTGATGACCAATAAAGTATCAACGTTTTGGCGCATTTTGTCCATTCCTTCTTCTGCTTGTTGTCTTCTTTTACGCCCTTCAAAGTTGAAAGGTACAGTAACAATTCCCACAGTCAAAATACCCATTTCTTTGGCTACTTGTGCAATTACCGGAGCAGCACCTGTTCCTGTACCACCACCCATTCCTGCAGTAACGAAAACCATTTTCGTGTTTTTTCCTAACAAATCACGAATTTCTTCAATGTTTTCAATTGCTGCATTCATTCCAATTTCAGGAATTGCTCCAGCACCACGACCTTCAGTTAAGGAAGGACCTAATTGTATTTTATAAGGAACTGGAGAAATATCCAATGCTTGACGGTCCGTATTACATACGATAAAATCAACACCGATAATTCCCTGATCATACATGTGGTTAACTGCGTTGCTACCACCACCACCAACGCCAATTACCTTGATAATTGAAGATGTGTCTTTTGGTAAATCGAATTCCATATTCTCTCTTTTTATTGTTGTTGTTTCTTTATTTCTTTTGTAATGTTTCTCGCTAAATTCACATCACTTTTCTATTCCTTATTCTTCTTCAGCGAACCAATCTTTACCTTTCTTAACGATGGTATCAAAGAAAGAACCTCTGTTTTTCTCAGAGTGTGTTTTAACCGATCCAGCACTTGCAGCTTCTACAGTAATGCCGCTTTTTTCCAATGCTTCAAATCCTTTCAATACCAATCCAATACCTGTTGAGTACATTGGACTTGTTAAATTTTCGATGTGATTATTATTTGCCAAGTGCTCAGTTGGGTAACCAATGCGCGTATCCATTCCTGTGATGTATTCGAACAGTTGGGTAATGTGTTTCAATTGAGCCCCACCACCTGTTACAACGATTCCACCAATTAACTTTTTGCTATAACCAGAATTCAAAATTTCGTAATGAACTAAATCAATGATTTCTTCCATTCGCGCTTGAATAATACTTGCCAAGTTGCGAATCGTAATTTCTTTCGGATCACGCCCTCTCAAACCTGGGATGCAAACGATTTCGTTTTCTTGACTTTCAGAAGCCAAGGCAGAACCAAATTTCGTTTTCAACATTTCCGCTTGACGCTTCATGATTGTGCAACCTTCTTTGATATCTTCTGTAATGACATTTCCACCGAAAGGAATAACAGCTGTGTGACGAATAATTCCTTCGTGGAAAATCGCAACGTCCGTTGTACCACCACCGATATCAACTAAAACAACTCCCGCTTCTTTTTCTTCATCCGACAAAACTGCATCAGCAGAAGCAATTGGCTCAAGAATAATTTCTTTCACTTCCAAGCCCGCTTTTTGTACACACTTATTGATGTTTAACAAGGCGCCAACATGTCCCGTAATGATGTGGAAATTCGCCTCAAGACGACGACCCAACATTCCGATTGGATCTTTAATTCCTTGTTCATTATCAATGATGTATTCCTGCGGAAGAACTGTAATAATTTCCTCCCCTGGCTGCATCACCAATTTATACATATCCTCCACCAAGGCGTCAATGTCCTTTTGTGAAATTTCATTATCGATTTGATCCCTTGTGTGAATTCCGCGGTGTTGTAAACTTTTTATGTGTTGACCAGCGATACCAACATTTACAGAACCGATAGTCAAAGAACCTTCAACGCGTTCTTGTGCCTCATCAACAGCAACACGGATTGATTGAACCGTTTTCTCGATATTCGAAACCATACCACGCATTACACCAAGAGATTCGCTTTTCCCCATTGATAAAATTTCGATTTTCCCGTGTTCGTTTTTTTTACCAACGAAACAAGCAATCTTTGTAGTTCCAATATCTAGTCCAACAATAATTTTTGACATATTATCTAGTTTTTTCTTCTTCAATATAGCCTTCTACAGTTTTACAAACGATCTGATTATCGTACTTCAAACTTATTTCTTCGTACTTATCCCAGCCTTCGTAAGGAATTCCTTCCTCGTAAAAAACCTTCAGCTTCTTAAACTTATCGCTAACTTCTTTGTCTGTTTTGGCCGTACCGAACACTATTTTTTGTCCACCAACCAGCGGTATCAATACAAAATCACCGTTTTTCTTTAAGTGAATTTGGCCTATGAGAGACTGCATTAGTGGATCGTTACAAACATAATTGGAAATACGATACACATCATCTAATTTTCGAATACTTTTCAAGGTATCGTTGTTAATAATTTCCGGCACCGAAACAGAAGAAATTCTGTCTTTGATAAACCCTGTAACAACTACAACTCGAGCCGTATGTAAAGCGGAAGAATTCATCACAAATCCATCTTCATCTAAATAAAAAGTTTCATCGTATCTATTGTAAATTCGTGCAATCGGTTTCCGAACGACCACTTCTATTTTCCAGGAGGATCCAATTTTGGTAAATACTTTTACCTCTTTTACCTCGGTCATTTTTCGAATATAATCTTCAACTGCTGAAACCTTTAGGTCTTTTTGTAATTGGCCGTTGAAGGTAAATCCTTTTCTTTTTAGACGAAGTTTCAATTCATCCTCCGTTAAAAACGCGTTTTCACCATTCACATGAATCAACACATCCGCTTCTTCCAAAAGAGCGTCAGCTTGAGCTGTTTGAGTCATTTGCATTAACACAATCACGGCAATTGCAAAAGCCATCCACAAAGCGCGTTTTATCCACTTTTTCATAATAAGGCTTTTTTCAGTGGTTCAACAATGCGATCAATGTCTCCAGCACCAATCGTTAAAACAACACCATCTTTGATGCTTGAAACATAGTTCAATGCCTCCATTGCGGGAAGTAATTGTTTCGTTTTTGCGGTAATTTTCTTCAATAACACATCACTCGTTACGCCATGAATTGGCTCTTCTCTCGCAGGATAAATTGGCAATAACACAAGCTCGTCCAATTGTGAAAGTTCGTGTGCAAAGCCATCAAAGAAATCGCGTGTTCGAGAGAACAAATGCGGTTGAAAAATTCCCGTAATTTTTTGATTTGGATAGAGCAAACGAACAGAAGCAACCAAGGCATGAATCTCCGTTGGATGGTGCGCATAATCGTCAATGTAGACTAATTTCTCTGTTCGAACTTTGTATTCAAAACGACGTTTTACCCCAAGGAACGATTGAAGTCCGAAACGGATTTCTTCTTCGTTTAATCCTAAAAACTGAGATAAAGCAATACACGCAACAGCATTTTCTGCATTGTGGATTCCTGGTATTCCTAATTCAACAGCATTAAACTTTCCAGATGGCGTTACAACATCCATTAAGAACGTTCCTTGCTCAAAGCGTAAATTGTTTCCTGAATAATCGGCAGTTGTGGACTCAATGGCATACGAAATTGTTCGTGCGTCCGTCGCAAGATCCAATCCTTCTTTTTTTACCAAACAACCTTTCGGATTGATAAGCGCAGCATATTTTTGAAATCCTTCTAAGAAAACGGATGCATCACCATAAATATCCAAATGATCTGGGTCTGTTGATGTTATAATTGAGGCAAAAGGTGTTAACTTCAAGAAGGAACGATCAAATTCATCGGCTTCAATTACCGTGTATTCACTCGTTGGATTCAGTACTAAATTCGAGGAAAAATTCGTTGCAATTCCACCTAAAAATGCGTTGCACTTCAAATGTGATTCATTCAACATATGCGCTAACATGGAACTTGTGGTTGTTTTTCCATGTGTTCCAGCAACTCCCAAACCTAAGGACTGGCGTGTCAGCAACCCTAATACTTCAGAACGTTTAAATAAATTGATAGAATGCGTTTGAAAATAGACTAATTCACCCATTCCTTTTGGAATCGCTGGTGTGTAAACAACTAGGGTTTTTTCGGTTTCTTTGAATTGACTCGGAACAGTTGACCCCAAATCTTCGAAGTGAATCGAAATTCCTTCATTTTGCAAATCATCTGTTAAAGGAGAAGGCGTTTTATCGTAGCCTGCCACTTCCCAGCCAATAGCATTAAAATAGCGTGCTAGAGCAGACATACCAATTCCACCAATACCAATAAAATAGGCACGATTAAACATTGATAATTGAATTGAATCTAGCTTTTCCATTTCTGTTTTTCTACATCGCTGCTGTCGGGGCAGTATTAATTCTTTCTAATTCATCGACGATTGATTCAGTCGCTTTTGGTTTACCCAATTTGGCAATTTCTTCCGCCAATTTTGCTTGTTGTGTTTCATTCTTCAACAAATCCAAAACTGCTGGAATCAGTGTCTCTTTCGCTTCAATATCTTTTACTAACAAAGCAGCAGATTTCTCCACAAGCGCCATGGCATTTTTCGTTTGATGATCTTCCGAAACATTTGGACTCGGGACCAAAATCACTGGTTTCTTAATCAAACACAATTCAGAAACCGAAATAGCACCGGCACGTGAAATAATCACATCCGCCATTGCATAGGCTAGATCCATTCGGTCGATGAATTGCACCAATTTAATTCCTTCGTATTCGTTCGCTTTTAATTGCTCATTCAGGTCATTGAAATACAATTTACCCGATTGCCACAGTACTTGAACTCCGGATTCTTTTATATCAGCATAATGATGCATCATTGCTTGATTCAATGTTCGCGCACCCAAACTTCCACCAATTACTAAAATTGTTTTCTTGGCTGAATTCAATTTGTAATAGTCAAAAGCTTCATCGCGTTTTCCTGTGATATTTACCATTTCGAAGCGAACAGGATTGCCAGTCAAGGTAATTTTCTCTTTTGGGAAGAAACGCTCCAAACCTTCGTAAGCTGTACAAAGTGAATTCACATTTTTCGCCAATAATTTATTTGTTTTACCGGGGAATGAGTTTTGCTCCTGCACCAAGGTTGGTATTCCAAGCATTGTTGCTGCTTTTAATGTTGGACCACTCGCATACCCGCCAACACCTACAACAACTTGTGGTTTAAAATCCTTCAAAATGCGACGCGCACGCAGCATACTTTTAATAATTTTAAACGGCAACAAGAAATTCGATAAGGTTAATTTTCGTTGCAAACCAGCGATCGTTAAACCTTCAATTTTGTATCCTGCAGCAGGAACTTTTTCCATTTCCATTTTCCCAATTGCACCAACAAAAAGAATTGCTGCATCCGGATTGCGTTTTTTAATTTCATCAGCAATTGCAATCGCAGGAAAGATATGTCCTCCTGTTCCACCACCTGATATGACCACACGTTCTATTTTCATTCTTCAACTAATGCGTTTAACGAATCTTCTTTGGTTTCTTTTGATGTTTTCTTATCTTGCGAATAGGCAATACTCTGAACAATTCCCATTGCCACACATGTCATGATTAAAGCCGAACCACCCATTGCTAACAAGGGCATATTTTGTCCTGTTACTGGGAACACTCCTGTGCAAACTAACATGTTCACAGAAGCTTGACTCAGCAATAAAATTCCAATTCCCAAGCAAGCATAGGTTTCGAATAAACGATCGGACTTCAAGCCAATACGAATAATTCTATACAACATGATTAAGTACAAGAGCATTAAAAATACAGCCGACAGCAATCCAAATTCTTCCACAAAACTTGAATAATAGAAATCGGCATAGGCTTCGGGTAAATATTCTTTTAATTTACCATCACCCACTCCTTGTCCTATGAAGGATCCATTGAAAATGGCCAGTTCGGCATTCATCGATTGTGCATTTGTAAGCACATCGTTGTCATTCTCCATTTTGTTCAAAATCCTGTTTTCCCAGGTTTCATAACGTGGAAGGATGTTTAAATCTGGCGCTGCTTTGTGCAAAGCAATTACTAAACCAAGTGCAGCAACTCCGCCAGCAATTGTTAAAAATATCTTTATCAACGGAACTCTTCCAACAAAAAGAACGGATAAACTAATAGCGAAAAGTATGGCGGCTGTTGAGAAATTATCCTTCACAATCAATCCACAAATAACAATAACAGGAAAAATGACCGGCCAAAAACCTTCTTTCCAACTATTCAATTTATCTTTTTTCTTTTCCAACAAACGCGCTACATATATCAATAGGGCTAGTTTGGCAAAATCAGAAGACTGGAATGTTAAACCAACAAAAGGAATTTTAACCCAGCGACCTGCACCATTTACATTTGTTCCGAAGAAGAAGGTGAAGAGCATCAAGCCAATTCCAAGATAAAAACCAAATTTGGACAATTGTGCGATGAATTTTGGATCCTTACGGTGAATCCAGAACATTGCCGCAAACCCAATTAAAACATAAATGAAATGTTTAAATAGGTATTTGAAAGGACTTCCTCCCTCAATTTTCACAAGGATTGGAACAAAGCTATAGACGCTCACTAATGAAAAAGCAAGCATAATAAGCGTGATGATCCAAAGCACCCTGTCACCTTTTAAATATTTCAAGTATTCTCTCATCTAAACTTGAACCAGTTTTAAAAAATCTTCAAATTCTTTTTTGTTTTCTTCCCAATTTTCACCTGTCGCAGTAAACATTAAAATTGTTTGTGGTGCTTTTATCATTTTTAAAAATTGAAAGGCTTCATTAACAGATTGCGTTCCAACACAATTGTTAAGCTGATCCAACCAGTTGTTCTCCAATTTAAAGATGGTCGAATCATAGGAAATTATGGCTGATAAATTATTCAACAACAATTCGTCTTCCGCCAATACTTTCGAAATCACAGTACCATTTCCAATCCAAATCGCAGGAAAAGGAAACGAATGCAAGGTGTTTGCAATCAAGCTTGGCGATGGATTGAACCAAGAAAACACGTCCATTCCCCACAATTTTCCGTGCGATCGAATGCTCGATTCATTGAGTTGGTGCAGACTTTCACGTCTCGCTTCCAACAAACGATTCTCCGCACGAGTGCCAACTTTTTCACGCATCTTTTTCACTTATAATGAGCGAACGGCTTCTTTGAATTGGTTTCCGCGGTCTTCGTAGTTTTCGAATAAATCGAAACTAGCGCACGCTGGAGATAAAAGAACTGTTTCATCTTTTTTCGCCAAACGATAACCGTAAGCCACAGCTTCCATTGCTGAACGTGCTTCAACAATTGTATCAACCACTCCAGTGAATGACTCGATCAATTTTTTGTTGTCAACACCTAAGCAAATGATTGCTTTTACTTTGTCGCGCACTAAGTCTGTTAATTCAGAATAATCGTTTCCTTTATCAACACCACCAACAATCCATACAGTTGGTTGTTCCATGCTTTCTAGTGCAAACCAAGTTGAATTTACATTTGTTGCTTTTGAGTCATTGATGAACTCAATTCCGTGAACTTTCGCAACGAATTCTAGACGGTGTTCTACATTGACAAAGTCTTCAAGACTTTCTCTCACAACTTCTTTCCTAATTTCTAGGATTCTTGACGCGATACCTGACGCCAACGAATTTTGGGTGTTGTGTTTACCTTTTAGTGCTAAATCGTGAATTGACATAGTGAGTTGTTCGTTTATGTTTATTGTTATTTGTTGTTCGTCTGCAAAGCCACCAACTTCTTGTTCTTTCACAAGAGAGAAAGGGGCAATTTTGGCATTAATCAATCGTTTTTCGACCTCTGCCTGAATAATTGGATCATCAAAATTGTAGATGAACCAATCGTTGTTTGTTTGGTTTTGAAGAATCCGGAATTTCGAATTCACGTAATTCTGCATTTCATAATTGTAGCGATCCAAATGATCAGGAGTTATGTTTGTTAGAATAGCGATATCCGCTCTAAAATCAAACATGTCATCCAATTGGAAAGAACTCAATTCGAGCACGTACCAATCGAAGTTTTCTTCTGCAATTTGTTTCGCAAAGCTTTTACCAACGTTGCCCGCTAAACCAACATTCATTTCAGCTTTTTTAAGGATATGATAGGTCAACATTGTTGTCGTTGTCTTCCCATTACTTCCAGTAATTGCTATCGTTTTCGCTTTTGAATAATAACCTCCGAATTCAATTTCAGAAATGATTTTTACTCCTTTATCGCGTAATTTTTTAATCAGTGGTGCTTTGTCTGGAATCCCCGGCGATTTGATTACTAAATCAGCATTCAGAATTCGATCTTCCGAATGTGTACCTTCCTCCCATTCAAAGCCATTTTCAGTCAATTCAGATTTGAATTCCTCTTTAATTGCTCCGAAATCAGAAACAAACACATTCCATCCCATTTTTTTTGCTAAAATGGCAGCTCCAACACCGCTTTCTCCGGCGCCAAGAATGGCAATATGTTTATTCAATCCCTCCACTGTTATCTCAATTTCAAGGTTACAATTGTGATTACAGCGAGTAATACGCCAACAATCCAGAAGCGCGATACAATTTTTGCCTCATGCAAGCCTTTTTTCTGATAATGATGGTGTAAGGGAGCCATGAGGAAGATGCGCCTCCCTTCACCGAAGCGTTTTTTTGTGAGTTTGAAATAACCCACTTGAAGTACAACCGATAAATTCTCTACCAAGAACACCCCTGCTAAAACAGGAATCAATAATTCTTTGCGAATTGAAATCGCGAAAACAGCGATAATTCCACCCAAAGCCAAAGACCCCGTATCGCCCATGAAAACTTGAGCTGGGTAGGAATTGTACCACATGAATCCAATACATGCTCCCACGAAGGCGGCAATGAAAATCACGAGTTCCTCGGCGAGTGGTATATACATCACGTCGAGGTAATCGGCGAATTTTGCATTGGAACTCACATAGGCTAAAACGGCAAGCGCAAGTCCAATGATTGCTGATGTTCCCGAGGCTAATCCATCTAAACCATCTGTCATATTTGCACCATTTGAAACAGCAATTACAATAAAAATGACAATTGGAATAAACAGTAACCAACCGAAAGATTTGTTTGAATCGCCAATTAACCAGTTGTAATTGAACTCATTTCCTTTGATGAAAGGAATAGTAGTTGTCATATCATCTGTTTTGATCCACTTGTAATTCTCATCTTTCCCGTTGGTGTGTTCATGCGTAACAAATTGCTCATCTGCCTGCAACTTGTAATCCGCCGCAACGCGCTTGTGAACAGAAACGTCATTGTTGAAATACAAAATGCAGCCAACAATCAAACCAACACCGATTTGACCAACAATTTTAAATCGTCCAGCAAGGCCTTCTTTGTTTTTTCTAAAGACTTTGATGTAGTCATCTAAGAAACCAATAAGACCTAACCAAATCGTAGCGATGATCATTGTGATTACATAAATGTTGTGCAATTTGGCAAACAAGAGGGTAGGAATTAAAATCGCTGCAAGAATGATTATTCCACCCATTGTTGGCGTTCCTGATTTTTCGATTTGCCCAGCCAAGCCGAGATCACGAACCGTTTCACCGATTTGTTGTCTTCTCAACAAGTTGATTAATTTCTTTCCGAAGAAAATCGAAACAATCAATGAAGTAATCAATGCCATTGCGGCACGGAAAGAGATAAATTGAAACAACCCAGCGCCAGGGAAGTTCAAAGAATCAAGATAGTCGAATAAATAGTAAAGCATTATTTCTCTAGTTTTTTGAATAATTCAATCGTTATCTGCATGTCATCAAAGTTGTGTTTTATGCCTTTGATTTCTTGGTATTTTTCGTGACCTTTTCCAGCAATCAAGATGATATCACCTTTTTCTGCCATGGAAACGGCTGTTTTTATTGCTTGCTCACGGTCTAAAATAGAAAGTGTTTTTTTGAAATATTGCCCTTCAACGCCCTCCATCATTTCATCTAAAATCACAGCTGGATCTTCTGAACGTGGATTGTCGGAAGTGAGAATGACTTTATCGCTCATTTCACATGCGATTGCTGCCATTTTCGGACGTTTCGTTTTATCGCGATCACCACCACACCCTACAACTGTATATACTGTTTCGTTTTTCGTGCGAATATTGGCAATGGTTTTCAATACATTTTCGAGGGCATCTGGCGTGTGTGCATAATCAACGATAGCGGTGATTCCTGAATTTGTTTGGAAGTATTCAAAACGTCCTTCAACCGATTCCAAGTTGCTCAACACCGTCATCACTTCCGTAGTGTCTTCTCCTAACAATTGACTTACCGCGAAAACCGCCAATAAATTGTAGGCATTAAAGTCACCAATTAAACGTGTCCATAATTCAACTCCATTCATGTTAAGGACCAAACCAGAAAACTGATTTTCAATCACTTTCGCTTTAAAATCAGCAGGTGATTTTAGCGCAAAGGAATGTTTAACGGCCTTGGTATTTTGCAACATTACCATGCCATTTTTATCGTCCACATTTGTCAAAGCGAATGCATCAGCACTCAAATGATCAAAGAATGCTTTTTTGACATTAATGTATTCGGCGAATGTTTTGTGATAATCCAAATGATCGTGCGTGATATTCGTAAACACACCACCTGCGAAATCCAGACCAGTAACTCTGTGTTGATGTACTGCGTGTGAACTAACTTCCATAAAGCAATGTGAACAGCCATCTTCCACCATTCGTGCTAACAAAGCATTCAGTGAAACAGGATCAGGTGTTGTGTGCGTTGATGGAATCGCTTGGTTACCAATTTTATTGACAACTGTTGAAAGTAAACCACAATGAAAACCAAGTTTCGTATACAAATTGAATAACAAGGTGGTTGTGGTTGTTTTACCATTTGTGCCAGTTACACCAACCAATTTCAGTTTTTTAGAAGGATGATTGTAGAAGTTTGTTGCAGCCAATGCCAAACTTTTTGAGGTGTTTTCAGTGACAATCAATGTTACATCATTTGGTACTTCAATAGCGTGATCCGCAAACACAACTTTACAACCTGTATCTATTACAGCTTGAATAAAATCATGTCCGTCGACAAGAGAACCTTTGATGGCAAAAAAAGCTGTTCCTTCTGTTGCTTTTCTGGAATCGAACACCAATTCAGAAATTTGCGCATCAGAAGACCCAGACTGTTTGACAATCTCAATTCCTTCAACTATGTCTTTTAAATTTTTCACTTTTTAATCCATTTTCAATTCAACCACTCCGCCTTTAAACACTGGTTTTCCGGCAGGAATAGATTGTTCAACAACTTTACCGTAGCCGACTACATGTGCGACCATTCCTTTCGATTCAATAAGATAAACAGCATCTTTAGCGCTTAATCCGATGACATTTGGAACCGTATTTTTGCTTATCTGCTTTGATTTCAATTCAACACGGTTGTCCTCTTTTTTTGTAGAAAGCCATTCGCCGTTTTCTTTCATATTGTATCGGATATTCAATAATTTGTAGATTCTCAACAGATCATATCGACTTCCACTCATTGACACGGGAATGTTGTTTTTTTTCTTTTGACCTTTATTGATTGCGCGATGATATTTCAACTTTGAAGCGAACACTTTATTGGCAATGGCAGCGAATACTGTCCCTGACACGGTTGCCCCATAAATATCTTTTGAAGGTGCTGAAATCACTACGATACAAGAGTAAATAGGATCTTTTGACGGAAAATACCCAACAAACGAAGCTTGGTACTTTTCTTCCCCTTTTTTACCATAGCTTTGATCATCATTTAAGATACGCGCCGTCCCTGTTTTTCCTGCAATTGAAAATTGAGAAGAAGTTAATTTTGAGCCTGTTCCACCTTTCTTCATTACACCTTCAAGACACGAACGCATAATCGCTAAAGTGTTATCAGAACAAATTTTTTCTTTTATCACTACCGGTGAAAAGACCTTTACAACCTCAGAACCGCGACGAATTTCTTTCACAAATTGTGGACGTACAAATTTTCCTTTGTTTGCTACCGCATTATAGAAGGCCAAGGTTTGCAGCGGTGTTTGCAAGACTTCATAGCCAATTGCCATTGAAGCGAGTGTCAAGCGATTCCAATTATTTGAACCAGGACGATAAACTACTGGATCTGCCTCACCTTCTAATTCTATTCCTAATTTTTCGGTTAACCCAAATTGAGTCAAACGATCAATAAATGCTTGAGGTTCATCTCGGTATGCTCTATGTATTACTTGCGTAATAACATTGGAAGATTTTTCGAACGCTTTTTTTATTGTTATCTTGCCGTATCCGCCTTTGTGCGCATCTTCAAAGGTTTTGCCAGGAAATCTATAAAACCCATAGGCATTTACAGAATCATTGATATTGATTTTTTCATCCTCCAAGGCGGCCATTAAAGAAGCTAATTTGAAAGTTGAACCAGGAACCTCTTTGCGGCCGATTGCATAATTATAACTTTCGTAATAGTTACCATCCTCTTCTTCAGTTAAATTGACGATTGCCTTTACAAAGCCAGTCTTTACATCCATTACAACTACACAACCATTCTTTGCACCTTGTAAACGCAATTGTCGCTCTAATTCGGAATGTGCAACTTCTTGGATTTCCTTATCAATAGAGGTAACTACATCCGCCCCTTCAACACTTTCTTTAATTATTTGACCTGTTTTTTTCCATCCCGTAGAAATCTTTTGTTCGATTTCTTCACCCGGTTCACCACTCAAATATTCGTTGTAGGCGCCTTCGATACCAACTGCTAAAATTTTTCCGTCATTATCCTGATAATAACCTAAAGTCCTTTTCATCAATTCTCCGTGCGGACGTTTTCTTAGAATGGTCTCTTTTGTATCAATTAAGCCTCCTTTCAATCTTCCTAATTTGAAAATTGGCAGCGAAGAAAGTGCTTTTCGTTCTTCATTCGTTACTTTTTTACGGATCATTAAAAAACGACTTTTACGTTGACGTCCAGTGCGAATCATATCTTCATATTCACGGGACGTTTTAACCGGATACATTTTTGCTAAACCATTTGCCAGATTTGTTACTTCAGCATCAAAGGTCTTTTGATCAACAACTGTTGGGTCCATGTGGATGTCGTAGAACGAAACGGATGTAACCAATGGTGTGTAATTCGCATCTAAAATTTCTCCTCTTCTCGGTATCCGTTTTGCTGGTCGAATAGGCATTTTTTCTTCCGTAGATGCGGAAAACACATTAGATCTGCCTTCAAATTGAATCGAAACTGTTTTAAATAAAACAATCAACATAATCACAACAAACCCAAAATAAATCAGGTAAGCTCTCCAGAATATGTCTTTCTTTTCGTTCATGTATTACTTCTCTTTTTTCAAACGAATTACCTTCGTTTTGTTTTGTGTTTCTTTTAATCCTTTTGGTCCTAATTTTTCAACCAATCGGTATCGGCGTGTTACTTCTTCCATTTTCGCTTTTGACTCAATGTAATCGGCCGTCATTTCATCCAATTCTTTCTGAGTTGCATCAACATCTTTGGAAAGTTGTTTTCCGTAATACCCTTTCCCCACAATTAGTAAAAGCAGAAAAATGATGAAGAAGATAAAGTTGAGGTTGTTCAACACAAATTCACGCGTTAAAAAATCTCCATTCAGAATTTGAGTGAAGGCATTCGGTTTCGCATTCTTCGGTTTAGATTTTGTTTTCTTCTCCTTTTGCGCAACTTTCTTTGCCGCTTCCTCAGCAACTTCTTTATCTATGTATTCATTATCAGCCATTCCTTTCTGCTATTCTAAGTTTGGCGCTTCGTGCACGGGTGTTTATTTCAATTTCTTGTTCATTTGGAATAATTGGATGGCGATTCACTTCTGTGAAAGGCTTCAATACATTTCCAAAAAAGTCTTTTGTTATTTCACCGTGGATTGACCCACGTTTCATATAATTTTTAACCAAGCGATCTTCCAATGAATGATAAGACATCACCACCAATTTACCTCCTGGTGCCATTACATCTGCTGTCTGCTCAAGGAATTTCTCCAAGACTTCCAACTCTTGATTTACTTCAATACGTATTGCTTGAAATACCTGTGCGAAGAACTTGTGTTCTTTGAATTTTGGAGCACATTTCCCCAAAACCTCCATAAGTTCATTTGTTGTATTGATTTTTTTAGAGGCACGTGCTTTTACAATTTCGCCCGCTATTTTGCGTGCATTTGAAAGTTCACCATAGCTTCTAAAGATTTTAACCAATTCGAATTCGTCGTATTCATTCACAACACTTTTAGCGCTCAATTCACCATGCTTGTTCATACGCATATCCAAAGGTGCATTAGCGCGAATAGAAAACCCACGCGTTTCCTCATCGAATTGGTGAGAGGAAACACCAAGATCGGCTAAAATTCCGTCAACGTGTTTAATTCCCAATAAGCGCAAGTGATTTGAGATGAAAGCAAAATTAGCAGCTACGAAATAGAAATTATCCGCTTCCCAAACATTGTTTTTCGCATCAGGATCTTGATCAAAAACAATCAATTTTCCTTTGTTACTTAACTTTTTATAAATCTCTTTTGAATGTCCGCCACCACCAAAAGTGACATCCACATAAACTCCATCTGGATTAATTGTTAATCCCTCGATGCATTCATGCAGCATTACTGGTATGTGGTACGTAGTATTATTCTCCATTGTCTAAATCACCCATTACTTCATCCGCCAAATCAGCGAAATCAGCCATGTTCCCTTCGATCATATCGAAGTATTTAGACTTATCCCAGATTTCAATTCGATCGTTGTATGCTATGAGCATAATATCTTGATTCAAACCTACACGCTCCATGTGAGCAGTTGGAATCAAAATACGACCGGCATTATCCAAAGCAACCAATTTTGCTCCTTGATGGAACAAACGATAAAACATTCGGTTCTTCGGTTTAAATAAATTCATTTTCGACAATTTTTCACTGATTTTTTCCCATTCTGTTAATGGGTACAGTGTCAAACAATCCTCAAATCCTTTATTCAGCATGAAATCACGTTGGGTTGCAGGAGAAAGCTGCTTCCGTAAACCGGAAGGAAATAAAAAACGCCCTTTTGCGTCCACTTTTACTTCAAATTCTCCTACTAAGCCTGCCATGACATAAATAATGGGTAAAATTAGTGGATTTCTACCACTTTTTACCACCAGTTTTCTAATTGTTAATAAATTCTAACGATAGAACTTCTTTTTTGTTTCGTTTTATTGATACAATTTAAATCAAATATAGCTTATTTCTTTTGATTTTAATGAAAAGTGGTAAAATGTGGTAGCTTTTAAGCCTTGTTTCACAATTTATGGTTATTAACATTTTATTGACAGGTTATTAACATTTTTAAAGATTGTAACCAAGTCTGAATGAATGCTTACTTTTGTTTCATGTCGAAAGAATTAAAAGCTTGGTTAATGCTTGCTGTGTTAGCAGGTGTTTGGGGAAGCTCGTTTATTTTAATGAAAAAAGGAATGTTTGCAGCTGATGGCTCCACAATCTTTTCTGATAGGCAAGTCGGTGCACTTCGAATGTTAATTGCGGGGTGTGCACTTTTGCCATTCGCCATTCGTGCTGTTCAAAAAATAAAAACAGTTAAGCAGTTTCTACTTCTTGGGGCAGTTGGACTGAGCGGTAATTTTTTTCCTGCATTTTTATTCACCTATGCTGAAACGGGGCTTTCTTCTGGTTTCGCTGGAATGCTCAATAGTTTTACTCCAATTTTCACCATTCTAATTGGGTTCGTTTTTTACAAAATCAAACTCACTCCTATTCAACTCATTGGTGTCGCTATTGGAACCACTGGGATTATCTTATTGATGATTGCTGGAAAAAATTTATCAATGACCGGAACCTGGTATCACATTCTTGCGATAGTTCTTGCCACATTATTTTATGCAATTAGTTTGACAACCATCAAATACAAACTGCAAGACTTTAAATCATTTGAAATTACCTCTTTGGCGTTTTTGATTATTTTACCTCCTTCCATTATTGCAAATTTTCAATTTGAAACATTAAAAACACTTCAAGAAAATCCAAATGCATGGGAAGGTTTGGGATACATTTCCATTCTTGCCATTGTAGGTACAGCTTTGGCAGTGATCTTGTTCAATCAATTAATTAGCACTTCTTCGGCGCTTTTCGCTAGCAGTGTCACCTACTTTATTCCTATTGTTGCCGTGCTAATCGGGGTTAGTTATGGTGAAAAAATTGGGGTAAGCCAAGTTGGTTCGATGGCTATTGTATTGCTTGGTGTTTTCATTGCCAACTATTGGCCTTTAGTAAAAGATCGACTTTTTAATGTAAAATAATCTCAACACACTTGTGTTATAAACTTTTTTATCTATCTTTGTCGTCCGAATTTTAGGAGAAATAATTTAAAACAAGCTATATGTACGCAATTGTAGAGATAGCAGGGCAGCAGTTCAAAGTGCAAAAAGACCAAAAAATCTTTGTACACAGATTGGCAGCAGAAAAAGGAGCAAAAATCGAATTCGATCGCGTTCTTTTAGTTGACAACGGTGGAAAGATCAATGTTGGCGCCCCAGCTATAGCAGGTGCTTCGGTAACTGCAGAAGTTTTGGATCACGTTAAAGGTGATAAAGTAATCGTTTTCAGAAAGAAAAGAAGAAAAGGTTACAAAAAGAAAAATGGACATCGTCAGAGTTTTACTTCGATTACCATTAAAGACATTAAAGCTTAATAAAAACTTTCCAATCTAATTGGAGTTAAAATTTAGAAACAATGGCACATAAAAAAGGAGTCGGTAGTTCGAAAAACGGACGTGAGTCACACAGTAAGAGACTAGGTGTTAAGATTTTTGGTGGTCAAGCTGCAATTGCAGGTAATATTATCATCCGTCAAAGAGGAACTCAACACCACCCAGGAGATAATGTTGGTATTGGAAAAGACCACACATTGTATGCTTTGGTTGACGGTCAAGTTGCATTCCGTAAGAAAAAAGATAATCGTTCGTTTGTATCGGTAGTTCCATTTGAGGCTGCTGAAGCATAAGAATTGATATACATTTGAAAAGCGAGTCTCGAATCAATCGGGACTCGCTTTTTTTGTGCAATGACAGTTCAAATTCGATTCTACCATTCATCAAAAAGGAAGAAATAAATGGTTCATTTGCAAGGTACAAGTCCCATTTAATTATTAAATTCGCACACATTAAATAAAGTAAAGATGCTTGAAATTACCCGCATTCGAACAGAAAAAGAAGCCATTATCGAAGGACTTAAGAAGCGAAATCTTGACGTTACAGAAACCTTAGATCAAATTTTAGTTGCCGATGCCAATTGGAGATCAGCAAAAACTTCGTTAGAATCCATTTCTGCAGAATTAAACAACTTAGCAAAAGAGATTGGTGATTTATTCAAACAAGGGAAGCAAGATGAAGCAAATGCTGCAAAAGCAAAAACTGCAGATTTAAAAGCCAATGAAATAGAATTAAAAGCGAAAGTGGATGAGTACGAAAAGGAAATTACACAATTGCTTTATACGGTTCCAAATGTTCCAAATGAATCAGTTCCAGCAGGAAAAAATGAACTAGACAATGAAACTGTTTATGAATTCGGCGAAAAAAGAACATACGATTTCGAACCTCTTCCTCACTGGGATTTGGCAAAAAAATATGAATTAATCGATTTTGAACTTGGCGTTAAAGTAACAGGCGCAGGTTTTCCATTCTACAGAGGGAAAGGTGCGAAATTACAACGTGCATTGATTTCATTCTTTTTAGAAGAAGCGGACAAAGCGGGTTACGAAGAATTTATACCTCCTCTAATGGTGAATGAAGCGAGTGCTTACGGTACAGGACAATTACCAGACAAAGAAGGTCAAATGTATTACATGCCTGTAGATGATTTTTACATGATTCCAACTGCTGAAGTTCCCTTGACAAATATATACCGTGATGTTATTTTGCCGTCCGAAGATTTCTCAATTAAATTAACGGGGTACACACCGTGTTTCCGAAGAGAAGCAGGATCGTACGGTAAAGATGTTCGCGGATTAAATCGTTTGCACCAATTTGACAAAGTTGAGATTGTGCGCATCGAACATCCTAATAACACCGCAAAAGCATTAGAAGAAATGTTGGAGCATGTGAAAAACTTATTGGAGAAATTAGGTTTACAGTACCGCATATTGCGCTTGTGCGGAGGTGATACAGGTTTTGCTTCTGCCTTAACGTATGACTTTGAAGTGTATTCTGCTGCACAGGATAAGTGGTTAGAAGTAAGTTCTTGTTCTCGTTTTGATACATTCCAAGCAAATCGTTTGAAATTACGTTTTAAAAATGCTGATAAGAAAAATCAACTTTGTCATACCTTGAATGGATCTGCTTTGGCTCTTCCGAGAATAGTGGCAGCACTTATGGAAAATCATCAGACTCCAGAGGGTATTGTGATTCCTGAGGCATTGCGTAAGTTCACTGGTTTTGAAATGATCAACTAAAAATTAGCCGCTCTGCTCTAGCGGCTTTTTTGTAAATTTTCGTTAATAAATCACTACATTGCTTTTTATTAGTGATTCTCATTGTATTTTTAATAAAAATTAAATGGAATGAAGTACTTCTTCTTGATGATTATGTGTTTTTCTATTTATGCCTGTTCCGTTACAAACAACGAAAAGCATTTAGAAGCAATTACAACTATGAATACATCACTAGACAGCCTCGAAGAGGTAATGCTAGCGAATGAAATAGATACACTTGCCGCCTTAACAGTTGCTACAAATACCGTCGAGTTGAGAATCAAAAACTATTATTACTCAGATACTATCGACATGGCGCTCGGCAAAAAAATGGACGCATACAAAGTGATGAGGAGAGAATTGGGACCTTTGAGTAAAAGTTATTCAATGGTAAAAAAAGGCATTTCCGAAGAACGAAAAACCTTAACAAATTTAGGCGCTGATATAAAAAATAATGCAGGTGATAAAACTAAATACCAAGAATATATAGATTTTGAAAAGGTTAAAGTTGACCAATTGCGAAAAATTTTGGCTGAATATGTTAAGCAAAAAGATAAAACAATGACTTCTTTTCATAAACTCCACAAAGTCCTATACGATTTCTCTATTGATGTCATGAATAAAAACTTGAATCGAAAAAAACCCTTGCGTTAACATGAAATTTTGTCTTTTGTTTGTGTTAATGTTCTTTTCACTTGGATTAAAAGCCCAAGGTGATACAGATATGCAATTAGCGCAGCATTATTATTCATCAGGGGATTTTGAAAAGGCAAAAATATATTATGTCAAGTTGTTTGACAAAGACCCTTCCAAATTCAATTTTCTGCGTTATTTCGACTGTCTAATTCAAACGAACGACAAAAAGGAAGCTGAAAAAATTTTAAAAAAACAAAGTAATATCAATCGAAATGACTTAGAATACCAAGTGATGCTAGGTCAATTTTATGAAGAAAATAGTGAGCCAGAAAAAGCGCAAAAACTTTATTCTTCCTTAATTGATGATTTACAAGCCGACCCCACTTCTATTATTTCCCTTTTTAATGCCTTTAAGTCAAAAGGACGAAATGATTTAGCGCTTTCTTCAATAGAAAAAGGTCGAAAATTATTGAAAGGAACCTATCCCTTACATTTTCAATTTGCTGAGCTCTATGGAGCAAGCGGCGAAAAAGAAAAAATGATTGCGGAATATCTAGATTTATTAGCGTTTCATTCTAGTTATGCCAGCACAATTCAAAGTGTTTTGAGTCGGCAAATAGATTTTTCTGCAACTGAATCAAAAGAATATGATTTAATGAAAAGTGCTTTGCTTGAGCGCATTCAAAAAAATCCTGAAGCAGCTGTTTATTCTGAAATGCTGGTTTGGTTGTTTATTCAAAAAAGAAATTTTTCTGGGGCATTGACTCAAATGCAAGCGCTTGATAAACGCTTAAATGAACATGGAAGACGTGTTTTAGATTTGGGTCGTATTTGTGTCGAAAACAAAGAATACGAAACAGCGCGAAAATGTTTTAAATATGTAACCAATTTAGGTTCAGACCAATTGTACTATTACCAAGCTGAAACAGCACTATTAAACACGCGCTTTCTTGAAGTTACAACGAATCGAAACTATTCGAAAGAAGAACTAGATGCAACTATACTTGAATATAAAACCACCGTTGAACGTGTTGGTAAAAAGCGCTCTTCGATTTCTTTAATTATAGAGATGTGCCATATTCAAGCTTTTTATGCAAATCAGTCAGCCGAAGCGATTACCACTTTAACAGAGGCGCTAACTATTCCTGGTTTAACAGACATGCAGAAAAGTGAGGTTAAGATGGAACTAGCTGATATTCATGTCTTACATGGTGATATTTGGGAAGCTTCTTTGTACTACATGCAAATCGAGACAGATCTAAAATTTGAACCAATCGGACACGAAGCAAAATTCAAAAATGCGCGTATTTTCTATTACGACGGAGAATTCGACTTTGCACAATCTCAATTAAGTGTATTAAAAGAATCAACATCTAAACTAATAGCCAATGATGCCTTGAAATTGTCTATTTTGATTACAGATAATTTTGGTTTAGACAGTAATTACCAAGCAATGACATGGTTTGCAAATGCTGATCTTTTAGTTGAACAGCATAGTTATGAAAAAGCGTTTGTTCTTTATGATAGTATCATAAAAACCTATCCTTATCATAGTTTAGGAGATGAAATACTCATTCGTAAATCTAAAGCCATGCAAGATCAAGGCAATTGGTTAGAGGCAATTGCTTTTTTAGAAGCGCTTTTGAAATACAATGGTGAAGATATTTTAGCGGACGATGCGTTATTTCAATTAGGTGATATTTATGAGCATCACTTGAATGATAAAGAGAAAGCAGCTGAATATTATAAAACCCTTCTTTTTAATTTCAAAGGTAGTTTATACTCTGTTGAAGCCAGAAAACGTTTCCGCCTGATTCGAGGTGATCAAAATCTAGATGGTATAGAAGAAATTTAATTTACCGCTTTTCAAATAGAATAATTCTCTTTTATTTTTTTACGTTTAAAGAAAATCACAAATCTTTTATTACTTTTTAAGCTTTAATTGACAAGGTTTTTAATTTCAAACAATGTGCTAAACAAGTCTAATTTGTAATATTCATTATTTAATCTGATTTGATAATTCAAAGTACTTCAATGTTCATTTGTTAAAAATATAAATAAAAAATATGCCTTAATTTTAGCCCGTGAAAAAACACCCTTTTCACGCAATTAAACGATTACAAATGAAACTTTTTTTACCCTCTACGATTCATGCGCAATGCGTGTTAATTGGCTCATTTTTAATAATTTCTTTTGAAAGTTTGAGCCAAACAGTTACATTCAATTATACAGGATCAATACAAACATGGACGGTTCCCCCATGTGTTTCTTCTATTAATGTTGTTGCAGCTGGAGGTAAAGGTGGTGGATCTGTGGGTGGAAATGGAGCAAGAATATCAGCAACATTAGCGGTAACTACTGGACAAGTTCTAGCCATTTATGTTGGAGGACAAGGTAGTTGTGGAAATAACTCTGGTGGCTGGAATGGAGGAGGAACAGGATGGGCGACGAATGCAGGGAGTGGATTCTATAACTCTTGTGGTGGAGGTGGTGCATCTGATATTAGAATTGGTGGTTCTGCGTTGACCAATCGCGTCATAGTTGCAGGCGGTGGAGGTGGAAAAAGTGCTGAAATAAATCTTTTTTCAGGTGGAGGTGCTGCAAATTGCAATAATGGCGCAGCAGGAACAAGTATATTTGGGACTGGTGGCGGTGGCGGAACACAGACAGTAGGTGGAGGTGCTGCAGGAACAACTGCAGGTGGTTCTGCTGGAACTCTGGGAAATGGGGGGCAAGGAGGATTTGGGATTATATCTTCTGGCGGCGGCGGCGGTGGCGGATACTACGGCGGTGGCGGTGGTGCATCTGGAAGTAGTTTTCTGGGAACCTTTGCCGGTGGTGGTGGTGGTGGTTCTTCATTCGTGCCTGCAGGTGGTAGTTGTCTTCCTGCAAACAATGCTGGAAATGGCTATATAATAATAAGCTACGTAGTTGCTCCAGGTACAGCAACAGCAAGCAATGCGGGGGCATATTGTGCAGGCGCTGCTATCGCGCTAACTGGTGGAGGTGGTAATAGTTCTTCAACCTATTCTTGGACTGGACCAAATGGTTTTTCTTCAAACGTTCAAAACCCAACAATCCCAACTTGCACTGCTTCAGATGCAGGAACTTATAACTTAACAGTAACATCAGCTGGCTGCGCAGCAACAGCTTCAACTGCAGTTGTGGTTAGCCCACTTCCTGCTGTAAATGCAGGAATAGACCAAACCGTTTGTGCTGGTCAATCCGTAACGCTCTCTGGCGCAGGAGCAGCTACTTATACTTGGAATAATTCAATTACAAATGGAACATCATTCTTTCCTACATCCACAACAATATATACCTTAACAGGCACATCAGCAGGCTGTTCAAATACTGATCAAGTTCTGGTAAGTGTAAATCCTTTGCCAGTAATTGTTGCAAACGATGTTTCAGTTTGTGCTAACGGAACAGTTGTATTAGCTGCGAGTGGTGCATTGACTTACAATTGGTCACCTGGAACTGATTTAAATGCAACGACTGGTTCAACGGTCAATTCAACACCACTGGCTACAATAACATATACTGTTTCTGGTACCGATATTAATGGTTGCATCAATTCTGACCCAATCACCGTAACTGTATTACCAACAAGTCCAATAAATGCTGGACCTGACGTTGCCATTTGCCAAGGTAGTTCAACCACCCTGAGTGCAACAGGAGGGATATTTTATACCTGGGACAATGGACTCGGTAGTGGAAACCACGTATCAATTACACCTTTAAGTACAACGACTTATTCTGTCATTGGAACAGACGCAAATGGTTGTACTGGAAGTGATAATCTGACCGTTACAATTAATGCTAACCCAACAATAAATGCGGGAACAGATCTTACCATTTGCGCTGGTGCTTCAATAACTTTAGCGGGGTCCGGTGCTACTAACTATACTTGGAACAATGGTGCTACCAATGGAATAGCTTTTGTCCCAATTGCATCAGAAACCTATACTGTAACTGGCTTTGATGGAAACGGTTGTAGTGGAACCGATCAAATCAGTATTGCCGTTAACTCATTGCCAACGGTAAATGCAGGATTAGATCAATCCATTTGCGAGGGATCAAGTGTTACGCTCAGCGGAACAGGTGCTTCTACGTTCACTTGGGATAATGGAATTACAGACAACCAACCGTTTGTTCCAAGTTCCACTCTTACCTATAATGTTTCGGGAACTGATTTAAATGGGTGTATAAACACTGATAATGTTATTGTTACATTTAATCCGCTACCGTTCACAAATGCTGGTCAAAATGTAACTGTTTGTGATGGAACAAATGTTACCTTAATTGGCGCTGGAGCCGCAACGTATTCATGGGACAATGGTATTGCGCAAGGTACAGCATTCACACCGTCTGTAGGAACTGTAACCTATACCGTCATTGGAACAAGTGCGGCTGGTTGTATTGCTTCTGATGCAGTTGATGTTACAGTTAATCCTAATCCATCCCCTTCCATTGTGGGAACATTAATTTATTGTGAAGGTTACCCTACAACACTTAGCTCAAATACAACTTATGCCACATATAATTGGTCAACGGGAAGCACGTCAAATACGACAAATGCTACAATTGTAAATAATCCAATTACATTATCTGTGACCAATAATTTTGGTTGCCAAGGTACATCCGCTGCCATTAACACAATTGAACTAGCAACGATTATTACAAACACTCCGATAACCATTTGTCAGGGGCAATCTGCAATAATCCATGGGCTAAGTCAATCAACTGCTGGAACTTATTCTCAGAATTATGCTAGTTCAAATGGTTGCGATTCTATTTCCAATGTGCAATTAATTGTAGCTCCTCTTCCCGCAATCAATGCTGGAATTGATCAAACCCTGTGTGTTGGGAATTCTTCAACATTAAGCGCAGCTGGAGGTTCAAATTATAGTTGGAATAATGGTGTTTCGAATGACCTTAGTTTCACGCCTGCTCTTGGAACAACTACCTATACCGTTACAGGTTCAGGGCCTACTGGATGTATAAATACAGACCAAGTAGTAATAACAGTTATCCCCTTACCCACAATCGCATTTTCTACTGACGTAACAATTGGTTGTACGCCATTGACAGTCAATCTCACAAATAATAGCCCAACTGCCACAAATTGTGTTTGGACAATGAGCGATGGTACGACAATAAATAGTTGTAGCAACGTTTCAAATACATTCGAAGCAATTGGTTGTTTTGATGTTACATTAACTGCAACAGACAATTTTGGTTGTACAAATAGCTTGACAACTTCAAATCTGATCTGTGTTGAAGCTCCTCCTGTTGCTGCCTTCAATGGAACCCCAGCAGTCTTAAATGAGTTCGACTCAGAAGTAGAATTTGAGAATACTTCCATCGGTGCAACAACTTATTTATGGGATTTCGGTGATAATTCAGGTAGCTCAACATTAGTCAATCCTGAACACGATTACTACGATGCCGGTATAGGCAACTATCTTGTAACATTGATAGCCTATTCGGCAACAGGTTGTTCGGATACAACTACCCACCCTATCTACATGCAGGAGGATTTGATTTACTATATTCCTAATTCATTCACTCCGGATGATGATATGCATAACCAACTTTTTAAACCAATATTCACATCAGGTTATGACCCATATGAATATACATTATTGATCTATAACCGTTGGGGAGAAGTGATCTTTGAATCACACAATACAGAAATTGGTTGGGATGGTACTTATGGAGATAATGCACTTGTAAAAGAAGGTGTATATACATGGAAAATTGAATTTAAAACAAATGCATCCGATGAACGAAAAATGGTTCTTGGACATGTAAATGTGTTGAGATAAAAAATTCTTATGTTATAAAATGTTTTCACGGTTTTTAATTGTGTTTAATTTCTTCTTCTTAGTGTTTTTCACTTTGCATAGCCAATTATTGGCGCACGGTGATGACTGTTTAACAACACTTTATTGGTAGCGAAGGTTCAAGGGGCAAATAGCTTTTATCATTGCTCCTGTACTTACGATGGGTTACACCTTTAGCGATTGAAGTTTGCCCTAAATTAACTAGTACCACTTCTTTTTCTAGCCATTTTACTGGGGTTAGTGATACTTGAATCAATCAAAATAAGTCAATTTGATTAGCGGGAAATGGATCGATTCGTTACCTAGTTTTACATCCATAAATACAACGAATAATGATGAGCTTTCAAATTAAGATTGGCTAAAAGGCCTAATTTTAAGAAAGTTGTATTTTTCATCTTCCTTTCATCTTCTTTATTTTTTTTCTAATTAGTTAATTTTTCAGCAACGTTTTTAATATATTTACGTCTAACTAGAAAATTATTAAAGCACAACTACTAGCACTATGAAAAAATCTATGCTTTTTTGTTTGCCTTTTGTATCTGTTTGAAAGGATATTGTTTCGTAAAGATCCGAGCTAAATGAAGAACGGACGTTTAAATAAGATTAAACAGTTGAACGATTGAAAAAAATGTGGTAATACCACGAAACACATAACCACGAAAAAAAGTAAAAATATAATTTCATTCTCTCCAAACCAAAAACAAATGAAAAAATTATTACTACTAGCGTTTTTTTTACTCCCAATTCTGACCTTTTCGCAAGAAAAAACTAGTTCTGGTGATCAAATTATTCAAAAGTACTTGCTTAATATACAAGCAATTGAAAATCTTAAAAGCAAGATTACCACAATTGAAAATAGAATCTCTACTCTAAATCCTGCCGATTCTTTAGAAAACATAACCATACTTTATGCTAAACAAAGAGTGTTAGATTTTGAGGAGCTAATCATCCAAAAAGAAAAAATTTCTACTTCGATAGTTTACTTTGTTTTTGAGGACATTGAATCATCTAAGCGACCAATAATCGTTTTGAATCAAAGCGAGTTCGATATGTTGCCTGAATCAAAAAAGGCTATAATTATTAGTAATCCGACGAAATTTGAAATTAAACAACCTTAAAGCTATGAGACAACTTAGTTTAATTTTAAAACTGACTATACTATTCATTATTAATAGTTTAACTGTTCAATCGCAGTGTCCACAAAATAATACCTTAATTCAAACAGTAACACCCCCATGCCCTGGTACATCGACGACACTTTGTATCGATGGCGGTGAATATATCAATGTCAATGTAGTCGCAGGAAATGAATATACTTTCTCAACATGCGGTAATACAGCTTTTGATACACAAATTACAGTATACAATGGAGCAACTGTAATCGGATACAATGATGATGCTTGTGGAACGCAATCAACAGTTACTTGGACAGCCACATTTACTGGCGTTGTGAGTGTGCTTATTGATGAATACAATTGCAGTAATACTGGTCTTTGTACAGATTTAGATGTAACTTGTTCACTCCCTGTTCAAACAGGGAATGGTTGTAATCCAAATACGACAATATGTACATCTGGTGTGGCTGGCCCATTCGGATTCTCAACACCAGGAACCCCAGTAAGCTCATGTTTAGATTTTATAGGTTTGACTTATGCCTATGTTGTGTTGTATGTAACCCAAAGTGGACCGCTACAAATGCTGATTGATGGTGATGCTACTACTGGATTTCTTGATGTTGCCATTTTTGATATTCCAACAAACAGTGACCCTTGTATTGCAATTCAAGATGTGAATAACGAAATCTCTTGTAATTATGCATTTTCTCCTGGTGGTTGCAATGAAATTGGAACTTTCTTTGGCTGTTCGTCAAGTGTTCTCTCACCATTGGTTACAGCCGGTGATGTTTTAATGATTGTTGTTGAAAATTGGTCAAATGCCTCAACATCTTTCACATTGGATTTAGGCCCTTCACCTGCCGCACAAACAGGTCCGCCGCCGGCAACAATTAACCCTGCAGGTCCATTTTGTAGCAACTCAGCTCCTTTCCAATTGACTTCGGTTACAACAGGTGGTTCCTGGTCTGGTCCTGGTGTTTCTTCTACAGGACTTTTCAACCCTGCATTAACAGGTGTTGGAACCTTTACGATTACCCATAATGTTGGTACTGCACCATGCGCTTCATCAGCAACGACCACAATTGTTGTGAATGCGCCCCCAACAATTAATGCAGGTCAGGATCAAGCTGTATGTGCAGGAACTTCAGTAACACTTTCTGGTGCCGGTGCTTCAACGTACACATGGAACAATGGTGTGACAAATGGTGTAGCATTCACACCTACGACGACAACAACCTATACAGTTACTGGAACTACTGCTGCTGGTTGTGTCAATACTGATCAAGTTTTGGTTACTGTTAATCCAATTCCTATTGTTAACGCAGGTCTTGATGTTTCAATTTGTACAGGTGGATCTACAACTTTAACTGCAGTTGGTGCAACGACTTATTCTTGGTCACCTGGTGGTCAAACTACTGCTGCAATAACCGTTACGCCGGCATCTACAACCACATATACGGTTACAGGAACTTCTCTAAATTGTACTGCTACAGATGCTGTCACTGTGACAATGCTATCAAATGCACCTATAAATGCTGGTCCAGATATTGCTATCTGTTCTGGCACTTCAACTACCCTTGCAGCAAGTGGTGGTACAACTTATTCTTGGAACAATGGTCTGCTGGGTATTGGAAATAACCTCTCTGTATCTCCATCTATTACGACAACATACACAGTAGTTGGAACAAATGCTGCCGGTTGTACAGGTACAGATGCACTAATCGTAACAGTAAACCCACTGCCAACTGTGAACGCAGGACAGGATCAAACCGTGTGTGCTGGAACTGCCGTTACACTATCAGGGACGGGTGCCTCGACGTATTCATGGAACAATGCGGTTACAAATGGTGTGGCATTCACGCCTACTACAACAACAACATATACAGTTACTGGAACATCCACTGCGAATTGTTCTTCAACTGACCAAGTTTTAGTTACTGTTATTCCACTTCCTACAGTAAGTGCTGGAGGCGATCAAACGGTTTGTGCCGGAACAGCAGTTACATTAAACGGTTCTGGAGCAACCAATTATACGTGGAATAACGGAGTTACAAATGGTGTTTCCTTTACTCCTTCCGCAACAACAACCTATACAGTTACAGGAACTTCAGCTGCGAATTGTACTTCCACTGACCAAGTAGTAGTTACGGTTAATCCGCTACCTACAGTTAGTGCTGGTCCTGATCAAACTTTATGTTTAGGTCAAACTTTTACGCTAGCTGGATCCGGGGCCGCAACCTATACATGGAATAATGGTATTACAAATAACGTGGCATTCACACCTACTTTGGGTACAACAACTTATACTGTTACTGGAACATCCGCGGCAAATTGTAGTAATACAGATCAAGTAATTATTACAGTAAATCCCCTTCCTTCACCGGTGATAAATGGAGCTTCAACTTATTGCTTAGGAACTTCCGCCTTGCTTTCTACAAGTGTACCGTTTACAAGCTATAGTTGGTCAACGGGTTCTACGAATCCAACAATCAACGCAACATCTGCCAATAACCCGATTACAGTAACTGTTACGAATGCATTCGGATGTCAAGCAACTTCGCCTGTATTTGCGGTCAATGAGAACAATATTATTACAGCTAACTTTACTGTAACTATTTGTGAGGGTCAATCTGCAACTATTCATGGGGTAAACCAAACCGCTGCAGGAGTTTACTCTCAAACATTTTCTTTAGGTACTGGCTGTGATAGTACCTCGAATGTAACACTTGTTGTAAATCCACTTCCAATTGTAAATGCAGGTATAGATCAAGATGTTTGCACGGGCACAACAACTACATTGACCGCAACTGGTGCCTCAACCTATACATGGGACAATGGAGTAACAAATGGTATTTCATTTACTCAAGCCATTGGTGCTGCGACATATACCGTAATTGGAACTTCTGCTGCAGGTTGCACGAATACAGATCAAGCAATTATTACAGTTTATCCGCTTCCAACAATTGGCGCTGGAAATGATCAAACAGTTTGTGCGGGAACAGCAGTCACGCTCAATGGTTCAGGTGCCGCTACTTATGCATGGAACAACGCTGTTACGGATGGAGTGGCTTTCACACCAATTGCAACAAATACCTACACTGTTACTGGAACTGACGCAAATGGCTGTACAAATACCGATCAAGTACTTGTAACTGTTAATCCAATACCTACAGTGGGAGCTGGAGCCGATCAAACAATTTGTATTGGTGCTTCTGTTACACTTTCCGGCTCGGGTGCAGCATCTTACGCCTGGGACAATGGCGTGACAAATGCAATTTCTTTTACGCCGAATGCAACTGCAACTTACACCGTAAGCGGAACTTCAGCCGCAGGGTGTGTCAATACTGATCAAGTAACTATAACTGTTGATCCTATCCCTACTGTAAATGCAGGCGCTGACCAAACGATTTGTACAGGTACATCCGTTACACTTAATGGAGCTGGCGCGACTACTTATTCTTGGGACAATGGCGTTACGAATGGAACTGCCTTTATTCCTGTGGCATCGGCAACCTACACTGTAACTGGAACTTCAACCATAGGGTGTTCCAATACGGATCAAGTAACTGTAACTGTAAATCCTCTTCCATCTGTAAATGCAGGGGGAGATCAATCTATTTGTGCCGGAACAGCGGTAACACTATCCGGTTCTGGCGCTTCAGTATACACATGGAACAATGGTGTAATAAATGGAATACCCTTTACGCCTTCTGCAACAACAACATATACTGTAACAGGTACATCGGCTTCCGGTTGTTTCAATACGGACCAAGTACTAGTAACTGTTAATCCAATACCAACCGTTTTTGCTGGTAATGACATATCCATTTGTGATGGTCAAACGGTAACACTTACAGGTTCGGGTGCAGCATCTTACTCCTGGGACAATGGCGCAATAAATGGTGTGGCTTTTACACCAATTACTGGAACAACATACACTGTAACTGGAACAACTGCCGCAGGTTGTATCAATACAGATCAAGTAAATGTTGCTGTAAATCCAATTCCAAATGTGACATTTGCACCAGATACAACGGAGGGTTGCGCGCCATTAACAGTTAATTTTACGAATTCTACACCAAACGCTACAAACTGTGTTTGGACAATGAGTGATGGTTCAATTATAAACGGATGTGGAACAATAACAAATACATTCACAATGCCAGGTTGTTATGATATTACATTAACAACAACATCGAACAATGGTTGCGTAAATTCAGTTACATCAACAAACTTAATTTGTATTGAAGATACTCCCAACGCAGGATTCACTCCGTCAAATTCAATTTTAACAGATTACAATACGAATGTTGTTTTCAACAACACCAGTACAGGTGCATATCAGTATTTATGGGATTTTGGTGACAACTCTGCCACAACTGTATTAGTTGACCCTACTCACGATTATGTATCGGCAGGATATGGAACTTTTGGAGTAACACTCTACGCCTTTTCACCACTTGGGTGTGTTGATAGTGCATTTGCAACCATTCAAATAAATGAACCAATTATTTTTTACGTCCCTAATTCATTTACACCAGATTTTGATGATTATAATCAAACATTCCAACCAATATTCACCTCAGGTTATGATCCGTTTGATTTTACCATGTTGATTTACAATCGCTGGGGAGAACTAATTTTTGAAACACATGATGTAACCATTGGTTGGGATGGCTCGTATGGAAGTAATAGAGAAATTGACTTGGTTCAAGAAGGAATCTATAATTGGAAAATTGAATTTAAAACAACATCAACAGACGAAAGAAAAATGGTTCTTGGACATGTTAATGTGCTCAGGTAAAATAAAATTATTAGGTTAGAAGATGTTTTCACGGTTTTTAATTGGGTTTAATTTCTTCTTAGTATTTTTTACTTTGAATAGCCAATTATTTGCCCAAGGTGATGACTGTTTAACAGCGCTTCAACTAAACAATGTTTCTAATTATTGCTCGGGGACCGGATTTTACACTAATTCAGGTGCAACTCCAGGAACTTGGGGAAACGCAACTTGTTTTGGTGCTACTACAACCGAAGATGTTTGGTTTCAATTTACCGCAACTGGCACAGATGCTTTAATTTCTGTTGGTGGATTTGGTAACGGTGGAACGATGTTGGAGCCTTCCATTGCCATATACAACGGAGATTGCACAACTGGGGTATTTGAACAAGGATGTGCCAGCGCAACAATTGGTACCGGAATCGTTCAACTGTATGAAGGAGCAATGCTGCAAGGTAATATCTACTACATTCGTGTTTCAACAATAGCAACCAATGAAGGAACTTTTGAACTTTGTGTAAACAACTATACTCCATCTGCAAATCCAGGAGCAGATTGCGGAGGAGCTGCTTTTCTTTGTAATCAAAATCCTGTCAGTGTTGGCACCTTAAGTGGTGGAGGTTTGGACAACGATGAGCCGGAATCTAACTCGTGCCTCGAAAATACGTTTGGTGCCGATGAAGGGAATTCTTCTTGGTTTTATTGGACCTGCGGAACCGCTGGCACCTTTACCATCGATATAACACCTTTGAATCCAATGGATGACATTGATTTTATAGTTTATGAATTGAATAGTGCTATTCCATGTGGTCCAAGAACCATCTTAAGATGTAATTCATCTTCCTGTTTGAATGCCAATGGTTCAACTGGATTGAGTTTAACAGATGTGGATATTACAGAAGATCCAAATTGCGACCCAGGCGAAAATGCCTATTGCCAATTTCTAACAATGACAGTTGGTACAAGCTATGCCATCCTTGTGAATAATTTCAGTGCAAACATGGGCTTCACTGTTAATTTTGGAGGAACCGGTGGATTTCAAGGTCCTGTTCCGAGTATTGTTGCAGCACCAGTTACGCTATGTGCTGGAAATTCAGTTGTATTCAATGGTTCCACTTCCACAAATGTTGCTGGTGGATTAAATTGGAATTTCTCCAATGGCGGATCTCAACCATCGGCTACTGGAGTGGGGCCGCATACAATAAGCTATGCGAATCCTGGAACATATACAGCAATATTAAATGGTATTGATTTCGCAGGATGCTCTTCAACAGAAACTGTAACCATAACAGTAAATCCAATACCGACGGCACCAAGTGTAACATCATTGAATTATTGTCAAAATGCTACTGCAAGTGCATTGACAGCCGTAGGGACAAATCTTCTTTGGTATCCAACTGCAACGGGAGGTATTGGTTCTTCAACAGCTCCTATCCCTTCAACTGCTGTTTCAGGAACAGTTAGTTTTTATGTTTCACAAACAATCAATGGTTGCGAAAGTCCAAGGGCGCAAATTGATGTTATTATTGCTCCTTTACCTACGATGGATACACCTGTAGCCATTGAAGTGTGCCCGGGAGAATTAATTAGTACCACTTCTTTTTCAAGCCCTTTTACTGGGGTTAGTTATACTTGGAGCAATAGCAATACCTCAATAGGATTAGCGGTAAGTGGTTCAATTTCCTTACCAAGTTTTACATCCATAAATACAACGAATAATGATGAAATAGCCAGTATCACAATTACTCCAACAATTGGAATCTGTTCGGGTACACCTGTTGATTTTACAATTACCGTTCATCCTTTACCCCTAATTAATGCGGGTAACGATGTCGCCGTTTGTGATGGTCAAAATACTGCTTTAACTGCAACCGGCGGGTCAACATATAATTGGGACAATGGTGTTGTAAATGGCATTCAATTTACGCCGCTATCGACAACAAGCTATACTGTAACTGGAACCTCAGTTGATAACTGTGTAAATTCAGATCAAGTAATCGTTACAGTAAATCCAATTCCAACTGTTTTTGCTGGGAATGACATATCTATTTGTCCAGGTGCTTCTGTGATATTGACAGGGAGTGGTGCTTCATCTTACACATGGAACAACGGTGTTACAAATGGAATTTCCTTCGTTCCTTCTTCATCTATTACAACCTATACTGTAACAGGAACGAGTGCTGCTGGTTGCACAAACACCGATAACGTTGCTATTCTATTTAATGCCATTGAAACTGTTTCGTTCGAACCAGACAACACTTTGGGATGCGCGCCGTTTTTAGTCAATTTCACGAATAATACATTGAATGCTGTTAGTTGTAGTTGGGACTTCGGTAATGGAAGTTCAAGTACGAATTGCGGTGCGGTTGCTTCGACTTTCTTACAAGTTGGTTGTTACGATGTATCACTTACGGTAACATTTGCCAATGGTTGCACCAATACCTTAACGCAACAAAATAATGTGTGTGTAGAAGCTCCACCAATTGCTTCATTCGTTGCAACACCTGCACTATTAAGTCAATATGATTCACAAACGAGTTTTCAAAATCTAACCTTTGGAGGCGAAAATTACCTGTGGAATTTCGGAGATAATTCTGCAACTTCCACGATTGAAAACCCCGAACATGATTACGCTGGATTAGCACTTGGAAATTACCTTGTCACATTAATCGCTTATTCACCAGCTGGATGCATTGATTCGATTAGTTCCATTATTCAAATTAAAGAAGATTTAGTCTTTTATGTACCCAATTGTTTTACACCAGATGATGATGAATACAACCAGTTTTTTCAACCTGTTTTCACTTCTGGTTTTGATCCATATGACTATAATTTATTCATTTACAATCGTTGGGGTGAACTAATTTTCGAATCGCAAGATCCACAAGTTGGTTGGAATGGAGGTTACGGCACTAATGCAGAAATTGAAATCGTTCAAGATGGAATATACACTTGGAAAATCGAATTCAAAAGATCTGATTCCGATGAACGAAAAATGGTCATGGGGCATGTGAATGTGATGCGTTAAAGGACCTAATTACTCAATTAGAACATTAACAAGATTGATGAAATAAAAAAATTACCCGTTTAACAATAATGGGCTCCACTCATTCTATTAATGAGTTTACATAATTCTGTGGTGTTTTGGATGTTATTTCTTTGAATCCAATGTAAAAGGAATTATAAGTGTTGAATCCTACCTTCTCTGACAGTGCATCTAAGGTATTTGTTTTTAAAAACCCTTCTTCAATTAAGGATACGGCATCTAGAATTCTTGCCATTTTCCTGTAACTTGAAAAAGAAATATCTGAGTGGTATTTAAAGATAAAGCTTAAATGACTTATTGGGATTTTTGTTTTTAGTGCAAGTTCATTTATTGTCATATCCGATTTCCTAAATAAATGTTTTTCCTCGACGAATTGCGTTATCTGTAAAAAGTATATAGATAATTCACCATTGATTTTTTTACTCAACTGCAAGTCCTTCGGATTCGTAATGGTGTTAGTTGGTTTCAATCGCCAGAAAGAGTTGGGTTTGGTATCCTTCTCTCTGTCACGTGATAGTTGAGAAATGTATGCATTTAAAATTGACGGGGAAGTTAGGATCATTATAAAAACGATAAGCCATGAAAACCAACTAATGATATTATCGGTTAACAATCCAGTATTGCCAATTAACAGCATACTCCAATTCAATTTAATTCCCGTTACAATGAAGGCACTAAAAAGCACAATTGTCCATTTTTTTAGCAATGTTTCCTGCTTCGTTCGGATTTCAACAAGCGGTCTTTTTCTCCAAAAACTTTTCTTTAAAATGAATAGAGATAGCAAGAGGTAAAAAAATGTATTTAAAATGATTAACACCATAACAACAGGTGTAAAATCAACTTGAAATAGATTGCCAAATAAGTGACTATTGTATTCAATTGTCAATAAGATTGGCGAAATGAAATGGATGATATCGTTGATTTCATAGATTGATTTATTCAACGCTAAATTTCTAAAATACAAATAAGGTAATGGTATACCTACCAAAAATAAATCGAAATTCGAAAAGAAAGCAATAAAGTTAGTTTGACCAGATAATTCTATATAACCTCTAAGAATCAATCGAATGGAAACCGCAAACAAGATGAACGCTAAATAGCAGTTTACATTTCTATTTGACCTTGCACTTAAACCAACAAGATAAACACATATTAAACCCAGTGTTCCATTCAAGATAAATAACAAATCAAAGAAGGTTTTCATTAATGAAATTGGTTAGATACAACTGTTATTTTTTTGGCAAATTTAGTTATTAAAAACGCTTTTCCTAAGCCTTTCATCCTATTAAAAGATTGGAAACTATTAATAATACCTTGGAAATGCAAGTCTCAATTTGTGATTAGAAATAAGCGCTCATACTTTTGATTCCTTGGTAATTTGAAACCTAAAATTTAAGTTGACTTATCAAAATTGCGGTTTTTATTTTTGAGAACAAAACAATAGTATTATAATTCTTTCACTATGATTTTTAATTCAATTTCCTCTAAACATTTAATGACTAAAGGTCAAACTGTTTTTTTACGTTCAGCAATGCTCTTTCTTGTTTGTGGCTTCTTTTCGATGATTTCGTATGCACAACTTACGGTTGACTATGTAGTTGTTGGCGGAGGCGGAGGCGGTGGTTTTTCAACTGGTGGAGGTGGAGGTGGAGGCCAAGTTAAAATGGGTTCTGTATCCTTGTCAGGTGGCACATTTTCAGTGACCATAGGTAATGGCGGTACAGGTGCTACAAGCGGTTCTTCATCTTCTAATGGACAAACCACAACCTTATCACTTCCCACTCCAATTATTTCTATTGGCGGCGGTGGCGGTGGATCCGGTACCGCAGGTGCTTCAGGAGCAGCAAATGGCGGTGGTGGTGGTGTTCCATCTAAATCCGGAGGAACAGCAGTTTCCGGAGGATTCGCTGGAGGTGGTGGTGGCAATGGCCTAGCAAATGCTAGTGGTCGCGGTGCGGGTGGTGGCGGAGGCGCAGGAGGCCAAGGAGAAGATGGATACGATGGATCCGATGGCGGAATTGGACTTTCAAGTTCAATTACTGGAACCTTAAGATATTTTGGCGGAGGCGGTGGTGGTGGATTTTGGTGGTCAGGCGCCAACTCCGCCCAATGGACTGGAAATGGGGGTAATGGCGGTGGTGGTCGAGGAGGAAAGAACCTTTCTCCCCTAGCCGAATCTGGAGCTGCAAATACCGGTGGAGGTGGCGGAGGATCTGGAACTTCAGGGGAAACTTCAACAGTAAGAAATGGAGGTTCTGGTATCGTTATAGTTCGTTATGCAAGCACTGTTGCTTTAGCAACTGGAGGAACGATAACTTCTTATACGGGAAATGGTACTAATGGTACAAATGGTGTCGTGTATCAAGTACATACGTTTACAGCCAGTGGGTCATTTTCATACAACCCTGTTATCGCAACACATCCTTCAACTACCGTTCAAAACATCTGTTTGAATGGCACGTCAACAACTTTAACAGTAACAGCTATAGGATCATCTCCCACTTACCAATGGTATAGTAATACCATCAACAGCAACAGTGGTGGTACTTTAATCTCTGGTCAAACTACTGCAAGTTACACGCCCTCTACAACTGTGGCAGGGCAAACCTACTACTATTGTTATGTTTCCAGTTCAAATGGCAATCAAACCAGTAATGTATCGGGTGCAATAGTTATTAGTAATCCTTCAGTTTCGGGAAGTATCAGTGGTGCAAATACAGTGACTTCTGGAACGAACTCTACTGTTTTAAGCCTTTCAGGGCATACAGGAAGTGTGCAGTGGCAAAGTTCAACGAATGGAACTTCTTTTTCAAACATTAATTCTGCCACAAATGCAACCTATACTGCTACAAACCTTACTACAACCACATATTATCAGGCGGTTATTACGAGTGGAAGCTGTGCATCAGTCACTACTTCTTCGGTTACAATTCTGGTTGTAGCAGCGCCAACAGCTGCCACTACATTGAGTATTACAGGTACTGGATCCCAACTTTCTGTCGTCAATAACACAGCTACGGTTGTAGATGCAGGTTTAGTGGTTACCAGTAATGGTGTTATTTCTGGTTTTTCTGTAACCATCTCGGAAAATTACACCTCTGGAGATATCCTTGACTATACAGGTACTTTGCCATCTGGTGTTGATGCTGCCGCGTTTAATACTGTGAGTAGGAGTTTGGTGTTTAGCGGTTCTGCTACTGCTGCCAATTGGCAAGCACTTTTGCGCACGGTGCGCATTAAAACTACTTCTGTAACGTGTAATCCGGAATCCAGAAAAGTGGTATTTTCAGCAAGTACCAATTTATTCAATTATTTTAATGGGCACTACTACGAAGTCATTCCGGCTTCTATGTCCTGGACGAATTCAAAAGCATATGCAGCATCGAAATCATTCTTTGGTCGGCAAGGATATTTAGTAACGATTAATTCGTCTACTGAAAACGCGTATGTTTACGCCTTAGTCAATCAAAATTCATGGATTGGCTGTTCGGATAATTACCTACAAATCAATGCCGCGGTTGGCTATACCAAATATGCAAATCAAAATCTTTCTGAAGGCAAATGGCATTGGATCACAGGTCCTGAAAAAGGAATACAGATGAGAACGGGTAATGCATCAACGGCGGAAAAACCAGGTTCTCCTATCTCGGGAGTGTATCAAAATTGGAATTCTACCGGCGGCACCAGTTACTCCAGTAACGAACCCAACGATGTTTGGAGTACGGGCACGCCCGGTGAAGAGGATTACGGTCATATAACTGCTTCGACTGGCAAATGGAACGATTTTAAAAATAATAACCGTGGGCTTATCATAGAGTATGGTGGTATGCCTGGAGATAACCCGGTTAATACACTTTCATTTACACGGAGCATAACGGTTTCTGGTTCCATTTCTGGTAACATAAGTGGTGGAAATGTAACCGTTTGCCCTTCCGTACCTGTAACCTTAACATTGAATGGCGCTAGTGCAAGCGTGTTGCGATGGGAATCTTCACCAGACAATTTTTTGATTGCTGGAAATATTCAAACCATTGCTAATACAAGTTCTACTTTAACGCTTTCCTCTCTGGTTGAAACGCAGTACTATCGTTGCATACTATTCTCCGGTGGTTGTACCATGGGTACCAATTCACAGCCGGTTTTTGTTTCAGAGGTTTTTGCTGGTGGGGTTACGGCGAATACAAATCAGATTTGTGTGAACAGTAATACACAACTTACAGTAAATGGCTATACTGGATCAGTTCAGAAATGGCAGTTTACAACAAATATATCTTCCCCGGCAACGGACATTGTTTCTACAGCATCAGTCTTGAGTCATACACAGTCATCCGCCGGGACGTATTACTACCGCTGCGTTATCGGAAATGCCTCTTGCTCTGCTTCTACAATGAATACCGATTGGTATCCAATTACGGTGGTTAGTGGTGGCGCGCCAATCGGTGGACAGGTCAGTACAAATTACCATTGTGGTGTTAACAACGTTGGGGTAATTGAACTTTCTGGTGCGACAGGCGGGTCTTATCAGTGGCAAATTTCATCTGATGGTGGAAATAACTGGTCAAATGTACCGAGTGCAACTACACAAACGTTGGCTT
Source organism: Crocinitomicaceae bacterium (assembly GCA_044361115.1). Taxonomy (GTDB): domain Bacteria; phylum Bacteroidota; class Bacteroidia; order Flavobacteriales_D; family Crocinitomicaceae; genus M0103. The sequence goes on from JBIKJH010000013.1 coordinate 77,832, forward strand.
ATCAAAATATTACTTCCAATAGAAAATACCGTGTTTTAGTAAGCAATGGAGCGTGTGGCTCCTCTTATAGTTCTATTGGAGCAGTGGAACTTTATGGAACAACTGTTTGCCAGTGGACGGGCGCTATTAACAGCACCTGGACGAATGCTGGAAACTGGTGTGCTGGAATAATCGCCGATGAAGGCCGTGCTATGGACGTTAGTGCAACAGCAGCAAACGAGCCCGTATTAGATGCCAATAGAACGATTAGCACCCTACGATTTAATTCTGGATCTAAAAAGGTAGTTTTGGGTAATTTTAACCTTACGACTAGCCAGATTTTAGGGGGAGATTCGCTAAACTATGTGCAGACATCTGGAACTGGAAGTTTACGCGCTTCAATTGCCGGAGCTGGTGGTTCCTTTAATTTTGCTGCGGGTAAAAGTACCTTCAACCCAGTTACTATTACCAATAATTCTGGAAGCAATGACTTTTTTACGGTGCGCGTTTCCGATGCAATTCAAAATTGCACATTTTTATCTTCAGCTAAATATGTGAATCGTACTTGGGATATCGGTAAGGCGACAGCGAATGGTGAATCTGGGATAAGTTTTCTTTTCAATTGGTATGAAAACCAGGTGGTAAATGGGCCTGTACTCAATCCAATTTTAAACCACTACGGAACAAATTGGGCAACTGCTGCGGGTACAAGTGCTGCAGGAGCAGGATCGCCTGTACTTTCAATGACTCATACTGGCTATACTGGAACGTTTTCGCCTTTCGCGATAAGCGATCAAAGCACGCCTTTGCCTGTAAGCATGTCCTATTTTAATTTGACTTGTGCAGAGGAAGACGTGAAAGTAAACTGGCAAACAGCTTCTGAACACAACAGCGATTATTTCCAATTGGAAACAAGTATAAATGGCGTACAATGGGAAATTGAACAAACGCTTCCTGCAGCTGGATTCTCGCAAGAACTATTAAATTATTCTACTGTAGATCAAGATGCTGCAAGAAAGCAAAAATACTACCGCTTAAAGCAAATCGATCTTAATGGTGAATATGAAATGTATGGCCCTTTGAAAGCAGATTGCGCTGTAGAATCTTTTGATGTTTCACTTTACCCTAATCCATGTGAATCCCAAGTGACAGTGTCCGTTGCATCGCAAATTTCAACAAAACTGAACTATACACTCATCAGTCCGGAAGGGAAAGTACTTGAAAATAAGCAAATTGCAATTCAATCCGGAATGACGCAATATACCTTGGATGTTTCGGAATACCAAAGTGGCATGTATATGCTGCAATTTGATATAAACGACAAGCGTTTAATTAAAAAACTTACGGTGCAATAAAAAAGGAAAAGGTTATTATAGATCTAAATCTGTCTGCGGCCGATCTCGTTTATTGACGTGTTAATTCTATTTCTTACTAAATATGATTCAAAAAAAAGAGGCTAAAAAGCCTCTTTTTTCATTTGGTGGTACAACTTCTGCCGAAAGTTTTCGGAAGAACCAAGCACCTACTGTGCCGAAAGCTTTCGGCAGAGTCAGGTGCAACTATATTTTTCACTTAATCGAATTATTATCTCTGGATATTTTCTAAGATTCTCAATATAAGTTCTACTCTTCATGCGTTTAATATGCTTTTCTATTTTAAAGAGTTGTTGTTTACATTCGCAGGGTAACTCAATATAAATTTTCAGCTTTATGTTTCCCTGCCTGATTTGTTGGGGTTTGGGATAGATTATCTCACTAATTGCACGAAACCATGACCAATTTTTCCATCTAGTGTTTCGAACCTGTAGGTATAAACTCCATCAACAAGCTCATTCCCTGAAATGTCTTTCCCATCCCAATTGTTTTGGTAATCCGCTGAAGAGAAAACGACATTCCCCCAACGATTAAGAATAATAACTTCTGTATTATTGGGTAAATTTTTAATTTCAAAAAAATCGTTGATACCATCACTATTCGGTGTAATGACATTAGGAAATTCAAATGAAGCAACCGGTAATAGTGTATCTGAGCAATCAACCAAAGTTATATTCTGAGTAAGGGTTTCTGTATAGCAATCAAATTCAACAATAGCAGTTATTTGATAGCTTCCTATTTCAGAAAATTGATGGCTTGGATTTAAAGACGATGAACTGTTATTTGCTCCTGAAGATGGATCGTCAAAATTCCAACTTATTTGATTGATGGGCGATGTTGTTGCAATAGAAAATGAAATATCGCTTTGCAAACAAGAATCAGGAGAAAATGTAATGTTTGAACTAGCCGCAAAACCTCCGAGTGGCACTTGAGCAGGCAAACCGAGTTGACATGTTGCAGGATTGAAACTGACAGCATTGATTACATAACCACAACCTAGCCCCAATGAATTAGGATTTGAGATTTCATCCAACCTTCCGGCATTTCCTATGGCAACATACAATTTATTATTTGGAGCTTGTTCGATTTGAAAACAGGGATAACTGTTGGGTTCAACTGTAGGAGAATAAATTAAGGTAATTGAAGAAGCGATGGCAGCTGAATTATAGGTACTCAGATCTAATTGATAAACTGAATTGATATTTGTATAGTAAAATTTTGATCCATCGGGAGAAAAACAAGCACCATACTTTCTGAGAAAAGGAGGCGTTGAATCATCCGTAACATTGACCGTTAGTGGATTACTTACAACTCCCATTGTCTTGTTGAAATCGAAAAATTCAAGGCGGTCACTCCAATCTATAGGCATACCAATCCGATTTCCATCAGGAGAGGCGTCCATTGCACCTGCCCAAGCTTCATAAGTACCAAAAAAGGGAGAAATCGCAAAAATTGAACCGACTGTACTTACTACAGGTTGTGCAGTAACACCACATGCATCAATTTTCCAAGCTAAAAATTCATTTGCGTTTTTTTTATGCGCAATCACCCAAAAACCTTGTATTTCAGTACTTCTAATAACAATCAATTTTTCGGTCAAATCAGTTGCGAGTAGGGTATTCATTGCTGCAACTTGGACATCTCCAAGACCTCCGTTCAATGTCATGTCCACGACACTATATCTTAATCCATTGTCAGCAAGTGGATTAACCGATTGCGCCTCCAGCTCTTCGAGAGTAAACAAAAAATAACGCTGGTCATCCTCAGGAAAAGGTACGATTAACGCTCCCTGGGTGCATGAGTTATAAAATCCACCCAGCAGATTTGAACCATTTGGCATAACATCATTGTTTGCATTCCAGACCTTTCTGCCATCGGTATAGAAAAGGATTTGTCCTGTAGAAGGATCTGATACACTTGCCGTTGATTCATTTGAGTTGATGGCTGCATTACTCGAGCCAACTGGAATTGGACCTGAAAAATTGACTCTGGCTCCATAACCGAAAATCCAATTATTATTCTGTAATTGACCTATGCTCAAGGACACTTGGACCGTAAAATACACTAAAAGAGATAAACGCGTGCTGTTAAATTTGAACATCTGTTTTGGCTTAAATTAAATCCTCGCACGGAAACCGCCACCGTCTCCCATGTTGAATCTTAAAAAGAGCTCAAATCCACCATTGTATTTAGATACCGTACTCAAACTTGATACATTAAAGTCATAGCAAAATCCCGCAGAATACTGATCGAATTCAAACATAACCTTTGCGGCCATTGCATCTCGGAAACGGTTGAAAATTCCTAAATACAAGGACATGGGACGATTGAAGCCGGTAAATCTAGAACCTTCGTTAAGGATAAACTTGTAATAGACGCCGTACATCACTTCCATTGCTGAACCCTGACGTTGAAAATAAATTCCGGGTAATACTGAGCCTCTTGTGTTCTCAATACCGATCTCAGCGTTCGCAAAAGCAGAATAACGGAAGTACAACCTTTCATTATTGGCAGCTATAAAAGAATATTTTGGGCGGTTTAAATGATATAATGCGAAACCTACATTGACCGCCAGCTGTTTGTTTTGGGTCATGTACCCCTTGTTCCGTTTGTAGGCATACACTAAACCTGTTCCAACATCAAAGTGGATAAATGTGGAAGAATTGAACGTTTCACTTGGATTGATTAAGCCATCATAAGCCAAACCATCATATTGACTACCCCATCTTCCACCATTCGGATTAATTGAACGCTGACCGAAACCGCTATAAATGCCAAGTCCTAGTGTACTCTTTTTGTCTAAGATCAAGTGATAAGCCAGATTGACATTAACATTTGTGGTGTTTACCTGAAGGTCCCCAGACTGGTCATTGAAAAAATTAATACCTCCTGCGATAATTCCAGACTTATTGCGCTTTTTCTCATTAAAACGGACATCCAGTGACGCCGCAATGGTCGAGTAAGGTGCGGCTACACTACTCCACTGACTTCTATAGTTAACAATCCCTTGCAAGGGAGAATTTGCACCTGCCAACGCAGGGTTCAATGTCAGTGGAGAATACTCCATCTGAGAGAAATGAATATCCTGAGATAAAGCGGAAACAGAGCAAGCCATCATTATCGCTAGTTTCCCTGTAATGCGTACAATCAATTTTTTCATGGTCTTTTGTTAAATGAGAATCAACGCACAAGCGTAATATTACCCGATTCCTCAATGAACTCATTGTTCGATCGTGTTAAAGTCAACTTGTAAACGAAGGTTCCGGCATTCAATGCTTTTCCTTTATAGGTTCCATCCCAACATTCTGTTAGGTTAGCATCCGTCGTTTCAAACACCTTTTCTCCCCATCGGTTGTAGATCGCAAAAACCATTTCTGACACGCAGCCACCATAAACACATATCGTTTTGTTTGCAGCAAGGCCTGTTCCGTTCGGTGAAAGTATGGTAGGAACGAAAATGTCGCCACATTGAACTGGCGGTTGAACAACAATTATATTTGCCGTAGCAATTCCAGTGCAACCATTGGCATCCGTGCCTGTAACGATATAAGTGGTACTTGTAGTCGGAGTTGCGATAGGATTTGAGCAAGTACCACAGCTTAAAGTGGAAGCATTTGACCAAGAATAACTGTTTGCTCCACTGGCCAATAATGGAACCGAGCCACCCAAGTCAATAGTGGAATTTGAGGGAACCACATTCAGCACAGGTGCAGCATTCACTTGAACAGTTAAATTCGTTGGTGTTGCACATTGACCCGGATTAGGAGTAAAGGTATACGTAGTCGTTGCTGTATTATTTATTGCTGGCGACCATATACCCGAAATTCCATTGATTGAGCTAGTAGGTAAATTGATTGGATCTCCTTCACAAATTGTTTGAATTGAATTGAATTGCGGCGTAGTTGCAGGATTAACAATCACAGTCATTGTGGCTGAATTTGCACATTGACCTGAGTTAGGCGTAAAGGTGTACATTGTCGTTACGACATTATTGATGGCAGGTGACCATGTGCCTAAAATTCCATTGATTGAGCTTGGTGGCAAATTGATTGCCTCTCCTGTACAGATCGCTTGAATAGGATTGAATAGTGGTGTACTGACCGGATTAACTACCACAGTCATTGTTGTTGAATTAGCACATTGCCCAGGATTCGGTGTGAAGGTATGCACAATGCTACCCGCCACAGCTGTAGAGACCATCGCTGGATTCCAAGTACCTGTAATTCCTTGATTTGAGGTCGTAGGCAAAATAACTTGAATCAAGATATCATTCTGACAATATGGACCCCAAGTAGTGAATGTTGGTGTCACAGTTGGATTGACATTTACCGTCATAGTCGTTGTATTCGCGCACTGTCCGGCTGTGGGTGTAAATGTATACGTTGTTGTAGTAGTATTATTTATTGCTGGCGACCATGAACCTGTTAGTCCATTGATTGAGCTTGTAGGGAGAGTAAAATTACCACCCGAGCATATTGGAGCAACTTGAGTGAAGGTTGGTGTAATTAGATTTGCACATGGATTCGAAACTGACGGTAGAATACAGCAGTTCCCTCCCGCAGAAACATTCAGTGTTTGGTTTACCCAGCATGCATATTGTGTCTGGTGTGCGAGAAGTATGCCGTTTGTTGCATTGAGAAAATAATAAACAACCTCATCCGGTGTATTCCCCCCACCAGCATTCACCGTTGTATCACAAAGACCTGCAACACCCAGCATTCCTCCTCCCCAAGGACCGGACCCATTCCCATGCGTAGGCGTGTAACCTACTTGTGGTGGATTCATCGGAGGACTAATGGTTACAATCCCTGCAGGCACTCCACTTATTGAGGTAGTAAAATTTCCCAATCCGCAGTTGTTGTTGTTCTGGCTTGAGTTCATCCCCGCATAGATCACTTGGGTAATATTTCCCACAAAAGGCCCGGTAAAATTGACCTGTATGGGCTCATATGTACAAATTCCAACCTTCAAATTTGGAATGTTCTGATCCACATTTATGGTAAGAATTCCTCCATCGTAGTTGGAATAAATTATGAGATTCCCAGCAGGATTACATGTGTTTCCACAAGGTATGTTGGTCAATATGATTGTTGTGTCAACGGAACAGCCAACTGAATTCGTAATGCTTACTGGGTAGGTGCCCGGAGGGAGGTTGCTTACACTATTTGTAGTGGTTGTGGATGGAAAAGGCCACGTATAAAAATAGGTCCCTGAAGGCGATGGCGCAAAAGAGATAGTTCCATTGTTGTTCCCGCAGGTGGGTTGAGCAATACCCGCATTTAGCAGAAATTGAGAAGAAGTAGCACAAATGCCATTACAGGCATTGGGAGTTGCCGCAGCAAGCGCCCAAGTTGAACCACCATCTGTTGTACGTTCATAAGACTGACCAGTGACCGATGCTTGAGAAATGTATTCGATACCTGCAATTGTTGAGGCCGTTGCAAGGCTCCCACCTCCGCATGCAGCGATTCGTTGTAGGGCACCGGTAGTGAAAGTAGCGTCTGTGCTCAACTTTGTAGGATCGTTCGAAGCGAAAGTCCAGTAAGCAGCATCTACGGCAAGGCCTGCGTCGTTGTATAAAGCAACCCATCCATCTCCATTAGGCAAGTGCCATCTACTGGCATTTGAGCGCCATAGCCGACCAGAATTCGCTGCAAGATTCAAATTAAAAGTAACGTTCACAGTATTTGGCCCACCAATTGTCATAAATCCAAGTGGAGGGATGATAGTTCCTGAAGGAAACGAAAACGCACCACCATTGGTACCTCCGTCCATCCCTCCAAGCGACCAACAGCTAATGTCAATGGCATCACAAGTTGAAGTGTTATAGATTTCTATGTATTCAGATCCACTCGTAGGGACAGAATTGTACATGGACTGAAAAACCTGATCTAAATCACCTCCACTGGGTTTTACCATGATTTCGTTAATCACAACCTGAGAAAATCCGTGAACGCATTGAAAAATCAGGAGAATTGTTAAAGCCGTCCTTTTCATTATGATTTTATATTTGAGCATGGCGCTATATTTAAGTATTTATACAAGTGAAATAAAAGATATTCATTGAGTAAAACAATTTAATATCCTTTAATCTATTACAAAAATAGTTCAAGAACATTCAGAAAAGAAAACTATTTTAATAAAATATTATATCTTACAGAAATCAATAAAATTAGGTGTTTCATTCTTTTATACCCTTATATTTGCTTACTAATATTTCATTATGAATACTAAAGGGAAGGATAATCTACACGCTTTCATTCACACATTAACTCCTACTGAGAAACGATTTTTCAAACGATTTCTCGCAAGTAGAAAGGAGGATTCAAATGACTATCTCCAATTATTTAATGTGCTAAATGAGATGAAATACTTCGACAAGGAGTCCTTACAAATTCACACAATTCATTTATCTTTTTCTAAGAACATTGAGGTAAAAAAATATTATTTGTTTGAGGTATTATTGGATTCAATGAGGCAATATCGCGATAAAAAAAACGAATCAATAAATTCCTTGATTGAAATTGACATTCTCATAGAAAAAGGACTTTACAAGCTTGCCCACAAACGTTTGAATGCAAAAAAGAAAATAACAGTTTCTAATGATCAATTTTCGTTAACCTATCAACTTTTAGAGAAGGAATTTCTATTGTCCCGTTACATAACTTCAATAAATATCCAACAAGTAATTATTGAACAAAAGGGGTGTCTTTCAAAGAATCAAAACCTATTGGAATACATTGCTCTTTATAGTGAACTAAGAACGCTGTTGCAAGAAAATACTTTTGTCCGAAATGAAAAACAATTTAAGCGATTTGAACGAATCGGTAAAAATAAATTGATGGTGGACAATATCCAAGCAAACTCTTTAACTTCCTTACTGTATTACTATGACATAAGTTACTTGTACAACGCTGCAATTGGTGAAAGTAAACTAAGTGGGGTAGCGTCAAAAAAAATGCATGATTTATTGGTAAAACACCCTGAAAATATGGGGAAATTTGAATTGTTTTATTTGCGCTCTGTTGCTGCGCGACTATCTACCATGATTTTAAATGGTTTTGACAAAAAAGAATTTACGTATTTAATTAAAGAATTAAAAAGAATTTTGATTTCCAGCTCAAAGTCAGAGAATAAAACGATTGCTCAATCCTACATATATCAATTTGAATTGATTGCATTTATGAAAATGTATGACTTTTTAAAGGCTATATCGTTAGTTAAAACCGTCATTCAATTTCTTAAAGAAAATGAGGTACTTGCCGGTGGAAGCGCCTTAAAATATTTGCAATTTGATGTCGCCAAAACATTTTTTGTTACCGAAAATTACTGGGAAGCGAATAAGTGGTTTTTAAAAATAGATGTGTCAGAATCGAACAATCGAGGGTATGATATTTACGCATTTTCAAGGATTATTTCTCTTTTGACTGATATTCTAATGAATAATACGGAGAATGTTCGTTATGCTGCAACAAAACTTCGAAAGCAATTAAGCAAACTCAATGCGCTTCACGAATTTGAATCATTTTTAATCAGCCGAATCAGTCAAAATTTCATTCATTGGCACGAGAAAAACAAGGTTGAAAAAATTGAGTTATTGACCAATTTCAGTTCGGAAATTAGTGCACAATTATCCCATAAATGGAGAACAAACACAGTACTTTATTTCGACTTTGAATGGTGGATTGAATTGCAAATTAGTAAATTGAAGCTTACGACATAATATTGTACAATTGATGGTCTATATAAAACATCACAAATCATGATTTCAACTTTTAAGATCAAAAAAAAATGTGAGATCGTACGATCTCACATTTTCCGTGGTCCAAAGGTCTGAATTATCGAACCAGCTGAAGGAGGATTTGGAGCGGATTGCTTTGGAACGAGAAAAATGAATGATTTATACATGAAAATGCTATCAGGTAAAATTACTTTACATGAGAAAAAAAGAAATGAATAGAAAAGATAACGCTGATTTACCTTTTAATGATCTACCCATATTACCCCTGAAAAGGAATTTATTGAATCCGTAACTATTTTAAATCAATTGGTGAAATCCATTAATATAAAGCTAGTTAGACTCGACTATGCTTATAAAAAAATTGTAAAATACTGAACCAAATCAAACTTAAATTGTTTAACATGAAAATTGGTCTTATGGGATTAAAATCGCTAATAATCGTTTTATTGACCAGCTCTGTCACTTGGTCTCAACAATTGGAGTTTCAATACACCAGTCAGCAACTGAATGTGTACAATGATTTAACGAACGATATTCCGTTATTTACTCAAAATTTTGATGATCAAGTTTCTAGTGCTATTCCTATTGTTCCTTTTACCATAGGGGGACAGGCTTACAATACCCTTTTTGTGAGCACCAATGGTTTTATAACTTTAGGTCAGGCAGCCAGTACAACTAATTATAATCCCATTTCACAGCCACAAGGAATGCCCGTTATTGCTCCGTTTGCGGGTAATTTGGAAAGTGCAAATAATACAGCACGAATCAGCTACACCATGTTGAATGGTTTTGGGAATGTTCCATATGGCATCATCATTCAATGGAAGAACGTTAGACGCATTGGCATGCAAGGTGAGTCGTTTTCGTTTCAGGCTGAACTGAAATTTACTTCTTGGATTTTGCCCTCAATTGATTTTGTTTACGGTGATTTTAATTCGGTAAATAACACTCAAACTCCCATGGAAGTGGGAATACGTATTGGAACTGGCAATTTAGCTACGGAATTTCAAAATATTCAAGTAAATAATGGCGATCCTTGGGTGCCCCAGCAATTTGGGACAAATACCAACTCAAACTGTTTATTTCCATCGGCCAATGGTGCAGCAGGTGTGCCTCCTTCAGGGATGACACATCAATGGTATCTTCTTTACAACAATAATCAACCTACGGTGAACACTTCTCCCATTTGCGATCAAAACGGGAACGTAGTTATTTATTCCAACTATGACGGTGGAACACTTAATATCAACTGCGACCAAAACATCCCCAACCTAAAAATAGGAATTTGTACGTATGAACCCGTAATTGTAAATATCAACGGTCCGTTTGTAGGGAACATCACAGAAGTCATGTACGCAGGTTTTAATTCAAACCAAAACAATAATAATTGTGGATTGGGAAATTTCACAACCAGTATTTCTGGTGTGAATCCTGCACTGGTTCAAATACTAACTGCACCGCCATTAGAATACGCACCAACTCATCAAAATGGACAAGCCTTTACAAGCAGTTTAATGGTTGGAGTCAGCGGCCAATGTGATACCATTTATTATGCAGGAGGAGGAAATACTCCCGATGAAGTGGTCGCTTATTTCTTAAATGCGTTTAATGGAAATTTGCGATTTCATCATACGCAATACAATTGTTGGCTAACTGAAATCTACGATTTATCCGATGGTGGAACGTGTTGCACCAATCCATTTGTGACTATACCAAATTGGCAGATTTCTATTTCGAATGATACTTCTGTCTGTTCCGGTGAAAATGTATCACCCGCTTTACTTACTAATACCGGTGGCATAACACCTTTTTCCTATGAGTGGTCCTATAATGGAAATGTAGTTAGCAGTAATGCTCAATTTACGTTTCAACCACAAACGAGTGGAACAGCTTGCTTAATTGTTACAGACGCTAATGGTGACACACTTTCGGAATGCCTTGATATTACAGTAGCTCCGTCGGTAAATCCACAAATATCTTTTCTAGATACCGTGCTTTGTTGGCCAGAATCTTTTACTGTTATCAATGAAACCAACCAGAATACATATTCAACACAAACATGGTTGGTGAATGACGCAGTATACTCCAATGAAGAAACATTTGTATTCACACCAAGCCTACCTGGGGTTTATTCCGTTGAACTTCAATTGACCAATTCACTTGGCTGCGTTTATGATACGCTTAGCTCAACTGTCCTTATTTCTTTACCTTCCCCTCAAACAGATTTTTCAGCATCACCAACAATTGTTCAAGTGGATAATCCGCTAGTGTCCTTTACGGATCAATCTTCGGGTGAGATAAGTTCGTGGAATTGGACGTTCTTTGTGCCTCCTTCGGAAGTGACAAGTACTGAACAAAACCCCCAGTTTTTATTCCCAGGTGACGCAGGGGGGGATTATCAAGTTGAATTGTTGGTAAGTAATGTAAATGGTTGTTCAGATTCGATAACCGGAACAATTTCAGTATTTGAAAATTTCACCTTGTTTGTTCCCAATTCGTTCAGTCCTGATGGGAACGAGTTCAATAACCATTTTAAGGTATCTGGTTATGGAATTGATACTAACACCTTTCTTTTAGAAATTTACAATCGTTGGGGTGAATTGATTTTTGTTTCAAATGATCCAGAAATGGGTTGGGATGGTAGTTATGGCAAAAAAGGAGAAATTGCTCCAATTGGAACCTACACATACACCTTAAATTATAAGCTCAAAAACCAGGATCAACCGAAAGCAATTTCTGGACATGTAAATTTAATTCGATGAATCTACCGATCACTCTCATATGTTTGCTCTTTTTTGGCGCTTCATTTGCCCAAAAGGAGGCCAATGTATGGCATTTTGGGATTGGCCATAGTTTAGATTTCAATAGTGGATCTCCAGTACAAACCTCAGGTAGTCAGATGTATACTAACGAAGGATGTACCTCCTATTGTGATGAAAATGGCAACTTGCTTTTCTATTCAAATGGCGGAGGAAGACTACCAGCAAGTGGGCAAGACGGAGGTAAAATTTGGAACAAGAACAACCAAGTTATGTATGACATGCAAGGGACTGAAGGCGGAGGTTGGAGCGCTGCACAGTCATCTGTTGTCGTGCCTGCTCCCGGAGAACCAAATGTATATTATCTTTTTACGATGG
>JBIKJH010000003.1:0-268766 GCA_044361115.1 Crocinitomicaceae bacterium
AGCTAAAAGCATTGGGTATCTCCTTTAAATATGATAATGATGAAAACCGCCGTCCAGGTTGGAAATTTGCAGAATACGAAGCAAAAGGTGTTCCGATTCGCTTAGCGATGGGTCCGCGCGATTTAGAAAATGGAAAAGTTGAAGTTGCAAGAAGAGATAATAAAACAAAAGAAGTTGTTGATTTTGCTGGTGTAGATGGATTCATCGAAAAATTATTGGCAGAAATTCAAACGAATTTATTGCAACGTGCTAAAGATTTCCGTGCAGCAAATATTCAAACAGTTGAAACATATGAAGAATTTAAAACCAAAATTGACGGTGGTGGATTCTTTTATGCTCATTGGGACGGGACAAATGAAACGGAAGCTAAAATCAAAGAAGAAACACAAGCGACAATTCGTTGCATCGCAATTGACCAGCCAGAGGAGGCCGGTTTCTGCATGGTAACTGGCAAACCTTCTTCGAAACGTGTAATTTTCGCAAAAGCTTATTAATATGGAGCAAAATCGTAAAATAATTTTAGACTTACTGTTAAGTAAATCCGCTTTGAAACAAAACATTGCAGATGATTGCGAACAAGTATTCCTAACGATAAAAGATACAATCAAAAAAGAGATTGATGCGCTTCAAAAAAAGATTAAAGACCAGCGCATTCGTTTGAGTTACAAAGAAAAAGGGAATTACGAAATGCATGTGTATGTAGGAAGTGATGTTCTTGTTTTTCACCTACACAACAATGTTTTTCGACTACCAGATGACAACGCTTTGTGGGGAACCAAATACCTGCGAGAAAACGATTCAAATGGTTACTTTGGCGTAATCTATGTCTATAACTTTCTTGCTGAATCCTTTCTGCAGAATAGATTAAATGATTCGGGCTATTTGATTGGAAGACTCTTCATTAATCATGAGCGTCATTTTATGATGGAAGGAAAGGGGCAATTAGGTGTTTTGTTTAGGGATTTAGAGAATACGATTTTATCCGATGACCTTGTTTGTCTAATCGTTCAATCTTCCTTTGCGTATGCATTAGAATTCGATTTATTGGTTCCGCCATATGAATATGTTGCTGAATTATCAGTTGGTGAAATCCAATTAATTAGTAATAACCTTCAATTGCAAACAGGTAAACGGCTGGGATTCAAAATGAAATCCGACGAAAGCGATTTTTTTTAAAAAAAAGCGCTCTGACGTTTGCTATTACAGAATTTCGTAATATATTTGCACTCCCAAATTAACGGGAGTAGTGACATACGGCCCATTCGTCTAGTGGTTAGGACGCCAGGTTTTCATCCTGGAAACAGGAGTTCGATTCTCCTATGGGCTGCCAAGATTAAAATTTGGCCCATTCGTCTAGTGGTTAGGACGCCAGGTTTTCATCCTGGAAACAGGAGTTCGATTCTCCTATGGGCTGCGAGACATATGTCTATAACTTTATAAAAAAAAAAGAAAAATGGCGAATCACAAGTCAGCACAAAAAAGAATCAGAACAAACGAAGGAAAAAGACTTCGTAACAAATATCAGCACAAAACAACGCGTAACGCTGTTCGTAACTTACGTGCGTTGACAGATAAAAAAGAAGCTGAGGCCTTGTTCCCAAGTGTTGTTGCTATGTTGGATAAATTAGCTAAAAGAAATGTTATCCATAAAAACAAAGCAGCGAACTTGAAATCTGGTTTACAAGTTGCTATCAATAAACTGTAATAGTTTTTGACACGATATTAAGGGGGCAATAGCCCCTTTTTTTATACCTTTACTTTTAAATTAAAGTACATGCGCCCTTGGATCTTGTTTCTTCTTGTATTCTCTACTTCGTGGAGTGAAGCACAGACGTTCAGCGCGCTTACCCCTATAGATACACTAAGGTATTCAACGCGATCAGGTGGACCAATCGATTCAATCGATGTTTTTAATGCATTCATCAGTTCAACAAATCCCGGCGGAAGTCTTTCTGCTAACAATTCTTTTTCACCCTCTTGGTTGTTCATGAATCATGGAGCTCAAGTGCATCAGCATTTTAACGAATGGAAACCGCTTGTGTTTTCTGGATTACCACATATTGGATTTAATTATTCTTTCGGTTCCCAAGGAGTACAGAATGTTTTAATGAACTATCAGCAAAGTTTTGGTAAAAACCTGATTGTTAATTTAGCATACAAAAAAAACAAAGCGAACGGCTTTTTAAGAAATGGTGAATTTAATCTAAATGATTTGCAAGTTCAATTGGCCAAAAAAGGAACTACTTATTCATTCCTCACACAAGCCGCCTATTTAACGGCTGTTTACGATGTGAACAACGGACTTTTGGTTGATTCGCTAGCGGATGATTTCGACCTTAGACTGCTTCCTGTTCAAAAGGAAAATGCCTTTCATTCCAATCAGCGAACAAAAATTGAACACACCAACTTTTTTGATTTCGCAAAAGATTCATTGAAAGGTGTTGGTGTCTATACACACCATGAATTAGCGATTCGAAATCTGCGTTATACCGAAGAAAGCGATACCTTGATGTTGATTTATAATCAAATCAATTACGATAGCACGCGCACGATGGATCAAAATCAGCTTTCATCCTTAAGCAATGGAGCAGGATTATTCTTTAACAAAAATAAATCAGAATTAACAGTGGGCGGTGAGATTCGTTATTGGAAATACGATAATCTTCAATTGGTAAACGATACTACTGAAGTAAATTTACAAGCGAATTATTCATTTAAATCCAAGAGAATTCAGTTTTCTGAACATCACAAACAAAATATCGTTGGTGCAAAGCAAGAGTTTAAAAACGATATTTCTGCATTACTAAAGTTAAATCGAGGCGCTATTGGAGTTGATATTAAAGTTGAACGACTCCTGCCAGACGTGCATCAACGCTATATTTATGCAAATAATTATAGTTCGATTCTTCAAAACCCATCGCTTCAAACACGCATATTTGGTTCCTTGAACTATTCAAAATCATATAGTAAGCTCGATGTATTAACAAGTCTTTCATTCGTTAATTTAAAAGACAATTATTGGTTTATTGACTCACTTTGGAGAAATGATACATTAACAAGTTTGACTGCGATTCAATTCAATGTAAGAGGAGCTTACCGAATTAAAAACTGGCACCTTCAACCAAGTTATTTATATGCGTTTAATTCAAGTGATGTGAACTTTATTCCGAATCACCAAATTAACCTTAGGACTTTTTTAAAGTGTGGCTTATTTAAAGCAAAGAAATTACAAGCATATATAGGCCTTGACGCATCGTATTTATCCACGTTTTCCGCAATACAATTTAATTCCTTAACTGGATCATACGAATTCTGGAAAACGCAAGGGGTAAACAACGGATACATGAATCTACATTTTTTTACCGGCTTCCAAATTGATGAGTTTAAATTCTATGTGCGATTTGAAAACATAGGCTATTTCTGGAATGAACATTCCACACCAGTGTTAACGAATTATCCAATTCCTGGGACTCAATTTCGAATCGGTTTAACGTGGGATTTCTTTAATTAAAATTAACTTTTACTCATGGACTTAAGCGTCTAAAGATCCATATGAAAGGTCCAAAAACGTCGAAAGGAGCAAAACAGGCGTTTCACTCCTTTCAAACCTAACCTAACCTACCTTTTACAACTAAACCTAGTTCAAATTTATACTAATTGTTGAATCAAAACAAATTTTTTTAAAAAAAATAAAATTTAATTCACAATCCTTTTTTAATAGATTGTAAAAAAGAAAATAATTCAAATTGAGCACATTGCTTATCTTTGATAAAAATATTCAACTATGAAATTATTAGAAAACAAAGTAGTTTTAATCACAGGGGCTTCGCGTGGAATCGGTAAGGCTATTGCTGAAGAATGTGTCAATCACGGTGCTAAAGTTGCTTTTACATATTTATCTTCTGATGAAAAAGCACGGGCGCTTGAGGCTGAATTATCAAAAAATGGAGGAGTAGCTAAAGGATTTAAAAGCGATGCTTCGAAATTCGATGATGCTCAAAAATTAGTGGATGATGTTGTTGCTGAATTTGGAACGATCGATGTTTTGGTAAATAATGCTGGTATTACGCGTGACACCTTGTTAATGAGGATGACCGAGGAACAATGGGATGACGTAATCAATACAAACCTAAAGTCGGCGTTTAATTTAACAAAAGCAGTTCAGCGCCCAATGTTGAAAGCAAGAAGTGGATCGATTATAAACATGTCATCTGTAGTAGGCGTAAGCGGTAACGCAGGTCAATCAAATTATTCAGCTTCTAAAGCAGGTTTAATTGGTTTTTCTAAATCAATTGCTCAGGAATTAGGGTCAAGAAATATTCGTTGCAACGCAATTGCTCCTGGTTTTATAGAAACTGAAATGACAGAAGTTTTAGATCAAAAAGTGGTAGAAGAATGGAGAAATTCAATTCCACTAAAAAGAGGTGGTTCACCAAAAGATGTTGCTAATCTAACCGTTTTCTTAGGTTCTGATATGTCGGCTTATATTACTGGACAAACGATTCATGTTTGCGGTGGAATGTTAATGTAAATATAAGCATATACTTAAAAAAGCCATTCGTTCATGCGAGTGGCTTTTTTTTTGTAAACGGTTTTACCAATCACCAATGGTATACTTATAAAAAGCACAAATAACCCGGCGAAGCTGACACGGAAATGATAAAAATCACTTCCCTAACGAATTGAACATGATAAAAGGTTATCAATT
Organism: Crocinitomicaceae bacterium; assembly: GCA_044361115.1. GTDB lineage: Bacteria > Bacteroidota > Bacteroidia > Flavobacteriales_D > Crocinitomicaceae > M0103. The sequence continues at coordinate 4,709 of JBIKJH010000003.1, forward strand.
GAATAACCTTGATTAACTTTGAACTGTTTTTAAATGCTTTTATTATGAATATTCGTCCAAGAAGAAATAGAAAATCGGCAGCAATTCGTCACATGGTTGAAGAAACAAAGATTGGTGCAGAGCATTTGATTTATCCAATTTTCTTGAAGGACGGAAAGAATGTGAAGGAGGAAATTTCGTCATTACCAAAAAATTTCCGTTGGTCTTTAGATCAATTATTGCCGGAAATTGAAGCATGTATGAAGCTTGGTATCTATACCTACGATATGTTTCCCGCTGTTGATGAATCACTGAAAGACAAAATAGCAAGTTATAGTTATGCAGATGAAAACTTCTATTTACAAGCTATTCGAAAACTGAAAGAAACGTTTCCGGAAATTGTTTTAATGTCTGACGTTGCAATGGATCCTTATTCGTCTGATGGGCATGATGGCTTAGTAGTTGACGGGAAAATCATGAACGATGAAACACTTCCGATTTTAAACAAAATGGCCCTGGCGCAAGCACAAGCTGGAATTGATATTATCGGACCCTCAGACATGATGGATGGACGAGTAGGTAGCATCCGTGAATATTTAGATTTGCACGATTACACGGATGTCTCTATCATGTCGTATTCAGCAAAATATGCAAGTGCATTTTACGGTCCTTTCCGTGACGCGTTAAATTCTGCACCAAAACATGGGGATAAAAAAACATATCAAATGAATCCAGCGAATAAGCGCGAAGCGTTATTAGAGGCAGAATTGGATTTCATGGAAGGTGCAGATATGTTGATGGTGAAACCTGCATTGTGCTACTTAGATATCATTCACATGTTGAAGGATAATTTCAATATTCCAATTACAGCTTACAATGTGAGTGGTGAATGTGCTATGGTGTATGCCGCTGCTGAAAAAGGGTGGTTGAATTACGATTTAGCAATCAGCGAAATGTTATTAAGTATGCGAAGAGCTGGTGCAGATGCTATTTTAACGTATTTCGCTAAAGATTTTGCCACACTAATAAAAAAATAATCAGTCATTTATACTGGATGTACGATGATTTCGTATTTTTAATATGCTTATGGAAGAATACGATTTTTACCCACCAAAGCCGGAGTTAATTGAGGCAAAACCGAAAGGTAATCTTGCGTTAACCGTTTTTTCGATTGTTCTTTTTGTAATTGCATTTCTTTTAGTGTTTACGAAGGAAGTGAATTTTATCCTCTTTTTCTTAGTGGTATTGTTGACACACGAATTAGGTCATTTTGTAATGATGAAAGTCTTTGGTTACAAAAACGTTCGCATGCTCTTCATTCCTTTAATGGGTGCATTTGTGCAAGGGAGCAAAGAGGAGTATTCACAAAAACAAAGCTTGATTGTTGTCGGCGCCGGTCCATTTCCTGGTATTATTCTTGGATTTGGTTTTATTCTACTTGCAAGTCTTTTTCAAGAAGTTTGGATGGTAAATCTCGGGCTTCTTTTCTTGTTTGTCAACTTAATCAATATGATTCCTTTGGACCCTCTGGACGGAGGTCAACTTTTTAAATTATTGATGAAAAATAACCATGATTTATTTCTGCTCATTTTTGCATTCATCTCATCCTTGCTTTTGATTTTTACTGGATGGCTAATTTGGGAAGAGTGGTTGATGATTTTTGGCTTTATAATGGGCTTTAGGGTGCGTTCACTTCAGAATCAGTATCACTTAAGAAAAGCACTACGTGAAGAAGAAATCAATTATAAAACAAGCTATAAGTTACTTTCAAACAAAGATTTTCAAGGAATTAAAAATGCGCTACTTAAAAGAAGCAAAACATTACGTACCTACGTCGATAACGTTTCTGAAGAGGAAGTGAATCCTATTTTAGCCAATCAAGTGAATTCAGTTTTGGTCAGTCCGGTAAAAAAAGACGCAAGTTTGTTGTTCAAATTATCAATTGTCTTTTTCTGGATTGCAGCACTTATCACGCCTTTGGTTTTATTGTTGGTTTACCTAGAAAAAATAATGGAATATTATGACTGGTACTTCAAAGCAATTCAAGGTTAACGAAAAAGTAGCCTTCCTGTATGAACAAGGAGGTGGTATCGTTCGACGTATCGATGAAAAAGGAAATATTCATGTTGAGGATGATACAGGGTTCGAACGTCCGTTTAGAGAAAATGAACTCGTTAAAATTCATGGAACGGATTATCATTTGCCGGATGAACAAGTTGCGCAGATCAATGAAGACGATACCTTTTCAAGGTTCAGGCATTCAATTCATAAAGAGCAATTAACTGGATCACGCAAACCAATTGATGTGTGGGAAATTGATTTACACATAGAAACACTTGTGGATTCCCACGCTGGGATGAGTAATGCTGAAATTTTAAATCTTCAGATGAAAGAATTTCGAACGTTTTTTAAACGCGCTCACGATAAACATATCCGAAAGTTAATCATCATTCACGGAGTAGGTGAAGGTGTTTTAAAAACAGAGGTGCGTATGTTCTTGGATAAAAAAGATGGTGTAGAATTCTATGATGCCGACTTTCGCGAATACGGTAAAGGAGCAACAGCTGTTGAAATTCGCTACAATGGAATTTGAAAATTAAAAAAATCAACCACCAAAAATTTAAATATTTAAATCTTTGAATCCTCAAATCTTCAAATCTTCAAATCTTCAAATCCTCAAATCCTCAAATCCTCAAATCATCAAATATCCCTCCCAAACGAATGCACATCATTGTGATTTTCTTCAATTTGGTCTTTCACTTTTTTGATGGATTGCGTTAATAAGAAGATGTCTGGAGTAGCATTTTTCCCTAACCAATCCCAGCTCATTTGATCAGCTTCAACAGCCATCGCTATGTGGTAAAGTATTTCAAAATCATGCGCCAACAACCATTTTTGTGCTGTTTCGTTTCCCTCAGCTGCATTGATCATTGCCATTAAATGCGGATAACCATTTTGTAAGAGCCATTGTCGCGCTTCATCCTTTAAATAAATTGCAAAGGTTGCCATCGATAATTCAGGATAGCCATTTTCGTTCAACCAACGCATTAAATCGTCATTCCCTTCAATCGCCCTCGCCCAAGCGAGTATGATTTTAGGATGATAATCAAGCGGTTTTACAGCCGACATACTTACATGTTCAACCGGTTTCGGACTATTTTTTTCTTTTTTTTTAAAGAAGTTGAACATACGCAATTGAATTAGAAAAACCACATGGCAACAAACACTGCTGTGATAACACAAATTAGGTCAACAAGTAACATCGTTCCCAATGCATAACGCGTATTTCGAACATTGATTGCGCCGAAATAAACGGCAATTACATAGAATGTTGTTTCTGCGCTACATTGAAATATGCAACTTAATCGTCCTGTTAAAGAATCTGGTCCAAATGTTTGCATGGAATCAATCATAAAGCCACGTGAACCCGAAGAACTGAATGGACGAAGCATCGCAACGGGCAATGAATCAGTTACTTCCTTCGAAACACCCATTAAATGGAAGCCATTCGAAATCCAAATACTGATGACCTCAAACAAACCACTGTTTCGAAATAGTGAAATCGCTGCTAACATTCCCAAAACATAGGGGAAAATAGCAACACCCGTACTGATGCCACTTTTAGCACCAACAACAAAGGCGTCAAAAATAGTCGTTTCTTTTTCCTTGAATTTTCGTTCGTTAACAAAAGCAAAAATCAGTGTAAAGGCAATAATTGTGAGCAAAAGTAGACTTGAAAAATTGCTTGTAAAAAAGTTCTTTCCGATTAAGTCCAGGCTATTAACATAAAGTAATAAACCAATGATTCCAGCAATAATTGAAATCAATGCAATCAATAAAGTCGCACTTCTGAAATTAATACGTTGACGAATTCCAACGATTAAAAAAGCTGCAATGGTTCCAATAAACGATGTGATAATACAAGGTAACATAACATCCGCTGGATTTGTTGCGTCTTGAGCAGCTCGATAACCAATGATGGATGTTGGTATCAATGTTAATCCAGCGGCGTGCAGACACATGAACATGATTTGCGCATCACTTGCTTTTTCTTTTGCAGGATTGATTTCCTGTAAACTCTGCATTGCCTTTAATCCAAATGGAGTAGCCGCTGAATCTAAACCTAAGAAATTCGCAGAAAAATTTAAGGTCATATAGGAAATTGATTCATGACCTTTCGGGACAGAAGGGAAAACACTTACAAAAAATGGACTTAAACGTCTAGCTAAACGTTCTGTAGCACCTGAATCGATTAATAATTGCATGATTCCACTAAAAAATGCCAGATAGGCAATCAACGGTAAAATCAAATCAAATAAACTTGTTTTGCATGTTTCTAATAAACCATCCGATTTTTGAAATCCATTGTAAATCGTCACTGTTTTGTTCTTCATCACAAACATACTGTCGGTATCCGCAATTACATAAGTTCCTTCAGAAGAAGCTTTTAAAGAATCTTGAATCGCAGCGGGGAGTTGATTCAAGTACTTTTCACCTACTAAAACAGGATCATCTTTTTTTCCATTCAACATGTAATCAATTGAATAGTGATTCGATGTAAACAAACTTGCCACCACAAAGAGGATGGAAGAGATAAAAATTATTAACCAAAATCTACTTAATACCATGTTACGAATATCGTTTAAATGAAGTCCTTAATTGCTGAATGAAGTAGATTTCTTTCAACAGTGATTGTTAAAAACTGGTATCAGGCTTTATTTAGGCAGTATGTAATGAAGTTTTCAATGACGATTCGGCCATGATTTCCTGAAACTTCTGGATGAAATTGTACACCAAAAAGGGGAGTTCATTATGTTCCATAGCTTCATTTACACATGCGTCGGAGGAGGCAACTAATTTGAAATGGGCCGGAATAGAGATTGTTTCGCAGTGATCTTCCATCATTTCTACTTCTTGTGGTAATTTTTGAAAAAGGATTGATTCTTCAAAGGCCTCAATGATTTGCCAATCGCGATCTTCCTTCATGCGTGATCCAAATGCACCAAATGTGAGTCCTATTAATTGATGACCAAAGCAAATACCTAAAACTGGAATTGAAGTCGTCCGGATCCACTCAACCTGTTTTAAATAACTGGAAATCGATTGTTCAGTTATAAGCAAGGGAGCACCAGAAATAATAAAGCCGCTGAATTCGTGCAGTCGTTCAGTTGAAAATTCTAAAATGGGAATTGTAGTATAATCGCAAAACTCATCTACCATCACTTCAATGTATGGCACTTTTGAACTCCCACAATCTAAGATACAAATCATAAATCCAATTGACCAATTCCTTGACGAACAATGACTGGAGCACCAGACGTGCAATCAATCACAGTTGAAGCGTCCAAATTTCCATAACCTCCATCAATGATTAATTCAACTGTATCCTCATAGCGTTCATATATAGCATAAGGATCAGCAAAATAATCCATTATTTCATCTTCGTCGTTGTGCAAAGAAGTTGTTGCGACAGGATTTCCAAGCAAGCGAACAATTTCTAAAATAATTTCATTATCGGGTATACGAATACCTATTTCTTTTTTGTTGCTATCAAATAATTTAGGCACTTCATTTGTTGCAGTAAGAATAAAAGTAAAAGGTCCTGGAAGACTGTTTTTCAACAACTTAAATGTTGGTCGGTCAATTTGCTTAACGTAGTCTGATAAGTTGCTTAAATCGGAACAAATGATAGAGAAGTTCGCTTTGTTAAGCTTTATTTCTTTCAACTTTGCAAGGTTGTTCAAACCCTTTTTATTGAACAAATCACAACCCATCGCATATACGGTATCCGTTGGAAAAATGATAACGCCACCTTTTTGCAAAATTTCAACTGCTTGTTGAATAAGACGTTTATCAATATTTTTTGGATTAATTTCTACAATCATGGCAAATTAAAAGGGACTAGACCCTCAAGTTTTAATACGAGTTAAGAATGTTATGGCTTATTTTTTACTTCGAACGCAGCAACAGTGGAATACCCATAGTATACAAACATAATCCGAAAGGGACAGATTTGAAATAAAAGCATTTCTTGTATAAATTTAATAGCATCAAATATACTTTTTATTGCAGGCTGTCTTTGTATATTTTACATGATATTGCGCGGTGATCACTATATGCTTCCTCTTGAATTTCAAAATGACTTGATTGCAAACCTTTCGTATGGAAAATATAATCAATCCTACCTGCTGGTACCTTACCAACATAGGTTGATCCAATTCCGGAGGCACAATTCCTAAAGGAATCAATCAATAATTGATTGAACTGATTATAAGCATAGGACATTGGTGTGTCATTAAAGTCACCACAAACGATTGTTGGATAAGGAGATGTTTTAACATGTTCCATAACGGTTCTCGCTTGTTCTGCACGTTTAGGATAAGCAATACGTAACTTGTCAATCAACAATTTTATGGTTGAACGATCATCCGTTGTTTTCGTACTTCCATCCTCAAAAACAGAATAATCTTCTTGCTGCAAACGAATAGATTGTAGGTGAACATTGTAAATTCTAAATGTATCTTGATTTTTTACCAAATCGACATAAATGCAATAATTGAAATCGTTTTCTCCTTGTGTTGAAAACATCACATCTCCTTTTGCTATCAAAGGATATTTTGACAAAACACAAACGCCAAAATTTTGACGTCCTTTCAATTTGTGAGCATACCGTTCATGGTAATCTTTAATTCCAAGTAATTGAATTAAGGTGTCACGTGTAGAAAATGAAGTAGGTTTGTCCTGGTGATAAAATTCTTGAAAGCAAATAATATCAGGATTTGCACGTACGATGTAATTAAAAATGGAGTCCCTCTTTTCGTAGCGATCTTCACTGTCAGACGAATATAAGTCGAACAACCGCACATTGTAACTCATCACGTTAAGCACTTTTTCCTCTGTTGGAACATTGTCCTTATCTGAACCAAAGGCAATCATTCTAAAGTGAAGTTTCCCTCCAAGTAGCAGAACCCCCAAGGTAATTAGCGCCCATTTTGATTTTGCTAAGGACCAAATAACTAAGAAAATAAGGGTGAAAATTAAGATAATTGGATACGCTAAACCAAAAAACGGGAGCAATTTAAACGTTGCCGGATGCACAAAAGGGGCAAGGTACGCCAAGATAAGACCAACCAAACAAATGATGGTCAGCACTTTTATCAGCGAAGAGAATTTCAATACTTTCTTTAATAGATTACCCATTCTTACTTTGACTGAAAAGAAATTCCTTCTCAGCTTTTGTTAATGATTCGTAGCCTGACTTAGAAATTTTATCTAAGATTACGTCCGTTTTTGCTTGTTTTTGTTTCTTTTCTAAATTGTATTCTTCATCACTCTTAAATCGAGGATTTTGGTATGAACCACCTTTCTTTACTTTCAGTTTTTTATCCGAACTGAAAATTGTTTTAAAAAACCGCGAAATTCGATCTCCTAACATTTGCAAACGATTTAACAAATTTGAACTACTGTTGTAATTATAAACGGACAGCATTCCAAACAATGCACCTCCCAAATGTGCAAAGTGTGCTGTACCATCATCCAGTCCTAAAGATACTAAATCGATTAGAATAAAAATACCTGCAATAAAAATTAATCGAATGGAAAATAAATTAAACACATTTACCATCAAATTTGGTCGATGGAAAGCCAGTGCTGAAAAGATTGCCATAACTGAGCCAGATGCACCAACGATAACGACAGCTTGTCCACTTAAGGCCGGAAATACAAGGTGTGCAATCAGTTCAATCATTCCGCCAACGACACCACCGAATAGGTAAGTGTATATCATTCGTTTTTGGTCAAACATTGATTCAAAAAATTTGCCTGCAGAATACAGGAACAGCATATTAAAAAGAAGATGCAAGATTGAAAAATGCGCAAAAATACTGGTGAACAATCCCCAGGGCTTGTAGATGAACGCATTAAAATCTGTATTCAGTGCAAAGATTGAATTCAAGACCGAGCTTACTTGTAATTCTACTTCGCCACCAATCAAACGACCAAATACTGAGGCAATTTGAATCAATAGGAAAACGGCCACGTTGAAAATAATCAAGCGAATGGTCATTCCACCATGTTTATACTGATGCTTTAAATCTTCTATTAAATTTCGTTCTGTTTGCATCTTACCAAAAATTCTTTTTATCTCTTTTTCGCCAGTATAGAATAATGGCAGCGCCAACAATTGCCCCCCCAACATGGGCTAAATGTGCCACATTATCACCTGGGGTAACATAAATACTATTATACAATTCCCACAAAAAGTAAGCTCCTACAAGAAATTTAGCTTTTACGGGGATTGCAAAGTAAATCATGAATTCCGTGTTTGGGAACAATAGCGCGAAAGCGGCCATAATTCCAAAAACTGCTCCCGAGGCACCTACCATTGGGGTGTTAACCATGTCAACGTAATGATTGATCACATCAGTATCCCTTGTTATATAGCTAAACGAAGTGCCAGCTTTTAAATGCTCATTGAGTTCTACAAGATTGTAACCTAAAGAACCAAGTTGATTTTTGAGCTGCATTAATTCATATACTCCAATTGAATTATACAATACAAAAGCACCCATTGCACTTGCTACATAAAAGATAAAAAAGCGTTTTTCACCCCATAAACGTTCCAAATATGAACCAAGAATAACAAATAGGTACATATTCATAAAAAGGTGCCAAATCCCTGCATGCATAAAGAAATGGGTGATAATTTGATACGGTTCAAAACGAGGTGAATTAACGTAATGTCCTCCTAACGAATTAATCAAATAAATTCCTTTAGATTCAAATACGAGTGTCGCTATAAAAAATAAGATATTCAGAATCAAAATATTCTTTGTAACCTGTGGGATATTATTTAAAAATGAAAACATATTAAAATTTTAGTGCGATTTCGTCTAAGGTGATTGTTTCTATTATTTTCTTGCCCTTCGGCGTAAATGAATGTTCTGAACACGAAAACAACTGTTCAATTAAATGTTCGGCTGCATCGTTAGTTGTAATTGCCTTTTTGCGGCCTGTAGCAGTTGCAATAGCGTCAACTATGACATGTGCAATTTCACCTTTATCAATTTCCTGAAAAGCAATCTTTTCCAAAATGAAATCTAAACAATCATGTATACTTTCTTCTTGTAAAATTGCAGGTACAGCGCTGATTTCAATCGTTTTATCGTTAAAATTTCCAACAAAGCCCAAACGCGCCAATAGTGTTTTATTACTTTCCCATTCTGTTTTTTCATTTGTAGAAAATTCACGTTCAATAGGAAATAATAATTGTTGTGAAGCAATCGGTTTTGAAATGAATTGCGCCATTAATTCGTCATAAACGATTCGCTCTGTTGCACGTTGCGCATCAAACACCAATAAACCAGATTTACTCGCTGTAAAAATATATTTACCTCTAAATAAAAATGCTTTGGGCAGCACATCTGAAGCAGGTAAATTCAACGTAACGGGCTCAACTGCAGTTTCTTCCTCTTCAATTTTATAAAAATTCTGCCAATCAGCTGGACTTGTTTCACTTGCGCCAAATCCTTCTGCATGAATTGCTTTGGTAAAGGAGTTGCCTGATGATCCGGAATTTGTCGCTCGTGTTGTTGTTTGAAATGGATTATAATCTGGATTCACACGAATTGTCGGTTCAACAGCTGGTTGGTATTTCATTTCGTGCGGTAAATCAAAACTTGTCTCACGCTCAAAATCCAAGGTAGGAGCAACGTTGTATTTCCCTAATGCTTGTCGAACAGCTGATAGTAAAATCGCATAAATCAATCGATCTTCCTCAAACTTAATTTCCGTTTTTGTTGGATGCACATTGACATCGATTTTCTTTGGATCGACGGTCAAATACAAGAAATAACTTGGAAACATTTTCGCTTGGACCAATCCATCAAATGCTTTCGTTAACGCGTGATTGAAAAATGTGTCCTTGAAATAGCGATTGTTAACGAACAAAAACTGTTCACCACGCGATTTCTTAGCAAATTCTGGTTTAGCAACATAACCAATAACTGTTACAATTTCGGTTGCTTCTTCAATTGGAACCAATTTATCATTCGACGATTTTCCTAAGACATCAACAATTCGCTTGCGCAGAACAGCAGAATATAAATTATACACCTCATTATCATTATGATGTAATGAGAAAGCTAGATCCGGGTGCGATAAAACAATGCGTTCAAATTCATCAATAATGTGATTAAACTCAACATTGTCTGACTTTAAGAAATTGCGGCGCGCCGGAACATTGTAAAACAAATTCTTCACTTCAAAGGAAGTCCCAACGGGACAAACTGTTGCCTCATTGGTTTTAACTTTACTACCCTCAATTTCGATTAAGTTTCCAGTTTCTGAACCTTCTTGACGCGTTTTCACACATACATGTGCAATAGCAGCGATAGAAGCCAAAGCTTCACCACGAAAACCTTTTGTTTTTAGAGCAAATAAATCATCCGCCGTTGAAACTTTACTCGTCGCATGTCGCTCGAAGCACATAATTGCATCGCCACCAGACATACCACAACCGTTGTCAATAATTTGAATCAGTGTTTTTCCAGCATCTTTAATGATAACTTGAATCTTAGTTGCACCAGCATCGATGGCATTCTCAACCATTTCTTTTACAACAGAGGCAGGACGTTGAACAACTTCACCAGCTGCAATTTGATTTGCAATATGATCAGGAAGTAATTTAATTATGTCGCTCATTTCTCTGCTTAATCCAAGATGTATCTACAAAAATAAGACAATATTTGTCTTTCTACCTGCTCTATTTGTCAATTATTATTCCATTCATTCAAACTATGACAAATGGTCAGTTTTATTTGGTTTTAGTCTGTAAAAATGCATTCAGCCACATTAACTAAAATAAAACAAATGAAGGTAAACGACTTTCAATAGAAGTCCTTAAATTCGTCTTTTAAAACAACGTAGAATAAAACGTCCTTATTTCCTTCTATGATTAAGAAAAGTCTCCTTTCATTCGGTTTTTTAACAAGCTTTTTTGTCGCATTCCCTGCTCTTGTATCACTTATCAAGACTAAAAGTGTTGTTCATACTTCGACTTCTCAAGCAGGAATGAGTGCACAAGAATGGGCTGATAATAAATTAGCATCCATGAGCCTAGAGGAGAAAATTGGGCAGTTTTTTATGGTTGCAGCCTTTTCAAATCAAGGAGAAGTTCATTTGGCTGAAGTGGAGCAAATGGTGTTGACAGATAAAGTCGGCGGAATAATATTTTTTCAAGGAGAAAAGTCCAATTTAAAATCATCAATTCAACGTTTTCAAGCAGTTTCTAAAGTTCCTTTATTCATTGGAATGGATGCAGAATGGGGCACATCCATGCGTTTATTCGATGGTGAACGATTTCCCTATTCTTATACGATTGGTGCTGCAGATAGTGTTGAATTATCTGAGCAGTTAGCAGCAATAATGGCCCAGGAATGTCAGGATTTAGGTATTCACATGAATTTCTCACCTGTTGCAGATGTAAATAGTAATCCAAACAATCCAGTAATCGGTTTTCGTTCATTTGGAGAGAATCCTAAGAAAGTTGCTGATCATGTGAAGGCATTCGTTCGTGGAATGGAAGGCAATGGAATAATGACAAGTATCAAGCATTTTCCAGGACATGGCAATACCGACAAAGACTCTCATTTAGAACTACCGACAGTTTCCCAAAGTTTGAAAACGATTGAAGCGATTGATTTCTATCCGTTTATAGAAGGGATCAATGCCGGTTCATCTTCAGTTATGATTGGACATTTAAACGTTCCAGCGCTTGATGATTCAGGAGTTCCAAGCAGTTTGTCGAAGAAAATTATTCAAGGTATTTTAAAAGACCAACTCGGTTTTAAAGGACTTGTGATTTCGGATGCCTTGAACATGAAGGCAGTTGCCGATAAATACGGAAAAACAGATGTTGTAGTAAAAGCCTTTGAGGCTGGTTGTGATATCTTGTTGTTTCCTGAAAGTGTTTCTGATGCTATTTCAGCTATAAAACAGAAAGTCAATAAAGGTGAAATTTCGAAAAAGGAAATTGATGAACGTTGCATGAAAATTCTTTTGGCGAAGCATAAATTTGTAGTAAATCCCAAAAAAGCTAAAATATATTCTGATGATGAGAAAAAACGGGTGATTAAAAAGGTATATGAGCGTGCAACCACAGTTTTGAAAAATGAAAATAGTTCTTTACCAATCGATCGTTTAGATAAAAAAATCGCACGTGTTTCAATTGGAACCAATACAATGTCACTTTCTGAGTCAATAAAGATGTATGGTGATATCGATCATTTTCACTACTATTCGAATGCTGAAGCAATTGTTAAATTTGCTCAGTATGTGAATAAATACGATCAAGTAATTTTAGCGCTGCATGCTTCTACCGTTCGTCCCCGCAACAATTATGGTTTTGGCGAAGATTTACACAAGTTACTTGCGCTTTTCAGCCCCTCTAAGAACACTAGTTTAGTGCTGTTTGGAAATCCGTTGGTATTAAGTTCAACTATTGATTTATCGGCTTTCAAATCTGTTGTTTTAGGATATGAAAATAATGCGAATGCACAATTAGCTGTAAGCGAGTTACTCTTTGGAGCCAACGAGTCGAGAGGCAAACTGCCGTTTACAATTAGTTCCGTATTCCCAAGAGAATATGGTGTGTTTGTTCCGTGGGGTGGAAGGTTAAAATTCTCCCAACCAGAAGAAATAGGCGTGGATCCAAAGAAATTAGAAGGAATCGATAAAATCGCTTTGAATGGAATTGAAAAAGGTGCATTTCCCGGTTGTCAAATTTTGGTCGCATGCGAAGGAAAAATTATTTATCGAAAAAGTTTCGGAACACAAACCTATACTGATACCGTAAAAGTTAAGAACACAGATGTATACGATATCGCTTCAATATCAAAGATTGCGGGATCGACATGCGGTGTTATGCGTTTGCAAACCTTGGGAAAATTTAGTTTAAACAATCAATTAAAAGATTATATTCCAGAAGTCACAGGTTCAGGAAGTTATGGTGATATTTTGATTCGGGACATGATGGCACATCAAGCTGGTTTAACGGCTTGGATTCCTTTTTATAAACGAACGGTTAAAAACGGGAAACCGAATCCAGGAATCTATTCAACAGAAAAGGTAACAGGTTTTGAAAAGCAAGTAGCAGAGAATATTTGGATTAGAAACGATTATACGGATTCAATTTACAAATCGATTCTTTCTACACCACTAGGACCAAAAAAATATGAGTATTCGGATTTAGGCTATTATTTCATAAAGAAAATTGTAGAAAAGCAATCAGGTAAGTCATTCCAAGATTATTTAATGGATGAATTATACCTTCCTTTAGGATTGCGTTCAATGCGCTACCAGCCAAGAATGTACTTTCCAATTGGAAGCATTGTACCAACCGAAAACGATCAAGTTTTTCGAGGACAACTTGTACATGGATTCGTCCATGATCCAGGCGCAGCAATGCTTGGTGGTGTTGGTGGTCACGCTGGATTATTTTCCAATGCAACAGATTTAGCGAGTTTAATGCAAATGTTATTGAACAAAGGTCGTTATGGAAACGTTTCGTATTTAGATGAATCAGTTGTTGATGAATTTACTAAAGCGCAATTCTCTGGAAATAGAAGAGGAGCTGGATTCGATCGTCCTACAGCAAGTGGAGGTGGACCTTGTCACGAGTCAGCATCACAATTGAGTTTTGGACATTCTGGTTTTACAGGAACCTTGGTTTGGGTTGATCCAAAATACAATTTAACCTATGTCTTTTTATCGAATCGTGTTTGTCCTGATCAAGATAATTGGAAAATACGTGACATGAACATACGAACAGAAATACAACGCGTCATTTACGAAGCAATAACAACAAGAGACAAAAAATAACACATTATCAAGGAATTACACACATGAAAATAGGAATTGTATTATACCCAACATTTGGCGGAAGCGGGGTGGTTGGAACAGAATTAGGAAAAGCACTTGCCAAGAAAGGACACGAAATTCATTTTATCACATATTCACAGCCAGTTCGACTAGGAAGTTTTAGAGAAAACATCTTTTACCACGAAGTTGCAGTTAGCGATTATCCCTTGTTTGAATACCAGCCTTATGAAACGGAATTAACGAGTAAAATGGTGGATGTTGTAAAGTATGAGAAACTAGATTTATTGCATGTTCATTATGCTATTCCGCATGCGTCAGCCGCTTTTATGGCCAAACAAATTCTTCAATCGCAAGGCATTTCAATACCCTATATTACGACCTTGCACGGAACAGATATTACATTAGTCGGCAAAGACCCTTCATTTGAGCCCGTAATTACTTTTTGTATCAATCAGTCGGATGCAGTTACGGCAGTTTCGGAGAGCCTTAAAAAGGATACCTATGCCCATTTTAATACGACACGTGAAATTCATGTGATTCCGAATTTCATTGCTCCAAATATTGAACCTAGCGCAATTTCTAGTGAAGTTCGCCGAAAATACGCAATTGACGGAGAGAAAATTCTTTGTCATGTTTCAAACTTCAGAAAAGTAAAACGAGTTGAAGATGTCGTACGCATTTTTGCAGCCGTAAACAAGGAATTAAAATCGAAATTGATCTTGGCTGGCGATGGACCTGAACGCTACAGTGTTGAAAAATTAGCGCGTGATCTAGGTATTTGTGATCGTGTAATTTTTCTTGGAAAAGTGCGAGACACAGCACATGTACTGGAAATTGCTGATTTGTTTCTGCTTCCATCTGAAACGGAGAGTTTTGGTTTAGCAGCATTAGAAGCCATGGCTGTAAGTGTTCCTGTTATTTCATCCAACACAGGAGGCATTCCAGAGGTAAATATTCACGGAGTCACAGGTTATTTATCGAATGTGGGCGACGTTGAAGACATGGCCAACAATGCATTGAAAATTTTAAAAGATGATGAAATATTGAATGTGTTTAAAGTAAATGCTTTGAAACGTGCGCATGATTTCGATTTGAAGAAAATTTTACCGATGTACGAGAAAATCTATTTTGATTTAGTTCCAGACAAGCGTTAATTACTTGTTCCAGAAGTTGTTTTTTTCGATGAAATCACCTAGTTCTTTGGCGATTTCTTTGTGTTGATTAATCGTTGGGTGACCTTTGCATCCACCGTTATAGCGCTTAGTGTAAAAGAAATGAGTGATTTTTGTTGAATAATCTTTCGCATTTACGCGCTTTTCAACTTCAAGAATACAATCGATAAGATGTTTGCGTAGTTTGTCATTGGCCATCGGACTCGTACACAAAATAATCTGAGCTTTTGGATGAATTTGTTTTAAATCATGAATAAAACGAACGTAAGTTGAAACGAACAGTTCCTTTTTCTGAATTCCATCATTTTGACCTAATGTAACTGAAATGATTGAAGGTTTTGGTCCCTTAAATTCCCAATCTTCACTTTTCGGATTCAGCGCAAATTTCTTGTAAACCATTGGCATAGTGAATTTCATGCCACAACAACTTCGTGTTAAACCAATTCCAGAAACGCCGGTCAAAGTCCAGTTGGCCTTAAATCGTCTGGCAATCAATGCGCCATAACTCATGTAAGCATTGTGCTGATCATACCAATCACCTTCCTCACAGGATAACTCACTCAAATCAGATCCATTCCCACAAGTGATTGAATTACCAATGATTTCAATTTCTCGATTGGTCGTTTTGGATAATTTCACCAATTTATTGCAACGAATTCCATTTAATTGCAGATAGCCGATTGAGCTTTCGGTGTTTTTGCAAATTAATACATGATGCCGCTTAAATGATGCACTTTTTCCGAGATGTAAAATATGATTTGCATCTTTAAGCTTAATGCGTTTTGGCTGTTCGTTATCAAAAACAACTTCGATGTAATTGTGGTTGCCAAAACGAATTTGATCTGATAGAAAGATGGTGCATTTATCACCAATGTAATCAAACTCGAAATAGGTTCCGGGTGCGTAAAATTCAAGCTTTCGATCCAAGCGTTTAACACGACCATACGAAACAATTAATTTGTTACTCCCACTGTAAAAGTTCAATTCAGCAGCGTCAACATGTTTTAAATCACGACGTGTTAGTAGTAGAAGAAATCCAATAAATAAAGCGAAGAGAATATAGGTTATTTTCACTTTTTATAACTTGAATTAGTTTGCTTTTACTTTTTTACGATCGCGTAAGTTCATAAAAGGAATTTCGATGAATTTATACATCAACACTGAGATTAAAATGGTAAAAACCCAATACAACCCAAAGTCTACGAACCAAGTAGAATTCGCAACATATTTATCGCCATAATAACCATGCATCGTATTCTTAATGATGGCAATTGCGACAAGGTTTAAGTTCACCAAATACATTGAATAGGAAATTAAACTAAAGTAAGTGATGGGTTTCACCAGTAAAGCTGGTCCGTTCTTAAGGTTCGCTAACAAAGGCATCAATAAAAACACTCCCAGGGACTTCATCGTGTAAGAAAATACGCTATTGTTTACATCCAAGGAGTTGTACATCTTAAATTTAGAATACCACAAAACAATTAAACCAGCAACAGAAAGCAAAATCAACAATTTATTCTGCCAAATTTTCGGATAGTAATAAGCCAAGAATGAACCCAGAACACCGAACATAATCGAATCTAAACGCGGTACAACCTGGTATTCTATGTTTAATTGGAGGTATTTTTTGAACGCTTTTTCTTTCAGTTCATTTCCGAAATCTGAAAAACCATACGATTGATACAGGTAATAGCGATAATAGGTGATCGCCGCAATAACGAGAATTGACACAACAAATATGGTCCATTTTGTAGATGTCTTGAATAGAATCAAGGTTCCAAACAAAATCAATGGAATACTCAAATAAAACCATTCTTCGATACTTAAACTCCATGCTTCAGCAAAGAAAGTAGGTCGTTCAACAAAGAAGTTTTGAATAAAGAAAAAGAAACGGTATAAATCGCTTGGTAAATTGTCAGGAACAAGAATCGCAGTATAAACAATCAAAACGATCAACACAACAATATACGCTGGAAGTGTTCGCATCCATCTGCGTTTCCAAAAATCTAATAAACCAGAAAATGTCGGCTTTTCGCGGTTTAATTGCTTGATTAAAATTCCGCCAATTAAAAATCCTGAAAGGACAAAAAAGATGGAAACACCATCTAATAAAAACTGCTTAAACATCGGTTTAATGTCGGCGGGAACAAACAACATACTATGTCCCAAAAGCACCATAAATATAGCAACGAACCTTAAAATATCTAAACCAAAAACGCGGTTTTGAGAAAGATCTAATTTGAAAAGTTGAAGTACTTTATTCATTAATAGATTAGTTAAGCATAAAATGAAGGAGTAGAAGTAAAACAGGAGCACTCCGAAGAATGCTCCGTTTGATAATTAGATATTTTCAATGATGATTGCAGAAGCACCACCGCCACCGTTACAGATAGCAGCACCACCAATTTTACCACCATTTTGTTTCAATACATTGATCAATGTCACAACAATACGTGAACCAGAATTACCTAGTGGATGTCCCAAAGAAACCGCTCCACCATTCACATCAACTTTTGCTGGATCTAATCCTAAAATTTTTGTATTTGCCATTCCAACAACAGCAAACGCTTCATTTAGTTCCCAGAAATCAATGTCAGCCGTTGTCAAACCAGCTTTATCCAATGCTTTTGGAATTGCCAATGAAGGTGCAGTTGTAAACCATTCTGGTGCATGTGCAGCATCAGCATAACTAACAATTTTTGCAATTGGGGTTAAACCGTATTTTTCAACCGCTTCTTTCGATGCTAAAATAACTGCCGATGCTCCATCATTTAATGTAGATGCGTTAGCAGCTGTTATAGTTCCTTCTTTGTCAAATGCTGGACGCAATGAAGGGATTTTATCTAGGAAAACGTTTTTATATTCTTCGTCTTCAGAAACCATGATTGGATCTCCTTTGCGCTGAGGGACTGCAACAGGGACAACTTCATTATTGAATTTCCCTGCTTTCCATGCTTCTGCAGATTTCGTGTAAGAAGCAACAGCGAATTCATCTTGCGCTTCGCGAGAAAAGCCATATTCTTTTGCACATAACTCAGCACAATTACCCATTGGAACTTTACTGTAAACGTCTAACAAACCATCTTTTGTAATTCCGTCTAACATTCCAATGTTTCCAAATTTCATCCCACTACGTCCGTCTAAATAATGTGGGACTTGCGACATGCTTTCCATTCCACCAGCAACCACAATGTGATTGTCACCAGCCAAAATCGACTGTGCACCAAACATAATCGCTTTCATTCCAGAAGCACATACTTTGTTTACCGTTGTACAAGGAACATTGTTTCCTAATCCAGCACCAAGAGCCGCTTGACGAGCAGGAGCTTGACCAACACCAGCTTGTAGTACATTTCCCATGAAAACTTCATCAATTAATTCTGCTTTCACGTTTCCTTTTTCCAATGCACCTTTGATGGCTACAGAACCAAGTTGTGTCGCAGGAATTGTTGACAATCCGCCTAGAAACGCACCCATCGGCGTTCTAGCAGCAGAAATGATATATACTTCTTTAGACATTTTTTTAAAGTTTTATTAATCCGCGACGAATTTACGAAAACTATCGAAATGATTTGATAATTGAGCACTTTCTTTATTGAATATTTCTTATTTAATTTAGAACTTAGCACCTTAAATTTTAACGATGAAATCACTTCTTTTTTTCTGCTTTGTAGCTGTTTCAAATTCACTGTTTACACAAATTGATTCAATACAAAATGCAGCACAAAACCTACCTAGTATTGATACACTAGCTAAAAAATGGAAGCTAAAAGCAATTTATGGTTTAAATGGAACACAAACGTCATTCGTCAATTGGAATGCAGGTGGTAGAAACAATGTTTCATTGTTAGGCTCCATTTCAGCGAGTGCCAATTATGGAAAAAACAACTTCAAATGGACCAATGATTTATCGCTTGCCTTGGGTGGATTGCAATATATTGAAAAGGATTCAAAAGAAGGACTTCAAAAAACCGATGATCGAATTGATATCGCCTCGAACATTGGATACAAATTGAAAAAGCACTATTATTTTTCATTCATCGGTGGTTTCAAAACACAGATGTTGGATGGATTTACATACCCAAATGATTCTGTTCGTGTTTCCACCTTTTTAGCACCCGGATATGTAAGTGCAGCCTTGGGTATCGATTACATTAAAAGTGATAATTTTTCAATTTTCTCATCACCCTTCGCTATGAAATTAACAATTGTAAATGATCAAACGCTTGCCAATTCAGGCAGTTTTGGTGTTGTTGGCGCGACTTACGATGGTTTAGGAAATGTACTAAAGCAAGGTGAACGTTTAAGAGGAGAGTTCGGTGCATACATCAAAATGAAATACAATTTTACTATTGCAAAAAACATTGACTTAAAATCCAAATTGGAATTGTTTAGCAATTATTTAAATAATCCGCAAAATATTGATGTTAATGCGGAAGCCCTATTCAATTTCAAGGTTAATGAATGGTTTTCAGCTTCGTTACAATGGACCTTGATTTATGATGATGATATTGACATTCGTGATGCAGATGGTAATATCGGGCCAAGAACACAGTTTAAATCTGTACTAGGAATAGGCATATCCTATAAAATGATGAATTTTAAGGATAAATAAGGATTGTGTGTTTTGTGATTAGTTTTAAACATGCTGTTCTTTCTGTTCAATATTTCTTAATTTCACCCATCTAAAAAATGCGTTTTGCTTCTGACATATCAATTTGGTGGTTAATTCCTTGGGCTGGAGTTTGCGTTTTCCTTGCTGTTTGGTTTTACAGAAATGTAAACTGGTTATCAAGTTTATCAAATCGTTGGCAAACCACGTTAAAAGTCTTACGTGGAATCACCTTGTTTTTGTTAGGCGTTTTATTGTGCGGAATTCTATTTGAAGCGGTTAATTATCGAGAAGAAAAACCAATTATAATTACACTTGTTGATGAATCATCTTCGATGAAGAACTATAAGGATAGCACTAAAATCTCATCCTATTTAGCTAAATTACAACTTGATTTAAAAGAACAACTAGGCGAGGAGTTTGAATTCGTTGAAATGACTGTTGGGTCTGATGTTGAATACAAAAGTAAACCAGATTTTAAGGATGGGTTGTCCGATTTATCAGCTGGTTTTGAAAAGATTAACACGGACTTTTACAATCGAAATATTGGTGGAATTATTTTCGTATCGGATGGTAATTACAATAAGGGAAATAATCCAACTTATGCAGCCGAAAAAATCAATTTCACGCCCGTTTTTTCGCTAACAGTAGGAGACACGATTCCAAAACGTGATCACTTCATTAAAAACGTTCTTGTAAACGATGTGACTTTTTACAAAAATAAATTTCCCCTTGAAGTTGACATTGAAGCAATTAAAATGGGCAAGGGAGGAGCAACAGTTTCAATCATATCTGAAGGTAAAACGGTAGCTTCTCAAAAGGTCAATTATAAAGATGGTAAACACGATTTCGAGCACCTTTCATTCTTATTAGATGCTTCTAAAATTGGATTTCAAACATACACAGTAAGGGTTTCAAATGCCACAAATGAATACAATTACAAAAACAACTCCCGCGTATTTTATATCGAAGTAATTGATTCGAGAAGTAAGGTGTTAATGTTAGCAGGTGCTCCTCATCCAGATGTTTCTTCAATCAAACAAATCATCGAAGAAGATGAAAACTTGGAGGTTGTTTCTGAATTAGCCAAAGATTGGAAACGTGATTTAAAGAAAGTCGATTTGGTTATTTGGCATGAGCCAGGAATCAATTTCGATCCTTCGTTAAACACCTTGTTAGCTGAAAGTAAAATCCCTATTCTATACATTATTGGGCCAAATACAAGCGCCACAGTTATAGCTAAATTAGGCCTTGGAATGACTGTCACTTCAGGAAATCAATCCGATGAAATTCAGGGAGGATTAAATGAAGCATTTCAGCAATTTGAACTTTCTGACGAATTGAAAAACGCTTTCAATTATTACCCACCATTGCGCAGTCGTTTTGGTGAATTAAAGGTTTCGAGTGGTGCAGAGGTGCTAGTTTACCAGCGTATCGGACCAATAAAGAAAAAAGAACCGTTGATCTTCTTCAATAAAAAAGCGACAGTAAAGAATGGGGTGATTTACGGTGAAGGTCTGTGGAAATGGAAAATAAACGATTACACACGCACTGGTGATTGTGTTGCATTTCGGGATTTAATCAATAAAACCACACAGTATTTATTAGTAAAACAAAATACAACTGCTTTGCATGTTACGTTTCCTAAACGGTTCTCGAAGGATGAACAAGTTGAAGTTAACGCATCGTTCTACAACGAGTCACTAGAGGCGATAACAGTTCCAAAAATTAATATGATTGTAACGAACGAAAAAGGTAAATCGACGAAAAGTCAGTTTGGAGTTGCTGGAGACAGTTATAAATTGTCGTTGGGAAAATTGATGCCAGGGAAATACAACTGGGTTGCAACAAGCTCTTTCAATGGTAAGCCTTATAAAAAATCGGGTGTTTTTGTAGTGGAAGACATTGCATTAGAACAATTGGATACGTATGCAAATCAGGCTTTAATGAATCAATTAGCGAAAAAGACAAAAGGCAAATTTGAGTTGTTAAAGAATTACCAAAAAGTTATCGATCAAATAAAAAACAGAGACGATATTACAAGTGTCTCTATTAAAGATGCGTCTTTCAACGATTTAATAGATTATAAATTAATCGCTTTATTACTTTTACTATCCCTAGCCGTTGAGTGGTTCTTGCGACGCTGGTTTGGAGGATATTAAACTTCTTTCAACTTTTTTTTCAAGGATATATACTAAACAAACTGCTTGTTCGTTTTTTAAAGAAACAAACACACGTTCTTGCCTATGTTGAAAAAATACCCTGAATTTATCGCTCCTGCCAATGAGTTGAAAAATGGCCCTTCAACGAATGTGATTAACGCATTATTAAACTACAGTAAATCACTTGAAGTGAAAAAAGTGAAAAAGAAAAATGTTCTAATTCACCTTAATTAAGAAACTATAGCCATCCGAAAGGGTGGCTTTTTTGGTTGTGTAAGGCAACTTATCGTTGGTTGGGATATTCTAAAAAAATATCGAATAGGATATACTTACGATTTGTCAATAAACAGTTTTAGCTCAATCAGTAAAGGTTCACATCAAATCTGAATCGACCTTCTTATGAATTAATCCTATAAATAAGTAAGAATCAAATTTGAAAATTGCTGGATACGCGCTTTATCAGCTAGGTTTTTAGCGTGCTGTAAGCCTTTCACATACCAATCAATCGCCTCTTGGTCATTTCCGTTTTGTCCAGCTAAATTACCCATTTCAAGGTAGAATAATAAATCCTTTGAATCTTGCATATTAACTGTGTTTAATGAATTTTGGCGTTCCATTTCCATATTACAAATTAACCCTTACAAGGTTAATTCAATGTTAGCAAGATTTCAATTTTAGGTTATTAATATAAAAAATCCCGACCTCGTATAAACGTGATCGGGATTTAACTAACTAGGGAATTGTGCTTATTTCGTCACAATATCCATTTCATCCACAATGTGTTTTGCACCAGCGTATTTGTCAATCAACCACAATACGTAACGAATATCAACATTGATAGTACGTTGTAGTTTTTTGTCGAAGATAACATCACCAGCCATCGCTTCAATGTTTCCATCAAATGCCAAACCGATTAATTCACCTTTTCCATTCAATACTGGTGAACCTGAGTTACCACCTGTAATATCATTATCCGTTAAGAAACATACCGGCATGTAACCAGCTTTGTCAGAATAACGACCAAAATCTTTCGTTTTAGCCATGTCTAACATTTTTTGTTCTAAGTCAAATTCTGAATCTCCCTTTTTGTATTTTTTTACTAAACCATCCATTGTAGTGTAGTAATTTACTTTCGCATCATTGCGTTTATCAGCTGGTAAAGCTTTTACTTTTCCGTAAGTTAAACGTAAAGTTGAATTCGCATCAGGATATTGAATAGGAGCCAATTTAGACTCACGTAATCCTTGAACTAATAAACGGAAAGATGCAGAATAGTCATTTTGTGCTTTTGCAATCTCATCAGATTTTGAACCGATGTGAACGATTAAGTCTTCAGACATTTTATACATTGGGTCATTTGTAATCATTCCTTCCGATGGGAAATCTAAGAACGCCATCATTTTCTCTTCAGAGGTAAACAAACTTAACAAGAACAATGAATTTACATATTTATCATATTCTCCGTTGATTGCAACTACAGAAGGCGCAATTTGATAACCAATTGATTTTGTCGCATACAACGCTAACTCAGCTCTTAAAATATCTTTTTCAGCAGGTAGGTATAATTCAGCGAAGAATCCTTTAATAGCCTCTTCTAAATCTGGACGCATTTCCGCACGTGTAGCTGCATCAGCGTTAGCATATGCAACCATTTGCTTACCAAAAGAGCGAGAAATTGTTCCGTAAGAAGAACAACGTAACAATTGTTGTAAATAGTTGTCGTGTCTTGCTTTTTCGTTTGTCAATTTGTAATAGTTGTTGATTGTTGCAACAACATTACCGTACTTCTCTTTATTCGCCGGCTTGTTTGCCCATTTATTGAATTTCGCCTCTTGCTCAGCTTTCAATTTAGCTGTTTGGAATTTAGATAGTGCATCAATCATTCCTTGACGGTTTTTCCAATAATTGGCAACACCTGCATACTTAGAAGCATAAATCAAATTTAAAGCATCACTTTGATCCATGTACTTTTTCATTTGATCCATTCCTGTTTTAGATCCTTCAACCCAAGCAGGATAAGCAAACTTAACGTTTTGCTCAATTCCACCAGCTGGCATCCAACGATTCGTTCTTCCTGGGTAACCAAGAATCATAGCGAAATCATTTTCTTGTACACCGCCAATATTCACTGTTAAATGTTGTTTTGGTTTTAATGGAACATTGTTCAAACTGTAATCTGCTGGATTACCACTAGCATCAGCATAAACACGGAACATAGAGAAATCTCCGGTATGACGAGGCCATTCCCAGTTGTCTGTATCTCCACCGAATTTACCAACGTTTTCTGGCGGTGTTCCTACTAAACGAACATCTTTATAATCTTGGTAAACGAAATAGTAATACTCGTTTCCTTGGAAGAATGAACGAACAGAAACAGTGTATTTTCCTCCTTCGTTGTTTTCTTTTTCAATCAACGTAACTTCTGCAGCAATCGCTTTTTCACGCTCCGCTTCTGTCATCCCTGGGTTTACTTTGGCCAAAATTCGTTGCGAAACATCATCCATGCGAACAAAGAATCGAACAAACAACGACTTTGGTTTTAACTCCTCTTTTTTCGTTGCTGCCCAGTAACCATTTTTCAAATAGTTTGATTCAGCAGTTGACAATTCAGCAATTGCATCGTATCCACAGTGGTGATTCGTTAACAATAAACCATCTTTTGAGATAACTTCTGCAGTACATCCGCCGTTAAATTGAACGATTGCATCCTTTAAGGAGTGATTGTTAATAGAGTAAATCTCTTCAGCAGTTAACTGAAGTCCCATTTTCTCCATGTCACGGTGATTCAAGCGATCAATGAACATCAAGAACCACATACCTTCATCAGCTCGAGCAAACGACCCGAACATCAAAACAAAGGCAAGTAATGTAATTTTAAATTGTTTCATACGTTTTTATTTGTTTTTAATTCCCCTTGTAACTCAACATTGACAATGCTTTTAATCATTTATTATTGATTAACAAAAGGCTTTTTTCCTATTTGTTTTTTGTTAAAACTTGCGGCGTAAAAATACACAACATTTCTCAAAAAAATCACCCTTTTGACAAAGGATTCATACCGTTTATCTAAAAATTAACTCATCTGTAAACAACCATGTATCATTTCCTGCACCTAAATGCCATCCTGGACATTTTCCAAAATTCTTCGCCACAATTCGAATCGCTTTAATTGCTTTATTCGTTCCAGTTGGGCGATAGAAATCTGCAATAGTGGGACCTACGTAATCAGTAAAAGCAGGAATGGACGTTGGTACATTTGCATTTGATGCAATAGGATTATTTGTTCCTATGGATTCCAACTTCTGATAGTTTATACCGTCAAAAGAAATTTCCATTTCAATCGAAGATGGGTAAAAAATCCATGATTTCATGTCTTGCAAACACGAAATTCCAACTTCTTTTAAGATTCTTGGTGTTTCAAAAGTCACTTCAGTTACCACATCTTTTGCATAAAATCCTTGCCAATCACCCGTTCTGAACTCTTTTGTTCCTTCTACGCCATCAATTAGTGTGTTTGGTCCAGAAGCAGCGTATTGATTTGCATATGCTGTTTTCAAGTTCAAAGTAACATT
Source organism: Crocinitomicaceae bacterium (assembly GCA_044361115.1). GTDB lineage: Bacteria > Bacteroidota > Bacteroidia > Flavobacteriales_D > Crocinitomicaceae > M0103. Next base: position 30,084 of record JBIKJH010000003.1, read on the forward strand.
TTTATCACGTTTAATAAAACTAGCTTTAACCCAAGGACTCATAACCCATTCCGTAGAAGGCATCGTATTAACGCCTCTGTTGTAAACAATTGAAACTTGTCGTGTTTCTAATTCAGTTGATTCAGTAATTGATATTGGTTCTTTGTATTCCAATACCTTTGTTGTGTCTGATGTGTAGCGATACTCTATTTTAATTGTTTCCCAATTAATTGGAGCCTGATGCCCTATTTCTACATTCATTTGATCATCAAAAATGCGATTTTCCACCCTAAAAAATGGGGAAGGGGCAAAACGCATGTTCATCGCAATTTCTTTGGTAACAGGACTTCCAATTGATGATCTGCCATTGTTATTTGGCTTGGGTCCCATTTCAAAAATAAGCTCTCCATTCGTTTGCATTAATGTTGAATGAGCGATACCGTTCATCGTCCAATTCTGACCATTTAATTTGATAGTTTGGATATATTTATTTTCTGAAGAATTATTTAAAACTTTAATTTTCAAAGTTTTGCCACCATCTAACTGAATAATTGCTTCATCAATTAATGGTCTCCCAAAATCATACCAAGGGTGTCCAGGTGCTACTTGGTATAAACCTAATGCACTCAAGACGTACCAAGCTGACATTTGACCACAATCTTCATTTCCTGAATAACCATCAGGTGTTGGCGAATACATTTCTTTCAAAATTTGGTTTACATAATCAGCAGTTTTGTGGGGTGCGTTTGTATAATTGTACAAATAGGCCATGTGGTGTGAGGGTTCGTTTCCATGTGCATATTGCCCAATTAATCCAGTGATATCTGCTTGGTCGCGCCCTGAGAGTACGGATGTTGTTGTAAACAAACGATCTAGCCAGGTTTCAAGAGAATCTTTTCCTCCCATCATTTCACCTAACAAATCAATAGCATGTGGCGCATAAAGCGAATATTGCCAACTATTTGCTTCTGTATAATTGAAATTCACTTCAGATGGTTCGAAAGGAGCGTACCAAGCGCCATCGCGCCTTGCACGCATAAATTTTGTTTTGGGATCATACAAATTGATGAAATTCAAACTGCTTCTATAGTATGGTTGATAAACGTCCATTTTGCCCATGCGAGTTGCCATGCTTGCAATACAAAAATCATCATAGGCATATTCCAAGGTTTTTGAAACTGATTCAGGCTCATCACCTGAACTAATGAAACCTTTTTCATGGAATTGTTTTTTTCCTAATTCATCAATTTGAGAAGTGAAAATCATCGCTGCCAATGCTTTTTCAGCATCAAAACCAGTGATTCCTTTTAAATAGGCATCTGCTATAACAGAAGCACTGTGATAGCCAATCATACATTCAGTTTCATTTCCAGCCAATTCCCAAACAGGCAAATCGCCACCTTGTTCATATTGGCGCAAAAATGTGGTAATGAAATCATTTGTTCGATTCGCTTGAATTAATGTATATAACGGATTTGCAGCACGATACGTATCCCAAAGGCTAAACACTGAATACTGAGGTATGTTGTCTGTGATCATGTGAATTTGATTGTCACGTCCACGATAACGCCCATCCACATCACTCCATAAATTCGGTTGAATTAACGTATGATACAAAGCAGAGTAGAAGTTTACCATTACTTTCGCGTCTTTTGTTTGAATAGCGATTTTATTCAATTCCTCATTCCATTTCCGCACTGTTTGTGCACGTAACATATCAAAATTCCAATCAACGATTTCTTTCTCTAAATTCGATTGAGCGCCCGCTTCATCAACCCCTGACATCCCTACCTTAATTGATATTTTCTCTGTCTTCGCGCTGAATGTTAACAATAGCTTATGCTGACCATTTTTTGTAATCATTTTGGCCTTTTCATATGGCACATTTGTTTTTAAGTAGAAATAAAAATGCTGCTCATTTGCCCACGCTTGGCTAATGCGTGAACCAGAAATTGTGTACCTATCTTTAATGGATAGCGAATAATTTAATAGTTTATCGCGATGATCTAAGTCAATCAAAATGAAGCGTTTCCCTTTTTGTTTCCCGAAATTGTATTCATGCATTCCAGCTCGTTCAGAAACTGTTAATCGAACATTAATATTTTGATTCAGTAATTTCACCTCATAATAGCCTGGAGCGGCATTTTCTTGTTCATGAGAAAAACGCGAACCATACCCCTTTGGATCTAAATAACCAGGATTTAGCTTTGGAAATCCAACTTGCGGAACGATCAGTAAATCTCCATAATCTGGTACTCCTGTGCCACTTAAATGCGTATGGCTAAAGCCATAAATAATTGAATCTGAATAATGATAACCTGAACAACCGTCCCAACCTTCATAACGTGTATCAGGACTCAATTGCATCATTCCAAAAGGTGCTGTTGCTCCAGGAAAGGTGTGCCCATGTCCGCCTGTACCAATAAATGGATCTACAAATAAACTTTTAGAAGTTCCATTCGAAGGTGGTATAGAAAAATCTATGTATTTCTTTCGAATATCTTGTGAGGCTTTCACGGCATCGACTCCAGAAGGTTGCCCGAAAACAAAACCTCCAAAACCAATCAATAAGGCACTAATCAAATTCACTCTCATGATTTATTTTTTTAAGTCCCAAAAAACATGCGCTGCAGTTCCTAAAACGGCAGCGTTTCTGTCATGCAAAGAGGAAATACGAATTTCAATTTTGTTTTTGTAAATAACAAGGATGTTTTCTTCCATATATAATTTCACTTTTTTTGCAAAATCACCGCTATGTTGTGCGATACCACCAAATAAAACGTAGGCTTTGGGGCTTGAAAAACAGGCGTAATCGGCTAGGGCAGAACCGAGCAAACGTGCTGTGTAATCAACGATTTCTTTCGCAAATAAATCACCATCATCAGCTTCATCAAAAACGTTCTTTGCACTTGGGTTTTTCATCATCATCAAAGATGAAAAAGCTTTATTTTCTGAATCTAATTCTTCAATACTTCGCACCACACCGGTTGAGGAACAATACGTTTCAAGACAACCACGACGCGTGCAACCGCACAATCTACCTTCAGGAATAATGCGAATATGACCGTATTCGCCAGCAAAGCCATCATGTCCATAAACCAAATTCCCATTTACAATTACCCCACTTCCAACACCGGTTCCTAATGTTATTGTAACAAAATCTTTTACATCTTTCGCATTACCAAACAGCATTTCTCCCATTGCTGCTGCATTTGCGTCATTGGTTAATAAAGCTGGTTTACCAAATGTATGTTCAAACATTTTGGCCAAGGGCACAATTCCTTTCCAAGATAGATTTGGAGCATATTCTATATTTCCAGTAAAATAATTTCCATTTGGGGCACCAATTCCAATTCCGAAAATGTGATTTAGATAGCCCTTGCCTTGTAAATCTTTGTATATGGAATCAACCAACTCTTGTGGTTCTTTGTATGATTTTGTGGGGAAATCAAATTCATAAATCACTTCTCCAAGTTTATTTACAACACCATACTCGGTAGATGTCCCCCCAATATCAATTCCTAATGCGTATTGACTTTCCATTTTAATTCAATTTTGAATTCCATTCGTTGTAAAATTGTTCAAGGAATTGTTCCATAAACAAATGACGTTCTTTACCAATTTTCTTTGCAGAAGGTGTATGCAACCTATTTTGTAATAATAACAATTTCTCGTAAAAATGATTAACTGTATGACTTTTAGAACGCGCATATTCTTCAAAACTTTCGTGCATTTTCGGGGCGGAATCAGGAGTGTACATTGGTCGATTCCTACTCCCTCCGTATGCGAATGCGCGAGCAACCCCTATGGCTCCGATTGCATCCAAACGATCGGCATCCTGAACGATTTTCCCTTCGATACTATTCATAATATCCTGCACGTGAGCGCCTTTATACGAAACACCGTCCACAATTTCTTTTACTAATGTTGCTTTCGAAAGGTCATAATTAAGTTCTTTCAACATTTCATAAGCCACATTTCCACCTGCATTTAAAATCCCACCGTTCATTTTATGGTCGGAAATATCATGTAAGAGTGCAGCAAGTTGAACGATTTCTAGATCTCCACCTTCCTGAGACTGTATAAATTCCGCTATTTTCAAAACGCGTTCAATATGAAACCAATCGTGACCAGTCGCATCATGCGCGAAAATTGCTTGTACTTTTTCTTTGATTTGTTCAACGAGTTGACTCATTAGTTCGAGCGAATTAAGTCCATGATTTTAAAACTTCCATTTGGAATCGTGACATACAACTTTGATTTATCTGCACACATGGAGAAAAAGTTTCCATTGGCAAAAGGGGTCCACGACTTACCATTGTCCAAAGAAAAATCAATTCCATTCGTTCCACACGCATAAAAAACGCCATTTGCTTCGATTACGCAAGAACGATAGCCACGTGTTTGTTCTTCAGCATTAATCCAAAAATCACCTGCATCATCCGTATAAAAACAAGTGTTCATGCACAAATCGGGGTTTAAATAATCACCACCCACAATAACACCTATAGAATCATTCAACATGCACAAAGAGAAAGCGCCACTCGATTCTCCGTTCATGTAGGGAAGTGAAGTTGATTTCCATGTCTTCCCTTGATCTGATGACTTAAAGAAGCGACTTTTCTTACCACCTGAAACAAACATAAAGGTTGAATCATTCATTACTTGGACATTGGTGCCGCTTGCTGCGAAACCAGCTTCACCTTCATTGGCTTCAAGTTTACCTTCACATTCTTTCCATTTTAAGCCACCATCAAGTGATTTGTAAAGTGAAAAGAAGCCTTTTTTAGGGTCTCCCATGATGAATCCCGTTTTATTGTAAAAGTCCATGCCATCTAGAAATGTTTCAATCCAAATATTTGAACTCGGAATAATATAGTCTACGAATTTATGACCATCAGTTTGGGCTAAAAGTCCATAGGTACCACTTTGCATGCCTAATAAATTTGTTCCGCAAAATTCAATATCGCGCATTTCCTCAAATCGCTTATTTGCCAATAAATTAGTTGATTTTGACGTATTCAAATTGCTTGCATACATCGAACCGTTGGAGTTTGCGGTGTAAACAATACTGTCCTTAACAAGAATACTGCGAGAATAACAGCCTTTTTCAGTTGAATACTGAATGGTACGGGCAGACTTATTTTTTCGTGTGTACTTATTTTCTTGTCCAAAAACATTGGCAGCAAGAAAGATTAAAATACTACTTAGTAAAACGTTGTTCAAATTTTGATTTTTGCTCATTTCTTAATTTTTCTATCTGTGTTGGAACTGATCTTTTCCAGCGTTTATGTGACCAAATCCAATATTCGGGATTTGCTATAATGTCTTTTTCCAACAGATGTGTGTGTGCTTCAGTTAATTCGCCCCAAGGACTTAATTTAGGGGTGTCACTAATCAAAACTAATTCCATTTCATAACATCCACGTTTCAATTTCCTTGTAGAAAAGTAAACAACTGCAAAATCAAATTGATGCGCAATCATTTCTGTTCCAAATGCAACAGCGGTTTTTTGATTCAAAAAATCCATCCAATAACTTTTTGAAGAGTTACCCGGTGATTGATCTCCCAGGGTTAAAACAGCAACGGGATGGTGCAAATTAGTTTCTATTTCCGCTTTAAAATTTTTGGAATGTATAACGTTCATACCAAAGCGCATTCTACGTTCATTAATTTTTTTATCCCAAAACTTACTAGACATCGGCATGCCAATTCCCATGGCTTGATGCGGAAACAGGAAATTTTGAGAAGCAATCAACCATTCCCAATTATTATAATGACCTGAAACAAGTATTACACTTTTCTTTTGATTATACAAGTGATACATTACTTCGGCATTTTTTACTACGAATCTTCTTGTTAAAGCGGCTTTAGAAATCGTTAAGTTTTTTATCCCTTCTGCCAATAAATCACAGAAATGACGGTAAAACTTACGTTTGATTTTTGCGCGTTCACGTTTTGTTTTATTTGGAAATGACCGTTCTATGTTCCCTACAATCACTTTTTTTCGATACGGAACGATTGTAATCAGAAGCAAATAGAAAAAATCTGTAAACAAATACAAGATCCTTAGCGGAAGATATGAGAAAGGGATTACCAAACAGTAATATGCGAATTTTGCTAACATCAGTGATATTTCGTCCCCCACAATTGTTGAATAATCGCCTGAATTTCTTGTTCTTTTTTCGAACTACCTGCTTGATAAAAAGAGGTATCTTTTAATTCTTCTGGCATAAACTCTTGTTGCACAAAATTACCGGGATAATCATGTGAATACATGTAATCTTTGCCGTAACCTAATTCTTTCATCAATGCAGTAGGCGCATTTCGCAAGGGGAGAGGTACACCCAGATTTCCACTTGAACGAACTTCTTCTTGTGCACGATTAATCGCCATATAGGCTCCATTTCCCTTTGTCGAAGAAGCCAAGTAGATTGTGCATTGAGCTAGAATAATTCTTGACTCTGGCCATCCCACCGCTTGCACCGCTTGAAAGCAATTGTTTGCCATCAACAAAGCATTTGGATTCGCTAAACCGATATCTTCCGAAGCTGAAATCAACAAGCGGCGTGCAATAAATTTTGGATCTTCTCCACCTTCAACCATTCGCGCAAGCCAATAAATAGCTGCATTTGGATCTGAACCTCGAATGGATTTTATAAAAGCCGAAATAATATCATAATGCTGTTCGCCATCTTTGTCATACATAGCTAGGCTTTGTTGAGCAGAAGACATGACAACATCATCATTTATCCGAATGATTTTAGCCTCTTGAAACGTACCAACAATAATTTCAAAAATGTTTAATAATTTGCGTGCATCTCCACCAGAAATCGCTAAAAGTGCATTCGTTTCATCAAGAATAATTGACTTTTCTTTCATCACTATATCTTGCGCAATTGAACGATTCAACAGGTTTAACAAATCATCCTTGGTGTGCGATTGCAAGGTGTAGACTTGACATCGCGACAACAGGGCTGAAATTACTTCAAACGAAGGATTTTCTGTTGTAGCGCCAATTAACGTTACAGTTCCTTTTTCAACTGCTCCAAGTAATGAGTCTTGCTGTGCTTTCGAAAACCGATGAATCTCATCAATAAATAAGATGGTACCTTGCTGCTGAAACATTCCACCTTGTTCAACGCGCGTAATGATTTCACGAACATCCTTAACACCAGAAGAAATTGCTGAAAGCGTGTGAAATGGTCGTTTTAAATGAGTTGAAATTAAATGGGCTAATGTTGTTTTACCAACACCTGGGGGACCCCAAAAAATCATCGACGGAATCAAACCTGAATCCAATGCTCTGCGCAATGAAGCACCTTCTTTTAAAAGATGTTCCTGACCAATGTATTCATCCAAAGATTTTGGTCGCATACGTTCAGCAAGTGGAGCAAGGAATGACATCATTTCTTAAAGTTAATAAGGAATCAAAGATAAGGAAATGCCCCGTTGAAAACATACGCTTTTCGAGGATTTATTAACAGAATAAGGAAGTATTGAACAAGTTAGAATTAATTATCTTGCGGGTTTATTGGGAATTTTGAAATTGTTTTAAAACGTTCACCTTGCTTTTCAAGACAGTGATTCCAAAATTGATCATCAGAAGTAGAAAGAATCTCATGCGTCGTTATATTATCTGCGACAATCCACGCATTTTCTTTTAATTCATCAGAAAGTTGTTGTTCACCCCAGCCTGAATAGCCAAGAAAAAAGCGAATTTTAGCGGCTGAATTTTTATCCGTTTCTATTAATTCCTGAATTTGTTCATAATCGCCACCAAAGGACAATTCATCGTTTATTGGAATTCCACCTTCAATTTTATCCCCGAAAGAATGAATAAAAAATAAACTTTGAGTTTCAACAGGTCCTCCAACACTAATTCTAGCACTGATATCAGGAAACAAGTGATCTACTTCATGTAAATCTATCTCCAAATAATTATTCAAAACAAAACCGAATGAGCCTTCCGAATTGTGATCGCACAGAAGAATAACTGAACGACGGAAGTAATCTTCATCCAAAAAAGGGTCAGAGATAAGTACATTTCCTACGTTGGGCTTTTTAGTGTTCTTAAATGCTAAATCAATCACAAATCGTGTTTTAAACGTTGTGGTAAAATTAGAATTATTTAATGAATTCACTTAATTGAAAACATAAACGGCTCCCAGGATTGTGAGAACCGTTTTTATATTTGGTTAAACTGTAACTATAATAGAGTGGTAGGGCAAACATATACTGTAAGTGGAACGGAAGTTTTCGAAATTGCGCTCATTCCACCTTCAACATCTTCAAAATCTATCCAGCCTCTGGATTTCAAGATAGATGCTGCGATCATACTGCGATAACCACCAGCGCAATGCAAAATGAATGGTTTATCTTTAGGAAACTTAGCCAAGTGATTATTAATCTCGTTCAATGGAATATTGATTGCATCAACAACATGTTCAGAATCAAATTCACTTTTCTTTCTAACATCAAAAATGATTGGTTTTTTATCATATTTCAAGGCAAATGACTCTGCATTTATTCGATTAATTGTATCAACTTCTTTATTTGCATTTCTCCAAGAAGTAAATCCACCATTTAAGAATCCAATTGCATGGTCATAGCCAACACGAGAGAGTCGAGTAATCACTTCTTCTTCACGACCTGATTCAGCCACAATTAAAATTTCTTGTTTAATATCTGTGATCATTTCACCAACCCACATGGCAAAATTGCTATCAATGCCAATGTTAATGCTGTTTGGTATAAATCCTTTGGCAAAAAACCCTGGATCACGCGTGTCTAATATTAATGCAAGGGTTTCATTTGCTACTAATTCAAATTCTTTAACCGATAGCGCTTTTTTTCCGCGTTCCATTACTGTATCTAAACTTTCATATCCTTGAATGTTCATTAAAACATTTTTAGGGAAATATCCTGGAGGATTTGTTAATCCTGTCAATAGCTCATTTACGAATTCTTCGCGCGTCATATCAGCACGTAAGGCATAATTGGTGCGTTTTTGATTCCCCAAGGTATCAGTCGTTTCGTTGCTCATTTTTTTACCACAGGCACTTCCTGCTCCGTGATTAGGATAAACAATTAAAGCATCACTCAATGGCATGATTTTGTTTCTTAAAGAGTCAAATAAGTAATTTGCTAATTTCTCTTGTGTTAAATCTGCAATTACGTGTTGTGCTAAATCTGGTCGACCGACATCTCCAATAAATAAAGTATCACCCGAAATTATTCCATGTTCTTTTCCGTTTTCATCAATCAACAGATAAGTCGTGCTTTCCATTGTGTGTCCTGGCGTATGAAGCGCTCGAACCGTATAATTTCCAACTTTAAATTCTTGATTATCTTCTGCAATAAGCGCTTTGAATAGCGGTTTAGCAGTTGGACCATAAACTATTTGAGCACCCGTTTTCTTTGCCAAGTCTAAATGCCCGCTCACAAAGTCGGCATGAAAGTGTGTTTCAAAAACGTACTTGATTTTCGCATGGTCCTTATTCGCTCGTTCAATGTATGGCTGAACTTCTCTTAATGGATCAAAAATTGCTGCCTCTCCATTATTTTCAATGTAGTATGCAGCATGTGCAATACAGTTTGTGTAAATTTGTTCAATTTTCATGTCTCAACAGTTGAAGGGTGACCCGACAAAGTTAGGCTACATGCATGAGCGAAATTGTAACGGTTGTTACACTAAAACATGATAATAATCAGTTTTTAAGCAACTTAATGGATTGTAAATAAAACTTATAGAAAGACAGGCGGCTTACGAATTTCAATTTTCGCACTTTGAAACATGGACGATGTGTTACGGATTGCTAAGAGAAAACTTTTGTTATTCCCAATCGGTGTCCAATTAAATGATAGTGCCCAACAATGCATGTTTCTCGATAAAGTTAAGCGCGTATTTGTAATTCGCTTGGTATCTAGATCAATGTTTGTTGTGGATGCAATTTTCCACCTTTTCGTGAAACTTAAATCCCCTGTTGCCATCAAAGTATGAATTGAGCGATAATCCACATCGTTGAGATCGGTTTTGATTTGATTCGCAAAAAGCCCATAAACATGGGACAGAGAAAGTTTCCAAGGGATTGTAAAATTCAATAAATATTCTGGATGTAAAGCAAAATAATTATAATCTGCATTCCAGTTATTTGCGACAATTTCTTTTGTTTTTTGTAATTCTTCGCGACCTTCTTTTGATGTTATTGTTAAGGTTGTAGTGAAATTTGCAGTCATAAAACGTCCTAGACCTTTGTTATCCAACACTGCATAATCGCCTGTTGTTTTTCCTGTAGAATCAATCCAGGAATAGGGACTAAAAGATGAATTTGCAACAAAATTCAACCATTGGAGCGGGCTAATTCTAAGATTCAACGAAATATCTGATAAATTCATTGAATCTTTCATGAAATCATAATTCCCGTTCAACGAAAATTGATCTATCAAGCGCAGCTTTCGGTAACCAGTAATTGTGTCTTTTTCAGATTTTTGCTTTAGTTCGAAGGTATTGTTAAAAGCAAAAGTCAACATCGATGCCGTTTTTGCAGAACTTGCCGTGTACAAACTTCGCTCAAAAGGCGAATAACTGACTGGCGCTTGATTTAAACCAATCGAGTCTGTAATTAATGAATTAAGTTGTGGGACGTAACGGTATCCAAATGAAGGAGTTAACACATGTCTTAATTTTGAATCTCGTTTACCAATAAAACGATAATAACTATACAACATGGTGGTGAATTGCGCATTAAAATTTAACTCGTGAATTAAACCAACCTTTTGAATTGTATCGGTGCTTGTTGAATTCGTTATGGCATCATAAGATTTTTGAATTTGCTGAAAATTCAATTTGTTGGCATATGTAACAGAAGGCGTGAATTTTAGTGAATTTTTAAAGAACCCGCCAGTTGTTTGTATCACAATGTTTTGGCTGTAGCCATTTTGGAATTTAGCCAACATAGCATCCGTACCTTGTTGTTGAGAAATGCTGTCCAATTGCGCTTTGTTTTGAACTTCCATACCATACGCAACACCAAGTCGAGAAAGCATTTTTGAAAGTTCATTTTTCGTTAAAGGGTTAACAACATTTTTGAAAGGAAAAACACGTGTTAGGTTGAAATTGTAAATTGGTGCAGAAAGAGCGATGTTTTTCTGGATCGAATTTTGGCGCACAGAAAGCTTTAAGCCCATTGATATTGGCTTACTTGGAAACAAGCGATTGACATTAACATCGGAATTAAAACTGTTGTTAAAATACTGCGAATTCAGTGGGTCCAAGTTATTTTTTGAATTATTATCCGAAATAAAATTCACATTTGACGAAAACACCCAAAATGGGTTTGACTTAGCTATTTTGTTATGAATCCAAGTAACGGAAACTTTGTTTTGAGCTTGATTATTCGGGAAAGTAGCTCTAAATTGTTGAAAACCAAGGTCTAAAATTCCTTGATAACCATATTTTTTAGTGTATTCAAGTTTGTTTGACACACCCCAGCTACCTCGCGAATATAAATTTACATAGGCAGATGTTTGCAATCGATCATTGATTGGAAAATAATACCCTAGATTTTGGACGCCAAATCCGTAAATCGATGTAGGCACCAATTCAGGAGATAAGATTCCATGTGTTCGCTCTTTCTGTTGAGGAATCACACTGAATGGTAAACCAAGCGGAGTAGGTACCCCTTTTACCCAGAGATTCATCGGTCCAGTTACAATGCGCTTTTCTGGAATCATTACGGCTTTGGATAATTGAAAATGATAATGTGGTTCTTCAAGATCGCAGGTCGTAAAACGTCCTTGTTTAAAGTGGATTTCGTCGTTTGCTTGCCGTTTAGCGATACCCATGTACAAATAAGCTTCTCCTTGTTGAATTGCCAATTCTTCAATATAACCCTTTTCAGTATCAAAATTATAGCGAATACTAGATGCCTGAATATCTTCGGCACCGTCAGAAAATTTTGGATATTCTACTTTGAGACTATCTTTTGAAACGGCATACGTTGCAAAAACTTCATTTTTATTCAAATCAATTAGAATGTATCCAGCCGACATTTGGATATCAGCGTTTTCAACCTTTGCATCGCCGTACAAATGAACTTGTTTGTTTTTCAAATCTGTGTAGATAGAATCCCTTGCACTGTAATAGATAATCTCTTCAAAAGAATTATCGTTCAAAACTAAGGTATCACGAAATCGCGTTTCTTGACTGTAACCATGGAAACTTAAGCACATTATTAACAATGAACAGAAGATAAGTATCGATATGGAACGCTTTTTGGTCAAAAATGTAAAGTAAATTTGTTAACGAGTCGTATTTCGGCTGCAAAACTATTAAAATTAGCTCTTCGCAATGGAAAAATTATTGACATATAACAGAATGAGATACATTTTATTGTTTGCTCTTCTGTACGCTGGAGGTAAAACAGTTGCTCAAACCGCCGCAACTGCAACAACCGAGCGACCAACAATAAAAACGATTGTTATTGATGCTGGTCACGGCGGGAAAGATCCTGGTTGCCATGGAGCTGTAGACAATGAAAAACATGTTTGTTTGAACATTGCCTTGAAGTTGGGCGATATGATTAAAAAGAAATATCCGGGAATTAAGGTGGTTTACACCCGTGATAAAGACGTTTTCGTTGAATTAGATGAACGCGCGAACATAGCAAACAAAGCAAAGGCCGACTTATTCATTTGTATTCATGCAAATTCTGCTAGCCCAGCAGCATATGGCGCTGAAACATATGTTCTCGGCCTTCACAGAACAGAATCACAAAAAGCCATTGCAGAACGTGAAAACTCCACCATTTACCTTGAAGATGATAAAGGTGAGAAATACAAAGATTTTGACATGAGTCCGGATGCCATTATTGCGCGACAATTGCAACTTTCAGTATTTCTTGATCAGTCCATATTATTTGCTGATAATGTTCAGAAAGAATTCAAAAAACTCGGTCGATATGATAGGGGGGTTAAACAAGCAGGTTTTCTAGTTTTGTATAAAACAACAATGCCAAGTGTGTTAATAGAAACTGGGTTTTTAACGAATCCGGCTGAGGAAAAATTTTTAGCAGACACAACAGGTCAGCGCAAGATGGCATCATCAATGTTCGCGGCTTTTGAAACCTACAAAAATGAGTTAGAAGGAATAGATGGAAAAACAACAGAAAGTTCTTCACAATCTACCAACAATTCAACAAATCTAACAGTAAGTGAAACTGTTGAAAATAGTATATCAAAAGACATGGTGATTTTTAGGGTTCAAATTGAAACTTCTGAAACGAAAATTTCTTCTACAGCTTCAAAATTCAAAGGTTTATCGGTCTTTGAATACAAACAAGACAATCTCTATAAATACACCGTCGGAACCTTTGAAAGCGACTTTAAAGCTGCTAACAATTATAAGAATGAACTTCGCGAACAAGGTTTTCAACATGCATTTGTTGTTGCCTTTCAAAATGGAGAGCGAATTAATTTAGAAAAAGCTATTAAATTAGCAGAAAAATAACGCTTTGAAAATCTCAAAAGAAATTAAAACAGGAGTAATTGCTATTGTGGCAATCGGACTGTTGGTAGCTGGAGTAAATTTTTTAAAAGGAAACAGCTTTTTTGGTGGTGATGAAGTATACTATGCTTATTTCCCCAACTCTGGTGGCGTTGCAGTTGCTGGATCCGTTATGGTAAATGGTGTTCCAGTTGGGAAAATAACCGATATTGAATTGACAAACAGCAAAGACTCTTTAAAAAAAGTGTTAGTTACCTTCAATATTCAGGAATCAAATTTTAAAATCCCAAAAGGTTCAACAATAGAAGCTGGTTCAATTGATTTATTTAGCAAAGGTCTATTATTAACTATTTCAACGGATATAACAAAGGGCTTTTATAAACCTGGTGATTATATTCAAGGTCGAGTAACTGTTGATATTACGACCCAAGTAAAAGCGTATGCTGATCCTCTAGTTCAAAAAGTTCAAACAGCCTTGGGTTCAGTTGATAAAATGGTGAATTCATTATCAGCATTCTGGGATACGACTGCAACTTCTGAGATCAAAGGGAGTATGAAAGAATTGAAAATTGCCATTCAAAAGCTTGGAAATGTAGCTGGAGAAGTGGAGTCGTTAGTGGGTGAGGAGAAAGTGAAATTTGGACGCATCATGTCGAACGTCGAAGGGATTACCGCAAACTTAAAGAAAAGTAATGAGCAAGTTACAGCAATCATCGGAAACACGAAAAAAGTGACGGATGATTTAGTTACGTCTGATTTTAAATCAGTTATTAGTAATGCTTCCTCAACCTTGAAAAACTTAAATTCGGTGCTCGATCAGGCTCAAAAAGGAGAAGGAACGCTTGGGAAGTTAATCGGAGACGAAAAACTTTATAATGAACTGGTAAATACGAATAAGGAACTTCAGAACTTAGTGAATGATCTTCAATTGCATCCTGAACGTTACATCCATTTCTCAGTGTTAGGAGCGAAAACAAAAGGTGTTCCTTTAACAACTTCTGAAGAGAAAAAACTAAGACAACTTTTAGATTCAACTAATAATTAATAGAATGATTTCAAGTATCCTATTTGGAGTTTTACTAGTCGGTGGATTTACTTTTTTCACCATCAATATTTTAAAAATTCGTTCTAACATTTTGTTAGGTAGAGATGTTAATCGTACGGATAACAAAGCTGAGCGATGGAAAACAATGGTATTGGTCGCATTAGGCCAAAAGAAAATGTTCACGCGGCCAATTCCTGCTTTGTTGCATTTAGCGATATATGCAGCATTTGTAATTACACAAATTGAATTGATTGAAATTTTTGTGGATGGAATTGCAGGTACGCATCGCGTCTTCAAAGATTCTTTGGGTGGATTTTACACCTTCATGGTAAGTTTCATTGAAATTTTATCGTTACTTGCCTTGATAGCTACAATTTTCTTCCTTTCGAGAAGAAATTTATTGAGATTACCTCGTTTAAACATGAAAGAACTAGCAGGTTGGCCAAAAAAGGATGCCAATTTGATTTTGATTTTGGAGGTCATTCTAGTTACGTGCATTTTCACAATGAACGGAGCAGATGAAGCATTGTTTAGACAGGGAATGTCGCACTATGGTGAGGGTGCAGCTGGGTCTTTCGGTTTTACCATATCAAATTTCCTTGGAGAACATGTTTTTGGTTCGATGAGTCATGAAACATTGCATCTTTTAGAAAGAATAGGTTGGTGGGGACACATTTTAATGGTATTCGCTTTTTTAAATTATTTACCCTATTCTAAACATTTTCACATTGTATTGGCTTTTCCAAATACGTATTACTCAAATCTTGAGAAAAAAGGAAGGTTTACCAATATGGAATCTGTAACAGCTGAAGTAAAGCTGATGCTCGACCCAACAGCGGACCCATTTGCTGCACCTGCAGAGGGAGCAGCGGAACCACAACGTTTTGGAGCAAAGGATGTAACCGATTTAACATGGAAAAACTTGTTAGATGCTTATACATGCACAGAATGTGGTCGTTGCACTTCTTCTTGCCCAGCAAATACGACAGGGAAACTATTGTCACCGCGTAAAATTATGATGGATACACGTGATCGATTAACAGAAGTTGGAGATGGGATTCGGAAACATGGAAAAGATTATTCAGATGGAAAAAGTCTGTTAGGAGATTATATTACAGAGGAGGAGATTTGGGCATGTACTTCTTGTAACGCTTGTGTACAAGAATGCCCTGTTAATATCGATCCACTTTCAATAATCATTGATTTACGTCGTTATTTAGTGATGGAAGAATCAAAAATGCCAACTGAATTAACAGGGATGTTGACGAATATTGAAAACAATGGAGCACCATGGCAATTCTCGCCAAATGACCGTTTAAATTGGGCTAATGAAGATTGATTTTTTTTCGCCATTTACAAGTAAAAAGAATATTCAAGAAATTGAACACTAAGATATGAGTTTGAATGTACCAACAATGGCGTCGATGATGGCGCAAGGAGAAACGCCCGATATTTTATTTTGGGTTGGTTGTTCTGGAAGTTTTGACGATCGAGCAAAAAAAATAACGAAAGCAGTCGTGAAAATTTTAAATGCTTGTAATGTGAAGTTTGCTGTTTTGGGAACAGAAGAATCGTGCACAGGGGATCCCGCAAAACGAGCTGGGAATGAATTCACGTTTCAAATGCAAGCAATGATGAATATTCAAGTTTTAGATGGATACGAAGTTAAACGCATCGTAACTGCTTGCCCTCATTGTTTCAATACTTTAAAAAACGAATATCCTGAATTGGGTGGTAACTATGAGGTTATTCATCATACACAATTGATTCAAGATCTAATAAATACAGGTAAGCTCACGATCAAAGGTGGTTCAACATTTAAAGGAAAGAAAATTACCTTTCATGACCCGTGTTATTTAGGTCGTGCGAATGATGTTTATGAAGCGCCACGTGAATTGATCGAAAAACTAGATGCTGAGTTGGTTGAGATGAAACGTTGTAAAACCAACGGATTGTGCTGTGGGGCAGGTGGTGCTCAAATGTTTAAGGAAGCTGAAAAAGGCAACAAAGAAATTAACGTTGAACGCACCGAAGAAGCACTTGAAACAAATGCTGATATCATCGCTACGGGTTGTCCTTTCTGCAACACAATGATGACAGACGGTGTGAAAAACTTCGAAAAAGAAGAAAGTGTTCAAGTCTTAGATGTTGCTGAATTAATCGCTAACGCTGCAGATTTATAATGGAACTTTTCCCTACATTCCCTGATTCAAGTCCAGTTTGGATATATGGCGCAAATCGCTTTTTCACTGAACAAGAAGAAGTGTTAGTGCAACAAGCTATGAATGAATTCACAACTGATTGGGCAGCACATGGTACAGGGTTAAGGGCAACATCAGCAATTCTGTTTAAAAATTTTATCGTAATTGTAGCAGATGAAAATGTTGCGAAGCCTTCTGGATGCTCAATTGATAGCAGTGTAAGATTCATCAAAGAGATTGGTCGTAAATTAAAAATCGACTTTTTTAATCGACTGTATATGCTAATCGAAAAAGATGGTGAATTAAAACGAGTTCATTTTGGTGACTTATCGCGTTATTCAGATTGGAATATCTTTAATCCGCTTGTTAAGACAATAGGCGAAATGAAATTAAATTGGATAATCCCTGTAAACGAATCAGATTTAGTTTAATTCGTTTCTTCCTTTTTCTTTTTTTCTTTCACATCAAATCGCCATCCTCCAACAAGTTTGATCGAATAAAAGGATTGACGGTAGATAAAGTCCGAAAAGCGTATCGTTTTGTTATCAAAATCGGTCACTAAAAACACAAAGTACTTTGGGACACTGTAACCAGCGATTAGTTTAATATCATATCGCGGTGCTAATCCTAAAAAACCACGAGATGTGTTTTCAATCGTATAGAACTTCCCTTGCAATGCGGCACCAATTCCACCAATAACTGAAAATTGCCAATTATTTATTTTGTTCACATAGGCATATCCTGGAATAAGGCCTAAATCAATTGATGATATACCACTCGAGCTCGTTTTTGAGTTTAAGGTGTCCACCAATTCTGTAGGCACCAATGATTCATTTCCATTACCAACACCAAATACATTTAAAGAGCTTTTTATATACCAAGTTCGGACTTCACGATTGTAATGTGCGGTTTTCCCTTTTAAGGCTGTCATTTTAAAATTATGATCATGAAAATACCACACATTCGCAGAAAAACTTACCGCATTTGTAGAAGGACGAATGTCGTTCGGATTCAACTCGTTCAGCGTATCGTTCCAATTATATGCTTTTTTAATAGCGTAACCTTTGTAATTTCGAATGTCTATATCACAAAATGTTTTTTTAATCGTAAAATCAACACCTAAATCATAATGTGACGTCCTACCGAATCGACTTATCGGTCTCACATTTCCCGGCAATGGAATACCTAAACGCAATGCAAACCATTTATAAGATACACCCAAACCTAAAACTGTTCGGAAATTATTTCTGTACTTTAAATTATCCACTGCTGGCGTGTAATTATAATGAATCGAAAATGGGGCAGTGGTATATCCTACATCTGCATAGACAATCAATTTATTTTTAAAGGAAGTATAGACACTCGTATCCGTCTGCCCAAAAGATAAAGCAGAACTTAAAACAAACAGGTATAAGATACTAATTTTCAATATTCTCCAGCTGAAGTATAAATACGAATTCCTTGGCTGTTTCTTTGCGCTCATTTGTTCTTCCAGATCCACCGCCATGACCAGCATCCATGTTACAATCAAAAATTAATAGCTGATCATTTGTTCTATAATCGCGTAATTTGGCAACCCACTTCATTGGTTCCCAATACTGTACTTGTGAATCGTGATAACCAGTTGTGATAAGCAACGCAGGATAATCCATTCGTTTCACATTATCGTAAGGCGAATAATTTAGCATATAAAAGTAGGCATCTAGGTCATTTGGATCACCCCATTCTTCGTATTCACCAACTGTCAAAGGAATAGTTTCATCTAACATCGTTGTTACGACGTCCACAAAAGGAACTTGAGCTATAACTCCTTTCCATAAATAAGGAGCCATGTTTGTCACTGCCCCCATTAATAACCCACCAGCGCTTCCTCCTTGCGCATAGATGCGGTCTTTGTCACAATACCCTTTCATTCCAAGATATTCTGCAGCGTTAATGTAATCGGTAAACGTATTTACCTTCTTCATCAATTTTCCGTCATCATACCATTTTTCGCCCATGTATTTACTCCCTCGAACATGCGCAATTGCATACACCACACCACGATCCAATAGACTTAAACGTGTCGCACTGAAAACATCGGGAGTTGTGTATCCGTAAGATCCATAAGCGTACAATAGGAGTGGAGCCTTACTGATTTCTGTCCCCTTTTTGTAAACAATCGAAATCGGAATTTTAGTTCCATCATTGGCAGTTGCCCAGATGCGTTCTGAGATATAATTTTCTGGTGAAAATGTTGTGTCCAATAGCGCACGTCTGAAGAATAGCGTTTGCTTTTTTAATGCTAAATCATAGGTGTAAACTGATGATGGTGTCGTTAATGAATTGTAAATAAAAAACAGCTCTTTCGCATAAAAATCATCATTTAATGATAGACCAGTATAATACGTTTCCTCTCTAAAATCAATTGAACCTTCGGTTTTCCCAGACAAATCAAACAGGTTGATTTTTTTCAATCCATTTGAGCGGGTTTCTGCAACAATCTTGTTTTCTAAAACCAAACAATTTTCAATCAAAACATCATCGTTGTGCGCTATAACAACCGAACAAGAAGCGATTGAACTTGGCTTTGAGCTTGAGAAAACCAACTGATTATTTTTTGCATTATGATTTGTCAATATATAAAATCCATTTGTATGATGGAAAACATTGTAGATATGTCCTTGTTCGCGTTTCAAAATGACTTCGGGTTGTTGAGATGGATTATCTGCATCAATAAGTGAAGCTTCAGACGTTGTTGAACTGAAGGAATAAATTAAAATGTAGTTATTAGTCAATGTTTTCTCCAAGTGAACGTAAAAACGCTCATCATTTTCCTGATAAACAAGCACATCATCAGCATTTTTTGTTCCCAATACATGTTTGAAAATTTGATATTCTCGCAATGTTTTAGGATCTTTTTTTACATAAAACACCGTTTTATTATCGTTAGCCCAAACTAGTGTCCCATCAGTATCTGTAATCTTATCTTTCAAATAAGTTCCATTGTTGTTCGAACGAAAGGTGATTTGGTATTTTCTCCTACCAATGAAATCTTCGCAAACTGCCAAAATCTGATTATTTGGTGAAGGAATCCAGTCCGCAAGCTCATAAAATGATTTCCCTTCCGAACGTTCATTTTCATCAAAAAACAACTCACTTTTTTCACCTGTCCACCTATGGATTTCTTGATAATCTTTTCCTTCAACACTTTTTAATTGATATTTGGTGCCATTTAAAAAAAAAGGAGCACTCACATCGTTTGGATCAATTCGCGCTTCAAATTCTTTTAATAAAGTTGATTGCAGTGCATCGGTTTGTTTGAAATAGGATTCTGTATATGTATTTTCTTCAGCCAAGTACTGTAATACAGCTTTTGAATCGCGCTGATTCATCCAGAAATAATCGTCAATTCGCTTATGATTGTGTTTTTCCAAAACCACTGGGATCTTTGCTGCTTTGGGTTGTTTTAATGAATCTGTCGTTTGCTGTGCCATAGTAAAAGTTGAAATCCCAATTATGAAGAGAAGAAGTTTGTTCATGTAACATGTTTTAGCAAGCAAATTTACCATTTTTTGTAGTTAATATTCGCCATCTTCATTGGAATCTTTTTTGTTTCATTAACTTTGTTTTATGAAGCAGCTTTATAAGTTTTTATTAAACAAACTTCCTCGACCGCTTTTGATTCGGTTGAGTTACCCATTTAAGAAAGTAGCACCCCTGTTATATAAAGGAAATAATGTAGAATGTCCAGTTTGTGAACGTTCTTTTTCAAAGTTCCTTTCTTATGGGTCCGACATCGTTCATCGAGACAATGTTTTATGTCCGTATGACTTAACGTTGGAACGACACAGGCTGATGTGGCTCTACCTTAAAGATGAATCTAATTTCTTTACTGCTGAAAGATTAGATGTTCTGCATATTGCACCCGAACAATGCTTTCATTCCTTGTTTAAAAAACAATCAAATTTAAACTATTTGACAGGGGATTTAGTTTCTCCAATTGCAGACATGCATTTTGACTTGCACGAAATTCCACTTGAAGAAAATCGCTTCGATGTTGTTTTTTGCAATCATGTAATGGAACATGTTGATGATGCAATTCGTTGTATGTCTGAACTACATCGTGTAATGAAACCTGGTGGTTGGGGAATCATGCAAGTTCCACAAGATCATAATCGAGCGCTGACCTTTGAAGACCCGACAATAACCTCACCTGAAGATCGTGAAAAATTTTATTGGCAAAAAGATCATGTGCGATTATTCGGTCAAGATTATCCTAAATGGTTAGAAAAAGCAGGCTTTAGGGTTACCGTTTTTAACAAGGAGTCCAGATATGAGGTAAAGAAAATCGAAAGATTTAGACTTCAAAAAGAAGAAATTTTGTATATTGTTCACAAAGATTAAGAAATGAAAAAGTTATTATTTTTTACCTTTACCTTATTGGGTTTAAGTTCATTTGGACAAAAAAATGTTTTTGTTTCCCTTTCTCCAAAATTTGCTGGTGCAGATTTGCAATTGGGTGTTGATTACACTTCAATAAATGGTGTTGCTTTGAATCTCGATCATTTCGATTACTACTTGTCAGATTTACATGTAATTCACGATGGTGGGCAAGATTTAGATTTGTCTGATACTGTATTCCTGGTTGAACCTCTGAACAATGTCCTTTACTTAGGCTTTTTAAATGTTACAACTATTGAGCAATTAAATTTTGCAGTCGGGGTACCAGCTGTTGTCAACACGAGTGCTGGTGCGGAAGCAATTGATATTTCAATTTACCCAGAAGGTCATCCATTGAGTTTTCAAGACCCTTCAATGTATTGGGGCTGGACATCAGGATATATGCACATGATCATTGGAGGATTAGCCGATTCAAATACAGATGGAATAGCCGATGCGCTCTTTGAATTACACAATGTTGGTAATAATAATTATATACATGTTCAACTCCCTGTAATTCAAACAAATACACTAACAGATATTGTTACCGTTGCGCTTAATTGCAACGTGGATTATTGGATCAAAGACATTTCCATTGAAACGGTTGGCTCTTTACATGGTTCTAATGGAGCGAATATGGAAGTTATGAAAAACGTGGAGACAGAACCCGTTTTCACGCAACCATCAACTGCATCTACTCAAGAATTAGTAGTAGCGGCAGGTACAATTTTTGCAAGTCAAAGCGCTTCTGATGTTACCATAAATTGGTCTAACATCAATGACATTTCTTCTTTTGCAGTTTCTGACATCAATGGTCGGGTTGTTCAAAATGGAACAGCTGAAGGTAACAAAGGGTCTGTTACCATTGGGGAATTAAATTCAGGTGTTTACTTTTTTCATTTATTCGATGTAGGAGGTAAAGATCTCAAACAATTAAAATTCATTAAGTAGTGCAATTAGGACGTTTATATTATATTTTAGTTGGAATAGGGGCAGTTTTATTGCCCTTTTTTTTGCTGCAATGTAAAACAAATAGTCATCAAATTAGTGTCTTAGGTAAATTTGAAAACCCATCAGATAATCCATACAGTGAAGAAAAAGTCGCATTAGGCAGAATGCTTTTTTTTGATAAGCGCCTTTCACGAAACGAAACGGTTTCTTGCGCAAGCTGCCATAACCCAGCCTTCGCTTTTACAGATCAAAAAACAGTAAGTGAAGGTGTGGAAGGAAGAAAAACAGAGCGGAACGCACCTTCTCTTTTAAATTCAGCCTATTTAAAAACGGTCATGTACGATGCGCATTTAAGTTCGTTAGAACTTCAAGTAATTGTCCCCATTCAAGAGCATGTTGAGATGGATATGGATATGAAAACCTTGTTAGTGCGTCTTCGTAAAGATGAATACTATGTTTCTCAAGCGAAAACGCTATTCAATCGAGATGTTGATGCCTTCGTATTAACCAGAAGTATTGCTGCTTTTGAGCGCTCACTCATTTCTGAAAATTCTCGTTTTGACGAATTCTATTCCGGCTCCAAACCAACAGCACTATCAAAAGATGAGAAAGCAGGGTGGAAGCTGTTTTCAGAAAAACTATACTGTACAAAATGTCACCCAGCACCCCATTTCACCACATTTATAGCCGAAAACAATGGTTTGTACAATGAATTTGGAGAAGACAAAGGTCGATTCAGAATATTCAACGATTCAAATGATATTGGATTTTTTAAAATTCCCTCATTGAGAAATATAGAATTAACATTCCCCTACATGCATGACGGTAGTATCAAAAGTATCGAAGCCGTCATTGCGCATTATGCATCTGGAGGAAAAAACCATCATTTACAAAATAAAAGCATTATTCCCTTTCACATGAACGCTAGGGAAATAAAGCAATTAAAAGCATTTTTATTTTCTTTAACAGATACATCCTACTTGGAAAAATTCAGGTAATTGCGCACCGGAATTCTGGTTTCAATGATGAATTTCATTAATTCTTTATGCATACATACAATAACTGGAATAATAGTTGCGTTGTAAGTGTAACGAAACATGTGAAGTTCGTTTTACTCATGTAAAGACTGCAAGCTTTACAAAACAAACTAGAAAATAAAACCAAAAACTATGACAGTGAACCCAATGTATCACCAAACCAACCAACGCATGGAAGAGGAGTTGAGTTGGATACGGCGTGCACAGAAAGATCCGGAAAGTTTCGGGCCGCTGTACAAAAAGTATCATGAGCAAATTTTTCGCTACATCTATCAGCGTATGGATGACGAAGAACAAGCATTTGATATTACCTCGCAAGTGTTTATGAAGGCATTGAACAATTTGCATAAATACGAATACCGTGGAGTGCCATTTTCTTCGTGGTTATATCGCATTGCTAAAAGTGAATTGTATCAATCTTTTCGTGACAAAAAAGCTGAACGAACAGTTAATATTGAGAGTTATCAGCTGTTTGAAATGATTGATGAGATTGAGGAGGACAATAGCGAATTGAATAAAAAACGCTTGTTTGACTCATTAGCAAAATTAAAGGAAAAGGACACGCAATTAATTGAAATGCGCTTTTTTGAGAAAAGATCATTTAAAGAAATGGGGGAAATCCTCGAAATAACAGAGAACAACGCGAAAGTGAAAACATTTCGTGCAATTGAAAAATTGAAACAACTATTTAATACTAAGAGTTAATATTATGGAATTTAAAAAAGTCAATTTAGACCGACAAAACCTTAGTTCTTCCTACATTGAGAAAAAACAAGATTTTAATCACGTGCTTAAAAGTGCTAAAATGACTAAGATGCCGACATGGAAAAGCCCCTGGTTTTACGGGGCTGTCGGACTTTCTTCAGTTGCTATTACAGCACTAGTTCTATCAGAAAACAATTTTAAAAATGAAACGCTTGATACTACTTCTACATTAAAAGAAAAATCCACTGAATTACCGAAGAAGAAGACCATGAAAATGGCAGCTTCTTTTGAAGCGATGTCAAAAACAACAAATCCGCTCGTTACAGCTTATCGTTCAAACGTGTTCACACCTGAAATAGAAGCAAGTAAAAATAATACAGTTGAAAATAAACTAGTAGATCTAACTGCTGAATCACGAATGGACGAACACTTAGATGTTATTGATTCACCGGTTGAACCAGCAAAAGAAACGAGAACAGTTGTAAAAACATTTTTTTCTGGACAACCAACTATAGCTGGAGTAGCAAGCGGTATTATTCGTGTCGAGTCTTTAAAAAATACCAGCATTATAGAAAGTAATTCTAGTTTTGAAATTACTTCCTATGAAGTTCAGTATTACAATGGAAAACAAGATATTACTGCTGAAATAAGAAGTAATAAGATTCCAGAAAATATCAAGGAGCAAATTATCGAAAACAATCTTGATGAAATGATTTTTATTACAGGAATCAAAGGGATTGATGAAAATGGAAAACTGAGAAAATTACCTTCAATAAACTTGAAACTTTCCAAGTAAAAATTCACTTTACGAAGTATTGAACAATAGATTTTTAGTAAAATATTCAATTTTCTTTTTTTAGTTGAAAAACTATTCATAAATTCGTATCGTTATAACACGCTTTTTAAAAGAAGAAAATAATGAGATATTTAACTACACTCGCATTTCTATGTGCTGTATCTGCCAATTTTGCGCAGCATACAAACTTCAATACGCAAAGAAATTGGTCTCTGAACAAGAAAGAAATTTTATTTGGAATTGGAGCAACACAATTTACTGGAGACTTAGGCGGTAGAAACCAAGTTGGAAAAGATTACAGTATAAATGATATTGATATCCCTTCAACTGGAATTGGCGGAATGATTGGTTTTCGTTATCGATTCCATCCATTCTGGGCAACAACTACAACATTAAATGCTGGTTTGTTGAGAGGTAATGATGCTTATACAAATGAAGTAATTCGTGAAAGTAGAAATTTACATTTCCGTTCAATGTATTTCGAATTACAACAACGCATTGAAGTAATCGTATTCGCAAACGAAAAATTTGGCTCACGTTACAGACTACCGGGTCACATTGGAGTTAAAGATCACAACCAACAAGTGTATTTGTTTACAGGTGCTGGTGTTAGTTATTTCAATCCAAAAGCGCAATACGAAGGAAGTTGGGTAGCACTTAGGCCATTGGGAACCGAAGGGCAAGGCCTAGTAGATGGTCCTAAAGAATATTTACCTGTAACAGGAACTATTCCTTTCGGAGTAGGTGTTCGCTTTGGTTTAGGTAGAATGTGGAGAATTGGCGTTGAAGCTACATATGTTAAAACATTCTCAGATTATATTGATGATGTTCACGGCACATACGTAGACCCAGCATTATTGTCATCTCCTGCAGCACAGTATTTATCTAATCCTGCAAATAACAACACGTCTTGGTTTGCTCCAGGGCAACAAAGAGGTGATAAAAACAATGATGCTTATTACAACTTAAATGTTGTAGCATATCGCAACATTACATATAAAGACTATGCTAAACAAAGAAAATCGTACTACTGGAATAAAGGTCGTTACAAATTCTAATGTTGAAAATATGTTAATGAAACTAACGGGGTGGCAATTGTCACCCCGTTTTTGATTTATACCTTTGTAAAAACTTTCTTTATGTACAAATTACTTCGTTCAATTCTGTTTTTTTTCGACCCTGAAAAAGTTCATTATTTCACAACCGATACTTTACATTTTATTTTTAAAATCCCAGGTGTTAAATGGTGTTGGAAGAAATACTTCACGATTGAAGACCGCAAATTGGAAACAGAGGTGTTTGGCATAAAGTTCCCTAATCCTGTTGGATTAGCGGCAGGATTTGATAAAAATGCTTCCATGTACAACGACCTTGCCAATTGTGGCTTTGGTTTTATTGAAATTGGCACTGTTACACCAAAAGGTCAACCAGGAAATGATAAGCCTAGATTATTTCGCTTAAAACCTGATGAAGCCGTCATAAATCGAATGGGATTTAACAATGATGGCATGGATGCTGCCATTGAAAATCTTAAAAAACGGAAAACTTCAATCATCATTGGCGGAAATATTGGCAAAAACAAAGTCACACCAAATGATGAAGCGGGAAACGATTATGACGCTACTTTCAAGGGACTTTTTCCATATGTAGATTATTTTGTGGTGAATGTTTCTTCCCCTAACACACCTAACTTAAGAGCGTTACAAGAAAAAGAACCCTTGAAGAAATTATTAGCAGATTTAATGACTTTAAACAATCAAATGCCATCACAAAAGCCAATCTTGTTGAAAATCGCACCTGATTTAACAGATGAACAGCTAGACGACATTATCGAAATCGTTACGGAAGTTAACATTGCAGGGGTCATTGCCACAAATACAACGATTTCTCGAGAAAAACTGACAGCAGATAAGCAAACATTGGAATCGATTGGAGCAGGCGGTGTTTCAGGAAAACCTTTAACGAGCCGATCGACTGAAGTCATTCGGTATTTACATACAAAATCCAATGGCGCTTTTCCTATTATAGGTGTTGGTGGAATTCACACAGCACAAGATGCATTAGATAAAATTGAAGCAGGAGCAAGCTTGATTCAAGTATATACTGGTTTTATTTACGAAGGCCCAGGCATTGTGAAAAGAATCAATAAAGCGATTCTAAAATCAAGATCTTAATTCGTATTTTTGACTATGGCAGATGTGAAAATTATTGAATGTCCAAGGGATGCAATGCAAGGTTTGCATGCTTTTATTCCAACCGAAATAAAAGCCAAGTATATTAACACCTTGCTTAAATGTGGGTTTGACACCATTGATTTTGGAAGTTTTGTTTCTCCAAAAGCGATTCCTCAAATGCGCGATACGGCAGAAGTATTATCACTTCTAGATTTATCAACATCGTCGAAATTGCTCGCTATCATTGCCAATGAACGCGGTGCTGAAGAGGCTGTTCACTTCCAAGAGATCGACTATTTGGGTTACCCATTTTCTGTTTCTGAAGAATTTCAAAAACGAAATACCAGTGCAACTATACTTGAGTCGCTCGGTAGAGTAGAGGCCATGCAAAATTTATGTAAAAAAAACAATAAAGAGCTTGTCGTTTATCTTTCTATGGGATTTGGTAATCCATACGGTGAAGAATGGAATTCGGAAATCGTTTATAAATGGTGCAAGGTGCTTTTTGAGAAATTTGACATCCGAATTCAAGCCTTGTCTGATACAATTGGTGCAGCAACACCTGGTTTAGTAGAATCATTATTCAAAGAAATAATTCCTGCTTTACCAAATGTAGAAATCGGAGCGCATTTGCATACACGCCCAGAAAATGCACAAGCGATTGTTTCCGCTGCATTCAATGCTGGATGTAAGCGTTTTGATGGAGCGTTAAAAGGCTTAGGCGGCTGTCCAATGGCAAAGGATGATTTAACAGGAAATATGCCTACTGAAGTAATGCTCGATTGGTTTGAACAAAATGGCACTTCAACTGGAATTAACACGAAATACTTGGACAAAGCTTTAATGGAATCAAAAATCGTTTTCACTTTGTAACTTTTTGAAAAATACGAATTATCGAAACATGAAGAATTTAATTTACTTATTTGCACTTTTATTATTAGCAGCCTGTTCGAGTGAAGAGGATTCAATCAAACAACCAACTATCGCCCCCGAATCTGAGATTATCAGTATTGAAACGCTTTTTGATGAAGATGTCTTTACGGATTCAAAGCACCTTGAATTGTTGAAAGAATTGAAAATTTGCTCTGAATTTCAAAAAGATACAAGTAATTATTTTGAACCGGCTTGTTCACCAAGGTTCTTTAAACTATTCAAAATGCGTGAAGATTCTCCAATAGAAAACGCATTCTTACTTCAAATAAAATCAAAAGTTGGTGGGATAAAATTACGTCGATTAGTAACATTTGTGCGTGAAAGGGGTGCTTTGGTAAGAACAAATACATTTGTTGCTAATCTAATCGGCTTGCGCAAAACAAATTCAAAGCATTATGATTTGATTCTTCGCTTTAATGACAATGTGGATGGCGATATTATTTTCTATAACACTATTTTCTCGTGGGATGGTAAAAAATATATTTTCAAAAGTGCCGAAACAATAGAAGGAACAGATGCAGATGGGCCTTGGAGACAGCGTATTAAAGCTGAATTCAAAGATTCTGTATCAAGGGATATTTATTCTACTTTGGTTAAAAACGAAATGATTCTTTGATGAAATACACCTTGGTTGCTGCGCTATTCTTTATTTGTTCTTGTTCTTCTAATGCCGATTTAATTCCTATTAATAAACAAGCTATTCTAACGGATAACGGAAGTAAAGTTTGGTTAGTGGATCAAGTAATTATTGGTAATAAGAATTTTGCGTCATTGATTAACACAGAAAAGGATTTGATTATTTTCTATGAAAACGGACATTGTTGCTACCAAAGCATGAGAAATTTAGGTGATTTACCCGCTAAAAGAGGTGAATTCTCAATGTATTCAGAGGATAGCACATTGTTAATTAATTTCAAAAATGAATCTTGGTATTTTAAATTTCGCCAAATAAGTGAAGATACGATTGCACTCATACCTGAAAAAAAATCAGCGTTAAAATATAAACTGATTTTAGTTCCTTTTCCTGAAATTTAGTTTTTGATTATGCGTTTTACAACAATACCTTCTTCGGTAACAACCTTTAAGAAATAAACTCCAACAGGGCAATGCGAAAGGTTTAATGAACTACTTTTCGATGTCATCAACAAATCACCATTTAACGAAAGCAATTCAAGTTGAATTAACTCAGCAGCTGTTGTAACATTCACGATTTCAGCAGTAGGATTTGGATACACCTTAACCTGAAGGGCTGCAGTGAGTTCATTTACACTTACAGGATCTTCTTTCCAAGCATGAATATCATCTAGGTAAAGAATAAAGCCATCCTCGGTATTATTTACGAAAGCAACATAAATAGTTTGACTATTATAACCATTCGTACTGAGATTTAGCTTACGGCTTGTCCATTCAAAATTTTCGCCAATTACGGTTCCAATTGTATCATCAAAACTAGCAATTTGATCATCAGTAGTTGAGACCAAAACCATATAATCATCTGGGTAAGATGCATCATGTGATTTAGCTTGCCATTCTATAAAATTACCGTAAGCCCCTAAATTGATTGCTGGTGTAATCAACCAACGGCTCGCTGTACCTGTGGGACTAAAAAATGATGTTGAACCAACAATTGTGTCAGCCGAATTTTCAGGGTCTTGTAATGAAATCCATGCATTTGTGAAGTTAGCAACCTGAGCATCTGGGGTTAGACCATCATTGTCAACGACTGTGTAATTTACTGGAATTCCAGTTTGGAAATCCGTTGTGAAAATATCCGTTTGGCTATTGGCAACAAAAGTAAGGCAACTTGCAATTAAAAAACTGGTGATTCTCATAGTTTATTCTTCTAAATGTAAAGATCTAACACAAATGTAATGAAACAATCTAATCAGTGAGAGAAATTAAGATTTCTTTGTATTCTTGGTAAAATTCATCGAATTCCACTAAACGATTTTTTAAGAACTCAAAAATGACAATTTCATCCTCATGATTGTAATAACTCACATCCTTCAATTCCCACATTATTCTCGAAAAAGCGCGTCCATCATCGCTGTAAAGCTCTTCTAACCAATTGGTTTCGTGATTCATGCAGTTTTCCATGACTTTTTTTAATTCAGTCATTTGCTCCCAAATTATCTCACGAACCCCTGGGTCTTTCGGTTGAATATCAAAACAAAGTCGAGCGCCTTTTGCATCTGCTTGTAAACGTATAAATATATTTTTAACATCTGATGGGTAGCCAATCCAATTCATACGCCGACCATTTGAACTTTTGACCTTGTTCATGTATTTTCGGAAATCAGTCCAAAACTGGCGATTCTTCTTCTTTAATTCTTCTCGCGTAAGCATTTTACAACTTCAATTCATTTAAATAAGCTGTTTAATCGTCGGAATGAGGATTTTGAAATAATGAATAATGCAATGAAAGAGTGGAGGTATTCAATAATCTAAATCAACCACCATGATTTGTTAATTCAACCAAACCAATTACACAATCTAAATTCAAACTGTTTACAACGAAAGAAACATAGCTTACAAAAATACTAAAACGTGACGATTAAATTTATAGTAAAGAGCGAGTTTCTATTTAACATAACAAAACAAGAATAATTGGAGCGGAAGTAAATAGTTGAAACCTTCACAAGAATAATTTAAAAATTTAAAATCACGATTTATAAAGAAACTTTACTGAACGTAAAATGTGGTGGATGTGTCAATAGTATTACAAAATCTGTTAATCAAATTCCGGGCATTACATGCGTGTCATTTGATTTAGAAAATGCTACAATAGAGTTTGAAACGGATGAACAGTATTGTTTTGATCGGGTTAAAAGCAAATTGGAAAGTTTGGGTTATCCGATGGACGAGGAACACAATTCATTATTTAAAAAAGCAAAGTCGTATATAAGTTGTGCGATAGGAAGAATATAAGTTAAAGGGTCTGAAATGCACTTGAAGTAATTCAATTTAACATAATATTAATTATAAGACAAAATTGAATCTAGGAAAATGAGATGTGTTTATAACTTTCACATAACTTCAAATAGTATATCATTTTTTAAAGGTCAATCTACGGCTCAATTGAAAATACAAACCACTTCCTCTACTGTAACTAGCGTATGCGTTAGTTTTTAAAATTCCGTTATTATAAATAGTAATATTTGTATGCGTACTTGATATAAGTGAAAACCCTTTATTCAAAATAATATCCAACGAAAACAAATAAGTCTTTTTATAATTAAAATCCCTTCCAACACCAACTGTTAGATATATGTTTTTTGTATTATAACCAAATCCAAATGATTCTTGACTTAAAATTACATTTTCTGCCACTTCAACATCTCCAAAAAAGATAGGATCTATTTTACCAGGTGGACTAGGCCTTTTATAACCAAAAGCCAAACCTAAAATATAATGCAATTTGTGTGACCCAAGATATGAGTATTGAAGTGACAAGCGATTAATACCACGACCATCAATATACATACGATCCACATCATTGTAAGTTCCTTCGAAACTTTTTTTTTCAAAATAGATTCGATAACCAGCACCAGTAGCGTCAGTATTTAAATCGAGTTCCAATAAATGGCGTTTACGTATCAATGTACCTATTCCTAATCCTAAATCGATTGAATTCAAACCTGCAGTGATTATCGCCTTATTGTTATAGATATAATAAGGGCTATTATTATAAACATAATCATCAAAACGACTTCCTGAATTAGAAGCAAAATCAATTTTATTATTCATCATAGGTTTAATGAAAAATGATGTTTGCGCGTTTACACGCACAAACATCATTGAAACTAGAAAAACAATTAGTCTCATGGGAAATATGGATTATTACCTTGGATACGTCTCCACTCAGTAAAATATGTTGTATAAGGGTTGCCTCCCTGCGGAACACCCGGTACTTCACATCTAATTCTAAACTTAGTATGAAGACCATTTAAAGCAGTTGAACCAGAATAAGATTTATGTTTTTGAAAACTATCTGTTGAAGGATTACTTTGATACCAAGGCAAAGAATATGGACCAACTGTATTACCACATCTTTGGTGATGCCAAACATTTTCAACTTGTACATAAATTCTTAAAGTACCATGCGCATTGGAGCGTGCCGTGGTTACAATTGAATAATAGATGCCATATCGTCGATAATCTGCGTCACCCTGAAACCAGTATACATCGCCAAATCCAGGCACAGTAAAAGGGTCTGTTTCTGCAAATCGATTACCTAGATGATCCTCATTACAAAAAAGTGATTTTTGACCTTCAGCTCCACTTTCTGCTAATTCAATAACAGGATCCCCTGTTGAGAATTTACGAATATGTGGATTGTTTTTATTTTCAGATACCAAATCTTGGTATTCGTCAATATTAACAGCAGGCAACACATAAACGCTTTCAGTAGGTTTGTTAATGCGATACAGGTAATCACCAATTTGAACAATCCACTCATCATTTAAAATTTGTACCAAATCTTCATCTCCGATTAAATCGTCGGACTCACCAGACTTATTAAGCGCTAATTTTTCTGCATATGTAGTATGTTTCATACCCTTTACTTTAGAAATAAACACTGACCATTCTTTTTCAGTTGGATTATCAACCACATTGTTATAATCCTCTTTTGTTTTAAAAACCAACATTTTACCATCTGAAGCAATGTTTAATGTTGAATCAAACACAGGATCAGGCGTTGAAACATCTTTTTTACACCCGACTATAGTTATTCCTACTAAAGCTAGGAAAGCTCCCACATAAATTACTCTTTTCATTATAAGACAATTTAAGTTATTTACCTCTGCAAATTCTGGGAGTGCAGCCTCTCCATTAACAAACATTGCCACATGTAGTGGTTTCACGTAGTGTTAATAAAGTGCTGTAAGCAGCATAAATATAGTGTTTTAAATAATAAAAAAATACGAATCCTAAAATTAGTAATAGGTGAAATCCTTTTTTTTATCGTCAAAACAAATTTAGAAACAAGAATTCTAAAGCATCGAAGATTTTATTCCACTTTTACGCTTCTTAAAAACAATGCATAGTGCATTATCAAGCTTAATTGATACTATAAAAAAAGCCATCCGTCAACAAACGAATGGCTTTCAAATTATATATGAAAATCCTATACTTTCTTTACACGTACAGCGTTCATCCCTTTTTGACCACGCTCAACTTCAAATGTAACAGTGTCGCCTTCTTTAACTGTTTCAAGCGTTCCATTTACATGGACAAATACATTTTCTTGTGTAATCAAATCTTTAATGAATCCGTAACCTTTAGAATCATTCCAATAAGAAATCTTTCCTTGTCGTGCTGCAGCCTCAGGCTCATCCTCACGTTTTGGAACACCAATTTCAATGTTACTAGCAATGATTTTTTTCTTTTTTGTTGGATCTGGCGGCGTATCCGAAATATTTCCGTACTCATCCACATACGCCATCATGCTTTCCAAAGAGCCACCGACTGAATCCGCTTTGCGCTCTTCTTTTTTAACCAATTTATCTTGACGCTTTTTTAAACGTTTTTTTTCCTTTTCTTTTTTACTAAATGTCTCTTGTGATTTTGCCATTCGTTGCGCTACTAATCCTATATTATGTTAAACTGTTTCCCCTAAACAGCAAGGTTGTCATTGAAATACTAAAAAAGAAATGGTAATGACAATTAGTTAGATTGTTTTGCCGAATGTCTATATCAGTTGTCGCGATGACCTGATTTCGATTAATGTATCAAAATTCTTAAACAAAGATACGCTTTTATTCTGAATTATTCGTCGTCTTCAAGAATCTCTTGTACTCGGCCAACTTGACCATCAGTTAATTTCACCTTAATACCATGCGGATGAAAGGATGAATTCGTTAAAATGGCCTTCACCTCCCCTTCTGTTAATTCTCCGGAAGCTTGGTCTTTTTTTAATACAATCGACACATACATGCCCATTTTTACTTGTATTCTTTGACTTATTGGCATTACAAGGTTGGTGAATCGTTAAATTGATTTTCCCAGTAATCATTCAATAATGCGACGAATTTACGAGACATATTATTGAAGTAGCGTTTTGTACGATAGCCACTCACCCAATTTACTCCACGAATCGCATTCGTAAAGAAAATCTCATCGGCTGCTAAAAGGTTTTGTGGTAAAATATTACACTCATACACCTTAATCCCATTTGCAAGTGCCAAGTTGATAATCAGCATTCGCATGGTACCCGCCAAACAGCCTTCTTCTAAACCAGGAGTGTATAAAACGCCATTACTCACAACAAATAAATTGCAACTTGAACTTTCCAAAATTCCACCACGATCATTCTGAATTAAAACATCGTCAAGTTTACGGTCTGTTGCGTTGATTGCAGCCATCACATAGATTAAACCACTTTTTGTTTTGAAATTAGAAAGGAAATTCTTTTGCTTTTTTATATCGGTATATTGATCTACTTCTAAGCCTTTTGAATTCAATTCGAAATTGTTCGTTTCATAAGGATAAATTTCAATAAAGTAGGTCGCTTCGTTTGATTCTGGTTTGTAAGCCCCGCCTGTTACGCGATCCAATGAAATTCGACATCTCCCCCCCTCTGTTATTTGAGACCTCTGGGTCAATTCCATGATTTTCTCCTTAAAGAATTCTGAAGTAAAATAAGATGCTGGACGAATTTTAATCGCCTTGGCGCCTTCAAGCAAACGACGAATATGGTTCTCGATGTTTAAAGGAACGCCATTCATGATTCGAATGCTTTCGAAGACACCATCACCATAAACGTGACCCCTGTTTCCTGCGTGAATTGTAGGCGCATCATTTGTCAAGATTACACCGTTATTGTTAATGTATAGCATCTTCCTTAACCAAAAATTAGATTCAAAAATTCTTTTCCTTTATCAATATTAATAATTAAAATGAAAAGTATACCAAAAAGTGCACCTCCAATGTGCGCATCGTGCGCAATTCCTGAGTTACCGCGCTTATCCAAGTAGTACTCTAATCCCAAATATATCGGCCCAAAAAGATAAGCAGGTATACCAATTGGAATAAAAAACAGTTGTAATTTCATTGCTGGTTGCCACATAATAGCCGCGAAAATTACAGCTGAAACGGCTCCAGATGCACCCAAGGACCAATAATTCGGATTATCTTGATTGCGCAAATAAGGCCAAAGTGTGGCAAAAACACCTCCTAATATGTAAATCAATCCAAAAAACAATTCACCTTGCACATTACCATACGAAATCACCAACGATTCTTCTAAAAAAGTACCCAAAAAATACAACGACATCATATTAAACAGCAAATGTGATGCATCTTTGTGGACGAGCAAATGACTGAGTACTCTATAATGTTCCTTCTGATGTTTACTCAAGTAGGCTGAATACATCATTTTATCCATTAAACTGCTGTTTTTGAAGGCGTTTAATGAAACCAAAACTGTAATAATAATAATGCCAACTACGAAACTTACGCCCATTTCTCAAAAATAAATTCTATCTTTCCCATCGCTTTCACGAAAGTAATTATTTATCTGACACAAATGCGCTACACCCTTTTAATATTCTTGATTGTAACACTTTTTACTAGTTGTTCAACCAAAGATCCGCTACCTACTCTTGACTTTTTTGAAAATGATGCCATTTCTCTAAAAACTAAACTAAAAAAAGTACTAGAAGATGATTATTTGACTTCACTCGGTTTTAATAAAGAAGAAAGTAAATGGTTACAAGAAGTTTATGCCAAAAACAACTTTAAAACAAGGTGGGTAAACGATTCAATGTTAACTAAGTATGGTCTAGAATTAAAAAAAACATTAGCAAATTCAATTTGGTTCGGAATCCCTCAAAAACGTATTCATTTAGCGAAAAAGAAAAATTTATTATGGATTGAGGAAGAAGTCATTCTAACAGCACAATCTGGCGCAATGATGCATGATTTAAATTATGGTTTTATTGATTTGGAAAAAAAGAAATTGCTTCCAAGAAAACTGGTTCGACCGGGCTACCTAGATTCTTGTTTCGCTGAAAAAGACAGTCTAACCTACGATCAAATCTTTCTAAAAAGAGGAATTGCTGATACGAATTACCGCTTCTTGGCAACAAAACTATATTATTACTGTGCTAAAACAAAAATGGATACGAGTCACTTTGACATTGAACCGATTAAAAAAGACTCGCTTCATGCATTTGAAAAAACACGAAAAGCATTGATTTCAAAAGGATTCATTGATAAAAAAATCAAAGATAGCATATCGATTGTTGAAGGATTAAAAGCCTTTCAAGAAATGAATGGTCTAAAACCAGATGGTAAAATTGGAAAATACACCACCATTGCACTCAATGAAAGCACTGTTGACAAAGTACTTCGCGCCGGCCTAAGCTTGGAAAAAATTCGAAGACATGCAAAATACCCTGAAAAATATATTCGAATTAACCTTCCAGAGTACAAATTGCGCTATTTTGTAAATGACAGTTTGAAACGTGAACATAACGTAGTTGTTGGTAAAACCGAAAACCAAACACCTGAATTAACCTCAAAAGTATACGCGATTGTTGTTTATCCTTTTTGGACAGTTCCTCAATCGATTTGTAACAAAGAAATTTTGCCTGCAGCACGCGGTGGAGCTGGTTATTTCGCTCGAAACAACTATAAGATCTATCGCGGAGATAAGGAAGTTGATCCGTATTCAGTGAATTGGAAACGCATTCCTGAAAATTCCTTTCCTTATAAAGTTGTACAGCAACCTGGAACACGAAACAGTCTTGGAATCATCAAATTTGAATTCCACAATTCACACAGCGTTTATGTGCATGACACACCATCAAAATCGCTCTTCGGTACAGATGTGCGATCCTATTCTCATGGCTGTATGCGCTGCAAAGATCCTGTAGATTTAGGGAAAACAGTATTGGATTATGATTCAATTCGCAAAAAACGCAACGATATCACTTCTGATTCTTTGGATAGCTTGCTTTCAGTGGCAAAAAACTATACGATAAGACTGAAAGATCCAGTTCCAATCTTTGTTGAATACCAAACTGTTTTTGCAGATCGTGAAGTCTTAATTTTCTATCTAGACATCTACAAAAGGGACGAAGAATATTTGAAAATTATGAGAGATTAACCGTTTTTGTTCGTAATTTTGAAAAAAAAAAAACATATGGAACTTTTAATCTCTCCTTCTGTCCTTTCATGCGATTTTGCTAATATTCAGCGCGATGTTGAAATGATTAACAACTCAACAGCTGACTGGTTTCATATTGATGTAATGGATGGTGTTTTTGTTCCAAATATTTCGTTTGGATTTCCTGTGATTGCTGCAATAAAAAAGCATGCAAAAAAGCCGTTAGACGTTCATTTAATGATTGAAGATGCTGACAAATACATTGAGGAATTCAAAAATGCTGGAGCGGATATTTTGACGGTTCATTTTGAAGCATCACGTCATTTGAACAGAACAATACAAGCGATCAAAGCGGCTGGAATGAAAGCTGGTGTAGCATTGAATCCCCATACACCTGTAGATTTGTTAGCAGATGTAATTGAAGACCTGGATTTGGTGTTGATTATGTCGGTAAATCCAGGATTTGGCGGGCAGAAATTCATCAAAAACGCAGTTTTAAAAGTTGAACAAACGAAAAACTTGATTCATCGTCGTGGTTCACGTGCTTTGGTTGAAGTTGATGGGGGTGTAAACTTAGAAACAGGTTTAGAATTGGTCAAAGCCGGTGCAGATGTTTTGGTCGCAGGAAGCTTTGTATTTAACTCAGAAAACCCAGCTGCAACAATTGAAGCATTGAAAAACTTAAAATAATGAAGGAATTTTTCCTTGATAAATTTGAGTACGATTTTTTCGCAACAAAAAACTGGATTCATTCAATTGAAGAGCATGAAGATTTTATTTCTGCCTTTGTTGTGCGTTCCATTTCACACATTATTAACGTTCACCATAGCTGGAATTGTCGCTTAATAGGCAATTTACCAGAATCAGAAAGTTGGGATAAACTCCCCGTTCGTTATTTGTTAAAGCTACACGAGCAGAACTATTCTGAAACAATTGATTTCATTGAGAAATATGAATTGGACAATAAAATCAATTACCATTCTTCGGAAGGTGTTGAGTACACAAAATCAATCGTTGATATTTTGTACCATATTTTAAATCATTCGAATTATCATCGTGCACAAATTGTG
This sequence comes from Crocinitomicaceae bacterium, assembly GCA_044361115.1. Taxonomy (GTDB): domain Bacteria; phylum Bacteroidota; class Bacteroidia; order Flavobacteriales_D; family Crocinitomicaceae; genus M0103. Next base: position 68,016 of record JBIKJH010000003.1, read on the forward strand.
ATGGATTTAAAACAACATAACTTGAGTGCACCTGCGTTTAATTTTATAACTTACCGTTAAATTTTTAGAAGTCGTTGAACTAAAGTAACATTCGTATGTAAAACACGTTATGTCAAGTATGAAAAAAGTAATTCCTTTTCTTATCATTCTTTTGTCCTTGTCTGCAAATGCAGCTGAGGATTCAACATTCGTAAATCGCGAGAAAAAGTTAGTTGTTTTATTAGATAGCCTCCGTGCCGCAAAAGATGACCTTCAAAAAGAAGAAAAGAATACGGAGTTTAAAAATTTTCTTTTCGAAACGCTTGAACTTGAAGGCGCCTACTCCTACTCTTTTTCAAACCTCAAAACGGTTGGTTTTATTGATAGTCCTGACGGTCAATTACGGATTATTAATTGGAATATTGAATTAGATGATCAAACCCAAAAATATTATTGCATTCTAATGCATTTGGATGAGAAAAAGAAAACGGTTGAACTTTCTGAATTAATTGATAATTCAGATCCTTTCAATCCACGTCCGAGTGAAATTTTAGAAGCAAACCAGTGGTATGGAGCCTTGTATTATAAAATCATACCAGTCGATAAAGGTTCAAAAACGGTTTACACTGTTTTAGGTTGGGATGGTAACACCGCAAGTAGCAACATCAAATTAATTGATGTACTCTATTTTGTTGGGAATGCACCTAAATTAGGAAGTCCAATATTCAAAACAGCTGAGGGAACATTTAAGCGCCTCTTTTATGAACATTCAGAAAAAGCCACCATGTCGTTGAAATACGAAGACCATTACAATCGTATTATTTTCGATCACCTAATGCCTGAAAGCCCGAATTTAAAAGGTTTTTATTCCTTTTACGTTCCTGATTTATCACTTGATGCATTCGTGTTAACTGGCAACAAATGGGTATTTAAAGAAGACGTTATTGGCGTAAATCTTGAGCAAAATGAAGAAAGGGATGTTTATGTTTTAAACAGTAAAACAAATAAAGTCGAAAAAAAGGAAGTAAAGAATAAATGGCAAAATCCTGATGACAAAGGTCCAGCAGGAGGAATACCACACGTCGCTGTTACACCTGAAGATGATATTCAAAATCCTGAAGCGCAGAAAGAAAAATTAGATACGAAAGCTTCAAAAAAAGACAGACGCGACCCTAGTAATATGAGCTCTGTTACTGGTGGTATGAAAAAGAAAAAAAGACGTAAATCTTAATTGAATTACCATCTAATTTTCAATGAGATACCTCTAATATTCATTAAGTATTAAAAAGCGTTTATTCAACTATTTTTTTCGCTATTTTTGAACGAAACGTGTAAACTATGAGCAAGAATTTATATATCGTACCATATGACTTTACCCCAGTTGGTGATTCGGCGCTAAAATATGCACTGCATTTGGGTAAATACGTCCATACTGAAATTCAATTATTGCATTTAGCAAGTACAAAAGCAGACGCTGTTAAAGCAAATCAAAAATTAGATGAAGTGATAGCTCGCTTCGATATTCCAGAGGGAATTACCTTGTCAAAATTGGTGCGTGAAGGCTCTATCTTTGAAGATATTGGTAAGATTGCACAAAAAGAAGGAGCTCAATTAATCATCATGGGAACACATGGTGCAACTGGTTTTCAAAAGCTTTTTGGAAGTAATGCCATGAAGGTTGTAACAAGTTCTGAAGTGCCATTTTTAATTGTTCAAAAGGAGACCGTTCCAATAGAAATTAAAAACATCATTGTTCCAATTGATTTAACAAAAGAAAGTCTTCAAATCGTTAATAATGCTGGTGATTTAGCGAATATGTTCGGTGCCACTGTACATGTTGTTGGTGAAAAGCACAACGATGAATTATTGAGTCAACAAATGAAAAATCGTATTTTGATTATTAAAAATCAATACGAAGACCGAAAAGTACCTTGTTCGGTAGAATTCTTGAAAGGAAGCGGATCCTACCAAAAGAAAGTTTTAAGGTATTGTTCGGAAAAATCGATCGATATGATTGCTATTGCTTATCATTCTGAGAGTTTATTGCCACAATTTGATACCTTTGCACAGTCATTAATTACAAATGACAAAAAATTACCGTGCATGGTGCTTAATTCAAAACTAGCATCTGCACTCTATTTCTAGCAGATGAACATTGGACAATACAACGATTTAACGATATTACGATTTACAGCTCCCGGAGCCTATTTGGGAGACGACGAGGATAACGACGTGCTTTTACCAGGCAAATACACAACAGACAAAATGGAAGTTGGTGATGTCATTTCTGTTTTTCTTTACAAAGATTCAGAAGATAGAATTGTAGCCACAACAGAAGTTCCATTAATTCAATTAGGTGAATTCGCCTACTTAAAAGTAATAGAAGTTAATGCTTTCGGCGCATTTTTGAATTGGGGTCTTGAAAAAGATCTAATGGTTCCATTCAAAGAACAAAATCAATTAATGGAAGAAGGTAAATATTACCTTGTGACTTTACAATACGATTTTGCCACCGACCGCTTGTTCGCTTCAATGAAAATCAATCGCTACCTAGAAGAATGCACAGATGAAAGTATCATCAATGTTGAATCTGATATTTTGGTTTGCGATACGACAGATTTAGGTATAAAAGTGATTGTAAACAATCGATATCATGGAATTATCTATCGAAATGATATTAGTCGCCAAGTAAATCGTGGTTTTCGTGATGTCGGTTATGTGTACAATATCCGCGAAGATGGACGACTGGATGTTCGTTTGGAAAAAGCAGGATTTGAGAAATTTGATGAAGCTGCGGAACGCATACTGAATTTGTTGATTGAAAAAAAAATCATTCACCTTTCTGATAAAAGTGATCCTGATGAAATTCGTGAAATTATCGGAATGAGTAAGAAAACATTTAAACAAGCGATAGGCAAATTATACAAAGCTAGACGCATTGTTATTCATCCAAATTCTATCGAATTAAGCAATGAAAGCCAACTTTCTGAATAAATTCTTTTTAATTTCAACGTTGATTGCTGTTCAAAACACGACAGCTCAATCGGATACAACGCTCATTAAATCGCATCTTGAGCAATTAACCAAAACAAAAGGTTATCGCCATTTCATGAATGTGGAATTGCTCAACAAAACGGCTGATTTTATTGCTTCTGAATTCAATAAACACGCTGACTCCACTTATTTTCAGGAATATCAGGTCAATGGAATTACCTATAAAAATGTAGTTTGTCTTTTCAAACCAACCTTAATTAATTCGTTTGGAACTTCCAATTCTGAATTAGTTGTTGTTGGAGCGCATTATGATGCTTGCGGAATGCAGGAAGGCGCTGATGACAATGCCAGCGGTGTGGTAGGTTTAATGGAAATTGCACGCCAATTGAAAGGAAAGCAATTCTCCCACCCCATTGAATTAGTTGCATTCACCTTAGAAGAGCCTCCTTATTTCAGGACAGAAAATATGGGAAGTTTTGTTCATGCTAAATCCTTAGCTGATTCAAAAAAGCCTGTTTACGGAATGGTTTCACTTGAAATGATCGGTTATTTTAAAGACGAAAAGAAAAGTCAAGCGTATCCAATCGGTTTAATGCGCCTGTTCTATGGAAGCACAGGGAATTTTATCACCTTGGTCAATAAATTTGGAAAAGGGAAGTTTTCACGCAAATTCACCAACATTTTTAAGCATTCAAAACACATTCGATCTAAGAAATTCAATGGTCCCAAAATATTGCCAGGTGTCGATTTTTCAGATCACCTAAACTATTGGCGCTTCAATTTTAGCGCGTTAATGCTTACAGATACTGCTTTCTATCGAAATAAAAATTACCATCAAAACACGGATACAATGGAAACGCTTGATCTCGAAAGAATGGCCAACGTGATTGATACGACGCTAGAAACGCTGTGCGAACTGCGCTAATTTCACAGACTCATTAGCTCCTTGAAGCGAATGGCTTGTCGGCGCGAAATCTCCACCTTCTCCCCTTCCCGTAATTCAACTTGTAAGCCACCATTGAACCAGTTTTCAATGGATGAAACCCATTGTAAATTGATAATGAATTTCCTGTTTGCACGAAAAAAATGCTCAGGATCCAAACGCTCTTCAAAACTGTTTAAGGATCTTAATATCAATGGTCGGAAATTATCGAAGTAAACTTTTACATAATTCCCATCCGATTCCAACATGCGCACTTTACTTAATTCAACAAACCAACATTTCTCACCATCTTTGATGAAAACACGATCCTTTGCCGAAAGAAGTCGATCTTTTCGCGCAACACCAGCAGACTGAGCAGAAACAAAATCATCTTCTGAAGACAATTTTAAGATTGCTTCGCGCAAACGATCTGGATCAACTGGCTTTAAAATATAATCTAAGGCATTAACTTCAAAAGCTTTTAAGGCGAATTCATCATAAGCCGTTACAAAAATAACCCGAGGAAGATCTTCTAAATGTTTCAACATTTCAAAGCCATTCATTCCTGGCATGTTGATATCCAAAAACACCAAATCCGGTTTGTGCTCTTTGATTAAGGTTATACCCTCTTCACCATTTTTTGCCTCACCGATGATATCAATCTCAAGATAATCTTTTAATAAAGACTTTAACTCTTCACGCGCAAGTCGTTCATCTTCAATAAGTAATGTTTTAAATGTTTTCATAATTCAATTGTATTAATGATTGAATATTAATTGAGCAACAACTTCATTCTTTTCCTGAAACAACTCAAAAGCTGCGGCACCTTTGAACTGCAAAGCTAATCTACGTTTCGTGTTTTCAAGACCTATTCCTGCACCAGTTAGTACATCTTCAGTTTGTTCTTGCAATTCACCTGTATTTGAAACCTTGATCATTACTTTATCTTCAAAATGGTATGTTTCAATGGAAATTGCTCCACCATCAACTAAATTGGAAATCCCATGTTTAATTGCATTTTCCACCAACATTTGCAGAGAAAATGGAGGTATTTCAAAATCTTTCAAGGATTCATCTAAATTCCATTTCACCTCTAATCGTTCTTCAAACCGAATTTTCTCTAATTCCAAATAGTTTGAAACCATTTCCAATTCTTCATTCAAAGGAACCAAATTTTCTTTACCAAGAATCAATGATTTTCGTAATAAATTCGATAATGTAGTAACCGAAACCTTTGCTTTTGCTGGTTCTAAATCAATCAATGCACGAATGCTATTCAATGAATTGAACAAGAAATGTGGGTTCAATTGGGAACGTAAATTCTTTAGTTCGATTTCATTTCGGCTGGCTTCTAATGTCACATTATTCAATTCTTGTTTCCTTGATTTTTGAAAGAAGTGGTAGGTAAAATAAATTGAATTCCAAAAGACAACTAACACCAAAATCGAAAAGACGTGAATAACACTATTTAAAAATGTCAAGGTTTCAATCTCTTTAGCGTCAATCAAAATTGAAAACGTAGTTGTTGTCAAAGAAATCAGTAATGAGGTAACCAAGGCACCAAGCAAAACACGCGGTAACAAAGGTGCTAAACGCAACTCTAACCAGTGCATTTTGAAATAAACCTTACGCATAATATGTGTACCTGTAATACCAAAGAATATCAGAGAAAATAGATTAGCAACAAGTTTTAAATCCAATTTTTCAGGATTATTAGCATAAGTCGCCAACATTAATAAAGCGACGTAGGATGTCCACCCAATCGCTTGTGCTAACCAATAAAGACGTTTACTCGTTGTCATAGTACAAAAATAAGCGCATAATTATTTTTTCCTAGTTTATATTTATAATTGGTGTCGAATACTGATTGCTGGGGAATTTTCGCTTTAATTGAGCGGTTAATTAAATTTCAACAAGGCCAACACCCTCATCATTCTCACAAAGACAAGCTCAATTTTTGTTATCGGCCTTTCTTGGAATGTTTTTTGAATGAGTAAGATGATTGAAAAACGAAAAAAATCCAAATGCAGAAATTCATTTTACTTGCTATTTTGATACCATCTTCCTTACTTGGGCAAACGTTCAGTAATAAGCATTATGGTATTTCATTGGGTTTAACATTCAACGTTGGAACACATGTAAACAATGTTGGAATAAATGTAAACACCTACTATACAGATTATTTCTATCAATTCAATCTCGGACAAAGCTTTACCTTGAATGCAACTAATTTCGGAAAACGCACACATTTTTGGGAATCTCGCTCGTCAGTAGGATTGCATTTGTTGGCAGGAAAAAGGAACTTAACACCTGATTTTCAATTGAATGGCTTGTTTCACAATACAACGTATACTTACGGACTTGGATTTAACTATTTAATTTACAAGGACAATGCTGGAACATCTCAACTTTCAGGAGGTTGGGCACTTCACCTAAAAAACACCTCCCTCCTAGTTGAAAATGATGTTTTTGGTGGTCAGGCAAAGGATCGTTTTAGAACCGGCCACTTCGCAGTAAGCTATCGTTATAAAAATATGAAATTTATAACTGGAATATACATTTGGACAGGTGAAACAATGCATTCTCAATGGCAGAAAATCTCTATGAAAAATCAGCCAAGTGGATTTCGTCTTTTGGAAGATTTACCCTATGGAAGAACAAGCCATGGCATTGCATACGGTGGTGTTTATTACAATTTGGGGGCTGGTCAAAACGTGCATCTCAAACTTGGAATCGATAGTGAACATTTGAGACATTCGGTTCAGAATCGCTTCATTCACGACTTGTTATTTTTACCAAAAAAAATAGAACGAAATACGCCACATTACCCACGTTTGGATGAAACAGGTTGTCCAGTCTTTGAAAAATCGACCGTTCGAAAAAATCGTTTCTATTACCAACAAGGTTTGAATGAGCATTGGGGAGGCTTATAATTCGTGATTTATTTTGAGTCTAATAGTGATTGCTTTAAATATTTGACTATTTGAATATTTGAATATTTGAATATTTGAATATTTGAATATTTGAATATTTGAATATTTGAATATTTGAATATTTGAGTATTTGAATATTTGAACATTTGAATATTTGAATATTTGAATATTTGAATCCTTGAATGTTTGAACATTTGAATATTTGAATATTTGAACATTTGAATTCTTGAATCCTTGAATATTTGAATTCTCGAATCCTTGAATATTTGAATTCTTGAATCCTTGAATATTTGAACATTTGAATTCTTGAATCCTTGAACATTTGAATATTTGAATATTTGAATATTTGAATATTTGAATCCTTGAATGTTTGAATATTTGAATATTTGAATTCTTGAATCCTTGAATATTTGAATTCTCGAATCCTTGAATATTTAAATATTTAGAATTTGCATTTTTACAACATTCCTTTCGAATTTCAAACCTATTTTTCTTCATTCTGTCAAATTGTTAATATTATTTTATTTCTATTCATAATTTATCCTTCGGTATTAAAAGGAATGTGCTAACTTTGCGCCCCGTAGTTACATTTCATAGATACATGTCAAATTCAACAAAATACGTATTTGTAACAGGGGGAGTAACATCTTCACTGGGTAAAGGGATTATTTCAGCTTCTCTGGCGAAATTGCTCCAAGCAAGAGGCTATTCAACAACCATCCAAAAGCTTGATCCCTATATCAATATCGATCCAGGAACCTTGAACCCATATGAACATGGAGAATGTTTTGTGACAGACGATGGTGCTGAAACAGATTTGGACCTTGGGCATTATGAGCGTTTCTTGAATGTTACCACTTCACAAGCAAATAATGTTACCACTGGCCGCATTTATCAATCTGTAATCGAGAAAGAACGCCGTGGTGAATTTTTAGGAAAAACGGTTCAAGTTATTCCGCACATTACAGATGAAATCAAAGACCGTATTCAAATCCTTGGAAAAAAAGGCACTTACGACATAATAATTACAGAAATTGGTGGAACGGTTGGCGATATCGAATCGCTTCCATACGTTGAGGCCGTGCGCCAAATGATGTGGGAGTACGAAAATGACTGCATCGTAATTCACTTAACGCTAGTGCCTTATTTGGCAGCAGCAGGAGAATTAAAAACAAAACCTACACAACATTCAGTTAAACAATTGTTGGAATTGGGTGTTCAACCAGACATTTTATGCTGTAGGACAGAACATGAATTGGATTTAACACTTCGTAAAAAAATTGCTAAATTCTGCAATGTAAGCATGAACGCGGTAATCGAATCACGTGATGCAGCTTCTATTTATGATGTTCCCTTGTTGATGCAAGCAGAAGAGCTTGACAAAGTGGTCTTGGAAAAATTAGGTTTACCTTCAAAATCGACTCCAAATTTAGAAAGCTGGAAAAACTTCCTAGACAGATTGAAAAACCCTAAATCAGAAGTGAATATTGGTTTGGTTGGAAAATATGTTGAATTAAAAGATTCTTATAAATCTATTTCAGAAGCTTTTATCCATGCAGGTGTTGCTAATGAAGCACGCGTAAATGTAAAATGGATTCATTCAGAAAAATTATCTAAATCAAATATTGACGAAGAATTGAGCGGTTTAGACGGGATTTTAGTGGCTCCAGGATTTGGATCACGTGGAATTTCTGGAAAAATTGAATCTGTTCGATATGCGCGTGAAAACAAGGTTCCATTCTTTGGAATTTGTTTAGGTATGCAATGTGCAGTGATTGAGTTTGCGCGTCACGTCTTGAACTATGCAGATGCACACACAACTGAAATTGCCGAAGACTCTAAATATCCTGTAATCAGTATGATGGAAGAGCAAAAGTCGATTTCGAATCTTGGTGGAACAATGCGTTTAGGAGCGTACAAATGTCAGTTAAAACCAGGTTCGCATGTTCAAGCGGCATACAACACAGATACAATTTCGGAGCGTCACCGTCACCGTTATGAATTCAATAACGAATATTTAAAAGAATTTGAAAATGCTGGTATGATTCCAACAGGAAGAAATCCAGAAACTGGTTTAGTTGAAGTTGTTGAAATCAAAGACCATCCTTGGTTCGTTGGCGCACAATTTCACCCAGAATATAAAAGTACAGTTGCAAACCCACACCCACTGTTTGTAGCTTTCATTAACGCAGCTATTGCAAATAAAACAAAATAGAAATGGATAGAAACACCGTCATTGGACTGGTTTTAATTGGAATAATCCTATCTGTGTTCACAATCGTGAATCAACCGTCAGAGGAAGAAATTAAAGAACAGCAAAAAAAGGAACTTGCGCTTAAAGCAAAAGAAAACGCAAAGAAAAAAGAAGCAACGAAAGACAAAAAAGCAATTGTTGCAAGTGTCACTGTTGACAAAATCTTAGTTCCAAAAAAAGATGAAAAAGGTCAGCAAATCAAAACAGCTAAAGGCTTAGTTTACACAAATACTAAAACCAAAGAAGATACTGTTATTCTTGCTAATACATCAAAAGAATCAACGCCAGTTGCTAAAGAAGTAAAAGGTGAATTAACACGTTTGGAAACAGATAAGCTAATAATTGATTTCTCAACGAAAGGTGGTAAAGTCGCTGCAGTTTATTTGAAAGAATACGAATCCTACAAAGATTTCGCTAAAAAAGACACTGAAATCAACCCATTGCTTTTATTCGATGATGGTGACGCAGTAAATGAGCTTGTTTTCACTATGAAAGGCAAGAAAATCAAAACTGGAAATCGTTTGTTTACTATTAAATCACAAACAAAAAATTCAATTGTTTATGAATTGGATTTAGGTGATGGAAAAACGATTGAAAACCAATACACCCTGAAAGACAAAGCATTCGACTTGGATTACACGGTGAAAATGAACGGTTTCGGATCTGATGTAAACCCTAAAAATGTATTATTCAACTGGGAAACTGCTTTTAGGAAAACAGAGCGTTTGTTCAGTGAGCAAAGAAGAGTTTCCACAGTTTGTTTCAATGGTAAAGAAGAAGGTTTGGATTACCTAAGCGAAATGGGCGACGACGATGCTGTAGCAGAAGAAGATATCCAGTGGATTGCTTTTAAGCAAAGCTACTTCTCCTCTATCATTCGTCCAGAAAATGAATTCACTAAAGAAGGAACAAAATTCAAAGTGCGTCAATACGCTGATGACGATGAAAAAATGTGGTCGCATATTAAAGATTTCAAAGCGACAGCCAACTTGAATATTGATAATGTAAATGGCGGTTCTGTTAAGATGAACTGGTATTTCGGTCCGAATGACTACGAAACATTACATGCATATGATCAAGGTTATGACGATATCTTAAACTTCGGTTGGGGCTTATTCCGATGGATTAACCTTTATGCGGTTCAACCATTGTTTACCTTCCTTTCAAGCACGGGAATGGGAATGGGAATTGCAATTTTAATGTTAACGCTTGTTTTGAAATTCATCTTGATGCCTGTTCAATGGAAAATGTTTACATCTTCCGCTAAAATGCGCATTTTAAAACCGGAAATTGATGAGTTAAACGCAAAGTATCCAAACAAAGAGGATGCAATGAAAAAACAAATGGAAATGATGGCGCTTTATCGCGAATCTGGCGCTAGTCCGCTCGCAGGATGCGTTCCAATGTTGATTCAAATGCCAATCTTGTTAGCGGTTTTCCGTTTCTTCCCTTCTGCTTTCGAATTACGTCAAAAATCATTCTTATGGGCTGAAGATTTATCATCCTACGATTCTGTTTGGGATTTTGGCATAAACATTTGGTTCTACGGTGATCACATGTCCTTGTTTGCTCTATTGATGTCAGTTACAACACTTGTTTATACATATTTAAACAGTGGAAACATGCAACAACAGCAACAACCAGGAATGCCGAATATGAAAGTAATCATGTATATCTTCCCAATCATGATGATTTTCTTCTTCAACAGCTATTCTTCAGGTTTAAGTTACTATTACTTCATCTCAACATTGATTTCAATCCTAATCATGGTTATGATCAAACAATTTTTTGTGGATGAAAACAAATTGAAAGCTAAAATGGCCGATCGAAAAGCGGCTGCAGCTGGCGGAACAGCAAAAGTGAAAAAGAAATCGAAATTTCAAGAGCGTTTGGAAGCAATGCAAAAAGCACAGCAAGAACAATTGAAAAATCGTAAGAAATAAGCAAATTGCTTGATAGAAAAAAAAACTCCTGATGAACTCAGGAGTTTTTTTTTGATAAAAGAAGTTAACCGCTTTCAATACAATTTCAACGCGCCTTTCAAGATTTACACAACGAAATTCATCTGACCATCTTTCTCGAAGCAAGAATTAATTACTTGACTCAAGGCTAAATATAAAGCAATACCATTCGTCAATTCTTTCAAGTTGATAAAAGTGTGATACGCATACTTTCTAAAAGGAGTTAGTATTCTAATAATTTGTTATTTTCGCATTCAATCAAAACGTTCGATGAAACACATTATAGTTGTATTATTCTTCCTAGTTACTTCGGCTACTAATGCGCATGAATATTTTTTTGCGTTTGCCGAAGTTGAATACGACGAATACAATGCGCGTGTGGAAGCAACACTTATAATGACAGCGCATGACTTTGAGTCGTACTTAAAAAAGGAGAAGATAATCACAAAAGAATTGCGTTTTTACAAGAATGACACAGTTGTTATGAAGCATGTTGAAAACGAAATTTCAAACCATTTTTCAATAAATAGCTCATCCGTTGGTTCCTTTACCTTAGAAGGATTTGAAATCGAACTAACAGGTATGGTTCACGTTTTTTTAACTGCTCCTATATTTTCACCTCTAGCAGGCCTTGATATTCAATTCGACTTATTGATGGATGAATTCAAAGAACAACAGAACAAACTCACTTTTATTTACCGCGATCAAAAAACCACTTACGTTTACTTACAAAACAAACGCTCACAACACATAGATTTTTACTAGATATGAAGAAATTTTCATTTTTCCTTTTAGCATGCACTCCGTTGATCTCTTTTGGACAAAGCAAATTCGCACAGCTTGACTTGGAACTTCCAACGCCAAACGAATACCGAACAGCTTCTGGTGCGCCAGGACATGGTTATTATCAGCAAAAAGCAGATTATAAAATCAATTTAACAATTGATGATGCAACGCAAATGTTAAGTGGTGATGAAACGATCACGTATACCAATAACTCTCCCGATCAATTGGAATATTTATGGTTGCAATTGGATCAAAACATTTACGATCAAAATTCAGACTCAAAGCTGATTGAAATTGAAAAAATGGAGGATTTCAAAAACATTGGCGATGTAAAGAAGAAGCTTTTCTATTACGACGGTGGATTTAAAATCGATGCAATTACAAACACTTCTGGCCAAAAAATGAGTTATGCCATTAACAAAACGATGTTGCGCATCAATTTAGAAAAGCCCTTGGCTCCAAATTCAAGCATTTCGTTCAAAATTAAATGGTGGTATAACATTAACGATCGTATGGCTGTTGGTGGTCGTTCAGGATACGAACATTTCGAAAAAGACGATAATTATTTGTACACAATTGCGCAATTCTTCCCGAGAATGTGTGTTTATAGCGATGTTGAAGGATGGCAAAACAAACAATTTTTAGGTCGTGGTGAATTCGCTTTACCATTTGGGGATTACGAAGTTTCGATAACTGTTCCTTCAGATCATATCGTTGGTGCAACAGGTGAATTACAAAATGGCGCTTCCGTGTTAACAGCTGAACAACGCAAACGTTTCGACAAAGCAAAACTTTCTGATTCACCCGTTTTAATCGTTACACAGGCAGAAGCTGAGGCAAAGGAAGGAAATCGTGAAAAAGGCAGAAAAACGTGGACATTTAAAGCAACCAATGTGCGTGATTTCGCATTTGCTACATCCAGAAAATTCATTTGGGACGCTCAAGCTGTAAAAGTTGGTGGAAAAACGGTATTAGCAATGAGCTATTATCCAAAAGAAGGAAATCCATTATGGGAAAAATACTCTACGAAATTGGTTGCACACACAATTAAAACATACTCAAAATATACCGTTGATTATCCTTATCCAGTAGCCATTTCAGTGCATTCAAAATGGATTGGAATGGAATATCCAATGATTTGTTTCAACGGTGGTCGCCCAGAGGAAGATGGCACCTATTCGGAAGATACAAAATACGGTATGTGGGGCGTAATTATTCACGAAGTTGGACACAATTTCTTTCCAATGATTATCAATTCGGATGAGCGCCAATGGACATGGATGGATGAAGGGTTGAATACCTTTGTACAATACTTGACAGAACAAGAATGGGAACGCGGATACCCTTCTCGTCGTGGCCCAGCTTACATGATTGCAGACTATATGCGCGGTCCAAAAGAATTCATTTCGCCAATTATGACGAATTCAGAATCTATCTTTCAATTTGGAAATAACGCATATGGTAAACCAGCAACTGCATTAAATATCTTGCGAGAAACCGTTATGGGCCGTGAATTGTTCGATTATGCGTTTAAAATATATTGTGAACGCTGGAAATTCAAACACCCAACACCAGCCGATTTCTTTAGAACAATGGAAGATGCTTCTGCTGTTGATTTAGATTGGTTTTGGAGAGGCTGGTTCTACTCTACTGACCATGTCGATATTTCATTAGATCAAGTGAAATGGTTTCAAATGAACACAATGAATCCAGATATAGAAAAAGCAATGAAAGAAGCGCAAAACAACGCTAAAGACAAATTCATCGGTGATACACGCAACAAAGAATCAATCAAACAAACCATCAACGAGACAGATCCTGCAATTGATGATTTCTATGCAACACGTAATATCTACAAAGTTGATGCATTAGATCAAAAAGAATATGCAGAATTTGCAGGGAAACTAAGTGAAGAAGATAGAAAGTTATTGAATTCAAATAAACAATTTTATGAATTAACATTCTCTAATATTGGAGGTTTGGTTATGCCCTTAATCATTGAGGTTACCTACGCAGACAATAGCACAGAAGTCATTCGCATTCCAGCTGAAATTTGGAGACAATACGAAAACAAGGTTTCAAGGGTTTTAATTTTGAATAAGGAAGTAATTTCTTTCCGCTTGGATCCATTCTTAGAAACTGCCGACACAGACTTTAACAACAACAGCTGGCCTGCGCGTGTAGAGCCAACACGTTATGAATTATTCAAGCAAAAGCAACTCAACGAAAATCCAATGCAACGTCAAAAACGTGTGGATGAATTGATTAAACAATAAGATTTATCTAAATGAAAAGAGGTGTTAATTAAAACTTAGCACCTTTTTTTGTTTGCTATTTTTTATAGAAACTTAAATAACTGTAATATTTCTCACGAACAAATTGAATCAACTCATCATTTGTTGCCTCAAGCATAAATGACTCTTTCAGATTAAGAAAGATAATAAACTTATCAAACTCATCTTCAGGTAATTGAATTACTTTGTGTGCATTATATAAACGCAACAAAGTGATTGTGGCCACTTTTTTGTTTTTATGCTTTAAATCCCACTGCCAATCTTCATTATCTCCCTCTGTCAAACTATAACCAGACTTTAGTGCACGCACATCAATGTGATAAAAATCAATATATTCAATATATTTTGCACGCACAAAATTATACACATCTGCATCCGAAGTATTCACTAAAAAGTTGTGGTCTAGGCTCATAAAACCGATAAAACGATCAAATTCTGAACTAGGCAAATCAAATGCTCTGTTTGCTACATACATTGTCAACAACTCATGAATAGCGCCGCGTTTATCTGAATCCAACATGCTACGCCATTTAAACCCATCCATCGTTTGTAATTCGGTGGTTAATTTAAAATGCTCGTATTTATCCTGAATAAAAGTGATTAATTCCATTTCTGTCGCCGTTTTCAAAAAATCCTCGTTGATGTTTAAGAAAGATATAAACTGATCAAATTGGTCTTCAGTCAAATCAATGATATCGTATGCCACATAATTCCGGAGCAATTCTTTCACTATGCGACGCTGATCATCATGGTATTCTTGTTCAGCAATCCAACGTTTATTTTGTTCCTTTTTGGAAAATGTTTGATACAAAGCAGTTATTGGACTTTGAAAAATATCCATTCCTGTCACTGTTCTCGTTTCTCGTAAAGCTAATTCTTGACGTTCTTCCTTGATTTGTTCTAAGGATTTCAATGGTCGAATAGCAACCTCAGGTAATTCACTATATTTTCGTTCAATATAATAGTTGTTTTTACATTGACAATTGGAATCGGCATGCACGGCGGTTTTAATCAGCACATAATTCTTTACAGATAAGGAAATTGTATCACCATCCTTTACATAAATCGAAAATGTACCGTTTGGTTGCCCAAAAACACCCTGACCAGTGCGGCGATTCACCAACATCAAATTATAAAAACTTTGCGTTTGCAGCGTATCAATTACCCTTCCCGTAAAAAGTACCTTCTGACATGTTTGCCCGAAACTCTTAAACGAACCTCCAACAACCATTAATACTATGACTAGTTTATTTATCATCGAAACGAATGTAGCAAAAAAGTTTCCAAAGCTCAGTAAGTCTGTTGTTATAAAGTGTTAATTGTCTTAATTTACATATGTATACATTTATAATTTACTTTTGTAATCTTTCAGAATTAGAATCACATATACTTTCAATTTATAAGTTTATTGTAATTTTACACCATGAATAAAAGAGTAGTTGTTGGACTTTCTGGAGGCGTTGACTCAAGTGTTGCTGCGCATTTACTTATTCAACAAGGCTATGAGGTAATCGGCATGTTTATGCGCAATTGGCATGACGAAAGCGTTACCTTATCAGATGATTGTCCATGGATTGACGACTCAAACGACGCATTGCTCATAACACAACAACTGGGGATTCCTTTTCAAGTAATCGATTTAAGTAAAGAATATAAAGAACGTATCGTTGACTACATGTTTAATGAATACGAAGCTGGGCGAACCCCAAACCCAGACGTATTGTGTAACCGCGAAATTAAATTTGATGTATTCTTAAAAGCCGCATTAGAATTGGGTGCTGATTACGTAGCTACAGGACACTATTGCAGAAGAATCAACCACGAAGATGGAACAATTGGCTTACGCGCAGGAAAAGATCCAAACAAAGATCAATCCTACTTCCTATGTCAATTAAATCAGGATCAATTAAGTAAAGCACTTTTTCCAATTGGCGAATTATTAAAACCCGAAGTTCGTGAAATTGCGAAAGAAATGGGCTTAGTAACGGCTGAGAAGAAAGACTCACAAGGGCTTTGTTTTGTAGGAAAAATCAGTCTCCCACAGTTCTTGCAACAAAAACTAATCGCTAAAAAAGGCGATGTGGTTGAATTGCCGGATGACTTGGAACTTTTCAAAGCATACAATTCAATTGCACCGATTATCGAAAATGTGCAACAATTGGCCTGTGATTTTCTTTATACCGCTGATATGGGCAACAAAGTAGCAGAACATCAAGGCGCACATTATTATACTGTAGGACAACGAAAAGGCTTACACATCGGTGGCAGACCATTGCCATCTTTTGTTATCGGAATTGACACCATCAATAACCTTGTTTTTTCTGGTCAAACAGATGAACATAATGGACTAAATAAATATGCTTTAAAGATTAATAATCAAGAAGTTCATTGGATTAACCTAAAGTATAAAATAAAGACTGAAGAACAACTTGAATGCATAGTTAGAATACGCTATCGTCAACCGCTGAAAAAAGCTACCTTGATTCAAAAAGAAGATGGTTTGTATATTTTGTTTCCAGAAAAAGAAAAGGGTATTACTCCTGGACAATTTGCAGCGTGGTATATAGGGGATGAATTGATTGGTTCTGGTACTATTGCTTATTAAGATCTTACTTCGGTAAATATTCCTTAAACGTTCCGTCTTTGTAGAATTCAACGATCCTTACTATCGAATCATTGACTAATCGTTCAGCAATTGCTTTTTCACTAATATTCTTTTCGTCTTTTTTTAACTCTAGCTTCACCTCTTCACTTGTAGACATTTCACCTGTCAACAACCAATGCGCATTTACACGCGGGAAATTCAGAATAATCTTCTCTAAGAAATCGAGACTTGGTTTGTTTCTACCGGAAATGACATGACTTACATTGGATCGCTGCACACCCAACTTATCCGCAAATGCTGAAGGAGTTAAATTGTGCATTTTAAGAATTAATTGAAGCCGTTCTTGTATTAACATTTGTAAACTAATTGGTTTTAACAAATCTACATTAAATATTTACAAATGTCAATAGTAAAAAATTTTTGAGCACAAAAAAAGTCCCGAAATTTCGGAACTTCCATTATCATTAAAGATAACTATTTGATTTTGATTGGTTTTAATTCATGTGTATCGAATGAAATATCGAATTTGAAGGAGCATCTTTAATCTGCTCAGCCATCTTAATTGAATCCATCAATTGAGCCACCTCAAAAATGTTTAATTTGCTTTTTGTTCCTTGTACTCTATGTTGAGATAACTTGTACTGTGCTAGTTTAACAGTGTTATTAATCATATTTTCTGCAATTAAGTTCATATCATAAATATTCAATACAAACCCATTTACGGAAGCTTATTTCAGAATGTTACAAAAAATTAAAAATAAATTAAGATATGTATACTAATTTCTAATTATTCACTCAAAGACTCAATTAATAACGAACTGTAAAACAATTAATTATAACTAAAATATGAAGTTAGAAATATGAATTATTTTTTAATGAGCGGATAAATCAATCCTTCTAGCCCATTCAATTTGATCTCATGAATTAACTGTAATTGCTCACCTAATTTCCCAGGCGGAAAACCTTTTTGACGATACCAAACCAAATAATGTTCAGGTAATTGTATAAGCAAATGCCCCTGGTATTTACCAAAGGGCATTCGCATATTTGCGAGTTTTACTAACGCTTGATGTTGTTCTTGTGGATTCAATCCTTATTAATTTGCTACAGGCGTACGATTGATTGTTTCCAATAAATACCCCCAGAATTTTTGTACTGATGAAATTTGAACTTTTTCATCTGGCGAATGCGCTGCACGAATATTCGGTCCAAAAGAAATCATATCAACTCCTGGTAAATGCTTACCTAGGATCCCGCACTCTAATCCAGCGTGACATGCCTTCACCTTTGGCTCTTCATTATACATTTCTCGGTACAAATTAGACATCAAAGACAAAATTGGAGAACTTGGATTCGGTTGCCATCCAGGATAATCTCCAGATTGCACCACGGCGCATCCCATATTTTCAAATGCCGCACGAATAGTATTCGACACATCACCTTTTGATGTTTCGACACTACTTCTTTGTAAGGACTGCGTGATAAATTCACCGTCCTTAATAATTACCCGCGCTAAACTAGAGGATGCCTCTACTAAATCAGCAATGTCTGGACTCATTCTGAAAACACCATTATGAACAGAATATAAGGTGTTTAAAATTTTGCTAAACTCATCTGTACTGACCGCTTTATCTTCATTCACGGCAACATCAAGCGTCAAAGTGAAATTTGGTTCAACTGTTACAAACTCAGATTTCAAGATTGAAACAAAATGCGCAACCTCGCTTCTGAATTTAGCATCTTCATCTTTTGACACTGCTACTATTACTGTTGCTTCACGCGGAATGGCATTACGCAAACTTCCACCATCAAATGAAACTAATTGAATTTCAGTCAATGAATGCAAATGATATAACAAACGTGCCATCATTTTATTTGCATTTCCTCGACCTTTATCAATATCCATTCCTGAGTGCCCCCCAAGTAAACCACGAAGGGTTAATGAATATTTTACAAATCCCTCATTCAATGGAACTTGACTATACTTATATGAAGTATTAGTATCAATACCGCCAGCACAACCAATCGACAATTCATCATCATCTTCCGTATCCAAATTCAATAAAATCTTACCGGAAAAATTTGAGCCATCTAACTCTTTCGCTCCTGTCATCCCAGTTTCTTCATCGATAGTAAACATCGCCTCAATTGCAGGATGCGCAATATCTGTAGAAGCTAAAACTGCCATAATTGCAGCAACACCAATACCATTATCTGCACCTAAGGTTGTTCCATTCGCTCTCACCCAGTCACCATCAACTATCATTTCGATTCCTTGTTGATCAAAATCAAATACAGTATCCGCATTTTTCTGATGCACCATATCAATGTGTGATTGCATTATCAGGGTTGTGCGGTTTTCCATACCCGGAGTTGCAGGTTTCTTTATGATTACATTCTGAATAGCATCCTTCTTTGTTTCCAATCCCAAAGAATTCCCAAAATCTACCATAAACTGAATAACACGCTCTTCTTTTTTCGATGGACGTGGAACAGCATTTAAATCAGCAAAGTGATTCCACAATGCTTTCGGCTCTAAATTTCTAATACTCATTTAATTATCATTTAATTTTATGTAATTAACTAGTTCGAATATTGTAGATTCGATTGATCCACAATTCTTCCACTTTTGCACGAGCCCAGGGAGTCTTGCGTAAAAACGTTAAACTCGACTTCACACTCGGATTACTTTTAAAACAATTGATTGGAATTAATTTTCCAAGGTTTTCAAAACCAAACTCTTGTTCTAAATCAATAACAATTTGCTCTAATTTTACACCGTGTAAAGGATCCATGCCACTTTATTTTTTCGTTGTCTTCGAGCGCCTCAGTCAACGAAAACAACTTTTATTTATAAACACTTGACTGAGGCGCTCGATTTCAACAGTTGACTGAGGCACTCGATTTCAAAAGTTGACTGAGGCGCTCGATTTCAACAGTTGACTGAGGCACTCGATTTCAAAAGTTGACTGAGGCGCTCGAAGGCAACACTTGACTGAGGTACTCGAAGGCAACACTTGACTGAGGCGCTCGAAGGCAACCACCAACTTATTTCACCAATTTTCTGTACTTGATTCGTTTTGGACCATTGTCACCCAATCGTTTTTTACGATTTTCTTCGTATTCTGTATATGAGCCTTCAAACCAATACACTTCAGAATCTCCTTCAAAGGCCAAAATATGGGTACAAATACGATCCAAGAACCAACGGTCGTGAGAAATAACTACTGCACAACCAGCAAAATTCTGAATTCCTTCTTCCAATGCACGTAAGGTATTTACGTCAATATCATTCGTAGGCTCATCAAGCAACAAGACATTCGCCTCTGTTTTCAGGGTCATTGCTAAATGCAAACGATTTCGCTCACCACCCGATAAAATTCCAACCTTTTTGTTCTGATCTGAACCATTGAAGTTGAATTTAGACAAATAGGCACGTGAATTGATTTTTTGATTTCCAACTTCCACGAATTCCAAGCCATTTGAAACAACTTCAAAAACAGTTTTATCTGGATGAATATCTTTGTGTGTTTGATCGACATATCCAATTTTAACAGTCTCTCCTACTGCAAATTCTCCATTGTCCGGCTGTAATTCGTCCATGATCATTTTAAAAATGGTTGTTTTTCCAGCACCATTTGGCCCGATAATTCCAACAATTCCAGCAGGTGGCAATTTGAAATTCAAATTATCGTACAATAATTTCTCACCAAACGATTTTGCAACCGCATTCGCATCGATTACATTATTACCTAAACGTGGACCATTTGGAATTGGCATTTCCAACATTGCTTCTTTGTCTTTCAAGTCCTCAGAAAGCATTTTATCATAATTGGCTATACGCGCTTTGTTTTTTGCGTGACGACCTTTTGGATTCAAGCGCACCCACTCTAGCTCACGCGCTAACATTTTTTGACGTTTCGATTCGGATTTCTCTTCTTCTTTTAAACGATTTCCTTTTTGTTCCAACCATGAAGTGTAGTTTCCTTTCCAAGGAATTCCTTCTCCACGATCCAACTCAAGAATCCAACCTGCAACGTTATCCAAGAAATAGCGGTCGTGCGTTACAGCAATCACAGTTCCTTTGTATTGCTGTAGGTGTTGCTCCAACCACTCAATTGACTCAGCATCCAAGTGATTCGTAGGCTCATCCAATAATAAAATATCTGGATTTTGTAATAATAAACGACATAAAGCAACACGACGTTTTTCACCTCCAGAAAGTGTAGAAATCAATTGATCGTCTGGCGGACAACGCAAAGCATCCATTGCGCGTTCCAATTTTGTATCCAATTCCCACGCATCCAAGGCATCGATTTTATCAGAAACAACACTTTGGCGAGCGATTAGCTTATCCATTTTGTCCGGATCATTCAAAATCTCTTCATCCATGAATGAATTGTTGATTTCTTCATACTCCTTCAACACATCAACCGTTTCTTGCGCTCCTTCCAAAACGATATCTTTTACCGTCTTGTTTAAATCCAATTCTGGTTCTTGTGGCAAGTAGCCAACAGTATAACCGGGGGAAAAAACCACATCACCTTGGTATGCATTATCTAAACCTGCAATAATCTTCATTACCGTAGATTTACCAGAACCATTCAAACCAATGATTCCGATTTTCGCTCCATAAAAGAACGATAAGTATATATTTTTAATGATTTGCTTCCCTTGTGGCGTGTTTTTCGTTACACCGACCATTGAAAAGATGATTTTTTTATCGTCTGACATATGCTATTAAATGATTTTCTCAAAGTTAATAAAGGAAAACGAAAGTGCCTTGAAAAGTATAAGTTTATTGCATAAAAAAACCCCGAACATTCGGGGTTTAATATTGTTGCGATTATTTTATTAATCTAAAAGATCTGAACTAGCGCTAATACCATCAGCAGCTTTTGGAGTTCTCTTTAATTCATTTTTATATTCTGCATTTTTAACCCAGAAAATGATGAATAAGACAAAATTGGCTAAACCTGCCAAACTACCCAAAATTGGAATAACACCACATAGACTCAATATTGGCATTGCGATTCCAATTCCTCTACTAAAATCACCCGCTTTTTTAATCCCTCTTGCTTGATATTCGTTGCGAACTGAATCGGCAATTTTAGGATAAAGAATAAATGGGTAGATAATGTTGAATAGCGGTATAAACATCAACCAAACATTACTTGGTTCTACCAATCGATTCTTTGGGTCAATTTCTTTCAATAAATTTTGCAAATTCAACAAATAGAAAACGGCAATTAAAATTGAAATTACCAGTATTAAAAAAATAAAAATACCAAAAGTTGCTAAAAAAGCAGTGTCTAAATTATTATACATAAGTTTTAATTTAAATTAAACAAAAAAAGCCTCCCACAAGAGAGGCTTCGAGAGGTTTATTCGATTAATTATCTAATAAATCCGAAGTTGGTTGTGCTTTATCTCCGTAAACATATTTAGAATCTCCAAATGCTAACATTGGGAAAAATACGTATGGTAAAAGAATCATACCAATACCAAAACCAGCAGATTTACCGAAAGCTTTTGCAATTTCGACAAACATGATGATGATGATGATAAAGTTTACAATTGGAATCAATAACAAAATAATCCACCAAATAGGTTTCTTAATGATTTCCAACCAAACAACGTAATTGTAAATTGGAACTAAACATGCCCATCCTGGTTTTCCAGCTTTAGAGAATAGTTTCCACATACTTGCAATCATCAAAACTGCAACTGCCAATACCACAACAAGATAGGCTCCTAAAATTGCTAATAATCCTTCCATAATTTAATAATAGTTTTTAAGTTAACGAAGCCAAGATAAATTTTTAACATTAATTCACAACTATTTTTTTTTCAATGTTATTAACAATTTAATGTGAAAGCAGTGAGGCATTTACATTTTTTGTATGTTTGAAGGCATGAAACAAATTGCTCTTTTTCTTCTATTACTATTTGTTTTTTCTTGTAAGAAAGGAAAGGCAGATTTCACTTTAAAAGGTACCTTAACAGACATAACTTTTAATCAAAATTTAGAGGGCGCAAAAATAAAATTGTATCAAGTTCCAATCGGTTCAACCCAAGAAGATTTAATCCAAACAGCTACAATTGGTTCTGATGGTTCCTACTCCTTTACTTTTCCACGTGACAAAATGCAGAAGTACATACTTCGAATTACAAAAAATAACTATTTCGATTTAGAGGAAACAGTCTATTTTAAAGATTTATCAATCGAAAATGACAATGTTCGTAATTACGGAACGTATGCCAAAGCTTGGGTAAAATTGACATTCCGAAATACACTAAATCCTGCTGCCGGAGATCAATTTAAGTACATTAAGCAATTAGGAAAAGAAGGTTGTGCTGAGTGTTGTGCTGATACAGAGCAATTTTTATATGGCATTGTCGACACCTCCATCTATTGTATAAATAATGGTAATGATTATTACTCTTACTTATACTTTAAATTAAATACAAGTTTTTCTGGAACAATGGAAACGCAGACCTTGGCTTTTGACACTACAGAGATTATCTTGAACTTCTAGTTTAGAAGGTTTTAATTTTGGAAAAAATCGTCTCTTTTTGAGACATAATCTCAAATATTAAAATTCAAAATAGCCCAAAACTCTGACTTTCAGTTGTTCGGAATCATTTTTGGTCGTCAAGTTTCGTAACCCTAAAATCATATTATGGAACAAACTACTATCGCTCAAGAGCAAAAAACGGAAAACTTTAGTTTTTCACAGCACTTTGTAAAAGCCTTAATTGGTGCACTTTACTATTTAATTTTGTATATCCCATTTATTCTACCTTACAATATTTGGGGAAAGGCTGCAACACGTTTAAGTCATGTATGGGAATCAAAATCATTAGCTTATAATGAAGATAATGGGACATATCCTCTTCATAGCTTTTATTTGAAGTACCTGGTAAATTTCATTTTCGATGCCTTAATGTTCTTAATTTGGCCAATTGGTTTGATTCTTACAATCAAAATGAGAATTGACAATGAAGGAATGGAAATCGTTGATGTTCTAATCATGTTATTCACATGGTACATCTATGTTATTGCAATTAGAGTAATGAAAGAAATTGTATTCTTTGTATTAAATACATTAGTTGCTTGGTTCTTGAATGTTATCAAAAACATTGGACAATTAATTAAAAATATGTGGTTATTGAATATCGTAATTAAAAGAAAAGATTAATTCGATAAAATTCAATTAGTTAACAAGGGAGTCTGTTTTGTGCAGGCTCCTTTTTTTTATTCATCTTCTAGAATATCACGCAAACGCTGACGCAATTGTCGATTATAGGTCTCAATTAAATATTTCAAGTAGTTCGGCGTACTTTTAGAAATGCATTTAGTATAGTGTTTCAAGCGATGTTCAACATGTTCTTGTAATGCAGTCATCAATTCTAATCCGTGAAAGAAGTCTGTTGCAGCTGCTGAAATAACATCAAAATGGTTGTCCATCGACATATCTACAGCAACCTTCCCTTTTCGGCCTTGATCCAAACATTCGTAATAAACATCTTTGATGTTAAACCCTTCTAAACGCTTCGTATCTAAAACCTCCACCATTGCTCGTGGAAATTCAAATTCTACTTCAAATTCTAAGTCATCGTTTTCAGTCAAACGCGATTCCAAGAAACGATCGGGAAAACGAAAGGCATCTTGCCAGTTCAAGTAATCTTGCCAAAAACCAAAACGCCGAACATTGTTTCCAAGATCAATTAATTTGAATTTATCCTTATGCGGTAATTTACGTGATCCACGGCCGATCATTTGGTGGTACAAGGTCAATGAACGTGTAGCTCTGTTCAATATGATTGTTTGAACGGTTGGTTCATCGAATCCTGTTGTCAAAATACCAACTGAAGTTAGAATGGCATCGGGTGTAGTTTTAAACCAACTCAATACATCTTTTCGATCTTTATCACTAAACGTCGAATCCAAATGACGAATTTTATAACCTCTTTTCTTAAAGGTTTCTTCAACGCGCAGAGAAGTATCAATTCCAGAATTAAATATCAATGTTTTATCACCAACAGCTACTTCTTCGTAGGCAAATAACAATTTTTCCTGCATGAAGAAATTTCCATAGACCTGATCTGAGCTACTAACAGTGAAATCTCCATTCGAACCGATTTTCAAGCCGTGTAAATTAACATCGTATGTATATGTTTCTGCATCAGCAAGATAGCCGCTCTCAATTAAATTAGAAATTGACTCTCCAACAATAAGTTTATTGTAATTATCATTCAGTGGAAGTGCTTTATTTGAACTTAAAGGTGTTGCTGTTACACCTAAAATATTACCACCTTCATAGAACTGAAAAATCTTTCTGAAACTATTGTAATGCGCCTCATCAACAATCACTAAACCAACACCTTCTATAAAATTGACATCCTCATTTAATCGATTATTCAAGGTCTCCACCATTGCAATGAAGCAATTGTATTCTCCTTGGTCTGGAATTTTTTTAACATCGCTGTTAATGATTTTATTTCTAACTCCAATTGCTGAAAGTTGTTTAGATGTTTGAACAGAAAGTTCGATTCGATGTGTTAGGATCAATACCTTTTCATTCATCTTTTCGATAAATCGTTTCGCAATCTCTGAAAAGATTACAGTTTTTCCTCCACCTGTCGGAAGTTGGAAAAGCAAATTGAAATTTTTTCCATTTTTTTCTAGCTCGTCAACAATTGAATGAACTGTTTTCTCTTGGAATGGGTAAAGTGTTTTAGCTTCGTATAATTCTGTATCAATCATTCTATCTGTGCGAAAATGGGGGTACAAAAGTACCTCCTTTTATTCGAAATATCAAATGTTTTTAGAAAGCATACCCGAATTAATTATTAAGAAGGTATAAACACAGCGTTATCGAGAGACTAATTTCTTTTTATCTTAAATTCAATTCACCGATTATTAAAACCAATCGTATAAGATTTTGAACTTATTGAACTATTCGCTTGTAATCCTACCAACTCTAAATCAAGAACAAAAATGAGGCAATAATGTTATGAACAATACATTTAACTATCCTTTAAAAAATTAAATTTGTAACTCAATAAGCACACATTAAAAACAAATTCAAATGAGCGAAATAGAAACAATCAATTGCTTAATTATCGGTTCAGGGCCAGCTGGGTATACTGCAGCAATTTATGCGGCACGTGCAGACATGCATCCAGTTCTTTATCAAGGAATGCAGCCAGGTGGACAATTAACAACAACAAATGAAGTAGAAAATTTCCCTGGTTATCCTGATGGGGTTACAGGACCTGAAATGATGGTTCAATTAGAAGCGCAAGCAAAACGCTTCGAGGCAGATATACGTTTTGGATTCATTACAAAAGTTGATTTTTCAGGATCTACGCATAAATGTTGGACTGAAGACGGAAAAGAAATACATGCAAAAACAGTTATTATCTCTACTGGAGCTTCAGCAAAATATTTAGGCTTACCAAGTGAACAAAAATACCTAGAAATGGGTGGTGGTGTTTCTGCATGTGCTGTTTGTGATGGATTCTTTTACCGTGGACAAGAAACAGTGATTGTTGGTGCCGGAGATTCAGCTTGTGAAGAAGCACATTACTTATCAAAATTGTGCACGAAAGTGACGATGTTGGTGCGTAAAGATGAATTTAGAGCGTCTAAAATAATGGCAGACCGTGTTAAAAACACACCAAATATTGAAATCCTGTTTAATACAGATACCCTTGAAGTCTTGGGTGATGGTAACGGAGTAACTGGAGCTTTGGTTAAAAACAGTGTAACAGGTGAAGAACAAACAATTCCTTGTACTGGATTTTTCGTTGCAATCGGTCACACGCCTAATACAGCTATTTTTAAAGATTTTATTGACTTGGATGAAACAGGATATATTCATTATGCGCAGCCAGGAACTTCTTTAACGAATGTACCGGGCGTATTTGTTGCAGGTGATGCCGCTGATAAACGCTACCGACAAGCAATTACCGCTGCAGGAACAGGTTGTATGGCTGCCTTGGATGCAGAGCGTTATTTAGCTGCACAAGGACACTAAGCGAATTATAATTATCCGCAAAAGCGGATGCTGCCTGACGGCGGTTTTGATTTATGATAAATAAAAAAGAAGCTCTCGGGCTTCTTTTTTTTATCCTACTAAATAAGAAAACAAGGCCAATAGCAGTAAAATCGGTACGGCCACTATGCATGCAAATCCAACAACAAGCATAAGGTAAACGAATAAGCCTCCAATTGAAAGGCCTTCAACCTCAATAACTACAATAAGCAAGACTGCAATTCCTACTAAAACCGCTCCGATTAATAAAGCCCAAAGCGCTCCCATTAAATATTCCTCTGGGCTTCGAAGCATTGGCTCTCCAAAGTCAACTTTCCTTTTATGCCTCTTCAAATGATCGATTTTCGAGTGAAATGTATGGCGAGATTTTTTAACTTTCTTTTGAATACTCGTTTTGAACCCCTCGCCTTTCTCTTTACTATCTTGCAATTTTTGAGCAAAATTAATACGTTCAAAGTTCGCTGTCAATAAATGGCTTTTATCGCTTAGTTTAACTTCTGTCTTGCGTTCGAATTTGTTATTAACCAGAGTAGTTGTCGAGTCAACTGACGATTCACTTACAAGCGTTTCTTCGTTTTGAATATGATCTTGCGTCAAATAGTGTTTTTTCCATTCAACATGGTAACCACCCGTGTATTGGCGCTTTGTAACTGTACATGAATTTAGTGAAAGACCTAAAAGAAAGGATATTACCAACCATCTAAAAGTTTGTGTCATTTTTTACTATCTTAATTTAACAAAGGTAAAACGCCTTCAACAAATTAGTTTAGCGTAAAGGCGAAGCAAATTTATAGATTTTTTAAATTATGTTTAAGAATGAGCTATTTTTCAGCAAAAAAAAGTCCGAAAGCTTCTTTTTATATTATTTAACAACCTGTTCAAGCATCGGAACAAACTTAAATGCTCCAAAATCTTCCGAATCAAACGTTGTTTCTGATGTTTTAATAACACGTTTCATTACTTGGTTTACTCCCTCTCCTACTGGAATCACCATGACCCCACCTACTTTCAATTGTTCGAACAATGCCGGTGGAATCTCAGGCGCACCGCAAGTAACAATAATTTTATCAAAAGGAGCAAATGTTGGCAAACCTTTATACCCATCTCCGAATGATAAGCGAGGAACGAAATTTAAATCGTGAATAATTTTCTTCGCTTTTAAATGCAATTCTTTTTGACGTTCAATAGAAAAAACACGCGCGCCTAATTGACACAAAATACACGTCTGAAAACCAGAACCTGTGCCAATTTCCAAAATTTTATCACCTTTTTGCACTTCCAATAATTGCGTTTGAAAAGCAACCGTCAAGGGATGTGAAATGGTTTGTCCAGCACCAATTTGAAATGCCATGTTCGAATAGGCTTGTTCAACAAAGGCCATGTCCAAGAAGAAATGACGTGGTATTTTGTCAAATGCCTCAAAAATTGCCTTGTTTGTAATTCGCTCATCCTCTTTTAATTCGTTGATAAGCTGCTTGCGCATTCCTTTGTGTTTGAACGTATCTTGCATCTTGCAAAAATAGAACTTCAAAGCAAACAACTCAAGTTGATTTTCAAACATTCAATTGTTAATCTTTCTTTTGAATTGGCAAACAATCAGAACCTTTAAGAAAAGATGTTAAACGTTGATAAAATTGGGCACTGAATTATCCATAATTTGCGCTTGTACTCGCATGCGTTTATTATATTTGACCTGCTTAAATAAATCTAGAATGGCTATTTCTAAAAAAGAACTTGAATTTAACATCAATGACGATCAAATGCGTCTAAAAATCTCAGCACTTGAGCGCGAATTAGCAATTGTGGCTGAAGGTGGAGGAAAAAAACGCATCGATAAACTACATGAAAGCGGTAAATTATCCGCGCGTGAACGAATTGATTTATTGTTAGATCCACACACAGACCGTTTTGAGGTTGGTGCTTTGGCTGGATACGGAATGTACAAAGAGCATGGTGGCTGTCCATCTGCCGGAGTGGTTGTTGTTATCGGATACGTTTCTGGTAAACAATGTATTGTTGTAGCGAATGATGCAACAGTAAAAGCTGGAGCTTGGTTCCCAATTACAGGAAAGAAAAACTTGCGAGCACAAGAAATTGCGATGGAAAATCGTTTACCGATTATTTACCTTGTTGATTCTGCTGGGGTTTATCTGCCAATGCAAGATGAAATTTTCCCAGACAAAGAACATTTTGGACGCATTTTCAGAAACAACGCTGTTATGAGTTCAATGGGAATTGTTCAAATTGCAGCAGTTATGGGGAGTTGTGTTGCCGGTGGCGCCTACTTGCCTATTATGTCTGATGAATCGTTAATTGTGAACAAAACAGGAACAATCTTCCTTGCTGGATCTTATTTAGTGAAAGCGGCAGTTGGTGAAAGTATCGACAATGAAACCTTGGGTGGAGCAACAACGCATACTGAGATTTCTGGAGTTTGTGATTACAAAACGGAAAATGATCAAGAGTGTTTGGCCACAATTCGCGATTTAATGGATAAAGTTGGTCAACCTGAAAATGCTGGGTTTGACAGAAAGGAAGCAAAATTGCCAAAAGAACCTTTGAAAAATGTCTACGGGATTTTACCGGCAGATCGCTCAAAGCCATACAATACAAAAGAATTAATCAAGTGTTTAGTGGATGATTCTGAATTTACAGAATACAAAGAAGATTACGGAAAATCAATTATTTGTGCCTATGCTCGAATAGATGGTTGGGCTGTTGGAATTGTTGCAAATAATCGTGAAATTGTAAAAAGTGCAAAAGGTGAAATGCAATTCGGTGGAGTGATTTACAGTGATTCAGCTGATAAATCGGCACGCTTCATTATGAATTGTAATCAGAAAAATATTCCATTGGTTTTCCTTCAAGATGTAACTGGGTTCATGGTTGGGTCGAAAAGTGAACACGGCGGAATCATCAAGGATGGCGCAAAAATGGTGAATGCCATGGCCAATTCTGTTGTTCCTAAATTTACTATTGTTACAGGAAACTCATACGGAGCAGGAAATTATGCCATGTGTGGAAAAGCGTATGACCCACGCTTGATTGTTGCTTGGCCCACGGCAGAAATCGCCGTAATGAGTGGAGCTTCAGCTGCGAAAGTGTTGTTGCAAATTGAAGTTGCCTCTTTAAAATCGAAAGGGGAAGAAATCACACCTGAACGTGAAAAAGAATTGTACGACACGATTAAAAACCGTTACGATGAACAAATTTCACCGTATTACGCTGCCAGTAGAATTTGGATTGATGCCATTATTGACCCGGCTGAAACGCGCAAAGTGATTTCAATGGGAATCCAAATGGCAAGCCATAAAAAAGCTGAAAAACCTTATAATGTTGGAGTAATTCAAACGTGATGACAAGGGAAGATTCGAAGATTTGAAAATTCAAAGATTCAAAGATTCCCTGCCTGTCGGCAGACAGGAAGGATTCGAGAATTCGAAGATTCAAATATTCAAATATTCAAATATTCAAATATTCAAATATTCAAATATTCAAATTATAAAAAAGTATGCATTTAGACTGGCAAGTAAAACATTATCCAGATTTAACAACGAATGAATTTCATGATATCATTGCGTTGCGCTTAAAAGCGTTCGTTGTTGAACAAAACTGTTCCTATTTAGATTTAGATGGAAAGGACAAAAAATGCTATCATTTAATTTGTCGCGACGGATTCGGGAAAGTTGTAGCAACCGCTCGTATTTTACCGCCTGGCATTGCTTACAACGAAGTTTCAATTGGTCGAGTTGTATTAGATCAAGAAATGAGAGGAAAAGGAATAGGTCATCAATTAATGGAACAATCAATGAAGTTTATCAACGAAGAATTTGGTGTCGTCCCAGTGCGTATTTCTGCTCAAAAACATCTAGAAAACTATTACAAATCACATCATTTTATCAGTACAGGAAAAGAATATTTAGAAGATGAGATTCCGCACGTTGAAATGTTAAATACCCCAAATTAATTCTATGAAAACAACCTTTTTTATCTACATTTCTTTTGCTATATTGACGATTAGCAGCTGTAAAACAAGTGATAACCAACAAACTACTACCGAAAACAAAGAAACACAATCTAATGCTGTAGCTTCTGTTGGTTCTGGAAGTATTGATTTATCATTTTTAGACAAAACGATTCGTCCACAAGATGATTTCTTTCAGTTCTCAAATGGCACGTGGATTAAAAACAATCCTGTTCCACCTTCCGAATCACGATGGGGAAGTTTTAACGAACTTGAATTGAATAATAAAACAAAGTTGACTAAGATTCTTGAAGCGTGTAAAAATTCCAATTCAGAAAAAGGAACCGATGCAGCAATTTTAGGAAATTACTATGCTTCTTTTATGAACATGGAGCTGCGCAATAAAGTTGGACTAGCACCAATTAAGGCTGATTTAGGGAAAATTGAAGGTTTAAAATCAAAAGGTGATATCGTAAGTATTGTTGCTGAACAGCACATTTATGGTATAGAATCACTTTTCGGATATGGAATAGGCCAAGATTTAATGAATGTTGAGCAGAATGTTGCCTACATTGGTCAAGGTGGGATTGGACTTCCAAACAAAGAATATTACACGAGTACGAACAAAGCGGAAATTCTTGTACAATACCAAAAACACATTTCGAATATATTCCAATTATTTGGAATTCCAGCAGAAATGGCTGATAAAAAAGCAGCCTCTGTCGTGGAGTTTGAAACCAAATTAGCAAGTGCGATGATGGCACCTGCCGAACTAAGGATCCCAGAAAAAACGTATAATTTAATGTCACGTCAAGATGTGTTTGCGTCTTTTGGGAAGTTCAACTTTGATCAATATCTATCAACAGTAGGAAGCCAATCCGTTGAAACAATTGTTGTAAGCCAACCAGATTTCATTGTAAAGGTGAACGAGTTATTAATGAATGAGTCAATGGAAGCATGGAAAGATTATTTACTTTGGAAAACAATTGATCATTATGCAGGAAATTTAAGTGATGATTTTGTGAAGCAAAACTTCGCTTTTTATGGCAAAGTACTAAGTGGTAAGAATGAAATGAAACCCGCTGAAGACCGCGTAATTGATGAAATTACAAATAAAGAATTTGGTGAGATTTTAGGAAAAACATTCGTTGAAAAATACTTTTCCGAAAAATCACAAGAGCGCGTAAACACAATGGTTGACAATTTATTGATTGTTTTCAAAGAGCGCATTGCTGGTTTAGATTGGATGTCTGATGAAACAAAAAAAGAAGCAACGAACAAATTAAATTCTATTGGTCGTAAATTAGGTTTTCCTAGCAAATGGGAAGATTTTAGTGCATTGACATTTACAGCAGATAATTACATTGAAAACATAAAAATGGAAAGCAAGTTTTCTCATTACAAAAATATGGAAGAGCTTTCAAAACCAGTTGATAAAGAGAAATGGGGAATGCCTGCTCATATGGTCAATGCATACTACCACCCGCTTTTAAATGAAATTGCGTTTCCTGCGGGAATTATGCAAGCTCCTTTCTTCGATGAAAATGCAGAAGATGCTGTCAATTATGGTCGTATCGGAATGGTCATTGGCCATGAATTTACGCATGGATTCGACGATATGGGTTCTAAATTTGCCGCTGATGGTTCTTTCAAAAATTGGTGGACAGAAAGTGATCGTAAATTGTTTGAAGAGAAAACGGGAATTCTAGGTGCTACCTTTTCTGGTTTTTGTCCAATTGATGGTCATTGTGTAAACCCTGATTTAACAATGGGAGAAAATATCGCTGATTTAGGTGGTTTAACAATGGCTTTTTATGCCTATAAACGAACAGAAGAATTTAAGTCAGAAAAAGGAGTAAATGGCTTCACTCCTGCTCAACGTTTCTTTATTTCATACGCTCAATTATGGAAAGTCAATTATACGGAGGAGGAATTGAAAAATAGAATTGCCAATGACCCTCATTCACCTGGTATGTATCGCGTAAACGGACCATTGATGAATTGTCCTGAATTCTTCGAAGCATTCAATGTAAAAGAGGGAGATAAAATGAGAAATCCTCAAGAAAAAGTGGCTAGAATTTGGTAAGAAATTTAGTTTTTAAATTAAAAGGCGGTGTTGATTCATCGCCTTTTTTATGCGCTTATGTTTTGATTCGTGAATTCTAAATCTTATTTGTTCAGTTGTTTGTTTAATTGCAAAATTTAAATATTTAGAATTTAGAATTTAGAATTCACAAAACCAAAGACACAACTTAACTTGTTGAATCACAAATCTTACATCAAAACCGCCGTAAGCAGCATTCGACTCGGCGGATAAGCAAGAATGCTAAACTATTTGCTATAAATCTAATTTATTCAGTTGTATATTTCTTTGTAAAATTTAAATATTTAAATTTTACAATTCACAAAACCAAAAACACAACGTAACTTGGTAAATCATGAATCACCCTGTCTGCCGACAGGCAGGAAATCATGAATTACAAATCATAACCGTCCTTAGGCAGCATCCGCTTTTGCGGATAATCACGAATTATAAATCATATTTCATCACTTGATTGATTCCTAATTTACACAGAAAAAAATCCCTGTCCAATAATTTCGGACAGGGATTTCAAATGTGTTAAGCTTAAATTATTTAATTCCTAAATAATCTTTTGCTTGTTTATCTGTTGGGTCAACAGTGTTTACCATTGTCCAATATTCTTTCGCTTTAATCGGATCTTTAGCAGGAGAAGATAAATAGTAGTCACCTAAATACTTCGCTGCTTCAATAAAAATTGCTTTGTAGCTATTTGAAGCTCTTTCCTCTACTTTAACCAATTCAACAACTTTCTCATAGAACGGCATAGCAGCATACGTCTTGTTATTGTCTAATTGGTAAGAAGAACGCGCTCTCCAGAAGAACCCAGCAGCATACGTTGAAGAAATTGCATTCAATTTACCGAAAGCACTATCAGCTAAAGCATAATTTTTAGGTCCAACGAAATAAGCTTTACCTAAATCCAAATATTCTCCAGGTGTTAAAGCCGTGCTTTTTTCTTTTAATGTGTAATATTCAATTGCTTTGTCGTATTTCTTTGCTTTCATGTACAATTTAGCAATCTCTGGAGCCAAATCAACAGCAACTTTACTATCTAATGCAGATGCTTTTTCCAATTCCAAAATAGCCAAAGAATCTTGACCTAATTTAGAATAGGCCATACCTTTGTATTTATAATCCGAAAAGAGAATTTTATCACTTGGCACAATTGTAAAATAGTGGTTCAATAATTCTATTCCTTTAGCAGGACCATCGGTTACTGTTGCACATTCGATTAAAGCGTATGCTTTCATTCTTTCCAAATAAAAATTTGTTAATCCAGCATTTTCTACAGTTTCGAATTCAGTAATTGCATCACAATATTGTTTACCCACAAACATGGCTGTCGCGTAACGGAAACGTGCTTCAGTACTATTGTTCAATTCCAAGTATTTTTTCCAGTTTGCAATTGCTTTTTCTGATTGTTTGAACATCATATATAACTCAGCATTTTCACGATATGCAGGCGCATAAGTTGGATCAATTGCTTGTGCTTCTTTGTATTTTTGATCAGCTAATTCGAAGTTTTTCGCACGCTGGTATAATTTTGCCGTGCGCACAATTCCACGTGGAGATTTTGGATTAATTTCCAATACTTTGTTGTAGCTTTTAATTGCTGGAGAACCATCTGTTGGCGTTTTCAAATACAAGGCATCTCCCATCAATAAATGTCCATCTTCATTGCGTGGGTCCAACTTAATTGCTAGTTCCAATAAAGTAATAGCTTCATCAAGGCTTTTCGTTTCAGATGTGATGTAGGTTTCTGCAATTGCGCGCAACACTTCAGCATTTTTGTTTTTGGTCATTGAAGTTGCTTTGGTAAATTGTGCTTTTGCTCCAGTCGCATCCCCGTTCATCCAAAGCGTTTTTCCAGCGCCAACAAATGACAAAGGAGCCACTTGATCAACTTTCAAGGCATTTGACCAACGAACCTTTGCAGAATCAAGTTCTCCACGCTCGTAGAAATTTTCCCCAAAATAAAATTGGTAACATCCATTTGCTGGCTCAGCAGCTATCAATTTTCTAAAATCCGCATCTGCATCCGCAAATCGCTCATTATCTGTCTTTTGAATTGCCTCTTTCAAGGTTTGACCGAAGGAAGTTGAACTAACTAATAACGCTAATGCAACTAGATTTTTTGTGTTCATGTTTTTATTTTTCTTATTTGTATTTGTTCATTATCAATTGTCCTGCCAAAAATAGAATACTTTCTTCAAAGTGCCTATTTTCAAACGAATAATTCACTTATTCTTCATCAAGTTGTATTAAACGAATCGGAGCGTTAGCCGGAACCAAGGCTGATTTTTGAACAATTAATTGTCCTTTTTCTCCAATCATAAAATTTACAAAGCTTGAAAAAACGCTACTTCTACCTGCAAAATTAATCATCCAAATTTCTCGCGACAAGGGATAATCTTGTGAAAACAAATAACTTGCGTAAGGTTTAAGGAATTCATTTTTACCATCCTTTGAAACAGACATAACTGTAATTCCGTTCAAGAAAGCCAATGCATCAAAATCATCCGCATCCGAAATCCAATTCACGCCAATGATTCCTAGAGCGCTTTTGTTCTTTTTTACATAATCAATCACCTGTTGATTTCCTTTAACAGCAAACACATTTATAGGTAATTTTTTAAGCTTACAAAGATTTTTTAAATAATAAAAATTGGCAGAATTCTCTTGATCAAACACAACATTGATGCGCGTTTTCAATTGTGGCCATAAGGTATCTGTTCCATTCAGGATTCGCTTCAATTGACCAACAGTAATAAGGCTGTCTTTATTTTCAGGATGCGTGATCAAGGCAATTCCTTCTATTGCCACTTTATCGCTGCGTACTTCAATTTGTTTCTTTTTTAAATCGCTTAACTCTTTGCTGGTTAATTGTCTTGAAATGCAGATGGTTTTGTAATCACCAGTATAGAATTTCTCAATGATTTCTCCCTCTGGTAAATAGGAAGGTGCAATATCGTATTTAGGGAATTGACCCTCAAACGTATCAATACTTGTTTCAAATAGTGGCTTGAACGATTCTTCAATTAAAATTACGGATTCATTCTTACCAGATGCACCAGAACCATCACCATAATTGGTGCAAGCTGCAAGCACGGCAATGGAAACTCCAGCCACAATAAATTTGAAATTCTTTTTCATAATTCGTTATTTTTTAATCATTTTATACAAACGATAACTTCTGAAGATGGCATACAACACCAAGATAACTAACAGAATATTCTTTCTACTTTCCGTCATGGTTCCTGCCGACAAATCTTCAAACTTTATGTAATAAGCAAGTACCAAACACATCACTATGGCGAATAGTGAGATTACTTTATTAACAGATTCCATATAACAAAAATATAAAAAAAATCCCCGAAAGACATGTCAATCGGGGATTTATAAATCAAAGAATTCTTATTCTAATGTGAAATTAATTGGCAACTGGAACCAAGATGCGGTACTGCGACCATTCAATTTTCCTGGTTTCCATGCTGGCATGCTCTTCACAACCTTCAAGGCTGCTTTATCACATTCTGGACAACCTGATACACCACGTACAATAGTTACCTGTGAAATAGAACCATCAACAGAAACAACGAATTTCAAATAACATTTACCTTGGATGTTATTTTCAATTGCCACTTGTGGATAAACCAAGTTATTGACAATGTAAGCATTCATCGCTGCTGGTCCACCTGGGAAGACAGCCTCTTCATCAACGAACATCGCTGGTTCATCTGGTTTTGGTGGATCTGGAACAGGGTCTGGACCTGGATCTGGATTGTTCGCAAATGGATCACCTGTACCTTCTTGGTTTTCTTTACCAGCCTTTGGAGCATCCTCTTGTTGAATAAACGGAGGGTCCTCAACTGGTAAGTTCGTAACAACCGGCGGAGTAAAAGCGACACGCTCTTCCAATGGTGGTGGAGGTGGAACTAACTCTTTTGGTGGAGGTGGAACTTCTTCTTCCATCGGAGGAGCTACTTCAACAAATTGGCTATTGTCTTTTTTCGCGTTGATTTCTAAATCTTCTGGCAGACTTTGATAATAAGCAACTGTACCAAATGTCAATCCCAAGATTAGAATCAAACTACCCATAATAATTAGGATGATTTTACTGTAATCTTTTCGTAAAACATACGCTCCATATTCTTGGTTACGATGGTCAAAAACGACATCATTTCGTTGGTCAGAAGTTACCTGAGCCCAAGCACCTTGAGAGAAGTAATCATACAATGTTACCCCTGCTACAAGCGCTATTAATATTAATATGAGTGTCATACTAGTTTGCTTTAGCTTTTAATAAATCTAATTCCGATTTCAAGATTTCCACCGGTGCAATCATACCGATATCAGCAATCTTTAACTCATCCACAAGATCGATGAAGTTTTTACATGTTGCTTTATCGTCTGTTTTAATCAAGACTTTAAGTGCTTTCTTGTTTTGTTTAGCTTCGATCATTTTATTGGTAAAAACTGAATCTACCATTTGTTTTCCTTCCACTAATTTTTCAAGGCGCTCTCTTTCTTGAATTACAAATTTGTTTCCTTTTGCAAGTAATGCACGAACACCGTCAGGGCTGAAATTTGTTTCTTTCAATTCTGTTGGTGGTTCACCTTGTGGATTTCCTTTAGCGAAAAATTCATTCTCGTAGTAATAAACTTTATCTTCCGTTAACAAAAATGTAATTGCGTTGTTAATTTTTGTTGGTTTAATATCCTTCATTTCCTCGTCTGTCAACTTAGCAGGATATACCAAACTCATTACTTTAGGCTTTGCAAATGTCGTTGTCAATACGAAGAAAGTCAACAACAAGAAAGCCAAATCCACCATTGGAGTCATATCTACTTTTGTAGAACTCTTCTTGGCTCTTTTCTTTCCTTTATCGTGGCCGCCACCGCCGCCGCCTTCTGCTATTTCTGCCATAATTCTTCTGTATTACAATGGAGCCATCTCCATAGAAGTTATAAAATTCAAGTTATTCAAGTCAAGATCTCTGAAAACATCAATTACTTTTTGCGCATTCGCATACAATGTTTTACTATCAACTCTTAGAATAAACTTCGGAACAAAATCCTTAGGATCGGGATTTAACCCATCCATTTCGGCTACTTCAAATGCTGTTCTTCCTGAGTTAACTGCTGCACGGTTACCGAAATCAATCCAATCTTTCAATTGGTTTGTTGTTGAATCCAAGTAAGGAATTCCTGGTGTATTGAATTGGCGTCTCTCATCTGTACTCAAATCTAAGTACTGAGGTAATTCACCTATTGTACAACCAAATGTTTCCATCAATGTGAATTCTTCGACCTGTTTTTCAGTTAATTGAAGGGATTTGTATTTTCCCATCATACTTGTGATCAATTCTCTTTTTGCTTCTGGATCAGACATCTTAAAGAAAACACGACCACCAGCATCAACAGTTACAAGTACAACATTCGCTGGAATAGCCATGTCACTAATACTTGTTGGGATATCAACATCAACTGGATCACTCGGACGAATACTTGCAGCAAGCATGAAGAAAGTAACAAGCAAGAAAGCCAAATCCACCATAGGAGTCATATCTATGGACGGGCTGCTTTTGGGCATTTTAATTTTAGGCATTTCCCTTAAAATTTAATTAGTTACTTTTTCTTCTTAATTATTTGTTTGAAGCAGAGAAATCTTGAACGATTGTAAACGCTGCTTCATCAATGCTATATGTCATTGTGTCAACTTTCGTAGAGAAGAAGTTATACATTACAATTGCAATAGTTGAACCTGTAATACCAAATGCTGTATTGATCAAGGCCTCAGAGATACCTGCTGAAAGTTTAGCTGGATCAGGAGTACCTGAAGACATCGCAGCAAACGAAGAGATCATCCCCAATACCGTTCCAATCAAACCAACTAATGTTGCAATCGAAGCACATGTAGAAAGGACAACCAAGTTTTTAGACAACATTGGTAATTCCAAAGCAGTCGCTTCTTCTAACTCTTTTTTCAAAGATTCAATTTTTTGTTCTTTGTCCATCGAACTATCTTCAGCAACATGAGAATATTTCTCCAAACCTGCGCGAACAACGTTTGCCAATGAACCTCTTTGTGCATCACACTCTTCAATTGCTGTAGCTACCGTTTCTTTTACTGTAGCAACTTCTTTCGTATCT
Organism: Crocinitomicaceae bacterium; assembly: GCA_044361115.1. GTDB lineage: Bacteria > Bacteroidota > Bacteroidia > Flavobacteriales_D > Crocinitomicaceae > M0103. The sequence goes on from JBIKJH010000003.1 coordinate 107,008, forward strand.
AATAAACCTTTGATTTTAGAAATAAATTTATCGATACTTCCTTTACCTTTCGCTCTTGTTAATGTAATAAAACGCTCAACAGAGAAAGTAACGATGATGATGTTAATTGCTACAAGAATTGGTACGATAAATCCTCCTTTGTGGATCAAACCAAAAATGTGACCAACGCCCTCTTCTACTGGTTCGTTTTCCCAATACGGTAAGTTTGCCTTAGCATCTTTAAGACCGTTAACGAAGTTTGCTGGGTTACCAAATACTAGTTTGTAAATAAGTACACCAATTACCAATGCAATAACAATAGCGATTGCCGCCATTAAAGATGAAAAACCACCTGATGTTTTTTGATTGTTGCTCATAATACTAAATTTTATTTTATCCTTTATTTTACGATTTAGGTGCCAAACATAACAAAAAACTTTCAATAGTTCTACATATTTGTAGCACCTTTTTTTTTAATTGTTTACCTTTTTATTTAATGTGTTGGTTTTGGCGTTTTATCTGCTAAAACCAACACATTTACCACCTAAAAAGCACGTTATTAAATCATTAAATTTTATTCAATTGGAAATTAATCAAGGGCAAAATTAATCGACAAATTAAAGTAAGAAGGTACTTTTCTTCCGCCACTCTCTGCAGGCACCCATACTGGCATTGATTTTAGCACGCGGATGGCTTCTTTATCACACTCAGGACAACCAGGGATCCCGCGCAATACTTTAACAGAACTAATACTTCCATCCGTATTGACAATGAACTTTAAGTAACAAATACCTTGTATACCTGTTTGCTGAGCAATTTCAGGATATTCCAACTTTTCTTGAATAAATCCTGCCATCCTTGGTTGTCCACCCATATAGTGCGCTTCAATTTCAGGAAAATCGACGATTGTTCCAGTGCCGCCGCCATTGCCATCTCCTTCTTTTTTCTCCTCCTCTTTTTTTGTCGTTGTCAGACCATCGCCAATTTTATCCTTGTTCTCTGCACCTGTTTTTAAAGCGTCTAATTCTTCTTGTGTTAACACTTTTGTTTCAACTACTTCATTTTTAACAACCGGTTCAATGTTTTGAACAACTTTTTCTTGCGATTCAGGTTGATCTTCTACCACTTCTTCTTTTTTCTCCTCTTCTTTTTTGAAGTCATCCTTTTCACGAAGATCCAACTCAATTTCAATTTGGGTTTCAACTTTGGTCTTAACTTCTGCGACTTCTTCTGGTGCAGATGTACCAAACGAACTGTAAGCTGCGGAAACGCCACCAATACCAAACAGCATTGATACCATAATAATTAAGAGTGTTTTATCATAATCGCGGCGAATGGCATAAGCGCCATATGCTTTATTGCGATTTTCAAAAACAACATTGTTGCGCACAGTTGATGTGACGCGTTGCCAACTTCTTGAAGAGAAGTAATCGTAAAGCGATACGACGGCAACTAAAACGATAATACTTAAAATCAGAATCATAATACATAGTTTTAAAAGATTGATACTTTGTGTACTTACTCAATTGATTGTCGACAATGATTGATACACCTTTCCTTTTTATTGGTTCAATCAAACTTATGCGAAAACAGATGTATTTCCCGCACAAAAGTGCAAATGGTAGCTTTGATTGATTTAAGCGTCATTCTGAAATGTTTATCGAAAAAAAAAGATGAAAAATTGCGTTACTTTCGACTGAAAAGCCATTATTCAAGCATACAAGTTCATAGCTTGATTTTCAGTTTAGCATAAAACGGTGGTTTGCGAACTGCCGTTTTTTATTTCTTCAACGGTTGAATAGAGCGTTTGGAATAAGGAAAGAATCTAGATGAAATACTTTGAGTTTATTTTAAAGTTTGCAAGAAGGCCATTGTATCTACCCCATCTGCGTAATCATCCAACATCGGACATTGTGCTTTTCCGAATGGAATAAAGTTCTTTCCAACGATTGCTTGAAGTTGATCTTTGTGTTCCGATAAATATTGATTGACTTCTTCTAAGGTTTCATAATAGTGATAATGTACTATTGCCAGGGGACTAAATAAATCCGTGGATTCTTTCAGAAGCACAAAATTATTGTCCAACAACTCGTGCTGATTTAGCAGAAACACAGCTTTGTTGTAATCGTAATTGTTCGCGTATTTATTGTGATTTACCACATCGCCGTGCTGAATGATTCCTTCAAAAAAACGATTCAATTCAAATCCCTTTGGAATCAACAAATGCGATACATTGCGACAACCGAGTCCGTAATAGTTGAAAATATCATTTCCTAGTTCGTGGAAATCTTCAGCAGTTTCTTCACCAGTTATAACTGCCAACGAAGTTCTGTTTCTTCTGAAAATGTGTGGGTATTTCCCGAAATACTGTTCAAAATAGTTTAACGAATTATCTGAACCTGTTGCAATTACGGCATCCACCTCACCTATTCTACCTGTTGTGAATTCCACGCGGTTTTTCAATTCTGGCAAGAACTGAATTAAATGATGACCAAGTGCTGGTAATAAAGTTTTATCGTCTGAACTTAATTTACAAACCGCAATATGACCCGATAACACTGTACACAAGAAATCATGAAACCCAACCAAGGGAATATTTCCCGCCATGATTAAAGCTACTTTTTTCGGAGCTGAAGAAAATTGATATCGTGCTGACCAAACTGTCAGTTGTTCTTCGGTTAATTGACTACCAAGTGCCAAGAGTGCTTGTTGCACATTTTCTTTCGTGAACCAACCATTGTAAAAGAATTGTCGGCCAACAACGCCTTTTAAGGTCAAATATTCCTCTTCGGTTACGCCCGATTCGTATCCATTCCACGCTGCTCCTTCGCCTAAAGCCGCCATTAACTTGCCCAATTGAGCAAAAGCTTTTACAATTTCTTCTTGTTTCACCCTGCAAAATTACCTTCAAACATTCGATTGAGGACAAAATTTTCTATTTTTTTGTGCAAAATGAACAAAACAATTCGTCAAGCGTTGCTATATTTGCAAACCAAAATTTTTGAGTCATGGCAATAATGATTACGGACGAATGCATTAACTGCGGAGCTTGCGAGCCAGAATGTCCGAATAACGCAATATATGAAGGTGGTGCTGAATGGAAATATTCAGACGGAACTACCCTAAAAGGAATAATTACAACATTGGATGGTGAGGAAGTCTTAGCAGATAAAGCATTTGAACCAGTTGATATGGATGTGTATTATATTACACACGACAAATGTACGGAGTGTGTTGGTTTCCACGATGAGCCACAATGTGCTGCTGTTTGTCCGGTTGACTGTTGTGTTGATGATCCGAATTACAGAGAATCAGAAGACGAATTATTGGCAAAGAAAAGTTTCTTGCATTTATAAGACGTTTCATTTCAAGGATATAAAAACGGTTCAAGTTGATTGAGCCGTTTTTTTTTGCTCAAAAAGTGATTTTTCACAAAGTTTGCATGACAATTCAGAATTCTCATTAACTTTGCGGCGGGGTAAGTCTTGTACGACCAGCTCCTTCTGACTCCTCCAGGACGGGAACGTAGCAAAGGTAAGAAGTTGAGCGGTGCGATGTGAGTAGCTTACCCCTCTTTTTTTGTCCAAGAAGTTGGAAATTCTCCAAAAAGTTGTTTTTCAGAGCACAAAATCATCCGGACAATTCAACAAATCAATTCCAGAAAAATTATTAGTTTAGTCTTAAAGTGTTAATTACAATTAACACTTGTGAGAAAAAACAATATTATTAAAAAATGATAAAACAAAATTTACACCCTCTTGTATTCGCAGTCATTGTTTTTATTGCACTCCAATCGTGTAAAAACGAAAAACAACACGCTAACAAAAAGACAAGTACAAAAATAGAAACTACACATGGATCCAGACCAATTGCTAAAAAGGCTGAAAATAGTGTCAGACATAAAAATCCCTTGGACTTTATTCCCAAAGGATATGTTCTCCACACCTCAGATGGTGGTATGTTCAATGAAGGTTGGAATGAGCTCAAAGGTGATTTGAACAATGATGGCAGAGAAGATCGTATTCTTATTATTAAAGGTACAGACAAAAGTAAAATAGTTAAAGTTGAATTCCGTGGGAAATTGGACCGCAATCGAAGAGGAATTATTGTATTAATTAACAAGGGTGATTATTACGAATTAGCGTGTAAAAACTACGATTGTTTTTCTTCAGAAAATGAAGATGGTGGTGTTTACACTGCTCCTGAACTTGGTTTTGAAATTAAAAAAGGAAACGTAATTATCAGCGAAAATCACGGAAGGTACGGGAGCTGGAAATATACATTTAAACTTAAGAACTCAGATTTAGTATTAATAGGTTATGACGAGATTGAAAACTATGGCCCTGTTGTCGTAAGAGAAATAAGCATCAATTTCTTAAGTAAAAAGAAATTAGAACGAGTGAACATTAACGCACACAAAGATGACGGTGAAGAAATTTTTGAAGAAACGTGGAAGCCGATAAATGTAGCGCGACTGATCAAATTATCGGAAATAATGGACTTAACCGAACTTAGTATGGCTGAATATTGAAGTCAACTTTTTATGTTTATCACCGATTTCCTACTCGATTAGTGAATTATTGATACCCCATTCCCAATTGTGAATAAATCGTAAAAAATACTCTGGTCTCGATTCTTACCTAACGGATTCAATGCTTTATTTTTGTCAAAAAAAACGACTTTATGAAATTTTTCATTGACACAGCGAATTTAAACGATATCAAGGAAGCAAATGACCTTGGAATTTTGGATGGTGTAACAACAAACCCATCATTAATGGCGAAAGAAGGCATCACTGGCGAAGAGAACATTATCAATCACTATGTGACAATTTGTAACATCGTTGATGGACCTGTGAGCGCTGAAGTTATTTCAACTGATTTCGAAGGAATGGTGCGTGAAGGTGAAAAATTGGCTGCCTTGCACAAAAACATCGTGGTTAAAATCCCAATGATTCCAGAAGGAATTAAAGCAATTAAATACTTCTCAGGAAAAGGAATTAAAACAAATTGTACCTTGGTTTTCTCTGCTGGACAAGCATTGTTAGCTGCAAAAGCTGGTGCAACCTACATTTCTCCGTTCTTAGGTCGTTTGGACGATGTTTCAACAAATGGTTTGGATTTGATTGCTCAAATTCGTTTGATTTACGATAACTACATGTTCGATACGCAAATCTTAGCGGCGTCTGTTCGTCACCCAATGCACATTATCAACTGTGCTGAAATTGGATCTGATGTGATGACTGGCCCATTAAGCGCAATCAAAGCTTTGGCAAAACATCCATTAACTGATATTGGTTTAGCGCAGTTCCTTGCCGATCATGCAAAAGGAAACAACTAATTAGGCAACGCATTTTCACGTTGAATTACTTCGTTCTTTAAAATTTCATCTACTCATCCGTCAGTTGTCGGACTCTACGATGAAATTTTAGGCGAGCCTCGTACTTCTTTGTGAAAAGACGTTTCAAGCTTTTGATTTAAAGAAAAGAGCGATTAGATGATCTAGTCGCTCTTTTTTTTTGTACTGTTATTTCTGCGGTTCCAGTGGTTCATCGCGTAATTTGATGAACGCTTGCACCTTTTCGTTTTCAATTAAAACGGTCAAATTGTAATAGACCAATTTCCATTCGCCTTTCTTTTTTACCATGATGCCACTGCCACGACAACCACGCATCCACGTGTCTAAATCTTCATCGAACCAAGCCATTTTCTTGTTTTCAGAAAACATCCACACACGATTCGACGGTTTGAAATCCCAGGCTCTTCCTTTATCAAAAAAAGGTTTTGCGAATGCTGAAAAGGCTTCTTTGTCCCAGCGTTCGCCTGGTGCTGTTCCCAAATACACAAAGGATTTGTCCATTAAGCCAAAGAAAGTGTCGTAATCGGCCTTACCGGCTGCTTTGTGCCAATTGTTGATCAAGGAATCAAGTTCTTGTCCATGGCTTGTAGAAATTAAGAATGACGTTACGAGTAAGAGTATATATTTCATATCGGTATTTTTAGAATTAAAAAAAGAGGCTATCCATAAAGACGGCCTCCTTGTCAAATTTATAGGTGTTTTAAAAGTGATAGAATGCGAGGCGTTAAGAAGGAGACTTTAGGTGTTTACAAGTGCAAATGACTAAAGTTGACTTTCGAAAACAACGAGGCAGAATAGTACTTTTTGGACGCCTTATTTTGTTGTAGCTTTAGATTTTTCTATAGCCATACACATTTTCACTGCATTCTTAACATTTACAACTCCACCAGTAACCGAAAGTGTTGCAAAATCAACTTTATCCGTTGATGAACCTGGCATTAATTGTTGCGTTCCTTTGTATGACTTCGAAGATTTCAACATCACTTCTTTGATTTCTTTCATCGTCAATGATGGGAAATATCCTTGTAACAAAGCAGCAACTCCAGCAACCATTGGCGCCGCCATTGATGTTCCGTTTAATTTCGCGTAATCACTTTGAGGAACTGAATTATAAATATCGTGTCCTGGCGCAAAAACGTCCACTTTTGTTTGACCGTAATTTGAGAACGAAGCAGCCAATTTATCTGATGTCATGCGTGTTGAAGCACCAATTGTCAAGAACATATCCAAGGGTTTAGTTTGGAAACTGTACAATGATGTTGGGTAATTTGGATCTGTATCGATGTTTGCATTGTCGTTTCCGGCAGCATGCACCAATAAAACACCTTTTGAATCGGCGTATTCAAAGGCTTCAAACACTTCTTTTTGGTGAACAGAATACGCTTTTCCAAATGACATATTGATTACTTGCGCACCATTATCTACAGCATAACGAATTGATAAGGCAATATCTTTATCTTGCTCATCACCGTTTGGAACAGCGCGTAAAACCATTAATTTTACATTATCAGCAACACCGTCACCACCTAGGTTGTTTCCGCGAATTGCTCCGATGATTCCTCCAACATGTGTTCCGTGTAAAGCTTCTGGTCCCTCAACGTTATTGTTTCCGTATTTTGTATCTGAAAAATCATGCGGATTATCGCCAATTAAAGCACGGTCATCAAACTCCACATTTAAGTTATAATTGACCATTTGCTCAATTTGCGTTTTTTGTTCTGCCATAATTTCTTTGGTCACTTCACCTTTCAAAATCGCAATCGCAAAATCTTTCAATTGAATCATTTGCTCTTCCGTTGGATTCCATTTCTCAAGGTCTTTCAGCGTATAATCTGTTTTACCAATTGTAGAACCCACCATCACTGGAACTTGGTCAATCATCATCGTGATCATATCCATTTGCTCCAAGTAGCTTGAATAATTCATGTATTCTCCTTGCACTTCTCCTTTTACTTTTTCGTAAAGAGCATATTCTTCTTTTTCAGCATCGGTTAATGTTTCAACATCAATTCCGTCGAACTTTTTCGATAAATCTCTCAAAATACGCGTTTTCTCAAGACATGCTTCGTTCAGGTTTTCACCTTTTGCATTTCCTAAGAAATTCCATCCGTTTACGTCATCGATGTAACCATTTTTATCATCATCAACACCGTTGTTTGGAACCTCGTCACTATTCACCCAAATTTTACCTTCAAGGTCTTTGTGTTCGATGTCAATTCCAGAATCAATTACTGCAACTACAACTGAATTAGATTTTCTCTTTTTCAATAATTTGTATGCTGCTTCTGTTTCCATTCCGGATTTACCATTGTACCAGTTCAATACGCCTTTATCAAGCGTTTGACCGTATAATAAGTTAGTAATTCCAAATGCAAAAATGGATAAACTAAGTTGAATGATTCTTTTTTTCATAATGATGTGAACTTAAAAATTGTCTAATAATTAAATGAAAAGTATAAATTATCTTTTAAACCTTGCTGATTTTTTAACCATTCGGTTTATATTTACGTCTTAAGGTAAAAATTGCTTACAAATGGTTCGAACTAACTTGTCATTGCTCTTGGGAATAATGGCTATTCTATTTTTCTCAGCGAATTCAAGCGCTCAACATCACAAGTTTGGGTTTCAATCCCTCTTGACAAAAGCACCAAACGAGGTAACTACGTTTTGTGTTCCAAATGATGAAGTTACAAAAGTACTTTTGAATAAGGAAAAGATTCAGGTAAAATATAAAACGGCGAATTGGCTATTCATCTCAACAACAGCAAGTTGGATTGATGCAAAAACGAAAAGTTTAGAATTAAAAAACTATTATTTTGAATTTGCACCTCCTGTTGCTTTGGCTGATAGCGCCTTAGCGAAACACAATGTTGTACAAGTGCACAATGGACTTGGTGGATTGAGTAGTTCTTACACTGGTAAAGATGTTGTTGTAGGTTTTGTTGATCAAGGAATCGATTGGAATCATCCGGATTTTCAAGATGCAAATGGAAACACGCGTGTTTTGAGATATTGGGATCATTCTACGAATTCAGGCGGAACTGTGCCTCAACCCTATAATTACGGAATTGTTTGGGATTCAGCTCAAATCAATAATGGAACGTGCACAAGTACAGAAGAATCGACGGCACATGGGTCAACCGTTGCTGGAATGGGAACTGGAAATGCAAATGCGAACGGTTCAAATAAAGGTGTTGCTCCTGATGCAAAAATCGTTATTGTTGAAACCAATTTTAATTTAAGCAACTGGACCTTAACCATTGCTGATGCTTGTGATTACATTTTTAAAGTTGCAGACACCTTGGGTTTACCAGCGGTTGTTAATTTAAGTTTAGGGACCTATCTTGGTAGTCATGATGGACTAGATCCTGCTGGAGAATACATTGATTCCTTGCTAACTGCAAAAGAAGGACGAATTGTTGTTTGTGCAGCTGGAAACTCGGGTAACCAAGCTAAATACCATGTAACAGGAAATGTTGATACTGACACTTCGTTTGTTTGGATACAGAATAACAGTTCGGCAAATGCGGCTTTTGGTCCAAATCACATCTATTTCGATTTATGGTCAGATCAATCAGATGCAACATTTGATTTTGCATTTGGAGCAGATAAACCAGGTCCAGCCTATGGATTTAGAGGTAGAACTGATTTCCGCCCGGCACAGTCATCGATTAATACACCCATTTTTGATACCATCTTCAATTCGAATGGGAACCGCATCGCTACGATTGAAATCTACACTGAACTTGTGAATGGAAACTATCATATGGAAGCCTATTATAGCAATGTTGATTCAACAAACTATTTATTTCGCTTTGAAACAAAAGGAAGTGGAAAATATGATTTATGGAGTGGAACATGGATGGGCTTAAACAACCTTGTAACAAATATTCCATCTTCCATTGTCATGCCTTCGATTGTAAATTACCACATGCCAGATTCCTTGCAAACAATCGTCTCTTCTTGGGCTTGTTCAGATAAAGTAATTACTGTTGGGAATTTCAGAAATAGAAAAAGTCACATCGATAATAATAACAATGTATTTGTTTCACCTGACCCAACACTTCCGGGTAAACTTTCACCAAATTCGAGTAAAGGACCAAATAGACACAACAGCCAGAAACCAGACATTTCAGCGAGTGGTGATATTTCTTTGTCTGCAGCACCACTTTGGTTATTGACAAATCCAGCTTATTGGGCAGCAGTGGATTCAGGTGGTTGGCATGCACGAAATGGTGGAACGTCAATGGCTTCCCCTGTCATTTCTGGAATTGCTGCGCTGTATCTAGAAAAGTGTAATAAAGCCACCTTTGCTGATTTCAAAGCGGATTTGATTGCGACTGCCTATTCAGACAACTACACCGGTTCATTGCCTAATTATGGCTACGGAAATGGAAAAGCAGATGCATTGGCCTTGATGTTATTGAATGAGTTTACGGCAACCTTGGTCGTAAACGATACGATTTGTTCAAATGTTCCAATCTTGATTAATTCAAGCAATTTGACGCCAATAACAGATGCGATTTGGATTGACGGTTTTGAGGGATACCCTTATACTCCTTCTATTTCAGGAGATTACGCTGCGTTGGCGATTAATCAAAAGGGTTGCACGGCAGAAACAGATACCGTAACAATTGAAGTTTTACCCGCTTTCCCAATTGACCCAATCGCGCTTAATGGCAATCAATTGTCGACGTTTACGCTTTCAACAAATTACCAATGGACCTTAAATGGAGTGGACATTCCTGGAGCAACGAGTTCAACTTTGGCAATTGCGCCTCCATACGGAACCTATTCATGTTACACCGTGAATACGAATGGCTGCGTTTCAGAAACGGAACCAATTGTGATTGTTTTAGGTCTAACAGAAGTTAATTCATCTAAAATTTCGATTTTCCCTAATCCAACATCGGATTTATTTAAAATAAAATCGGATGAACAAATTAAATCTGTAAAACTGTACAATAACAGTGGTAAACAATTATCTATCAACCAAATAGATTCAGACAGTTATTCCATATCATCACTCCCAAGCGGGATTTATCATGTGATTATTGAGCTAGAATCAGAAAAGATTTACGCAAAAATCACAAGAATGTAATTTGGCTAACAAAGAATTTATATTTTTGGCGACGTAAATAAATAAGAATGGATTTAACAGGTATAATTGCAATTTCAGGAAGACCAGGTCTTTACAAAGTAATCGCTCAAGGTAAAAACAACATTATCGTTGAGTCTTTGATTGATAATAAACGTTTTCCAGCGTATTCTACGGATCGTATTTCAGCATTAGATGATATTAGTATCTACACGTATGATGATGATGCACCATTGCGTGACTTGTTAACTGCAATCCATACAAAAGAAGGTGGAAAAGAATGTCCTTCTCACAAGGAAGATATGAAAGTACTTCAAACCTACTTATTGGAAATTCTTCCTAATTATGACCAAGAAAGAGTTTATCCTTCTGACGTAAAAAAAATGTTCCAGTGGTATAATTTATTGCACAAGTCTGGAAATTTGAAAGTAAAAGAAGAAGTAAAAACAGAAGAAGTACAAATGGAAGAAGTGGTTGCTGAGAAAAAAGCACCTAAAGCAAAAAAAGCTACTTCCGAAGGAACAGAAGAAGCAGCGCCAGCGAAAAAAGCACCAGCGAAAAAAGCAGCTACAACTGCGAAACCAAAAGCTTCCCCAGCAGCCAAAGCAGTAAAACCTGCAGCAGCTAAGAAAACAACAGCAACCAAAACAGGTTCTAGTCGCGGAAAATAAGATTGGTTTAGGCATGTCAAAACTTGACTGTTCAAAACTACCTTAGCAAGCTGATTGAATCAGTTCGAAAATATGTAATTTTAAAAACCCCGAAGTTCGGGGTTTTTTTATGACCCATTTGTATGAAAATAGAGAAAGCAAAACGCACATTCGTTGCAGAGAATTTACAAATCGATCGCTGGGAATCAATCAAAACCTATTTTGATGATTTAGGCGCACGAATGATTGAAACAAAAGAAGATTATACCAAATGGTTGAAAGACAAAAGTGAATTGGAAGCTGTTTTAGAAGAGGATGCGGCTTGGCGTTACATCAAAATGACAATTGACACACGTGATGAATCCTTGAGTGAAGCCTATACTTTTTTCGTTACTAAAATTCAACCTGAGCTTGCACCTTTCGAAGATCAATTGAATCAAAAATTGGTTGATTCACCCTATTTTACTGAATTAGACAAAGACCAAGCACATCATATTTATTTCCGTTCTGTGAAAACAGCCTTGGACTTGTTCCGCGAGGAAAACATTGCTATTGAAGCCGAAATAAATGAAAAAAGTCAGCAATTTGGATCCATTTCCGCGGCACAAACAATTGAACATGAGGGAGAACAAATCACGATGCAAAAAGCGTCTTCCCTGTTAAAAGAGCAAGATGAAGTGTTGCGTAAAACGGTTTTTGAGAAAATGGCTGTTCGTCGGTCAGAAGACGCTGATAAATTAGATGATTTATACACCGAGTTAGTTCAAAAAAGACATCAACTTGCGCTGAATGCTGGATTTGAAAATTACAGAGATTATAAATTTCAATCCTTAGGTCGCTTTGATTATACAAAAGAAGATTGTTTCAATTTCCATGATGCGATTAAAAAATTAATTGTGCCGATGGTAAGAACAATTCAAGAGGCGAAACTAAACAAACTTGGTAAAGCGCAGTTCAAACCATGGGATGCCGATGTGGATCCAGACGGAAAAGCACCATTGAAACCATTTTCAACAGGTGAAGAGTTGTTAAATGGAAGCATTGCCATGTTTGATAAAATCGATGTCTATTTCGGGAATTGTTTGCGTACCATGGACGAAATGGGCCACTTGGATTTAGATTCAAAAGCGGGAAAAGCGCCAGGAGGATACAATTATCCGCTTTACGAAATTGGTGTTCCCTTTATTTTCATGAATTCAGTTGGTGCTCAGCGTGATTTGGTGACAATGGTTCACGAAGGAGGTCATGCTGTTCATTCGTTCTTGAGTAGAGATTTGGAATTGACAGGATTCAAAAGTTTACCTTCTGAAGTTGCCGAATTGGCTTCTATGTCGATGGAATTATTGACGATGAATCTATGGAATGAATTTTATACGGATGCAACTGAATTAAACCGTGCGAAAAAAGACCAATTGGAAACAATTCTTAAACTACTTCCTTGGATTGCACAGATAGATGAATTCCAGCATTGGGTGTATGAAAACCCGACGCATTCGGTGGATGAGCGTCACGCTAAATGGGTAGCAATTTCAAAAGAATATGGAACCGGCTTAACCGATTGGACAGGTTTTGAAGCGGTTCAAAAAACGGCTTGGCAACGTCAATTGCATTTATTCGAAGTTCCATTCTACTATATTGAATATGGCATTGCACAATTGGGTGCTTTAGGTGTTTGGAAAAACAGCATGACCAACTTCCAGCAAGCTATTGATGATTACAAAGCAGCTTTAAGATTGGGATACACGAAATCAATTCCCGAAATTTATGAAACAGCTGGAATTCGTTTTGACTTTACAGAGAACTATTTAAAAGAATTAGCAGATTTTGTTCAAACAGAACTTTCTAATTTGGAATAAATCGTGTAATTTGCTTGTAATTAAACAAATCAGATGAAGATTCTTGCTTTTTTATCACTTTTTTGTTGTTGGTACAGTACAGCAAATTGTCAAACCTACTTCCCTCCTCTTTCAGGAAACACTTGGGATACCATTTCTCCATCCGAATTAGGTTGGTGTGAGGATTCAATTCAAGTATTATATGATTATCTTGAAAGTTCGGATTCAAAGGCGTTTATTGTCTTAAAAAACGGGAAAATTGTTCTTGAAAAGTACTTTGGCACATTCACAAAAGACAGTTTATGGGTTTGGAATTCAGCCGGAAAAACCCTAACAGCCTACGCCGTTGGAATAGCACAAACAGAAGGATTACTCAACATAAATGATCCAACAAGTGCTTATTTAGGAACTGCTTGGACAAGCCTCACTCCTACGCAAGAAGGTGTCATTACAATTCGCCATCAATTAACAATGACAACAGGATTAGACGAAGGCGTATCGTTCGATTGTACGGATCCAAATTGTCTTGAATATTTGGCAGCACCAGGAACGCGTTGGTCCTATCACAACAGTCCATACACCTTATTGGATGGTGTTATTGAAAATGCTTCAGGGCTTACCTTAAATCAATATGTTCAGCAAAAAATTGGTGCCAAAATCGGGATGACAGGTATGTTTTATTCATTCGGATACAATAACGTTTATGTATCTAAAGCAAGATCCATGGCGCGATTTGGTTTATTACTTTCGCAAGATGGCGTTTGGAATGGAACAACTGTTCAAAGTGATATCAATTATTTGAATGAAATGCACTCACCTTCTCAAACATTAAATAATAGTTATGGCTATTTGACCTGGTTGAATGGACAGTCGAGTTTTATGCTGCCGAGTACACAATTTGTTTTCTCTGGCTCAGCTGTCCCAAACGCTCCAAGCGATATGTATGCAGCACTCGGTAAAAACGGTCAAATCATCAATGTTGTGCCATCTCAAGACCTTGTAATTGTTCGCATGGGTTCATCAATGGGCGCTAGTTATGTTGGAAATGAATACAACGATACCATTTGGCAGCACATCAACAAGCTGAGTTGTCCAGTCGGGATTTCAGAGTACAGCCCTGAAAACTGGTCGATTGAAACCAATCCGACGAGCGATTTTATAACAATTAATGGATTGAATACGACTGATAAAATGGAAGTTTATTCACCTTCAGGACAAAAAATTGAACTGTACCGAAATGGCAATGAATTGCGTGTCACCTTACTTCCACGCGGAATGTATTTTGTACGATTGGAACGAAATGGTTTGAAGCGAACGTTTAAAATTCTTCTTCACTAGAAAATAGCCTTAGAATTTAGATAAAGAAAGGGCTAATAGTGAGAACAACTTTTTTGAAATTAGTCAGTATATTTGCCCTTTATTAAAAAGAATCAATATGACAATTCAAGAGAAATTGGTGGTTTCGTTGAACTACAAACTATCAGATCACAAAACAGGAGAGAAAATCGAAGAGACTAGCACAGAAAATCCGATGGTATTTTTATATGGTGTTGGAGCGATTATCCCTGAATTCGAAGAGAATATTTATGGAAAAAAAGTGGGAGATTCTTTTGAGTTTGTCATTCAATCACAAAACGCCTATGGTAATGCAGATGAAGATCAAATTGCAATGATTCCATTGGAAGTGTTCCATGACGAAAATGGTACGTTCAACACAGAGCATTTTCCAGTAGGAGCCTTAATCCCAATGTCGGATAACGATGGAAATAATTTACGTGGACGCGTTCTTGAAGTAACACCAGAATTAATTAAAATGGACTTCAATCATCCTTTAGCGGGCACAGATTTACATTTCATAGGCGAAGTGTTGGCAATTCGCGAAGCATCACAAGAAGAAATAGATCATGGACACGTTCACGGAGAACACGGACATCATCACTAAAAAAATCAATTACGATTGGATAGAAGGAATGACGAAAGTTGTTCCTTTTTTTTTGATAGCATTTCAATTCGAACGATTAAATTGTTGCTTAGTGTGTTTTACAAATGGATGAATTACTAGGAATATGCATAGATTCGTCTATGTATTTATACTTATTTATTCTACAGAAGGAAAAAATAAGGCCTGTTTTGTTATTAAATATAGATATTTGAAACGTTGTAACGAATGGTTTAAAAGTTAAGTTAAACGATTCGTAATCAAAATCATCCTGCTAAAATCAGGGTGTTATAATTTTATTAGGATATCATTTTTTTTTATTCTATTTTTGTACGTTGAAGCCACTTTATGTTTGATAATCAAAAGTTATTAAATAGTTACTAACATATCTACTACACAAAGTGAATAGTTATTTGAACGTCAAACAAGTTAAAAATAAAATTACGCCCTTGGTGTTAATGCTGTTTTTACATTTTCAATTATTCTCGCAGTCTATTGTTAATGGTTATGCCAAGGTAAATTCTATTTCAGGAACTACCTTAAATATTTCGAACGCAAATCTGTCTGGTGGTGCTTTTACGGCAGGTAAAAAAGTCATGCTTATTCAAATGCAAGACAACGTAATAGGTGCAAATACAGGAAATAATTTAACCTTTGGTAATATAGCGGGAATTTCTTCCGCGGGAATGTATGAATTTTTAACTGTTTCTGCTGTTTCAGGTTCTACCATAACGCTTTCTTCTTCACCTACAAATAGCTTCTCTTTTAATGCAAATAGTTCTGTTCAAGTTGTAACTGTTCAAGACTTTAATACTGCTTCAAATTACACAACTACTTCTTCAATCACCGCCTTGCCTTGGGATGGCAATATCGGAGGTGTTGTCGCGATTGAAATACCTGGCACATTAACATTAGCCAATTCAATAACGGCAGATGCGGATGGTTTTAGAGGAGGCGCTAGATCTGGTAATGCAGCAACTCCTTTTAGTTCAGTCTGTAGCTCAACCCCTTATGCGGAGTCTAATGTGGATTATGGTTCAAAAGGTGAGGGAATTTTTAAAAACACAAGCGCAACATTTAATACAGCGCGTGGAAAAATGGCCAATGCTGGTGGTGGTGGAAACAACTCCAATGGTGGTGGTGGCGGTGGATCCAACTACGCTGATGGTGGAAACGGAGGACTTGGTTGGCAGTGCACAGCTTCAAATGCTGGTTCAGGAATTGGCGGTCAATCTTTAGGTACATATTATGGATTAAACCGCATCTTCATGGGCGGCGGCGGTGGCGGTGGTCAAATGAATAATTTTGCTTCCACAAATGGTGGAAACGGTGGTGGAATTGTTTATGTAAAGGCTGCTCAAATTACTACACCACCTACTTGTACCTCACAAATCTCGATTACTGCAAATGGACAATCCGCAGCTAGCACAACTGGTGGCGGTAATGATGGAGCTGGAGGCGGCGGTGCTGCAGGAGCGATTATTGTTGATGCCGTTGTTCTTAATCCAACAACTGGTTGTCCATTGATCGTGTCAGCAAATGCCGGAAATGGCGGTAATGTGAATACGTTAAATACGCATGGTGCCGGAGGAGGCGGAGGTCAAGGTGCAGTAGTTTATGTTGATGCTCCCCCATCTACGAATGTAACTACTAACACACTAAATGGAGCTGGTGGATGCAACAATAATGTTGTTCCATGTACCACATTTGCTAGTTCACCTTCAACACCTAACAATACAGGAATTTTAACAAGTACACCTCTTGGAGTCACATTGACTGAATTCAACGCGGTATTGATGAATAGAAGTGGTTTATTAACATGGAAAACATCATCAGAAATAAACAGCGATTATTTTCAGATTGAACGATCAATTGACGGTATGAATTTCAATTCGATTGCAAAAGTAGCAGCTGCAGGAAATAGCCAAAGCTTGTTGTCTTATGAATATCTTGATTACAACGCTTTCTTAACGCAAGAATACTACTACTACCGATTAAAACAAGTTGATTTTGATGGGAAATTGGCCTATTCAGACTTGCGCTATTTGCACAGAGATGAATTTGAATCCAATGAAATCATTGTATTTCCAAATCCAGTTGTTGATTTGGTGAATGTGTACATTGGTAATTTAAAGAAATATGCAACAGATATCGTTCTTACATTAACGGATGAACTAGGTAGAGAAATTCAATCACAATTGGTGACTAATGATATGACTACCTTGAATATCGCCGATTACCCAAGTGGAATGTATTTCTTAAACGTATTGGTGGATGAGCGAGTTATTGAGTCCAAAAAAGTGGTAAAATAAGGTCATTGCCTTCTAACCAATTTAACCAATTTCCTGCTTACACTTCACTTCTACTTTTTAGATTTCTCCTTCCTTTTATAGCTTGTATTCGCTTTTATTCATATTTCCATATTATCGGATAAAGTCTCCTTTAATTCTTCAGCTTTTTTTTTAAAAAAAACTAAACAAATCATGTCTGGAATTGTCTATTCTATAGTACATGTTTGAAGAATAATATATACCATTTCATGTGCTTTATTTAGGACAATGGATATGGAAAAAACCTTTCGTTTAGATGACATTCTGGCACTTGAAAGATTAACGCGTACCAATTTAATCAACAGTATTGGTGGATTTAAAAGTGTTGGTTTAATTGGAACCCAAAATAAGCTTGGGCAAACAAACCTCAGTATTTTCAGTTCCATCGTACATATTGGAGCGCATCCTCCCTTGATTGGTTTGATTTTCAGACCCGGTAATCCAATGCGCGATACACTTGCCAATATCCTTGAAACAGGGTACTACACGATTAATCATATCCATGAAGGAATCTTGTCGCAAGCGCATCAAACATCAGCGCATTATCCTGCTGATCAATCGGAATTTGACGCAGTCGGACTTACACCTTACTACGATGCAGCTATTCCAGCGCCATTTGTAGCCGAAAGTAAGATTCAACTAGGTGTTCAATTTAAAGAACAAGTTGATATTACGAGCAACAATACGCACTTAATAATAGGAGAAATCGTTTATTTGAAAGTCCCTGAAAATTGCTTAGGAAGTGATGGATTTGTTTATTTAGACAAAGCTAACACACTCACTTGCTTAGGTTTAGACGCTTATCACTCAACTAACACTGTCAATCGTTATAGTTACGCAAAACCCGACAAAGACTTAACATCGCTCCTTTCGAATGAATAAAACCGCATTGTCAATTGTTTGGTTCAAGCGCGATTTACGTGTAAGTGATCACGCCGCTTTGTATTTCGCACAACAGGGAGAAGAACCTATTCTCCTACTCTATTGTTTTGAGCCTTCGATTATGCAGCACGATGATTCAGATACGCGGCATTGGCGCTTTGTCTATGAATCGCTGCTTGACTTACAAAAAACTTTTCATGCTTCGAATGCCAAACTATTCATTGCACACAATGAAGCTGAAGTTGTTTTTCGAACATTAGCAGAGAATTATTCAATAAAGGCTGTTTATTCACATGAAGAATCGGGAAATCAATTGACCTTTCAACGTGATTTAGCTTTAAAACGCTTCTTCAAAGAACAAACAATTCAATGGACCGAATTTCAAACAAACGGCGTAATACGTGGACTAAAAAACCGTATGAAATGGGATGAGCAATGGAAAAAAGTAATGACAGCTCCATTTTATCCATTTGAAGCGCAAACAGGACACTTTTTTGATCTTCCAGAAGCCATTTATCATAAACTAAAAGGTCCGACCTTGCCAACAGAAATAACGCAACGAAACACCTCGTTTCAAGAAGGTGGAGAATCGTGGGCATGGAAATACTTAAAAAGTTTCATTACGGAGCGCCACGTCAATTACAGTAAGCATATTTCAAAACCCTTGCTTAGTCGTACAGGTTGCAGTCGACTTTCACCCTATTTGACTTACGGAAACATCAGTATGCGCTTGGTATATCAAGTAACCTCACAACATTACGAGACGTCAAGAAATAAACGGGCGCTTTCCAATTTCGTTTCTCGTTTGCATTGGCATTGCCATTTCATTCAAAAGTTTGAAAGTGAATGTCGCATGGAATTTGAAAACGTCAATCGCGCGTTTGATGCAGTTGTAAAACAGAGAAACTTAGCCTATATTTCAGCTTGGCAAGCAGGGAAAACAGGTGTTCCAATCGTTGATGCATGCATGCGCTGCTTGGTTGAAACGGGGTATATCAATTTTCGGATGCGCGCGATGGTTGTTTCATTTTTCGTGTTTAACCTTTGGCAAGATTGGCGTGATTTGCATTTCTTAGCGCGTCAATTTCTGGATTATGAACCTGGAATTCACTACCCACAATTGCAAATGCAAGCGGGTGTCACAGGGATTAATACTGTTCGCATATACAACCCAATTAAAAATTCTGAAGACCACGACGCAGATGGACTTTTCATCAAACGTTGGCTACCTGAATTGGCGAACATTCCACCGCATTTAATTCACGAACCTTGGAAGTTGAGTTGGATGGAACAACAACTTTACGGATGTGAAATTGGAAACGATTATCCAGCGCCTATTGTTGATTTAGAAGAAACACGAAAATATGCCAGCGATGTTATTTGGGGCTTTCGAAAAAATGAAGATGTCAAAATTGAAGGACAGCGCATATTGAAAACACATGTAAGTCAAACAGCTAATCGAACGAAGCATGCGCGGAGTAAAAAAACAGCACCTTCCAAGTAAAATTTGTCCCGTTTGTCAGCGACCATTTACGTGGCGAAAAAAATGGGAAAAAGTATGGGAAGAAGTGAATTATTGCAGTGAACGTTGCAGAAAAACAAAAAAATAATGAGCAATAAAAAGACATTGCGCTTAATTCTTGGAGATCAATTGAACGCTCAGCATTCATGGTTTAAATCAGTGGATGAAACCGTTACGTATGTCATGATGGAAGTTCGAACCGAAACGGATTATGCCATGCATCACATTCAAAAAGTACTCGGTTTTTTTGCTGCCATGCGCGAATTTTCAAACGAATTAAGCGCACAAGGACATAGCGTAATTTACATTCGGCTGAATGATACAGGTAATCTACAATCCTTTGATAAGAATTTAAAGCAACTTATTGACGCACATCATTTCACCCATTTCGACTACCAATTACCCGATGAATACCGTGTGGATGAATGCTTGAAGGAATTTTGTCAAACCATGAATATCTCGAGTGGCGTTTATGATTCAGAACACTTTTTTTGTGAACGATTGGAATTGAGTGAATTTTTCAAAGGCAAAAAAATGCTCTTGATGGAAAGCTTTTATCGTTCAATGCGCACCAAACATGCGGTTTTGATGGAGGGTGGAAAACCTTTTTCTGGGCAATGGAATTATGATCAAAACAACCGTAAAAAATTACCTAAAGACCATAAACCTACTCCACCTCTCACCTTTCGTACAGATGTTTCAGCACTTTATTCAGAACTTAAAATAGCTGGAATTCAAACGATTGGAATTGTAGATGAAAGAAACTTTCTATGGCCAATTAATCGCAAAGAAGCACTTCAATTACTGGATTTTTTCGTTGACGAATGCTTACAATTATTTGGTACGTATCAAGACGCCATGATGCCAAATGAATGGTCCTTGTATCATTCGCGCTTATCGTTTTCACTGAATCTTAAACTGATTTCACCCAAAGAAGTAATTGATAAAGCAATTGAAGCCTGGGAACAGCATCCTGAAAAAATTGAATTCAACCAATTAGAAGGTTTTGTGCGCCAAATTATCGGTTGGCGGGAATACATGCGCGGAATTTATTGGAAAGAAATGCCTTCCTATCGCCATTTAAACTATTTCAATCACCAACAAAAACTGCCAAGTTGGTATTGGACCGGTAAAACGAAAATGGCCTGTTTGCGCGATTCCATTGAACAATCGCTTAAGTATTCCTATGCGCATCATATTCAGCGCTTGATGATTACAGGAAATTTTGCCTTATTGGCAGGTGTTCATCCGGATGAAGTTGACGCCTGGTATTTAGGGATTTATATTGATGCCATAGAATGGGTTGAAATAACAAACACGCGCGGAATGAGTCAATTCGCAGACGGTGGAATTGTTGGAACGAAACCCTATGTCAGTTCAGCAAGCTACATCGATAAAATGAGCCATTATTGTGGTTCTTGCTATTATTCAAAATCCATAAAAGTGGGAGAAAAAGCCTGTCCATTTAACAGTTTGTATTGGAATTTTTACGATCAACATGAAGACAAACTTGCAAAAAATCCACGGATTGGGATGATGTATAACGTTTGGCGAAAAATGAAACCAGAAGACAAAACAGCACTTTTAGAACAAGCCCAGTATTATTTAGAACACATTGAAGAACTATAACATTCATTCTTATTTATAAAAAACACAAACCATGAAAACAGCAATCGTTTGGTTTAAAACAGACTTAAGAATTACAGACAATGAAACACTTGTCAAAGCACTTGCACAGAATGAACAAATCGTCCCCGTTTATTGCTTTGATCCAAGACAGTGGAGAACAACAGAAAATGGTTTCAAAAAAACGGGTTCCCTTCGAACGCAATTTCTGTTTGAATCATTGATAGATTTGAACAAGCAATTGGAGCGCTTAGGCGCACATTTGTTGATAGCAAATGGCCTTCCCGAAGAAGTTATACCACAACTTGCCTTGAAATATGAGGTCTCAAAAGTGTATGCCAAACGCGAAGTTGGATATGAAGAAAAACAAGTTGAAATGGCCGTAGAAACAGCCTTGTGGAAGCAAAAATGTGAATTGGAACGCATTAGTACAAGTACACTTTACCATGCGGGTGATTTGCCCTTTTCAATTAAAAGCATTCCAGAAATCTTCACTGAATTCAGAAAGAAAATTGAAAAAGAATCGCACATTCGACCAATTTTTGAACAAGCAACTAAAATGAATTCCCCTTTAATGAAAGGGTTTGAATTACCGCTTTTAGCAGAATTAGGCTTAGAAAAAGTACAGATAGACGAACGCGCAGCAATTCACTTCAAAGGTGGTGAAACGGCAGCTATTCAGCGCTTAAACCACTACTTTTTTGAAACAAAAGCATTGGCAAACTACAAAGAAACCCGGAATGGTTTGATTGGAGCTGATTACTCGTCAAAATTTTCCGCCTGGCTTTCACTTGGATGTATTTCTCCCCGATTTATTTACCATAAAATCAAGGAATTTGAGTCGGAGCTGGTCGCGAATGATTCCACCTATTGGCTCGTTTTTGAATTGATTTGGCGCGATTACTTTCGTTTCATGATGAAAAAACACCAAGCCAAGTTTTTCCAAAAAGGCGGAATTCAAGGAAAAGAATTAGCAACAACAGGCGATTTAGAAAAAGTACATCATTGGATCAATGGCGAAACAGGTGTTGACTTTGTGGATGCCAACATGCGTGAATTAAAATTAACGGGGTTCATGAGCAATCGTGGGCGTCAAAATGTGGCGAGCTATTTTTGCAATGAATTGAATCTCGACTGGCGCATTGGTGCATCCTATTTCGAAGAACAGCTTATCGACTATGACGTTTGCAGCAACTGGGGAAACTGGGCCTATTTGGCTGGAGTTGGCAACGATCCAAGGGGAAATCGCGCCTTCAATATCGAAAAACAAGCGAATGACTATGACAAAAAAGGAGTCTATAGGAAGTTGTGGTTGGGTTAGATAGCTGAGAGTCGAGAGCCGAGAGTCGAGAGTCGAGAGCCGAGAGAAGAGAGCCGAGAGAAGAGAGCCGAGAGAAGAGAGCCGAGAATCGAGAATCGAGAATCGAGATGCCTGTCGTAGCCTCCAGCAGCGCAGACAGTGAGTCGAAAGTGCCCTCAGGGTGCTCAGGTGTTTCGGTTCCTAATAACAAAAAAGAACAGCGAAAAATGAAGCACTGCTTGTTTTTTCTTATCAAAACATTATGAAAAGGTTTTCTAGAAATGGGGAGCCTTTTTTGGTTTAAATGGTGTATATCCGTTCTCTCATTCAAAAAATAACCTTATTCAACTTCAAAAACTGGAATTAATAAAGGATCTATTTTTTTTATCTTTTCACAACAAAAATCTAATTGGCTCATTCTGTTTGTTCGATTATTAAAATCAATGCTCATTATGGTGAAAAAACAAAACAATCTCAATTCATATTTTTTGATAAAACGAAGATAAGCAGCTATTGTATCTTCCAAAGAAGCGATCATAGCTAATTCAAATTTGGAATAACAATCAATTCGAATATAATTTTCAATCAACAAGAATAAATCATCAAACGTTTCAAACGTTTTACGTTTTGATTTATATGAATTATGCAGACTTTCTATTTCTTCAATTTTATCAGGATTTACTTTGAATGCCTGTATAACTTTACTTTCAGTTTGTTTTTTATCTACAAGATGTATGATATCAAAGGTGTAATCAGCATGAAGAAATTGATTGTATAATACACCATCAATTTTAGTAAAATAGAACCCTTCAATACTGCACAATCCATAATTGAAGGTTGCAAAAAATGAATTAAAGAGTTTCGTAAACTCATATTTTTCCATTTTCAAATTAGAGAACTTTTCTAAATATAAAATAGGATTATATAAATCGAGTAATTCCCCGTGATCACCATAAACAGCTGATTTTGAATGAATCAAATAATACTCGTAAAAAGAAAAAATAGCATTTATAATGCGCTCATAATCATTTGTTTGCGCTATAACAGTTGGACTAAATACATCTAAGAGATTTGTTTCCAGGTAGCTAAATTGTTGTGATTTTGAAATTTTTATCTTTTGTATCACTGATTTGTGCCCTTCAATCAAACTTAATGAAGCAAACGTTTGCAAATTCCCAACATGTATATACTTGTTTTCGTGAAAGAATTGTAATATGACATCCAATTGTTCCGAGACTTCTGTAGGCGCTAATGTTTCAAATTTTGCTAAATCATAACTTGGAATTTTGTCAATTCGATCTATGATAAATCCACTTTTATAGAAGGTATTTAGGGAATTCAACTTGTAACTCCGAATACCTTTAAGTGAATTTGCCGTTAGGGAAATATCTGCATAATTTAATATCCCCATGAATAATTTTGAAACTATATTCATATCGTATTGAGAAAAGAGTGGAAATCAAATGTATGTAAATTTAATTTTTAATCAAAATTAATTTCTTGTGCATGTTTTCGCTTGGGTCACTAACGCTTAGGATCCTTCGACCCTTCGATTGCCTCAGGGACCTCAGGGTGCTCAGGGTCCGCAGGGTCCGCAGATCTTATATATTCATGCACGCTTCCAACATTTAATTCAAACTCTTTTGAAATATACCTACCATTAGTGATGGGGGATTTCCGAGAATTTAATTTGCTTCGTAGCTGAAAAACGAAATTATTGAGCAAACTAATTATGGGACCAACGCTTTGTCAATTAGTTCAACCATCACTTAAAAAGAAACACTTTGAAGTGTTGAAGTTGAAAGTGGAAAACAGAATTGTGGAGCTTACGAGATGAGCTTACAATGATCGTTTAGAATGAGTTAAAGATAATTAGAGGAACAGAAGTTGCACAAATCAATGTGATATATGCAAACGTATCGAACGGAAAAACACCTTAAAACGACTACAATATGATAAGAATAGCGATTTATCTTTTACTTTTTTTAGCAGGGCTTATAGGTCTTGTTGTGTGCTTACTCAGCGGACAAATTCCAGATTGGACAACCACATTTCATTTACCAATTGCGTGCGGTCTAGCAGGTGGTTTTGGTGGTGTACTATATTGCTTAAGAGGGTTGTATTTAAATTATAGTGTGAAAAAGCAATGGAGCAGCGAGTGGGATCCTTGGTATGTTATCCGACCACTTGTAAGTATTTTGACAGGTGGTGTAAGTTTTTTATTCTTAAAAGCTGGTTTATTAGTTCTTGAATCACATACAGAAGAAACTTCTTCCAATTTTGGGTTTTATGCACTTGCTTTTATTGCAGGTCTGAATGTAGATAAATTTATTTCAAAAATTGAAGACTTAGCTCAAGCAACTTGGGGTATTGAAAAATCAAGAGCATCAAAAAACAGTAACTAAAAATAAAAAAATATGGATTTCAGTATAGATATGTTAAGCGTTGGTGACGCAGACGCAATAATTTTATGGTTAAAGCATGATGGTGCTGACTTTATAATTTTTCTTGATGGAGGCAAACCTGGAGATGGAAATGAAGTGGTTAAGCATTATAACGATTATATAAAACCACACATGACAAACAAGCCGATAATGTTTGTAATAAATTCACATCCTCACCGAGACCATATTGGTGGACTGCCTGAAATTATTAATCATTTCGGGACAGACATTAAAAAAGTTTATTTCAATGACCCTCTTTCATATATTAATCTAATGCAGAGAAATTTAATTACCGAGTACCATCAAAAATATAGTACAAATAGACAAATTACTGGACTATATGAATCATTAAAAGATGTTGATGATTTTAAAACGATACTTAAAAAATATGGTCTAACACCCCATCCAATTTTTTCCGACACAGACCTTGGACACAATTTGTTTAAAGTATTAGGACCTAGTAAAGCTTTTTATCAACAGAAAGTTCAATTCTTCACTGACAAGACTTCACTAGAAAGAATGCACCTACTGAAAGAAGCAGAGGAAGATGTTAATGAGGTTGAGGAGGGGAATAAACCTTGTGTAGTTGTGGATGAAAAAAATGATACATCAGCTGAAAACCTAACGAGCACAATAATAGAATTAACCGACAGCAGTAATAGACGATATTTATTCACAGCGGACAGTGGCGTTGATTCATATGTATCAGCACAGATTAATGGATTTAACATGAAAGATTTCCACCTTGCTCAACTTCCTCATCACGGTAGTAGACGAAATGTTAATACAAATTGGATTTGCAATTTTAACCCCAATCAGTATTGGGTTTCTGCAGCGGGAAATAAAAAACATCCTCGAAAAGCTGTGATAGCATGTATCAAAAAAAATCTTCCCAATTGTAAAATTTATAGTACGCACAAAGGAGGGTCAAAACATATTAACTCGGCAACAAATTTATTTCCAAACAGAGAATGGGGAAGCGCAGAACCATTATAGACATCATGCCAGCGGCTAACACGCGTTTGGCTTATGTTCTTGTTCAGTGCTACATAGTCACAAATTTGGTTAGTATAAGTTTGGTTGTCCTCATCAATATTTGTGTCGCCCCACCCGACTTCGCCAATCCCCAAAACGTTATTCGCAAGCTTACCTGAAAAACCAAAAAAAAAATAACATGGATAAAACTGATTACTTTAAAATAAGTCAACAAAAAGGATTACCAAGTCGATGTCCAATTTTAGATTATTGCAAAAGAAGAGCACTAACAATATACCATTTCAGTGATTTCAAAGAGGAGAATCGTACAAACGATATTGTTCAAACTCTAATAAACGCTGGAGAACTAAATAATGACTACGTTGAAAAAGAGATAAACTTGATTGGAGAAGCTCCTTTAATAATGAAAGGTTCAGGATATGGACATTTTTCAAATATGTGTCCAGAAGTAAGTTTATTTGACAGTAGTAATTCAATTGGTTATTTTGCAAAAACTGCTTGCACCGATGCAAGTTGGGAAAAAGAGGATAAAAAGCCATTTAAAATTTTAGAGGAGAAACATTATTCTGAATGCTCGGAATTTTCAAAATATTTATTTGAAAACCGAACTTTGACCCTAAAGAATATAGCAAAACCGAAAAAAACAGAATGCTATACCTATTTAATGATTGACTTGAAATCAGGGCATCATAAAATTGGAATATCTAGTGACCCGAATTATAGAGAAAAAACTCTTCAAAGTGAACAGCCTAAAATTGAGACGGTAATACATAGAAAATTTATTAACAGAAAACTTGCTAAAGAATTCGAAACGGAATTGCACAGAAAATATGATCATAAAAGAATCCGAGGTGAATGGTTTAACTTAGAAGCAAAGGAAACAAGCGAAATCATACAATTAATGCAAGAATAAAACCCAGCCTTTTATAACGTTTTAGTACCATGCCTCCAAACGGGCTATCAAGAAATGAAATTTATTCTGAGTAAAAAGTATAAAATTCGAAGAAAAGATTTATTAAAAATGTCGTCACCGCAACAAACTGCAATCCATCAGGATCAAAGATAAAAAACAACAAAATAATACCCTCAAGAGAATCACCAATTTTTGACTCATTACAATGGATTAAGCAACTGATTTAACATTAACTTATTAAAGTGGAGACCAGCAACCACAGTAAAAACGGGGCGGAACCGAAAAGCCATATGAATAGGAATTTATAATTTTTTAAAACGGAATAACATGAAAAATCGTTCAATAGTTTTACTTGCAGCAACATTACTCTTTATGACAAGTTGTGCCACATTATTTTCGGGAACAAAAGACCGAATCACTTTTAATAGTTCACCTTCAGGAGCAATGATCTACATTGATGGAGTTGAACAGTGCAGAACACCTTGTTCAATAGAGGTAAAACGAAGTATAAATGATACAGACGTTGAATTTAAATTAGACGGCTATGACACGAGGCTGATTACATTAAGTAAAGAGTTTAATGTGGTTAGTATAATCAATTTAGGTAATCTTTTGGGTTGGGGTATTGATGCTTTATCAGGAGCCGTTATGAAGTATGACCGAAAAACCTATGACATTACCTTAGAGAATAAAAAAACGTCGATGATTAACCCGACGCGAATCAACATTGATACCCAAAAGAATATAGTTGAGCTGTATGTTGATGAAAACTAGGAGATGAAAAACCCAGTTTTAACATTGGATTTGCGAAGATTGCTTGGTTTGGGATTCTTAAACATTGAATTTGACCAAGACGAAGAACTATTTTTAAGCAATAAAAAGCACTAAACAGAGGAATTATGAGAAGTAAGGTTTTACAGGAAATACTTGATGAAACGCCTAAAGACGTGAAGCTAGTTGTTCGACGATACGCGGATAGTTTAAAACGTGTTCATCAAAATATGGAAGAAAAAGAGATGTCGCAGAAGGAATTGGCAGAACAATTCAACCTAAAGGAACAAGACAAGTAGCAGTCTGCGTTAGAAAAGAAATTATTCAAGTTCCAAGCAATTCTCAACTTCCTACCTCACTAATTTAAAATCAATCTTTCGAAGTAGCACAGATTGGTTATTTTGGCGACAAAAAACTTGAACAGTCACCATTTTCTGTTTTTTCGATGGAACAAGTACATAGCCTTTTTCTGTAATGGAGATTGTCACACCCGAACCGGTGAGCATGAACTGATCGCAACTTGCCCCTTCCAGGGTTAGCACATTTTTATCCGATTTCGACAAGGTAGTAGGGTTTTTCACACCATTCACGCGGTAATCAACGAATTCATCTTGTGCAAAGCTTTGGAGGCTCAGCAGGGGGATTGATAGAAGAAATAAAAGCGTTTTCATGAGCTGTGCGTTGGATTTTCTAAGCGATTCAACTATACGTCAAAAGTAGTTTTTTTTAGGAACCTTGTTCATTTAACAGCGCATTTTGATTTCTGATAGCGCTGAAGCAGTTATTGCGATCAACATGCATTGTTTCTGTGCATACACATTTAGAAAAATCGCCTAAGTAAAAATACAAATTGACATTACACTTTTTAATTAGACGAAGCTGTGCAAATTGAAAGACGTTGGGTAATAGTTTCAAGACAGGTTCAAACAGACGAAAAGATTTGTAGATGGTGCAAAAATTAAATCGAATTACCTTGAATTCGATTTAGAAATAAAAACTTATTTTTGTTTTATTAGATTATTTTTGTGTACTACTAAAAACATATGTTTATGTTAAAAAATTACACTACTATTTTATTTTTGATCATTTGTCCGATTACTTTCTTTGCTCAAGATTTGGTTCCTGTAATCTCAAATTTTAGTTACTAAGCAAGTCAATGTCGTCTTAAATTTTCATGTTATGTCAAAAATGTAGATGACGACAATAATGCGGAGGCAAATGCATTTCAAATTATCATCTTCAATATTTCTGACAATAGCGAGATTTTTAGCAGCGATGTTCAAGTGAATGAATTGCAACCAATGTCTTCTTCGGCATCAAAAAGCTGGACAATGGATCTACCCGCATTGGCAGGTTAACGATCGGATGTTAGCTATAAAATAGCGGTTATTGCAAATAAAAACGGGAAATTTGAATTTGATAAGAAAAACAATAGAGCTGAATCTGCACAATTTGCATGCGGTGTCAAAGCCTTAAATAATGCACCAGCTGCTACAAAAGGCGGTGGTGATGGAGAATCCGACCCACTAAAAGAGCAGGAACAGCGGCATGAAGAGGCAATGAAAAGTTTAGCTCAGGATGCAATAGACATGAAGGCAACCCGCGATCAAATTGCTGCAGATAGAAAGGCTAGTCAGCAATTGGATAAGGAGACCCTAACTTCAAAAGTGGAAAACCTGAGAGTAAAAGTTGCAAAACGCACGGTAGAGAGAGACCAGCAAACAAGTGGTTCAACAGACTGGAGCGATCTATCCTATGAAGTTGCTGATCTGGAATTGGAAAAACAAATGGCTGAAGTTGAACTGGAAAAAGTAACAGATGAAATGGCTTACGGTCAGGAGGGAATGGACAAAACTGAAAAAGAGCGTTACAAAGTTAAATTGGAGAAACTGAGTGCCAAGCAAAGTGAATTAAGAAAGAATCAGAAAAACGGAATACCATTCGGACAAACTGCTGAAAACAACACCAAGAAAGTTGTCGAAGAACCAGTTAAAGAAGAGAAAAAAGCCGTGACTCCCAAAGAAACGGTAGAAAATAAAAAATCTGATAAGGAAAAAGACAAAAACGATGAGGATGAAGACGATAAAGTAACTTATCTAAGTGTGGAACAAATTTCACAGTTGAGCAATTTCGATCTCAAAAAACTCAAATTTGATAGTAATAAAAAAATCATGAGACGCGATATGAAGCTCACAACAAGAAGTGTTTTCCTTTCCCCGGAAGAGAAAAAAGTCCTACAAACTGAAATTGATGAATTAAAAAATCAAATAGTGCTAGCAGACGCCGAGTTACTAAAACGAGGAGAAACGCAAGAGTAAAAAAAGATAAAAAAACCCGCAAACAGCGGTTTTTTTTTAGTTTTAATGAAGAACGTAAATTTTCATTCAAGCACAAATCAACAAAAGAAGCTGTTTCAAGGCTGTTAGCGGATGGAAGGGGTTGCAATTGTCTTCGATTTAATTGGTTACGAGACAAATCTCCTACGAAAGAAGCTGAATTAAAATTCTGTGCAAGGTTGAATTGAAAATTGAAGATTGAAGATTTGAAGATTTCCTGCCTTACGGCAGACAGGGATAATTTGAGGATTTCTTTTACTTTTTTTACTGAGCAAAAAAAAGTAACAAAAAAGTGCTCTACAATTTACCCAAGGCACTTTCCGTCTTTCCGCTTCGCTACAAACGGAACCACCGATAAAGCTCACGATCTAAATCGAGCCAAGCTATTACTTGCTTCGCCACTATGCCTTAAGGAAACGCAATGCTTTTTCTCCCTTGTCGCTTTACGGTATAGTGCTGAGGGTAAATTGGGCAACTTCGAGCAAGCTATTTCTAGGGAGGTTGAACTTTGAGGAATAATAAACCAAATAGTTTCGGTTCCTCGAGGAAGGATTGTTTTTGGGAGTGGTTTTCGGCACTTCGACCCTTCGACCTTTCGAGTGCCTCAGGGTTCTTAGGGTCCGCGGTGACCTCAATGTATCCAACAGTGGTTTTAGCACTGTGCGCTAGATTAATTCAAACGATTAGTTTTATGCTTTGCATTCTCAAAGAACCTTTTTGCCTTACTTTTTTGGCGCAAGAAAAAAGTAAGAAACAACAAAAAAGCGCAAGAAATAGTGAGTCTTTAAGAAAAGAGAGCGTCCGTCGCGGCGGAGAACGCTCGTCCGTCAGCTGACGGATATTCATCCTGTAAAGCTTTTAGAATTGAATTGTAATGACAGGTTGAATTAATGGGAATCGATTTAAGTTCTCCATTGTTAAAATTAGTTCATACCGACAGTGCACAATCGGAGTTGATTGAATTTGAATTTTCAAGCTTTCAACTACTCTACTTTTGTATGTCGGATGAAGTTGTTTTTTGGCGGAAGAAGGTGGCGTAAGGGGAAATGAATTGAAGATTGAAGTTTGAAAAATAATTTTAATTATTGATTTACAATTGATTAGATTATAAAAATTAAATATTCACTTTAATTAAAATTCATTTGTATGATGCAAGTAAAGGAAACTTTAAATCGTGGTTGTTTAAATTGACGCAAAACCTGTATTTTGATGCTGTTCGCAAGTTGGACAAAATGAACATAGTACCAATGAGTATTGAATTATTGCACGTTAAAGCAGATCATTCAAAGGAAATTCATCATGCTGAGTTAAAAGTGATTCGTCATGCATTGAAACATTTAAATGACCGCGATCGCCAATTATTAGTATTCGAATTTGAAGTCAATTGAAGCATTTTGGCTGCACACTGAAGAAAACGAATTAGATTATGATAATATTCAAATATCGTAGTTATTTGTATCAACACAAATAGAGCTTATATAATAGGTTCCATCTTCTAAAAGTTTACCGTAAACTTTTTGTCCAATTTTATAATAGTCATGATTGGGTTTTAGATTTGCAATGGTATGTTCTATATTATAAATTCTTTCATTTACACTGAGTATATCGGCTGACATGTTATATAACTGTCTTGTTACAGTCCAATTATCTTCTTTATCTTTAGACAAAAACGCGTGCATCTCAATGCTAGATTTCTTGAACGTATCGATCACGTCTTTCATTCTTTTTTCATCCATATACAATTTATTTTCAATCAATGTTCCAATGCCAATCAGGATCAACATCATAAAAATCGCTAAGGCCATCATTTACATGTCCTCTATCTTCCTTTAAACTATAATCATTTTCAAACTCTGACTCATAATCTTCTTCTTCACATTGTAGAACCATGAATTTGATCAAATAATTTTCGATAACAATTTGTTGCATCCTCGGAATTTCCCAAAACGGAATAACTAACTTTTGGTCTTCTTCATAAATGTTTTCTGCTGTAAAAGATATGTTATGTAAATACTTACAATATTCGATAAATCTATTTGATAACACTTTTTTATCTTTCAAAAATTGATACAAGTAAGAATATCTATAGTCAATTTTAGATTCAGGTGATCGACCTCCACTTTTAAAGTAATTTGCGAGATTTGGATTTGAATTAACTAAATTTTCAAAGTGGTTATATTCTACTTCATAATCTATCGGGAATATGGGCGTGTAAAATTCTCTTATTGCCCCAAAGTCTATGGTGGGATACTGGTTTGTATCATTTGAATATTTATATTGTATATAATTCTGTGAGTATCGCATAACTTGTTTAAGGTTAACTTCTATCAAATCATTATCAGAAAAATTTATTGAGAAATTAGATCCTAAAACTTCATTCTGACTCACCGGCAAATTATACTTAATCGAATAATTTCCTTTTTCATCATCAGAATAATCTATGTGAGTAGATAGTGAAAATAAAGAATTACTACACGGAATATTTTCGATTAAACTCAAATTAAAAGCATCCCTCAAGCAATTATTATTTAAAATAACTTCTGAAAGCTCAATGGATTTTTTCAGCATTTTACTACTAAAAAATCTGTGCTGCAACTTTGGAGAGTAAGAATCGATACCAACAAAATGAGGCCTTCCAATGTTTTTTAATGCAAGCTCAGCAAGTAAAATTTCATCAAAGCCTTTAAAAAGGCCTTTAAGTTCTGAGTTTAAATTTACAATTTTCTCTAAATTTTCAGCGAAAACTGAATAGTTAACATAATCATCATCAGTAAAGAAATTGTGGACTTTAGACCAATCTAATTCTTTCTCCCCTAAATTAGGACGATTCAATTTGTAATGCTTTTCAGTAGGGTCAGACGGTGAAATATAAAAAGGGTCCAAATAAGTTGGCAGAGTCAATGATTCATGTGAATTAGAAAAATCATACTTCTCTAAAGAATAAAATTCATTAAATATTTCCAGATTAAATACTTGACTTGTTTGCTGACAATAATAAAAACACATTGATGCACTAATAGCAAATGTCATTTCGTCTGACAGGTAATCGCAATGACCAAAATCTTTAAACACCTGATTAATATTGGCGCCCCAAACGGGTTTAAAATCTATAGGAGGACGGTTATGAATTCCAAAAACAGAGTGTTCTAAACTTCCTGAATATGCAGTTGGTGAAAATGTTCCAAATGGATCTTCACCACTTTTATAATCAACATAAAAATTAAGTAGTGTATTTTCCTTCCAAAAGAATGATGCTATTTTCAAGTATGTTGCTTTCAAATTTTGTTTTATTTCTGTGCTATAATTTCCTTTTTGTTTTTTTAGATGCCAAATTAAGTATTTTCTTGTTTTGAAAAAGCTAACGATTGAACTAATTGTATCTAAACCTAGAACTACTAATTCGCAGCAAAAACTGATTTACAACAAATAGGATTAAAAAACTCGAACTAAACAGTTTAGTCCGAGTTTTTGGTTGTGTAAAAGGTGGTTACTAACTAAATCGCGGTGTATTTTCTTTTGGCTGAATTAAGTCTTCGAACTTATCATATGAAAAGCGCTCCGTTGTGAAATGAAATTTATTCTCTAGGATCGGACTCAAGGTTGATGTATTAATCATAGCTCTGAACGTTTCTTTTGAAACATAGGCAACCGTTTGATCGGGCAACAAGGCCACCAAAGAATAATCGTTTTTCGTAAGCGGTATGTTTTTCCAATCGAAGGCATTGAACTTGAAAACAGTGCGTTCTTTTTCATCGATGACGTACAACATTACTTTGTTGATTTTTGGGTTCAATTCATTCTCAAAATCGAAACTTAAATTCACTGATGCTAGAATTTCTGCATTTTTCAATTTGTCAATGTTGTAGACTCCAAATGAATTGATTTTGAATTTACTTAGTAAACCTGCTTCTAGCCGCAAACGATCTTCTTCTTTATCAATATCTGCGAACGCTAGTTCATAATTCACCAAATCCATATTATAAGCCAAAACAGCTGCGGCTAATTCACTTGCTGTCAATTCTGGTTTTGCCTTCATTGAGAATGATTTTTCAATCACTTTTCCCTCATAATCCGTTTGAAAGAATTTAAAATCCATCGCATAGATATTTTCACTTCCCTCCACTTGTTTAACTGAAATCTTATCCCAATTAATGCGCAAGGCCTCTTCTGGCAACAATCCTTTTTCAGAAGAAATCAACCTCCATTTCACATCTTTCCATGTTTTCAGATGCGGCATGCGTGTATAATCTGAAACCAATTCAAAAACAAAATCATTCGAATCTGCAAGAGGATTTATTGGCTTATCCGGACGTTCAGGCAAATTTGCCAATGCACTATCGCGGCGACTATTTGGAACTGTTTCAAAACCTTTTCCATTGTCCCAATTTAAATCATCCGTTAAAAAGTATAATTTGAAATCTGCATCGGGTTGAATCGCTGAAGCAAGTTCCACATCAATTGCAGCATCCTTTTTCAATTGGAGTTCTTCACCGTTTTGCTTAACTGTTAATTCCATCATCCCAGCCGAAGCGAAGTACTTTTCGCGATCATCGCCCATTTGCATTGGGATACCCGATTGAAATATTTCACGTGCATTCTGAAATTCTCGGAAGTTCAATTCCACTTCTCCCCTAACCGGATTTCCATCTTTATCGAGTAAAGCATTTGCTGGGATGACAATATGCGTTCCAGTTGATTGATGAAAAACGGTTCCTTTCGCTGCGTCAAACTTCTGCTTTTCAAAGGGCAAACTTTTTCCTAATGGCGGAATTACACCTTCATCGTAATGCGACAATTTAAGATAAATTACATAGGCCAATGTCGCTAAAGCACTTGAAATAACAAACGTATAGATAAGCGCCTTTTTCGTTTTTTTCTTTGTTGTACGAGTCATAATCTTTCGTTTTAATAATTAGTCAATGAAGTGATCTGTTGTAATTCCAAAATTGAAGCAGTACAAGAAGCCATCATAGCATCCGACCAATACATCAATTTTTCCATCTTTATTGAAATCGTTCAATACAGGGGTAAATTCAGAATTAGCAGGTAAATACGATTTGATGTGAACTTTCCCTGTTCTCAATCCGATTAACATCAATGGCGATTGACCTCGATTCATCAAAAAATCGTATTGAAATAGCACCACCGCGCAATCTTCATTGTTATAATGAATTTTCGTCGTACTCACCTGCCCATCTCCAAAGCGCGGATATATTTCTCCGCCTTCCAAGGTTCTGAAAGCGCTATCGATTGCAATTATTTTTAAATCACTTGGCGATTTTCCTGGAATCAAAATGGATGTTGTTGTAAAAAATACACCATCGGTTTGACTAATCAAGCTATTTCCTAAATCGCGATTGGCATCAATGCGTTTAATCAATTTGCCTTTTGAATTGTAAAACGCAACACAATCTTTGTTTCCATCGTGCTGATTCCATTGCATGACCATCATTTGCGCTTTGGTTCCCTCACCAATGATCAAGGGTTTTTCTCTTCCCATGTTGGCCACAAAACCAGGTTCATCTTCACGATCGATTGACCAAAGTACTTTCCCTGAGTTTCCAGAAATCGCCATGAAATCGCCCCAGTTGGTATTGTAGACTAAGTCTTTCACAGCATCGCCGTTTAGATCAACCAAACTTGGTTCATTGAAAAAGATGTTCGCTTCTGTAAAGTGCATTTTCACTTTGAAAATAGTCCGATTGTCACCCGGTTTCCACCCTTCAAAGTTTGTGTGATAATACGACCAACGTTGTTTGCCTGTCGCAGCATCAAGTGCAACAATTTGTCCAGTTTCCGTTGCAAAAGCAACCGTTTTTTGTCCATCGACATCAAATAAAACGGGTCTATGCTCAATATCACCTGACGCCGGGATTCGCCATTTAACGGCACCCAAAGCATCCACGCATAGAAACTCTTCGTTGTCATTTCCGAAATAGAATTTACCATCGTCGTTTAAAATTCCATTGACATCCATATCACCAAATTGATCATTGGCAAAATGCAGTTTTTGGTTGCCATTCGAAGCATTGAGCGCAAAAACACCATTGCCTTCATCGATTGCATAATCGCGGAAATGACTGCCATTTGAACCGATGTAAATGTTCCCGTTGGAGATTACAGGAATTGTTCGATAGCTTGTGTTTCCGATTTTAGTTTTCCAATGGTAACTAAGTTCTGTTTTGAAAGTGCCGCGTTTACCGGGTAAAGCAGCGCTGATGATTCCAATCACCAGCAGAAATAGAAGGAGTTTTTTCATACTTTATGATTTAAATTAAACGTTCATGGCGAGTTGAACTAGACTATAACGGAAACATTAAAAATGTAACACGCAACCAGAAAAGCATTCACTCACGAGTAATTTTAAACCATACGCCTTGTTTGTTTTTTATAGTACGTTGGAAACGTATCAATGTAACAAGGCAAGTAGAAAAATTATTTTAAAAAAAAGAGAATTAAGTAAAACAGCTCACAGCCAGTCCCCCCAAAAACTTCTTGATAGTTAAATCATCGAGGAATGAAAATTGAATAAAATTAATTTCCAACACTTTCACTTTAGATTCTTCAAAACTTTTTTAAGAAACGTCCATTACTCTTAACAAAACGTATCTATGGAATAGGAACATTATTTTTTTGCACGCTCATCGACATAAGAATCAGTACCATCCGGATTCAGGATTTTGATTTAATGGGGATCCATCTTACCTCGCTCCTGCTATCATTAGCAAAATATCATGATTTGACATTCATTGAATTTGAATTTTCAAGCTTTCAACTACTCTATTTTGTCGAGAAGGATAAAGTTAGTGTTTGGAGAAACAAGGTGGCTTAGTTTAGTAAAAAATATGTCTTTTTTTATTTTTTGATCAATCTAATTGAAAATCCATAATTAGAACAATACTTAATAAACCTCAATGTATTGTCTTGAACAGCTCCACCCTCATCTTGAGAGCAATAACCAAAATCAATTCCATTGTAAAATTTCAAATTACCACTTTCTTCATCATAGCAATTATATGTATTTTCAGATTCATCCCTATCATAATTGTATGTTGAAGTCCAATAAAAACTACAATTCCCAAAAGACTCTGCATTTTCATAGCTTTCTGTAACATCAAAATCGTCCATTTGACTTTTTAGTAAAAAACCATTTAATCCACCAGTTGGATGAACATAACCAGCAGGTCTTCCATTAAATCCAGAATAATTGTTTGAATAATAAGTTGTATCAGTTAATCCTCCATTCTCGTAATCTTCAGTTTCTTCCCACCAATCATAATTTAACATTTGCTGAACTGCATATTTTTTTGATTTGGTCTTTAGTGTGAGGAAGTTAATCAAACTTAAAAAATCTTCATTGCTCGGAATAAAATATCCCACAGGTGATATTCCTCTTTTATCAGCCATTACATATCCATTATATAAAAACTCAGAATTTGGAAGGCGCATAAAACATGGTGTTTTTGACTTACAAAAACGCTCCCACTCTTGCGGATTTTTTGCTTCTGAAATGGCATCTCCGTTGTTAAAAAACGATGTTTTTAAGTTCTCTTTTTTCCATGTTTGTTTTCCTATTATTACATTATCTATGTTGAAAATAATATTCATTAATGAATCTGTTTTCTTATTTAAGTTAATCAATTGTAAAGCAGAAATGTCGTTACTCTTTTTTTGCTGCTCTATAATTGACAACTGGGAGTTGATTGCTTCTTTTTGAAGAGTTGAAACAATTGATAATGAATCAAAACTCTTTATTTTATCTGAAATCACTAGCGTTTGTTGATCTAATTTTAGTGTTTTTTGAATGATTACTTGTTCCAAACTATCAATACTAAAATTCAACGCTTCAATCTGCTCTTTTTTGTTTTGAGAAAAAATGGAAAAAGTACAAGTTGTAAAGAAAATGCAAGTAATAATTTTATTCATAATTAATATTTTAATCTATTGAAAACAAGAAACTATAATTGCTACCACCATCGCTGAAAGTTAATTGAATCGTATTATTTATATCATGAATCAATTGAATATCGGTTATCGATTCCAACGTTCCAAATAGTATTGCATAAGGTTCGCAATCATTATCATTGACTTCCCTAAACATATAATTACTGGAATCAGCTTTATAAAGAACAGATTGTATATTCTTAACTGGTTGATTTAATAATTGGCCTTTAATCACATCTTTATTTTCAACTTGAAAAGTAAATTCATCTTGGTTAAGTAATATCCAAAAAGAGTTAAAATAATCATTAATTATTTTACTACCAGTACATTTTGGATTTTCACATGCAAAGGTTCCGATATGTTCCCAATTCCCATTTAATTGTTTTTCAGCATCACATCCACAATTGCAATTATCACCTACTCCCTCTATATTTTTTAAAGTATATTTTATAATTTGTTTAGACTTTAATAAGGAAATTAAACTATCGTTTGTCTTTTTTAATTGAGCATTTTGAAAAATCAATTCCGAATTGTTCATGTATATTGTAGATATATTATTATTTAATTCGGTAATTTCTGCTTGATTTATTTTTATTAAATGTTCATTTTGAGCAATTAAATTATCTTTTTCAACAAGACTAACTTTTAGATTTGAATTTGCAATTGTCAAACTATCAATACTAAAGTTCAACGCTTCAATCTGCTCTTTTTTGTTTTGGGAGTAGACAAGGGATAAATTCAAGACAAAACAAATTATCAATAATTCTTTCATTGCGTTTTTTTATTTAGACTATCAATATTAATGCTTTATGTTTGTATTATTCTGCAAAATAAGAACTTAACTCATCTATTGTAAACGAAACGAATAACATTCCTGTCCCTCTTTTAAAACCATCACATTCCGCATTGTCATACTCAACTGTTGTTAGAAAAATCATTCCTTCATCACTGAGATTGAAAAGGTCAATTTGGTTTTCTTGATATTCATAAGTATCATTTTTTTTAAATGAATGCTTTTTGTATACTGAGTTTTGATAATAGCATTTCTCATCTGGATCACTTTTGAACTCATTCAATTGAATATTAGACCTACGATTGATTTCTTGCTCAAGTAGTGTAATTTTATCGTTAAACACATCTCTTAATGGAATTTCTGAATACTTGCCATTTTTTAACTTGTAAACAGTGAACGAGTGGCACTCAGGTGCCAAGCATTCTCTGTCATCTGAATAAATTGAATCAATAAATTTAAAATTTCTAAACGTACAAGAGACCATTTGAATTGAATACATTTCTTCTTCATTAATTTCTTCTTCACCTTGTAAGCAAACTACTTTATTAAATTTCTCTAATTCAAATCTGGACACTTTAGTTTTTAACTCCAAATTATTAATCTCTAATTCTTTATTTTTCTTTTCTAAATCAGAAATAGCAGAATTTAACTTTTCCAGTAATAATTTTTGCTGTGAATTAATCTTTCGCTCCGTCTCCAAAGAATCAGAATAAGTTAATCTGACAGTTGTTAATACAGTCTTCAAACTATCAATACTAAAATTCAACGCTTCAATCTGTTCTTTTTTATTTTGGGAGTAAACACTTTGTATTGTTAACCCAAAAAACAGGAGTAAAATATTTCTTTTCATTTTTCTATTTTTAACCTTTCTTTAAACTTGGTTAAAATTATCTGCAGCAGTATTCGAATAAGTTTAGGTCAATTTTTCGAAGTTCAGTTGCAAATAACTTAATTTCTTACGAATGTATAACGAAATTAGAATATAATGAATCTATTGTGAAACCATTCCTTCTTTTTATTGATTCACTTATCTAATAATCATTGAATTCTCTGGTTAAACTTGTTTATTTCTTTATCGTTGTTCGCGCTCTGTTATCTAACATATTGATCAGTGAAAATGGGTTTTTAACTTTCTCTTCCACAAAGGTAATTTTGTTTGGTGGGTGGAAGATTAAAAAGAAAATAGACAGATAAAATCAAATAGCTTTAAAACCATATTTATCAAATAGTACCAATCCTGCAAATCCTTGATCATTCATAAAAACCCTTAACATTAATCTATTCGGCACCAACACCCATTCAATTGTGAAGTAAATTGATTTGTTCTTTCCAAGCTCCGCTAAGCGCGTGTAATTGATTATTTTAGCTAAACTCAGATAGGCCATCACTGTTCCTCCATCTAGGATTCTACCCACCTCTTCGTTGTTATAATACTGCATAGCTGGTTGATAAAAATCACAATCACCATAGGATTTAAACTTGTAAAAATCAACGATTGACTTGGCTTCTTTGAAAACCAATTCTAGGTTTTTGGCAGTTGGAGGTAAAAGATAGCGATACATATCCCCGTAAAATCCATAATTACATGAATCATTTTTAAAATGTGTTTTACCAACTATATCGACATCGCATCCGGAAGTTTTTAGCGTATATGAGGATTCAGTTGGAAACATATCAATTTTGCCCTCATAACCAGTCATCCCATTTAAAATCATTTGGTTCAAATCGAATTGAGAAAATGTTCCATACGAACATGCAACTGTTACAAGAATTAAAAAGTACTTTTTCATAGCCAATAGTTTTAAATTATTAGATCGTAACCTAACTGTTTAATGTAAGAGGATGAAAAAGTAACAAGGGGGAGGATGAATTTCAACTCTAGTTAAATAGACCGTTAACCATCAGGTCAACTATTTATTGAATGAAGTTGAATTAACTCCAAAATTATCCGAAATTTAAAATGCTCTAAAAAATAGTGAAGCTAAATTTAGGGCTATGGTCTGATCTTTATATCATTAAGATATACAGTTTGAGCATTGCCAACAGTTGCTTCAAAGGACAAATTAAATGAAGATAAACTTGGTAGTGGAATTGACACGAAGTTTGAACCATACTGTGAAGTGGACCAAACTTCGACACCGTTAACTTTGGCTTTTAAGATCCCGCTCGGTGAATAAACATAATAATAAAACTCCAATTTAGCCCCAACAGGAACATTGTTAAACAGCTTTGAAATAGTATTGGTAGAAGGAGTTGGCGCCGATTCCCAAGCATATATACAGCCAGGACAAGTTAGTGAACTTGTAAATGACCAACCACTATTTGACCATCCATCCCATGAATTATTTCCAAATGATTTTAAATAAAATGCTTCAATAAAGCTTGTTTTTAAAATTGAATCGCTACCAAATTGATTTGATACTTTTAAACTGACATCGTACTTTCCTATGGCATTATATTCAACACTGGCTGAACCTTGGTTTGTATTGCTAGGTACACCTCCATCGAATGTCCATAAATAACTAGTTGGATTCCCTAATGATGTACTAAGAAAATTGATACTTGAACCAATCGGTACACTTGTGTCCGAAGACGAAAATCTTGCTACGGGTAAATCAGGGTTCAATGGATTCTGGTTTTGTAATGAATCTACAGTATTGGTGCGAGGTAAATTCCAAACTAAATCTTCTTTAGTACAACTAACCACTAACATCATTAAACTAACAAAAACAGGAATAAGTAATTTCATCATAAATCTTAATTTAATACTTGATAACAAATGACTCTTGATTTAACATTTTTCTAATTGGTTTACTTACCATTCTGTTTTTACATCCTTTCGAAAAGGACCGAATAATATCGTAAACATAGATTGTTGCTGACACACCTCCAGAAATCAACGCTATCTTATGAAGCATATTTGCATTGCCATAATATTTATCTATATCAGTTTGACTAGTGGCACTTTGGTATTTTTGATATTCCAAATTAGAATAGTATTTTGAAGCAAGTCCTAGTCCAGAAGAGAATATAAAACCTCCAAAACTACCCCATCCTTTTTTACCATATGTAACCATTAAAGAACCTGAACCTGGAACAATAAACGACCATAATGCGTTTAATGGGCCTCTTGTTTTAAATTTAGTCAAATAAATTTCTTTTGTTTTTTCACCATTAAAATCAATGTTACGAATCGAATAAGATAATTTGCCATTAACTTTAGGATATTTAGAATCCAAAAAATCAATTATACGTTGGTCAGGTTGAAATTGACCTGTAAAGTCCCCCTCCACATATTTCGTTTGATAACTATAATTTGAATACGTTAGGTTAAACGAAAGTGATGCTCCACTTCGAACACAATAACCATATTTTTCATAGGGTTCTATATTATAACTTGATATGGCTTCATTTGCAAAAACGATTGAAGATGCTGAATTCGAATTCCATCTTATGGAAGGGTAAATCCCGCAAGAAG
The DNA here is from genome assembly GCA_044361115.1 of Crocinitomicaceae bacterium. Taxonomy (GTDB): domain Bacteria; phylum Bacteroidota; class Bacteroidia; order Flavobacteriales_D; family Crocinitomicaceae; genus M0103. The sequence continues at coordinate 149,202 of JBIKJH010000003.1, forward strand.
TATCAGTTTCAAGTATTAAGTCAAAAGAATACCTCACTGCTTCGGAACCATCAACCAATTTTAAACATTTCTCTTTGTAATCGCTTATTAATGTACTTTTTAATTGAGGATTAAACTTCCAATATTCATAGGTTGTTGTTTTCCTTTCCTTTAAAAATGCTAAAATATTTTGCATTTCTTTTTTACCCGTAATGGCATTCGAATTAGTTGCATCAAATAGCAAAATTGAATCAGCATAAACAATGGCAGTATAGTAATTCTTTGCATTTTGATTTTCTGAAAACTTTGAATTGTAATAGTTGGTTGCTTTTGATTTTATATCTTTTTCAATACTTGCTATTTTTGAAGGAATCGATTGACTTTTTCGTTTTAACTCTGCAAGTAAATTTTGAGCTTCAATGAACTGTAAATTATTCAATTGTTTATAAATCGAAGCGCTTGCATCTTGAAATCTAGTGGATTTTAATTCATCTTCAAAGGACATTACTAAATCTGCAGCAGATTGAGAAGTATTCCCTTGATTTAAAATAAGTCGAGCATCATTTAATATTGATTCTGCTTCATCAAATTTCCTTTGATCCATACTGACCCTGGCAAGTTCAATAAATTCAACAACTTTTTTATCAGCAGCGACTCTTTGTTCTAGTTTACGAACTTCTTGATTTAAATTGGACTTTAATACGGAATTCAAGATCACAATATTGTATCCTTTGAAATTAGCATATTGATGAAATTCAATCGTCAAATCTCTGGAAATATGCTCAAAAGATTCAATTTCTACACCATTTACTTCAGAGGAAACTTTAGATTTCACCTTTAAACCTACCTCCTTGGCTACTGAAGCTTTAATTTTTGAATAACACGATGAATTTTGAGTAAAATAGACCGTAATGTTGTTTGAAACGTAATATAAGCGATCAGTATTCCCAGATCCTGAATAAAAATTTGCATTCAGATCAAAACTATAGTTTAAAAGTGGCACTGCAGAAACTGCACCCTCAGGTATGAAAAATGCTTCTTCTACATACGAATCATCGTAAATTTCAAATAAGTCCTTTATACCAACGCATTGTGAAAAAGCTAATTGATTTATTAAAAGAAAGAATACGATTAAATATTTACCAATCACTAGCTTCTGATTCATAAGTTGTTCCACCATTAAACATTACATTGTATTCTTCGGGTGTAAGCATGCGCTTGTTCTCTGTGCGAATCTCTTTGTAACTAACAATTTTCCCGGATTTATTTAAAATAATCTCATACCAAATATTGCAAACTTGGTACTTTTCCATTGACGTTCTAAATGCTTTGAATTCTGTTGAGAACTTCCAAGTTTGACGATCATCCTGAACCCCAGTCAATTCTAACGTTTCATCAATCAGCTTCGTTTCTTTACTCGTGTAGTCAGATTCCTTCTTTTGAATAATATTTATTTCTGTTGGTGTAATATTTTTGCTCTTCAAATATTGCTCCACGGAATAAGCAAAATATTGATATGCATCAAAATAAGTCGATTCCAAATTTCCAAAATAACCATTTAAAATAGACGAAACTTGATATTTACGCATTTCATATTGTTGCGGGTTGTCAAATATCATGGCGGCCATTTTACTTTGTATACGTTCTTTAAGTAAGGTTATTTCTTCCTCTTGTGTAACTAGCTCCGTATTGTTTATTATTGTTGTTTCGAAAGAGGACCAAAACAATTTACCATCTGAAGAACCATTCTTCCATTCTTGTTTAGCAGATTTATTTTTTAATTCATATGCTTTAAAACAATTTGAAACATCAGGTGTCAAGGTTGACTTATCGTATTCATTGTCCATTTTCGTAACAAGTGGTTCAACATCTTTTGCGAATTGAAATTCTTGGGTTTCAAACGTCTCAATAAACTCAGTCATGCGAGCGATATACGCTTCATTTTTCTTTTTTTGGCAATCACAATAACTCTCTGCCAGTTTTTTTCCCTGATCTTTAGGATCAGTGGCAAAATAGCGCATAGCGAAGAAACCACCGATAATTGCGGCAATCAAAAGGATAAACTTCCATTTATGTCTGCCCATGAAAGCACTAAACCCTGAAGGCTTTTGAGCACTTTTCACTCCATCATTTGCCATACTATCTCTCAAAAGTTCAGCTTTCATATTGTCATACTCTACCTTTGAAATCGCACCCGACTCGAGTAATTCTTTGAGTGACTTTAATTGTTCGAAATTATCTTGCATGTTTATAATTATTTTTGATTTAATAATTCATTCTTCACTTTATCAAAATCTGCTTGTGTAATTAAACCTTCCGAAAGCATATCGTGATATTTCATCAATTTATCAATTGAGCTTACCTGTTTAGCTGGTTCGCTTTTAGGTTCAGGTGCAACCATTGTTGCAGTGCTGGTAGTTTGCGTTTTATCCGGATTAACATGTTCCATTGGGTTATTGAACTGAGCCGTATTTTGCTGCAATGGCTCAGAATAAGCTGTTTGCTGATTGATCGTTATGTTTCTAGCAACATAAAGTCCATGGCTTTCTAGCGCGGACCTTAGACCATTTACGTTCACCCAAAAAACTATCCAGGTGACAAGACTTACTAATCCAAATACAGACATAAAAATCAATGTGAATTCTGCAATATTCGCAGCATCATATGCATAGGACTCACTTCCATAATACATTGCCTTGCTAACTAATTCTTCTGCTAGTGCACCTCCAATAGCATAAATAAGAATTGATAATATCTGAGCTCCGGGATAAATAAAACCAGTGGCTAAATTAACGCTCTGATTAATACCTTTGTCTGCAAATTCTTTTTTATACGAAGATCGCAAAGCCGAATTAAAAATGAACGGCCAAACAATATTCAGAATTGGAATCAATCCTAACCAAATTAAGCCTCCTTCCATTTTACGATTTTCCGAACTAACAGCATTCATAGCTTTTTGCATACTGATGTTAAACAAAATGTATATAACTAATGGTACAATCACAATTAGAAGTGAAAACAAAATTAATTGTCCTGGACCTATTATACTTAGACTAAATTGATTCATCGCTGTTTTATTTTTTTATTTATTATTCGCAACTAGTTATTGTATTCTTTATCGGATTGTAAGTAAAATCACTTTTGTTTTTTAAAATGACTGATATTAGATAATCGTACCCAACATAAAAATACATTGAATTATTAATTCGCTTATCACGCTCATCCTTTAAATCATTTAACTTAGCGACTAGATTCAACAAAGACTTCATTTCTTCAGTTTTCTCACAATATCCTTTTAACAAAACAAGAAACTCTGTCTTAGCTTTTGACAATTCAGCAAACTGCTGTCCTTTTGCAAAGCCGGCATCTAAATCAACAATCAATTGTTTTATTTTAGGATCATATGGTTTTGAAAGACATTCATTTGCTTGCCACAACAAATCGCGTTTTACTTTGAATTCTTCATATGTTTTTAACCAAGCAGGATCCGCTTTTGGCGTAATCTTTAATCGTTCGCCAATACTTTTTAAAATGGTCTCATCAATTTTAAAAGACTGTTTCTGTAAAGCATCAATTTCAAGTTTCAATTGCTCTTGCTGTTTAAGCAATTGATCTGAACTTTTTGTCAATTGTTCTGTCAATTCTTTTATTTCGTTTTCTTTTTTAGTTTTATCCTCGAGCTGCTGCGTAATTTGTTTTTGTTTCGCCACCAAATCTGAATTCAGTTGTCCTATCTTCTCATTTAATGAAAACATTTCTGCTTCATGGACTTTATTTTCGGATTCATTTTGTGCATCAATGTATGGAATTACCTTGGCGTTCATTAAACGGATAACTGAATCTAACTTTAGATTTAATGCAGTTAGATCTGTGCTTGCAGTATCCTTTTTCTCGTCACCCTTTTGAACGGAATTTTTTTTACCATTTGGCTCCCCTTTCTTTTTATCTGGACCAGTTTGGAAAAATTTATTTTCCAATTTTATATGAGAGGTATTCACATTTGCCGTAATTAAACCTGCACAAGCACAAAAAAGAATTAATAAGTTGTTTTTTATTGACATTTTCCTGAATTTATAAGTTGATCATGGTAATATTTGTATCGTTGGCATTTCTGACATGTCTCATCCGTAGCGGGTCCATCAGAAGTAATAATAATATCAAAAATACCTGGAATCTTTTCAAACTCTTGAATTTCATTCATCCAATCGTTCTTTTTACTGGACATTGCGCTGCAAGTGCTTACCCCTAGCCGACCCAAATCACTGTTGATTTTTGCTTTTAAGCTCTGCGCACCGGACTCGGTATACTGTCCCAATATAAATTGATTCACTCTGCCTTTGTTTGCTAAAAATACTTTGAAATTTGAATAAATAGTTATTCTATTCGTGAGCTCCTCGGATGTAACCATTGTACTCTGCTTTTTCATTAAACTGACAAGTGCGTTACTTTCACTTGTAATACTTCCGCAATCATTTGACAACCACTCATCAAAAGATAAGACCATTGCTGCTGCAACCTTGTCCTCTAATGAGGCTAACAAAGTATTCATTTCAAGCTCCGTAATAACCTCGGCCATTTGACTGGCACCAATATCACTTTTTACCGCCTTGTATACTGATTCATCATATGAACTTTTACCTAGTGAATCCAAACGCGCTTGCAACTTTTCGGTGCCCTGTGGATTTGGACCGGATGTGTCTATTCCTTCCACTTGCTGCTCGTTCCAGATTAAAACACCAACAAAACAAGCTGCCAAGGCAAGCATGATTAGTAAACCTTTATTTTTTTTCATTTTCCAGTTATTGTTAAATCATTATCAATTTTAATGATGTTTTTAATCTCTTATTTCCTTGCGACGGATTTCTTGATTCCACTTTTCAACTTTTAAATCTTTTAATTCATTTTCATTTACGAATCTACGATATAAATTATTCCAGTTATTGGCTTGTTTTGTATTAATGGTAGGATTAACAATCATTTTGTAAAACATATCTTCCAGCTCTTTTTTCAAGCCTGGATTACCTTTTAATCCACCTGAACCAAATGTACCCTCTGATTTAGGATTTGATTTTGAACTATTAATGTCAACTTCATTTCCTCTATCGGCAATTTTAGTCGGTCTTGTTGAAAGATCTTTCTCTTTCTTCGCAATTGAAAGCACATCCTCATTTGTTTCTTTTTTTTGAACAATTTTCTTCGCATTCTTTAACAAAAAGAAATCAACCTCTTTTTGAGATACTACTTTCCAATTTACTTTTTTAGATACTTCCCTTTTTTCCATCAGATTTTCTAAATACCTCCAATTAGAACCATTGAAAGTCATTCCATCTTTCCTTGTAAAACCTTCTTTTATCTTATATTTTTCTCCTTTATAAGATATCACAACTAAGTTGTTGGTTCCATCTTGTTCATTTACTTTTTTTGGTCGCTCGACTGGCACAACTATTTTAACACACCCTTTATTTTCAATCGTTCCTTTTTCATATGGACACAAATCTTCGCTATCGCTCACACCATCTCCATCTGTGTCACTGCAACCATAAAGCGTAATTTCACCAGCCACTTCTGGACATTTATCTTTTGTGTCCACAACACCATCATTATCGGCGTCTTTCGGAACTGATAAATTGGAAGATTCTAAATTCTTTTTTGATTGATTTTCAGCATAAATAAACCAAATAACCGTTATTATTGAAAGGAATATAAATATTGATATATTTTTAATTTTCATTAATCAATTTGTTTTAGTCCACCAATCTCATTTTTCCATTTTTCGATGGTTTGATCTTCAATTATTTCTTTGCCTTTTTTATTTAAATATAGAACTTTGATTAACTTATCCCATTCAGCTCGATCTGATCTTTTAATGCTTTGTTGATAAATAACTAAGTCTTTTAGAAATATTTCATCATGCAATGTTTTTAATCGACTTTTATCTTCAGGAGCTATTTTGGCTAATGTCTTATTTCCCGCAGATGCATTTTGTAATGGTTTTGGTGATACAACTCTTGCTGAACCACCAATCGGAGTAGTAGGCTTAACTTTTTCATTTGAAGAAGGAGCTATTTTTTTGATTTTATTACTCTTAAGAAAGAAATTTATATCCTTTTGATTAGTGACCTCAGTCCATTTTGTTCCATCGGGCTCTTTTTTCAACAGTTTACCATTCTCAAATCGATAAAATGGCATTGATCCGGTACTTCCAAAGGCTAAACCTGCTTTGGTAGTAAATCCTTTTTTTCCTTTGTATTTTTCACCATTAAATTCAATTACTACCAATTGGATTTCACTTTCATCAGTTGAAACTGGTTCGGGCTCCTCTCTCACTTTTTCTACCTTTTTACAGCCTTTATTTTCTTTTGTGCCTTTTATCTTTGGACATTTATCGTCCTTATCATTCACTGCATCACCATCTGTATCTTTCTTTTTAGGGTCTAATTCTTGACTTTTTTCATCGTCGTCACTTATTCCATCTTCATCGGTATCTGGACATCCATTTAATTTTCCATTTTCATCCGGACATTCATCTTCTGAATCAATTATTCCATCCTTATCTGAATCTGGACAACCTTTTAATTTTCCGTATTCATCTGGACATTTATCTTTACTATTCGCAATTTTGTCTTCATCATTGTCATAAAATGACAACGGAATTTCAAGAACAAAACTAAAAACGGAAAGACTAACTAAAAGTGCAAAAACACCGACAATCGAATAGATTTTAAATGCTTTCTTTTTACGGGCAGTGTTTTCAGCTTTTTCACGCTCTTTTTGTTCGAGGATATTTTTTTTCCGCAAATCATCTTTGTAGACCTGCATCATTCTTTGTTCTTGAGCAGAAAGACGACTTTTCTCTCTGAACAATTCGAATTTTGCAAATGCCAAGTCATAATTCTTTTCCTTAATTAACCTCGATATTTCTTCTGCTTTACGCTGTTCTTCCTGTGATTGTATAGCTTCAGAACGTCGCTGTTTTACAGTTTCAACTTCATTGCGAATTGATGAACTTAATGAAAAATTGTACTGAAATTTATCAAACACTTCAATCATTTGATCAATTTGACCAAGTTTCTTTAATTCTAAAAGATCGCGTTCCTTTTCAGCTATTTGCTGCTGCTTGATTCTATTCTGTTCTTCTTCTAAACGCTTTTTTTCTTCTTCTTTTTCAATTGTTCCAATAACTGTTGTCATTGGAATGACCTCATTCTTTAACCCACTCTGAGCAAAATTAATGGTTGGATCATAAAAAATTGTTTCCTCAAATGGTACATATTTACTTCCACCCGTTAGATGTTCATCTAATTCAGTTTCATTAGAATAGGCAATTGCTTTTTTACCAGGAACATCCCGTAACATTGAATCAACTAGTGTCAACTGATTAACAATTCCCTGAATTTGTTCTGCTGTAAAATTGTTTACACGGGTATTTGCTTGTACTTGCTTGTACCATTGAACAAATTGTTGCAAAAATGATTTTGGTGAAGTTGCAAGTGCTTTGTTTTTATCAAAAATCAATGAAATTGCTATGTAACCTGACCGCGGAGTACCTGAAACAGAAAACTCGAAAATATCAGTATGAATTATCGTTACGACGGTGTGAGCGACGGTGCGATTGATCATATATGAATTTTTTGGTCGGGATAAGTCTGCTAATCCGCGAAATTTATCTTTTTGCAATTCTTTTACTTCTGCAAAATTATGGGAATGAAAAATTCCGCCATCTTCGAAACCAGCGCGAATTCCCCAAATTGAAACATCTATTTTACTCATAATTATCTGAATCCAAAACCTTTTTTAATAAACGGGAAATCTTGTATTATTTGCTCTGCCAACAAACCAGGATAGTATTCTAAATTTGTATTTGTTCTAGGATTACGATCCTTCATTAAATAGGTCAATTCAGATGGTCCAATTGAATATGGGAAAGACTTTAAGGTAATTCTATATTTATTTTTAACTTCTTGGCAATAACTTAAAAAATTCCTGTAATTATTTTGAATATACTCCTTGGCGAACTCTTTCTTGTCATCACTTGGAAATAAATCTGCTTTCGTAACAACCATGTAAATCGTTTCGGTATGTTCCATGATTCCAGCATTATCCAGTTGAGCAATTACCTCTTGAAGATTCTGATCTTGCTCCATTAAAAGAACGGCATCTTCATCTTTGAAATAATCCATTACGAATATCAAACATTTACTATTTGAATTCTTAAGGTAGTCACGGATCGCCTTAAATTCTCCCATACCCCCATTACCGACACTTCTAAATTTCTCACCAGCCATATCGATCAAATTTAAATTCCTAAAGGAATCTTTCTTTTCTGGATTTCTAAGAGATAAAGGAATGTAATTAATTAATTCTGTCGGTGTAGAGCTAGGTAAATAACCTTGAGCCATACCCATTATCAACTGATTAGCATATTTATTACCATGCGTGTTATCCGTTTCTCTTCTTAACAAACCGGATCGATTACCGTAATAAAGAAAACTAGCCAACATGGTAGATTTTCCCGAAGCGGGCATCCCCAAAAAATAAATATCTGTTGCTCCTGTGCGTAAGGGTGGCAGCTCAGTTAAAGGAGGGAAATACGTTACTTGCGGCTCAAACTCACGGATCATTTTAATCATGTCCGACGAATAACCAAAATTATTGATTAAATCCGCCTCTGAAATTGAGTGATTCACTAATGCATTACGAACATCAATAGCGGTTGCTTTTTTAGAACGAATTCTATCAAGAATTGATTCAGTTTCTAGGTTATCAATTGGAAGATTAATTGTATCAAAGTCGAATCCACTTTTCGGAACTGTATCAAAAACAAAAGTCTCTGCTACGGGTTCTTTAATGCGTGCTGTAAGAGATGGTGCTATTCGTTCAATTTTTTCACCATCAATTCCAGCGTCAAGTAATTCTTGACGTGAAATATCTTGATTCATTATAGCATCCTTGATGAAATCATCAGGTAAAAGATTCAATTGATTTAGTTGTAATCCAGCTTGAAGCATTTCATTTAAGCTAACTTTCAATGCCGAATGACTCATTGCCATAACTTCATCTGCAGTTTTAGATTTAATACTTCGCAGCATGAAATCAACAAGGCTCTGATCTTCAGGTGTTCTATTCATAATGTACTATTTTCTTTACTTTTTATTTTACCATTGAACGACATCGCTGTCTTTTCCGCTAGCAGGTTTAACATACTTTCGGGACGGAGCCATCAGATATGGCAAAAGCAATAATCCATTAATTAACAGAACAATGACTAACAACATAGGGTTTAATTGTTTTTGTAATAGTGTCAAGGGCTGAGCAATTAAAGTTGGTTTTGTATAAGGTTCTATGTTAAATTCCAAATGCTTTCCTTTGGCATTTTTGGATAAATACTCATCCAAAGATGCTTTAGAGACTTTCAATTTTTCATCCAAATCAGTTAACACAAAATTGATACTTAATCGGGAGAAATTACGAATTTTTCCTTCTTGCAAATCCAGGTACTTTTGTGTGTCTCCGAATAAACTTGTATCAGCAATCTGAAATTTCATACGTTCAATTCCAATGTATGATTGAACTGATGCTGTTGGATTACTCGGATCTATACCTGAAATAAAAGCATCATTCACATTTATTCTATTTTTTAATCCAGGCTTATCCAAGCTTCCATTCAGATATTGAGGAATGAAATAATTCATATTTGTTGCTGTCTGACTTAAATAAATTTCATACGTTTTCTCGTATTCGTTCTTTAAATCTCTCAAAGCTTTTACTTTAGCTAAACCTTCTTGTTCAATTGTTTTTCGCTCTTGAATTTCAACATTGAATGCATGTAAAACAATAAATGTAACTGGCAAAGAAATCGATCCATACAGTATCCATAACATACGATCTCCTATTGAAAACCCTGAACGCTTTTTGCCTATTTTAGCTCCAACCATGTACCAAACGATATAATACATGGCAACAACTAATAAAATACTGATGGGCAAGGCGAATAAAAGGCTTCCATTAAACATGTACAGAGAGCCTAGAAATAGACCCACTAGTAAAATAAATAAACTTACTTGCTGTGCGGTCGCAATTGTTTTTTCCGATTTGTTTTCTTTTTCACTCATAAATAGTAGCTTGGTTGTTCAAATTTAATAAAATAAATAGATTGGTAAAAATTAGAATTGTAAATCCATAATCTTCACTACAAACTTCTCGCTTTTCTAACTGCTTTGTCTACTTGTATTAAAGGAGCTAGGCGTCCATCGTTTAGTGGCTTCGATGTGGAACGTAAAATTTTTCGAATTTGCGCATTCGTTAATCGCGGATTCACTGATTTCATTAAGCAGATGGATCCTGCTACCACAGGAGATGCCATACTTGTTCCATCTAAAAAATCATATGAATTACCTGGGAAAGTACTATATATTTTCACGCCAGGTGCGCTAATAAAACAGTCAGATGAAGATTTTCTAAAAAAATTACTAAATGGTGCTTTGCTATCGGATTTATTAGTTGCAGCAACTTTAATAACTTGGTTACTCCGTTGCATAGGATCTAATCCTACAATAATGTTTTGATTTCCGCCAGCCAATACGATTGTTACATTATTATCTTCTGCCACTTGAAAAAGTTCTTTCCAAAATTTTGCTTCATCAATTCCACTTTGTTTAGCGACTTCATCCATTTGACCTGGAGTAAGTGATTCAATATCATCCGAAAATTCCTTTCCTAGTGACATGTTGATCACATCTGCACCATTTTTTATCGCATATAATACACCATCAATTATATCTGTCATTGTAAAGAACCCATCTGCCCCTGCTGCTTGAATTGGCATTATTCGACATCCGGGAGCAATGCCACACAATCCTTTTTTATTGTTCCCATCAGCTACGGCAATACCCGCAACATGTGTACCATGGAAGCGGTCTGGTCCACTAAAAATTCTTGTATTATCATCTACGATATTATACCTTTTTATAATTTTATTTCTAAACTCTATGTGATCTAAGTCAAAACCATCATCAATTACGGCTAGAATTACTGATGTGTCTCCAGTTGTGATGTCCCAAGCCTTTTCCGCATTAATTGATTTTAAAAACCAAGATTTATCAGCTGATTTAAATTCAGGATCATTCATTGTTTTACTTGACTCGAAAATTGTTTCATCCCAGATTAATAAATCATAGCTTGTCATTGCAGTTCTTAATTCATCTTTAATCATTGATCGTTCATCTTCTGGAAAACTGAACTGCAAACGTGATGTTTCATCGTCAAAATAGACTACTTTGTATTCTTCTCCTTCAAATTGATGCTTTAAATCAATTACAAAATGTTTAAAATTTTGACTTTTCTTTTTTAAGGCTATATTGACAACATTTCCGATAATTCTTGCATGTGATTCCTCATCTTCTATAAATGTTGTAGTATCTATTGGTGAAATTCGTTTTCTAGGTTGATCAGGCATGATTTCACTGTATAATTGATCCTGCTCTTCGATTGGTAATTCACTTGCTTTAAAAGGTTTATTTTCGCAACCACGAACGAATAAAAACAGTATTATACATAGTAAAATGATTAACAACCACCAAAAGCGTTTTGCAAATCGTTCGATAGCATCTAAGAATTTTAAAAACCAATGCTTATCATTTATAATAGGCGTTTTGGGCTGATCAAGAATAGGAGGAATTATGCTTTGCGGCTCTGGTTCAACTATTTCTTCAGATTCCTCTTCCAAGTCTTCATGATTGCCATTAGTAGTTGTTTCACCATCCATTTCTTGACTAATCGGTGGTTCTGGCTCTTCCACTAGTCCTTCAGTTTCTCTAACTTCTGGTTCTTCAGGAATTCCTTCATTGTCTAAATCATTCAGTTCCTCTTGGTTGTCATCATCGACAAGAGCAAAGGAAAATGCTTCAAAAGGAAGAAAGTTGGTAGATTTTAAGCGGAATTTCCACCCCCAAACAATTACCAATTCTTTACCATCAGAAAACAGCATATTCGAATCATGATCAAAAACCAACGTTAACGTTTCTGCCCAATTTGAATAATCAATATCATCGGATAACTTGTAGGTTTTGCACTTTATGTGAACAGCATGAACGATCGAATTATACTGAATGAGCAGTTGCTTTTTCTGTTCGATACTAAAATCATCAATTGGTCGAAAATCCCCTTGTTTATCGGTATAAAAAACAACAGACTCACCAGATTGAATGGGTTTACATAGAAGCGTAGCTATTTCATCTTTAAAATTTCGCTTCAGGAAACTATAAATTGAGTCATATTGTCGGAAAATATAATTCTTACCAGACGAAATTGGTACATATTGTTCACCGCTTATTGTAAATATTTTCTTCATATTTTTTTCAAAAATTACATCTAATTTGGGGTAAAGAATAATGACTCTGCCCTTTTGTCGTAACTTATTTTTCCAATTAATTCATTTGAATTGCATGTCCTGGAAACCAACGAGATATTATCTGAAAAGGATGTAAAAGCAGTTTCAGTACCACCAATATTTTTGAATTGAAATCGATCTTTCGACATTTGACCACCTTTGTATGCACGAACATCAATTGACATATCACCTGAATTTCTTGTTCCCCACCAAATTGCACCACAACTTATCTCAATTCGTTCATTTTGATTAAATTTGGTTAAATCTATTAAACATGATTCAACACCATATCCTGTATTATCGCCACTCCAAATGATATACTCACTCGAAAAACTAGGTTTACACCAACCTAATTCATTGGTTTGAGTAGGTGCGAGAATTTGGGTTCTAGTGTCTAAATCTTTTCCTCCACTTTGGTCAAATTGATATGTAATTATTAAAAAGTCTGCAGGAAAAGAAAGCGCATCTTCTGGAATGTCATTGACGCAATTACAACAATTATAAAGTAAAGAATCAATTGTTTTCAATCGTTCTGTGTAATTCGATTCATCTTTGCATCTTACTTTTGGGTAATGATTACAACATTTAACTATAAAAAGCAGAATAACCAAAAGAAACAAAAACCATACAAACCACCAATATCTATAGGAGAAGTAACTAATTGATCGAATTAGTTTCATCCACCAAGGTTGATATTGCTGATTGTCATTATTTATAACTTGCATACAATTATTTTATCTAGGACATCCCATTGAATAAACCCAATCCGTACCCAATAATCCTGTAACGACTACAGTACAGTATGTATCATGGTTTGGAGTGTAATTAAATGTCAAAGTACCAGAGTTTGAAACAAAATTCCTCGTTGATGCAACAACATTCCCTTCGTAAAAAACCTCCAACTTATCAGGCACACTGTACATTTCATATGAAATAGTTGCAACTCCCGAATTTTCACCTAAATCGTGCGTATTACTTGTAACACCTTCATTTCCTGACTCAGTCCTTTCATTACATGGAATAGTGCCTGGTGGATCAACCTCAAGACTATCTTTTTCGATTTCAATTTCAATTTCTTCATTAATCGCAGCTGAACATTCACAACAATTATATAAAAGTGAATCAATTGAATTAAAACGTACTGTTAATTCATTTGTGTTTCTGCATGGTATAGTCATTTTATCGTTGCAACACTTGAGCATAAACAATAAAATAACAGCAAGGAAGACAAGCCAAATAAACCACCAATAGCGGAATGAAAACCAATTTACTGAACGTATTGTTTTATACCACCACTTTCTCTTTGTATGAGCAGATATTTTTTTCACTTCTGAATTTAATTTAGTGGTCTAAAGTAGTTGATGTTGAATCTTCATTCGCCTTAGGACAGCGCTCCTTGACGCGGTCTTCAAGCATTTTTAATTCTTTGTCAACATTTTCATAAATCGAACAATCTTCCTGTGTTTCTTTGCAACATGTTTTACATAAACATAAAACAATTAAGGTAAAAACGATCAACATCATCAGGCCCCAAAAACGATATGCTAACCAACGGAAAAATCGTTTAATTCGTTCCCAAAAAGAAATTCGTTTTCGAATTAACGGTACAACTGGAACAATTGGTGTAACCGGTTGAATTATTGGTTGTTCTGCTGCAATCTCAGGAATTTCTAGGTTATCTTTGTTTTGAGACACAGCCAATTCTGGCACAACGACTTCATCATTAATGATTTCGTTATTTGGTTCAACTTCATTCGTTTCAATTTCTTCGGGAATTTCAGGAATAAGAAAATTTGGATTTTGAATTATTAATTTATTTCTGAATTGCCATCCCCAAATAAAAATCCAATCTTTTCCGTTGTATAACAATTTATTATCTTCAGGATTAAATACCAGATTCAATATTGACGCCCATTGTTCTTTATCATTATCTTGACTGTTTCTAAATTCAACAATTGTGCGTTGAATTTTTTTTACCAATTCTAAATACTCTTTTTCAATACTCACCTGAGTTTCTTCAGAAGAATCAGTTAATAAAGTCATTGGAGCATCATATAAAGAAAACCAGTCAATTTTCTTGTTGGACCCCAAAATTGGTTTAGCTAATCGATCTAAATCAGCTGATGATAAGCGATTTTTAAGAAATGAGCTTAATCGACCATAATTGTCATACAAATAACTATCACCAAAAGAAATAGGTTGAAAGTCATCAGTTGAAGTGCTATAGACTAAATTCATAGTTTTTACTCAATTGAAAAATTAACATTCTCTAACTGTTTTATTAAATCATTCAACTCATTATTTGCATTGACGTCATAATTAACCATACCACAATTTGATATTAGAGCTAGCTTGATTTTTACGATGTATGCATTGAAATTAGCAATTAATGGATTATTTGATTTGTCGTTGGAAACGGTTCCATCATAAATTTGAACCAATTTAGATTCAGAATATTTATCTTGAGAGACCTCCAATGCACTAAGATCTATTCGATAATCCTTACAAATTTCTTCTAATTCTAAAACACGCTCGTGTTGCATAAAATTATAACCAAAATTTGATACAAAGTCATTTATATAAGCTGAACTAATAGAAGCTAAATACTCCTCTGTATCCATTGGTGAAAAGACCATTCTTGTTTTTTGTTCAAACAGATTAATTAGTTCGATTCTTACATTCAAAACTTCAAAAGTCGTAATCAAATTTTCAGTTAAACTATCAAATGTGGAAGCATCCATTCCTAATTTCAAAAAAGATTCAAAATTAGTTGAGGTCAATTTAGATTTCCAAAGTTCAATTACAGCATCTACTAATTTTGTTGCACTTGAGATTGTTTTATTTTCCAATGCTTTATCAAGATCCATGTTTCTGGATTCAAGATAGGATTGTACTTCTTCATTGCTAGTCATGTTCAGATAGCTTCCTATAATGGATAAATTTTCTGAACGACTAATTTCATTTGAAATGCCAGGAAACATTGAACGAAATATTGTATACTGATCTAAATCATCTTTTTTTGAAGAACTAAGAAAATTTGAGTGTATACAGTTAAAGACGTCGGTATCTTTAATTGACATTGTCTTCAGAAATTCCCCAAAATGAAAATGTGGAGAACTAAACATTTTCATTAAACCAAATTGAATATCTATTCCTAGTTGAAAAGCTTTGTCTCGTTTTTCTTTGATATTATCTGAAATGTGATGTTTCTCTAAGTCCTTGTGAAGGTTATTTCTCAAATCCTCTAAGCGGTCTGAAAATTTTTTAATTTTAATATAGTTGTTTGCCGCTGGTTCTAATTCTTCAACAATCAGTTCACTTCCATCCTTTGAGGGACTAGCAGTTTCTAACCATGTTTTATCTGGATTTTTTAGATGTCTTTGGACAAATGGAAATTCAATAAAGGAATTTTTTAATTTATTCCAATGCTCAATTCTATCCGCTTTAATGGAGGTTTCAATCCCCGCTTCGTGATAACCATCAAAGGTGTCATCCGAAAAATGAAAATCGCGTAATAAATAAAAATTTGAAAAAGCTGAATTAGATTTTGTCCATTCATTATGCCAATTGTACTTTGAAGCAATTTGACCTTCAAAAAATCGATTATCCCAACGTTTATTATAGTTCTGTTCGTCACCACTAACGTCATTGATAGAATCAAATTTCAATTGCTTATTAAAAAATGTCAAAATGATAAACAATGGAGATGTTGGTAATTGCCCGATTATTTTCTCGCGTTCATCAGCATCTTTACCTATGTTACGCTGAATCCAATCATATAATATGGATGATAACTCATTCACCTCTATTTGTTCATCTTTCATACAGAACAAAAGGTTGTTTATCTCCATATCACTGCTATACTTATTGAATAAAAATGATATTTTACCTCTAAGGAACATGTCTACAACTGAATGCTCATTTATATCTGATAAATTCCATTCTAATCGTCCTCTAGCCCCAGGAAAATCAAGCAAGTCGGTTTGATTTAAAAATGGCTTTGCCTCCGTCACTTCATCAACAACTTTCAAGGTTAATTCGGACGTTAGCGCACTTAACCTGCATGTATTAATCTTCAAACACTCACCATTGCTTTTTGAAACATCTATGGTCTCAACAGAATCAAATATTCCTTTCAAACGTTGAACATCCAGAATTGCACCCTCATCCCGCAATATTGCACTTTCGGTTACGAATAAGTTAGATTCAAAACCAAGATTGCTAAGCTCCTCTACAAGTAAATTAAATATTTTGCTCAAATGAGGATTATTATCCCACAATAAACTTAAACATTCAGTCCATTTTTGAAAAGGAACATTTTTAATCGATTCTCCAATAATATTCCAAAAACCACTTAATTGAATTTGATTGACATAATGACTGAATTTGTTGAAATTTTGCTCAAAATAAGCCCTAATATCCCAAATGTCATCTTCAGTAAAAAAAGATTGCGGAGATGTATTTAAGTTAAATTCTGCTTTGCATTTCTCTGCACATTGATAAAACTGCTCTTGTGAGGGATAATTATCCATGCGTTTTATATCTGAGAAAAAACTATCACAAATAAGAATAACTAAATCTTTTGGCGAAAGCAATCTTAATCGCACTGGAAACTTAGAATTTAATCCAACATTGTCTGAAGAGAAACGAGTAACTACTCCTGTACTTTCAGCTCCTCCTCCCTGTGGATTAATCTTTTGTAAAAAATCTAGAGTATTATCACCACATACAATTTCTAATGCACCACCATTAACACTTAATAGATTTTTAACCAAATATGATTTACCAACCTGACTAACTCCAAAAAGAGCAAAAACTGGTTTTGATTCAATATTCTTACCTACTTTATTAATTTCAGATCTATTACGCTTAATTTTTTCATTCATTACTTTTTTTTCTTCATATTTCAAATAATGATTGACCCATATATCTGAATTATCAAAAGTTGAATAAAGCAATTCGCAATTCTTTTTTATTTCCTGAGTTACTACTGTATCAAAGTTTTTCATAATATTTTAAGCAATAGATAAAATAAATTCACCAGAATCAAGCCAATAACCAGCTGTTTGATTTAGCGTTTGTATTTTAAGTTCAAAATTAAATTTTGACAATTCATTCCCTTCATTGTCAATAATTTCAATAATTTTTATCTTCTCTTTTTCTTTTTCAAATTCTCTGGAAATTGTGACTTTGTAAGGAAGCTTAGATCTCAGCTTAGTCTTGCGATCTTCCAATGCATCATTAATCATATTAGAATCAATATGAAGGCTGTGTCCTAATTGCTCTTTAATATTTTTATTGCTGAATTGAAGCACATATAAATTTCGAGCAGGATAATTTACGGCATTCAACTGCTTGAAACCAATTGAAAATGGCAAATCATAAACCATAAAAGAGGATTCTTCTTTCTTAGGGTCAATAAATGGACTTCTAATCAAATAATCCTTGGTATTTCCTAAATAATCAGCCGTTGAAACTAAGTTTTGCCTTAAGGCAATTGTATTAATTCTGAATTTATCTAATTTAAATAAATTCCCTCCCATCAATGCAATTATACTGCCAACTGTAATAACTGTTTTTGGATCTTCAATATATCCATTATTATCAGCAAATGGATACCATTTTCCCACCCAATAATTATTTAAGTTTATTAAACGATTTGGTGCAACAGTGTGGCTTTTTAAGAATAATTTCTCTAATGCATTGAATGAACAAGGTCTACCTGAAAGAATGACCATATCACAAGAATATGAGAACATTAACGCTCCTACTTGCTCTACAATTTTTGAAAAAGTAATATCAATAATTTGATTAACTTTTTTTGATGATAGTTTCCATTTCAAGTCTTCAAATCGAAATTCAAAATGTTTATCGAAATAATTTAACAATTCTAAACTAGGTTTAATGCCATCAAAAATATCATCATAAGTTTGCAAAACTTCAGTGCTTTCAGATTTATTGGCAATTGCCATGTACTTATTTGCTAATGGAATTCCAATTTGATTGATAAAACTAACGCGCATCATTCGAGCCATGTAACCCATATTAGCGTTATCCTTTCCAAAAAAACCGTTTAGTTTCAAGGCAATATCTTTTTGACCAAGCTTTCTTGCATGGTTATAAATAACACCCGTGCAATCTTCATCGTCCTTATCCTGAGCCTCACCTTCAATAATAATTTGCTGAATAATATTTTTAAGTAAATCATCACCAGCAAGGTTAAAGCTTTCCCAATATAATGGAATCGGAGTTAATTCAGTAGCATCCGTATATGTATATTTATATTTGCAAATCATCAAATCAGATGTACCTGCACCTATATCAAGTGATCCTAAAATAATCTCACGATTTTCCTTTGGTGCTATTCTATTTTGCTTTCCGAATAGATTGAAAAACAAATCAGGATTCCCATCAAACTTATGCTGAATTGCGCCATATATGAACATTAATTGAGAAACGGTTGCCTCATCATAATTCCAATCTTTTTTTGACTCTAATTGCAATAGATTTTTAGTAACATCTTCGATTTTTGGAATGATCTCAACATGTGACGATAATATATGCATCGGCATTTTAGAACCACTCACAATTTCCATATAATTATTCATCAAGCTCATTGCATCTTGAGCACATTGTCTCAAAGCAATTTGCTCCTCCTGAATCATTGCTGTAGGACAACTGATAATTACCCTTTTCAATCTTCTTTTATTTGCAGGATTTCCGTGAGTTCCTCTAAATTCAATTGAATTTATTTGACGCAATGCTTGGCTAAAAATTTCTAAATAAACGAAAGTCATTAAGGATTTACGGGAAAACGCTGCTCGCGTTCCAAATACTCCATCATGACAAAGACTACCATCACTTTTTAACTGATCAGAAATTCCTGTTTTAAAAACACCTTTCGGAACTTCCGTCGATTCTTGGTGAAAATTCCATTCCAACTCACTTGGCTCAGTATCCCATAAATATCTTTTTGGACTAGAATTATATGATTTTGATTCTACTTGTAGTTTTAATTCTACCCTTGAATTATTAATTACTCTTTCTGCCTCAAATCCTACTCGCGCAGGACTTGGCCATTGAAATTTCTTATTCTGATTTAGTTCTGAGTTTATAGCTCCAAATTCCGCATCTTTAAATAAAATTCTTGTAGAAAAAGAACCTTTATAACACAGTAAAGGATTACTCAAATCAACTATTTCTAATTGCTTTACGTTATTTAAGTTAAAGTTAACATCATTCGGATTTTCAAAAAGCAAAGCGCATGTGCGCGAATTTCCAATGTCCAAAACTAAATCAACATCAATTAAGCCAGATTTATCAGACAAAATCTGAATTTTAGGCATCTTTTCAGTTAAATGAAGAATTCGAATAAGAAAAATATATAACGCTATGTGCTTTGTATGTGCTTCTCCCTCTTCATATTTTACAAATTTCTTAATATACTCTTCAACCCATTCACAATTAGTCATAGAATCAAAGTATGCCATCAGCAAACTTTCATTGCTACATAATTGAAACTTGTTTTCATTTGGATTATCATTTAAAAAAGGAGTATGCGTAAAATTTTCATCTAACGTAACGGTGGTATCAATTGAAAGAATCCCTTCAATTTGGCCTTCCTCATCATAATTAAAATAAACCCGAACCCAATCAGTTGGTCCGAAAAGATCTTCATTTATTGAATTATGTTTAAAAAATGGCAGAGGAATCCATTTGTTAGAAAAAGCTTTTAAGGTTTGATTTAAATTACTTGCCTCATAAACTTGGGGTTGATCATCAGAATAGGTTCTTAAACCAATTGTTTCTCCTAAATGCTTAAATTTACCTGTGGCATCGAGTAATTTTTTATTTCTAAGTTCAGATTTAGTAGCATATCTATCCAATTCTGGCAGATGTATCAATTCTTCTAACCAAAATCTCTTTCTTGATAAATCAACATCTTCTAAATAGACAAATTTCTTTTGACGAACAACATCTCTACTAACTTTACTTTTAAAAGAAAAAAATTGAATGCCTGAATTTGCGATTACAGATACTTCTGCCATTTGCAATATATTATAAAGTGAAATAATTGTGTGTTAACCATGAATTACATGGTGAAATATTAAACAATAATACTAAAATAGAACTAATCTTGAGTTTTGATAGCTTAATCATTTCGGTTTAGATTGAATTAATTTATAAATGTAGTTGAAATTGATTCATTTTTCTAACATGACAAACAGATACTAACATTAACATAGTTTATTCTTTGAAATTTGGCAAAAGAATTTGAGTTTATGCATATTAAAATTCTCATTCTAAGAAGGTATTTCTTAATAAATCTAAAATCTGATTTTCCAATCATGCAGCAGTATCTTATCTTTGACCAAGCAGGCCAATTAAACAATTTTATCGATTAAGAAAGCGGTTTCGTCGAAGTAAGCAAATATAGAATAAATCTGAGAAATTGTAATGCTTTTTGGAAATTCAGGGAACAATTAGATGATTTACTACAAAAGGTCAAGCAACGAATGAAAAAATCTACCCCCGGATAAATAATACGGACCCCTCTATTTCCTTTGTCAAAAACTTAGAAAATGAAACATTTAATCGTTACGCAACCTCGCATTGAAAAACAACTTTCAACCTTTTACCTTGAAGCAGAATTACTAGAAACACTGAAGCATCAGCTGCATTGTCAATTTGAAGGATTCTCGCTTGTGCGTATTGAAAGTGATCCTGGAAATGGAAGTAGTCATTTGCTACATGCCATCGCTAATCACTTGCGCCAAAATGGAAGCTTAACCACTTTTTTTCAATTTAAAGAAGGTGATTCTTTTATCAATCTTACTTCCTATCATTTGAACAATCTCCACAAGGTACCATTTGTTTTCATGGACAATGTTCATCATATCCTTTCTTCAATTTATGAGCGTAATGAGCTATTAAAATTCGTGCAACTTGTGGCTGAGAATAAGGGAATCTTACTTTATACGTGTGAAACTGAAGAAGCATTGGACAATCGCTTGCAAATTGAGAAACCGTTTAATGAGGCAAGTTTGGCGTTCTACCTAAAAGCTTTAAAAAGACACGATAAGTTAAAATGGGCTGAAAAATTATTGGATGAAAAAACTGTTGAAGAATTAGATCCTACCTTGTTTGATGAAGGTATTTCAAATGCAAATTTCTTGAAATCACTAAAACCTTTTATCGAACAACGTGCAATTGAATTTGGCATTAATTCAGCAGTCCTGCGTCAGCAAGAAGAAACCTTGTATCAATTAGAACTGCGTATGCTTCGAACACAATTGGCTATTTTGGAGTTAGAATCCAAGAAAAAAGAAATTATTCATAATCAGCACTATGAGAAAGCAGCTGATATACGAGAAGAACAAAGACGATTAGAAGCTGAACTTGAAGCAATCGAACATGAACTTGCTATACTTTCTATTCAGCCAAAACCTTCACAAATTGCAATGAACGTGTATATCCATACCTTAAAAATTGAAAACTGCTTGAATGCCAATAAAAGAGCTTTCCTTTCTGGAATTCATACTATTAATGAGAAATTGGAAGAAATCAACGAACAAAAAAAAGAACTTACACTTGAATCTGATAAATCACTGCGCCGACGCGTATTTCAAGACAGTGTGAATTGGACGAATGTTCTTGAGCGTTTTACGATTCATTAAGTTATCCCGTTGCATAAAACAAAAACTCCCGATGTTTTCGGGAGTTTTTAACTGAAATTGAGATTAGTTTTAATTCGCGCTGACCATATCGATTATTTCAACTTGTGCCAAGTCCCATTTCCAACACTTAGCAATGAAACGACAACGATCTTTATTACTGTATGCCATTAAATCACCAATAGCATCTTTTTTTGTGGCAAATTTCATGTAAAGCGTTCTAAGTTCCCTTCCATTGAGTTTGAGCAAAAAACTAGCAACATTAATCGTTATGGACTCTTTATCATCACAATCAGGCATGACAAACGCAGGATAACGTTCTTCTAAATAAGTAACTAACCGATAATCAATATAAACCAAGCTAATAAACAAATGTTCTTTGACTAAAAATTGACTGGCGCGACGAACCAAGCGTCTTTTGCTCATTTGATTCATCATTTTTCTAAATGATTCGTCATTGGAGATGATATGCATATACATCTTAATTGTTTTTTCGAGGTAAATCAGCAGCGTGAGGAATTGTCATCCATGAGGAAAAGTCAACATTGAAAAAATTGAAATACGTTCCTGGAGCAAGTTTTTCGATGATATCAATCGCCGTTGTATCTTTTGGTAATGGAGGGAATATGAGCGTATATGGATAAAACTCCCCTTGTCGTTTGAAATAATGTTTTAGAGGCATCAACGGAATTCCAATGGTCTTAACCAATTTATACTGCGTGGTCGAGCCAATCGGTTGAATGTAAGAATCTGGTTCCATTTGAATCCAGCCGCCATTGTCGTATACCATGGAAGATTTGTATATAAAGTCGATACGCGTGTATTCTGCAGTTGCTTCAATACTTTTCACACGTAACTCTTTTTTGAAATCCATTCCATCAGGATTATAAAGTCTTACAGGTGAATCGACCTTTAAATTTCGATCTGTTTCATTGAGTTGTTTAATCGTTGTTTCCATCCTTTTTTAGTTTTATGAAACAAAGGAAAATATTCCGACCGTATTTTATTTACGGAGTGTCAAAAAAAGTGTATATTCACAAAAAATAAGTGAAATGAATCTGAGTAAAAGTGCTTTCCGACGCTACAAAGTGATCGATGAATTAGTTAGAAACCCGCGGCGCAAGTACCCAACCATGAACGAGATAATCGATGCGTGCTGGGAAAAATTGGACTTCATGCCCTCGAAAGAAACAATTCAGAAAGACATTGCCAATATGCGTTTGCCCTATCCTGATGGTTTTGATGCGCCGATTCATTACTGTCCGAGAAATAAAGGATACGAATACACCGATCCAAATTATGCCTTGGCGGGAGTTTCATTGCGTCAGGAGGAATTAGACACCATCCGCGAATCGGTTGATTTAATTCGTTCAATTGGAGGTTCGCGTATTAGTCATCAGTTCAACAATGCAGTTGAGAAATTGATTTCGGCAACCATCGAGCGCAACATCAATGAGGAAGAAAAGCGTCCGGTACTTCAAACGATGATCCCTCCTATTTCACGTGGATTTGAACATTTTGATTCTTTTTATCTAGCGTGTAAAGAACGAATGCCTATCTCGTTTATTCATTTCTCCTACAAAAAACGCAGCTATCGACATGTTATCATTCATCCCTTTCTCATTAAAGAATTTGAAAATCGTTGGTACATTATTGGTTATTCAGAAATTCATCAAGAAATACGCACGTTTGGAATGGATCGAATAAGTGAACCCCTACTCCTCAAAAAGAAATTTTACAAAGTTGATTCTGCTGCAATCGATGCGCATTTGAATGATATTTATGGCGTTTTCCCTATTCCTGATGCAAAAAAAGAAGTCATTCGAATTCAAGTCAGTGAAATGGGAACGCATTACATGCAAGCCTATCCCTTGCACGAAAGTCAAACGATTAAAAAAGACTCAGAAGGAACCTCAGAAATAACATTCGAACTTATTCCATCTATTGAACTAGCGCGTTATTTCTTATCCCAGGGAAGACATGTCCAAGTTATTTCACCGAAATGGTTTCAAAAATTCACACAAGACCTCACAAAATGAGCAAGAAACAACTACCAGCAAAAATAAAAAGTGCATTTGTGGTTCAACCCATCATTGGCGAACAACGAAAACAAAATCCAGTCGTACTTCGTGTAGTTCTTAGTTCCGACTATACCCGCATTGACTTTGGTTATGCTGCACCATGGATTTACGTCAAAGGTGGATGGATCAATATTGCACCTTATACATTTATAGAAGTAAGTTCGAGCCGAGAACGCTATAAATTGATCAATGCTGTCAATATTCCTTTAGCACCAGATCGGCATAATTTTGAATCACAAGAAGATTGGCGTGTTTTCAGTATCTACTTTGAGCCTATTCCAATCGTTGATTGTTCAATTAATATCATCGAAGAAGAAAGTCCAGATAGCAATGATTTCAATTATTACGACATTAAATTAGAACAAGTAAAAGAGGTGGAGATGGTTTTACAGCAGACAAATTAATTATAAAACATCCGTGTGATAACGCACACTTTCATCCGTATACATTTAAACAAGATTCAAATCATTATGAACTACATCATCAATCTTTTTGGAACTGGAATTCGCTATTGGCAATGTGAAGTGGACCAAAATATGTTTGATGATATGAATCGCATACGTCTAAAAAACAAGGTCGAATGGGAACAGCTACTCTTTGATCTAGATTTTCTAAATCACTATGGATTTTCTCATTGGAGCGAACTGTCAACCTCTCCAGGAAAAGTTGGATTTCTACTGAATGTACAAAATCGCATTGAAATCAAAAATGGTTCGAAACGCTTAATGCGTTTTCAGGCAAATGAACTCGATACTGAAACAACCTTATTCCCGCTCTATCAAACAACTTTTATAGATGAATCCATTATTGAGAAAACGGAATCCAACTGCTTTACGCTGCTTCAATTTGAAAAAGGACTCATTGGAAAATATAAATTCGAAACGGAAACCTTTTCTATTGAACAAATGAATTACATACTATCGACGATTGGCAAGACAAAATTTCTCGCCGGTGTTCGTTTTGGAGAAACTATACTTGAATCAAAACAGGAAGACGGTTTGGTGATTGGTGGTGAGGTGGTTTTGAAATAAGGGATAAAAAAACTAATTGTATAAATCGATTCTTTTATCCCTTTTTATATTAAATGCTTTTTATTGCTTAATCAATAATGAATAGGTGCTTTGTAATTGACCTATTTGTGATACGCAACTCTTTGCTTAAATTTTTCGTCAAATTTAACTTCTAACTCCTTTAATCTAGCAGTGTATTGTTCTAATGACTCCTCTTTACAATTTTGTAAATCGTCAATTGAATACCCCCTGTTTAAACTTTGTCTCAAGTCGTTAAATGCATCCAACTTATAGTTTTCATTCGGTTTAACATCGACACTTAACAATTCAATTTTTTTACTTAAACCATCTGCAATCAAAAGAGATTTTTCAATTTTCTTTGACTCTTTCAGTAAGGATTGTAATTCTTCCGAAGTGGTAGCATTTCCATATATTTTATCACGAATTTGTGAACCCTCAGTTGATCCAAATTGTGACTCATAGGTACTCCAATAAGTATCAACCAATTTTAAAACCTTATTAATTTCACTAAACACCTTATTGTTATCCTTAGCAAGCTTTTTCTCCTCGGCCGCTTTAATTGCTGCACCGTTGTATATCATGAAGAAATAATCCAGCGATTTTAAAGAACTTGATTTAAATCCTTTGTATTCCAACTCAAAATCAGAACTTTTATCTTTTCGCTTCTTTGTCGGCGCAAATACTGCTATTTTTTGTTTTTTCAAGAATTTTTTAAAATCTGTTCTTGCAATTTCATATACATCATAACCGGCTTTTTTATGTTTCCACTCTTGAACTAAGCCACCAATTGAATAAGAATAGAAAGAATCATTTTTACCAATGAGACTGTAATAATCTCCAAATGCAACTTCATCATTAAAATTATCTGCATCACAACACATTAATAACTTAAATTCACCATCTACAATAGTTGCATAAGCCATGTAGTACAATCTGTCTTCGTAATTGTAATTGGCACTTTCATAATTATCATGTGCAGCATCTATGCCCGTTTCAGAATATTCGGTCGCAAGTGAGCCTGCATTAACTCCGGCATCATCATAAGAATTGCCTTCAACTTTACTCAATTTTGAAAAGTAGACAATGAAAAGTGGAGCATTAACATCATAACCCTTTTCTTCTAGATATTCAGATTCAGAATATCTCTCATCACCAACAAAGATTGTTTGCATTTCCTCTGGAAAAATTGTCTTCCAATCCTTTGCTTTAAAAAATCCCATATGCATTACAAATGCACTATCTATATCCCATTTATCATGAAGATATTCTGCAATATCATCACCGTTATCATCCATATAATTGGAAAAAATGAAGTTCTCGCGATCATAACCACTCGAACAACTAACTAAAAAAAGCAAACTAAATAAAACTGGAATAATCAGAATTCCTTTCAAACTAAATTTCATAATGTGTAGTAATAAATTTGTTAAACGCTTGTAAAAAGCAAAATATCATACAATTATAAATAATCTTTATTATTATACAATTTAAATCTCCAATTCTTTCATTTTTCGTTTGTCTACCAACTGATTTAAAACGGCAAAACATCCTCTTCCTCATTACTATCCAAATTAAGTGGTGCCGTATTTTCCAGATTATTTTGAACAACTGCACCGTTGCTCGAAGTTCCAACATCTACACGCCAAACCTTCAAGTCTGTGTACCATTTACCAGAAAATTCGCGACTTTCAGCTTCGAACTCCAATTTCAACATTCGACCAACCACTAATTGTTGATCATTGATGCGATCTCCCCAAATTGATAGACACACCTTTTTTGGATACTGACCGTCTGTTTCTACGATGATATCTTGTTTTCGCCATTCTCCATTTCTTCCTGTTCCTGTTTGGATTGGAAGTAATTGTACTAGTTTACCTATTAATTGCATATCGTTTTATTTAATGGTTAATTAATTTAAATCAGAAAGTAACTCAGCACTTTGAATAAAATGCTTTGGAACTTGAATATCATAAATCAAATCGTCCTTAAATCGAAAACAAAAACGAAAAACACGCTCTTCTTTCTCCGGATCGGCTGGCTCTCCCAATTTACGTTTTGAAAACTCATCGTTGCATATGCGAATCTCAAGCACTTCTGCACCTGGTAACTTATCCAAGGCGATTCCCCTGTTTACACGCGTATGATGAAAGATGTATTTGACATGGTCTTTACCAAAAAACATGTTGTAAAACTCACCAAGCATCCTACTCTTAGAGTACTTTCCTAAAAACAGCCCATCATCATGCAACATGTCTTTTATCGCATCCACATTACTTCCGTTAAACGCGTGAACAAAGTAGTTTGTCAAACGTGAATATTGACGTTGTTCACTTGCAGAAGATTTTATGATGCTAATTGTTTCCATATTACAGATGTAGATTTGAATTGGTTCGCACCCCCTTTGTCAAAACGCATACCATTCTTAAAAATAGCTCAAACACACACTTTTCTAAATTTAATTGTATCATTTTTTATATATTTATATCAAATTTTGACAATGAAAACACTAATCTCTTGGGTTGCCCAAAACAATGATTTCGATAATGGCGTTGTGAATGAGAACGGACCTAATCCTACTTTTCACAAATACTTTTTTAAAGGAGACCGCCATTTCATTCTTTCAACCAAGAAAAGTGATGATATTCGCACAGAATTATTAGTCAATCATTTAAAGCGAGCTTATCCTGACCGAACAATTGAAGCCGTTTATTTGGATATTCATGATCCTATTGACCACCAAGAGATTCAATCGAAGATTACCCCCTTTTTAGCAAACTACAAAGAGGATCAAATCGCTCTTTTCATTTCCCCAGGTACACCCGCAATGCAAGTGGTTTGGTACTTGTCGCATTTAGGAATGAATTTGAACACGACACTGTATCAAACCCGTGAAGCGCGCCATACAAAAACAAAGGAAAAACCTGAATTAATCAAAATTAACCTGTCGAACTCGTCTCTTCCTGTAACAGCCGTTTATCATCAAGAAGAAATTAAGCGCGTTGGTCCAAGTGACGATTATAAAATAACCCCAGCCATCGAGCCTATTTATCAAAATGCAGTGAAGGTGGCACAAACAGATGAAGTAACAGTATTAATTCTCGGAGAAAGTGGGACCGGTAAAGAAAATTTAGCCAAGTACATCCACAACAATTCGATTCGTAAGGAAAAACCGTACATCACGGTTAACTGTTCCGCGTTCAATGATCAATTATTAGAATCACGCTTATTCGGTTATAAAAAAGGAGCTTTTACCGGAGCAGAGAAAGATACACCTGGGCTTTTTGAATTGGCCAATGAAGGAACCATTTTCTTGGACGAAATCGGAGACATTTCTCCCTATATGCAACAAGCACTTTTGCGCGTTTTACAAGAGAAGGAAATCATGCCTTTGGGTGGAAAAGCAAAAAAAGTCGATGTACGCGTTATTGCTGCAACCAATCAAAACTTGGTGAAACGTTGCGAAGAAAAACTGTTTCGTTGGGATCTTTACTATCGTTTATCCGTTGTTGAATTGGACGTTCCCACACTGCTACAACGTGGGAAATCAGATCTAAAAACCATGATTGAGTACTTTTTAACGCAAAAAAAGCGTCAGCTAAAAAAGAGCAAAAAACTACAATTAGAAAAGGAAGCAATGGACACACTTCTCAATTATTCCTATCCAGGAAACATACGCGAATTGGAAAACATCATCTCTCGTTTGTATGTTTTTAACGAGGAAACAGTTTCAGCAGAAGTATTGCCAAAACGCTTAAAACAAGAACCAGTCAACAAACCGATGAATTGGGATTATATCGAAAAAGAACACATCGAACGCGTACTAAAACACTTTAACGGAAACAAGCGTCAGACCGCTCTAGCAATTGGCTGGGCGATTAATACCTTGGGTGCTAAAATGGAGAAGTATGGGATAAAGGAAGTGTGAAAATGCGTTCACATTTTTTTTTAAAAGAAAAACCAATTTTTTAATATCATGATAATATAAAGTGTTGATTTAGATTATTCTGTATTTCAAAGCTACAATTTCTATTCA
The DNA here is from genome assembly GCA_044361115.1 of Crocinitomicaceae bacterium. Classification (GTDB taxonomy): domain Bacteria; phylum Bacteroidota; class Bacteroidia; order Flavobacteriales_D; family Crocinitomicaceae; genus M0103. The sequence continues at coordinate 178,388 of JBIKJH010000003.1, forward strand.
ACTATTATAAAAAACGAAAGAAATCTAAATTGATAAAAAATACAACCCTACACCCTCTTCAAATTCCCCCTAATAAACTGATCCACCAAACGATAGTCAATGTTGTATTTTTTGAGGCGTGTGTAGACGTGTTCGATATCGAGTGAAACTTCATAGGCTGAAAAGGTGCGGGAGTTGTCCTTCAATTTATAGTCTTTGCTTTTGATCGTGCGCTGTGTAAACAAGTCGTGCATATCTTCATTCAAAAAATCCATAGGAAGTTCTTTTTGCTCCTTCGCTGCTTTTTTCGTGAGTAGATCCGTTTTTGCGCTTAGGGTCACGGCATTTACTTTGATTGTTTTTGTATCAATTACTATGCTAACATCTGTAGAATCCATTTTGCGCATGACATCGTAAAAATCTTTGAAGTAGAATTCTGATTTACAACACCCAATCGGAACGATATCCAAATAGATTTCATTACCCGGAAGTTTAAAAATCACTTTCGTTGGTGTGGCAATTAATTCGCAGCGCATGAAATATACATCGTTGCGACGAACGCTAACCGGGCCTTTTAATTGACGCAGTATTTGTAGAAATTCTCTTCTTGGATAACTAAAACTAACCATACTTCTTTTTTTTACTTTTCTTATTTCGATGAACGCATGTCAAAGAAGGATTTGCGCATACGCTGATAAATAGGATCTGATTGACCGCGCACCTGACCAATAAATGCAATACTTCCTTCAAGTCGATTCACGAACAATAAACGATGTTCTAGAGAAGCCCTCCTTACCAATTTAAAATGGCGAATTGTCGCTTCCTCTATTCCATTTGTTTTTAAATCGTGTAACATTGCGCGAATACGTTTCAAATAACGTCGATCTACATTCACCTTGGTATTTACGGTCAATCCAGTAACTGTTTGTCTTCTGTTTTTTAGGCGTTGACGCAGTTTTTTTTCATTGATAACAAATCCAAAAGCCTCAATTAGTTTACTTAATTCAGCTTGCTGTTCCTCCGAAAAAGCGAGATCCGCTGAAAAGGTCAAATCGTCTGCATAGCGCGTATAATTGGCATTATGCTTCATTGCCCAAATGCGCAGTGTTTCATCCAATTGCAAGCAGATAAAATTTGAAATAACTGGTGAAGTTGGCGCTCCTTGTGGTAGTTTCCGCTCAGAAGTCATCAATAAGGCCAATGGAATAGCAATCTGTTCATTGAAGTTAAAAGGCGCGCGCATAAAAAGTTCTTTAACGGTTTTGGCTGAAATGGATGGGAAGAAATCCACTAAATCAATCGATAAAACGGCCCTTTTCCCAACATGTGCTTTGGCATTTTCAACAATATTCGCTTGTATTAAACCGTCAGAAACCTGCATCACAAAACCATGTACAGCTGCTGGTCTAATTCCCAAATAGACAAATTGCAAATAGCGATTCAACTTTTTCTGAACGCGCAACAAACGTTTATCCGGTGCTGAAATCTCACGCTTACCCCCACTTTTTTTTGGAATAGTAAACGAATGATAGTTGGGTCGGTTGATCATCTCGTTGAGTGAGTTATAATCCTCCTTTACCAGTTTACATAAATCACTCGCCATCTGCATGCGCAGAAATCGTCCAACAAATTTTTCGCGACTATGAATCGCTTTTAGTCGGTTCTGTTTGCGCTCTTCTTTAGCCTTTAATTTAATCTTCGCAAAAAAAGATTCCTGTATTCTCTCTGTTCGTTCTTTATCTGAATGTGTCATGTTATGAGGTAAAAAAAAGAGCCGTTGTACTTATCTTTAAAATGGAATGCATGCGGGTGGAACGAAGTGGAATACGCATGCATGGCGAAGCTTCGCACTCGTCCCTTACAAAAATGGATTGCAGGAACACAATCACAGGTCGTCCAATTCGACGCATAAGTTTTAGACAACGGCTCTCAGTTCATTAAAAAGGGGGATCGTCAAAGTCGTTAAATCGCTCAGGATCAATAGTAAAACCACCACTTGTTTGAATGTATGGTTCAAATTTAGAAAAGTGCTCATCTACCTGTAAACGAACAACATCCAAGTTACCGCTGCGGTTTTTACACATGATTAATTGTACTTGACGGAAGTTACTGTTCCCATTCTCATCTTGTAAAAAACCATAGTATTCTGGTCGATAGATAAATAACACCTTGTCTGCATCTTGCTCAATTGCACCACTCTCACGCAAATCAGACAAGATTGGTCGTTTGTCTCCGCCACGTTGCTCTACTGAACGACTTAACTGACTCGTTGCAACAACGCATACATTTAATTCTCGGGCAATGTTTTTCAACTCACGACTGATGTATGAAATCTCCAATTCACGATTGTTTTTGTAGCGATTTGAACTTAGCAATTGCAAATAGTCCACAAAGATCACTTTCAAATTGTGTTCTTCCACATGTTGACGACACAAAGCTTTGAACGCCGTCATACTTTGCATTTGCTGATCAAGCACCCTTAATTTCAAGCGCGACAAATCCAACTTTGCGAGTTCCAATTGCTTTAATTGCGTCTCATTCAATTTACCCTTCATGTAATAATTCGTTGGAAGTTGTGTCAACGAAGCAACAATGCGCGCACTCAACATAAAATTTGACAAGTCCAAGGAATAATACAAAACCTCATGATCAGCTGCAATATTAATCGCCAGATTCACTAATAGATGCGACTTACCCATTGCTGGTCGACCACCAATCACCACAAATTCACCGGGCCACAAGCCACCAAAAGATCTATCATAAGCCTCTAAACCTGTTTTAATGGATGTTGTGTGAAACGGAGCGGAAGAACGATCGTGTTCAGCTACGATTTCACCAATCAATTTTGAGCCAGCAATGTGAAAATGGGTCGCGTCAAATTCCAACAAGACTTTTCGTATGTACTCGATTTTAACACCTTCTTCAACATTTTCGTAATTCAGAATTTGTTGAAGCTTTTGAATGTAGTTTGATGGATCTGATTGAAGGCTCATACTTTGTTTTGTTTGTTGCCCTCTAAAGTCAATTACCTCGCCAAAAATAAAACAGCCTAAAACCCTACCCTTTTTAATTGATCGTATATCATTTTATGATAAGTATATCAATTTTTGAAGCAGACTATACTTCTTCGTGGTAATGCTCAACATGCAAAAGAAGTCTGCTATTTTTTTCTAGTTCACATTCAATATTCTTGTTACTTTTTGTCAAAAGGTGAATTCAATGAAAAACTAGAAACAATGAAAAAGATCCTTTTATCCGCCTTGATTTGTGCACTTTCTTTTGGCAACTTCGCACAAATATTCAATATGTCAGATGGTTTGGTCTATACAGATGGCAACTATACTGTACTTTACACAGGGAAATTTGACGTTTATGATTTAAGTGGTAAACTCTGGAGGAAAGTAAAAACCTTGAATGGACAATTAAACGGCGCCAATTATTATTACTACCCGAATGGTCAACTTTGGGCAAACATGCATTATAACAATGGTATCTTACACGGAGATCAAACCATGTATTTTGAAAACGGGCGCGTAAAATCAAAAGAATATTACCTAGAAGGAAAAATGCATGGTTACAATGTTCATTACTACGAAACAGGACAAATTGAACAAGAAGCTAATTTTTACCATGGCGCATGGGAAGGGAAATATGCCAAGTACGACATGAGTGGTAACATGCTGGAAGGAGGATTTCTTAAAAACAACAAGCCTGTTGGAAATTGGGTTTTACAAACTGGGGCTAGCAGCGTGTCTTGGGTTACGTTTTGAAATTGTTCTTGGTTTATTCGTAAAAGGTTTTTCTGCAAGGTTGCAAAGAATTTATTTACCGCTAACACTGCTCTACTTTTGTTCCATAATCAATTAAAAAAACGATCATGAAGGACAAAAAAACAATTTACCATTTTATCATTGACAAAAGTGGATCAATGACAGGAATGCAGCACCAAGCCGTTGCAGGATTTAACACACAATTAGCAACCTTGCAAGAGTTGAAACAAACCTATCCAGAACAAGAATTCAAGGTTTCCCTTACCTATTTCAATGAAGAAGTTCGGAACCTAATTAGTAATGGAAATGTTGAACAACTGTTTCCGATGAACCCAAACACCTTTCACCCAAATGGTTCAACAGCTTTATTGGATGCTATTGGAAAATCAATTTATCAGATCAAATCCGATTTTGGTCCAGCCTTGATGAATGATGAAGCAACCGTAGTTATGGTCATCATTACCGATGGAGAAGAAAATGCTTCGCGTTTTTATACCTATCATGAAATTGCGCGGATGATCAAAGAATTAGACGCAACTGAAAAATGGACCTTTAGTTTCCTTGGTGCAGATTTGGATGCTGTTCACACTTCTCAAATGTTGAATATCCGTAGAGAAAACGTCATGTCATTTAACAAATCTGATTATTCCGGAATGATGGATGATGTCTCCAGTTCAATTCGCTGCTACGCAGAATCCAAAGCAGAAGGAAAAACAAAAAAGAATATTTTTGATATCTTTGAAAAGAAAGATCGCCGCAATTCTTAACGACTACAAAAGCTCTCAATTCATGACTATTCATCTAATTCGCTCATCAGAACTAAGTGTAGAAACATACACCAATGTCTTGAATTTATTGCACAAAACCCAAGGTCCATTGAAGTATATCGCATCAAAGAATACGGACTGGGAAATGGTTAATTATGAAAAAGATTGGATAACAGAAGAGCAATTTAAGAAGTTAGAACCTGCGAATTTCAGTCAGGAACGAAACTTGAATTCTATCATTACTAAAAAAAGTTTACCCGATGATGATCGACGAACGTTTTTCATGGCAGAAGACTTTCCGATAAAGGAAAAACAAGCTACCTGGGACGACTTATTTTTTAATTGTGAGAAGTACAGAAAAACATTTGGCATTCCGGAAAACGATTTAGTCATTTTGTTAACGGACATCTCCAACGACAAAAATTGGTTTGGTTCAGTCGATCAAACCATGCGCAATGTATTTATTCAAACTTCGAATTGGTCTAGTTTTTTTGGTTCCGAAATTGATGCACGCTTTCCAATTGCCTATGAAGTTGTGGCATGGGTCCTGCGTATTTTAATGTTCCGCAATCGCTATGAATTGAGTCAACTCTTGCATGCTCAGCCCAAGGGTTGTATGATGGATTTTTGTGAGCATAAATCACAAATTGTGTTGAAAATGCGAACGGCAGATATTTGCGGCGATTGTTTGGACCATATTCAAGTACGTGATATTAATCGTACCGCTTTAAATCAACTATTGGAAACAATGGACGGAATTCGCAGCAATATTTTATTCAGAGAACGTTCAACTGTTTTGAATCGCCCTAGTCGACTGGAAATACGTGGATACATGAAGCGTATTTTCTTGGTCGATTTAGGAGATTTAGAAGTGCGGTTAAACCCAAAAGAGAAAACACTATTCCTGTTTTTCTTGAATCACCCGGAAGGCGTTCGAATTGTCGACTTAATGGACCATAAACGAGAAATACTGGAATTATACAGTCGTTTTAGTCGCGCCTCCACTCCATCATTGATTGAAAATGCTGTCGATTTAATGCTCCAACCCACTGATGGCAATATCAATCAAGTCTTGACGCGTATTCGGTCTAAATTCAAACAAACGGCAGGAGATTCGATTGCAGGATATTACACCATCGAAGGAGCACGCAATGAGGCGTATAAAATTGCATTGAATCGGGAGTTGGTGACAATTACAGAATAAAAAATATTAATATGCTCATCTATTTAGACTTTGACGGAACAGTTGTAGAACATGCTTATCCACAAATTGGCGCAGATAATCCGCGTGCTTTGCAGGTAATTCGCCGTTTGCAAGATGCAGGCCATAAGATCATTTTGAATACCTATCGCGCAGATTTAAACGATGGTTCACTGCAAGAAGCAATAAACTATTTACAACATCCTGGAAGAAATTTATTACCAATTAGCGAACATACGCCCTTAAAAATCAATCCGCCAAATTGGAACTGGGAGCAAACTGTAATAGACAATACGCTTTTTATTGATGACGTATCTTCTGGCACACCTATGATTCCGAATCTTCAACTTCCCTTCGGACAACAAGTCGATTGGAAAACCTTGGAAAGTTGGTTTGAGGAGAAGGGGGTGATTTGAATTAGTTCAGTATTTTTCTTTTTTCCTTAAAAGAAGTATACCAAAAATATTCCAAAAACAACATACCTCCGAGCATTCCTCCGAAATGAGCTAAACAAGATCCATTCATCAAACTACTGGGTTGTAAAAATACCTCGAGGTTGCTGTAAAGTATATGAAATCCTAAAACAACGAATAATAATTTCCTGTAATTTAAAATATTCAGAAACAAATAAAACACCGTGAATCCAAATAATGCACCTGATGCTCCATTGGTTTTTGATGTCACGAAATTGAATTCTTTAACGGCAATTTTTTGTTTTTCATTTAAGGTAGCAAAATAGTCATCATCTACTTCATGTCTATCATTCAATCGAATTTTATTAGGATTGATACCTGTGGCGCTTATTCGCTTTTCAACGATTTCTTTATCACGATAATAAGAGTAATTGATAAAAATAAATCCAATCCAAGCACAGATAAAGTAACCAACAATGAATTTACGAAAACCTAATTTCCGTTCAAAAAAAGGTGCGAATAATAGCAAATAAAGAACATTAAAAACAATATGCGTTGGATTTGTTGAATGCACAAATAAGAAGGTAAACAATTGATAAACGTGAAAATGTTCCGAATAGGTAGGATAAGTACTAATTAGGTACTGTAGTTCATACCCCGTTATCAATTCGAATAAATAACAAAAAAGTGCTACTCCAATATTGATTGACACAATTAACTTAACCGCCGGTGTTAAGTTAATCAATATCCGATTTTGAATAAAATTTTTAAGTTTTTTCATCAGTGTGATTTTCAACCTTAACGGAAGACGACATTTTTGTTACTTTGATTAGTAATTTTCGGCGGTGTAACTTTTTGGTAAAGTCCAGTTTTATCTATATCATTGAAATACAAGATTATGAAATTTTTATTTATAGTAAGTATGTTGATCAGTTTGGATTCAGTTTCACAAAATCAATACGGTTACGGCCCTTCGGAGGATTCAACTATTGTTGAAATCACGTCTCTTTTTAAGTCTATTGACGATCAGTTTCTAACAAAAAGTAAGTTAGAATCTTTTTATAATGAATCTAAAAACCTAAACTATACTCCAACCCAAATTTTTTTATCAATTGGTGAATTTCAAAAATCTTCAACTAATGTTTATGGTGAGAGTGATAAATTTTTATGTGAAAATAAAATTTTATCAGATTTAACTAATAAAATTATTAATGTTAATTTTGATTATACTGCAGTTTATTCAAACGGAAGAAGTCAATTTACGACTGTTTTTAAAGTTGAGTTAACCTATGTTGATATTAATGGATTATCACTTATCAATATTATTGATTTTTATATATCTAAAGGTAAAATTAGTGGGGTGTCATACTTAAGTAAATTTCCAAACATTTAGTGAACGGAAAAATCTTTTTGTTTGAGCATCCATTAACCTATTAGTTACGTGGCTATTAAAAAGAAAAATTTATTGTTTATTCGGGTGTGATGACGTATACATGTGAAGGTAAAAAAGGTTATTAAAGTTATGGATTACCTATCTAATTCAATAAAAGTTAAATATGAAAAGAGACAGTGATTTTTGGTCAATTGTTGGTTTTCCTTTTGATTCCAAAAATGAGATTTTTGCAAAATTCTCAAGAATACCTAAAGTTGAAAAAGTTATAAGCGAAAATGATGGAAATTCAATAACAATAATTCACGCAAGGGGAGCTCATATTATTAATAAGCAGGAGGTTTTAGATTGTAACTTCAGTTCTGACTTGGGAAGCCCGTATCACAAAAAGTTGAATAGTGATTTTCATGGATTTCTATCTTTTAAACTTTTTTTATTGTTTGCTATTTTCAGCGGATTCATCAGTATGTTATTTTCATTTTTTCCTCTCAATTACTTCGTGACTTCTGATTCGGAAAGTTATAGTAATCCAAATATTTACGCGAGTGGTTGGGGCAAGTTGCTCGCACTTCTAATAATACTAATAGTTTCTTACTGTTTAACAATTTTGTTCGATTGGGTTCTAAACATGTTGTTAAAATATTATCGGATAAAAAGTAATATTGGGTATTATGAGCGAGATGTTCTAAATATAAAATTGAATAATAATTTTATCCAGATTAGGACAGGAAATTGGAAAGAAAAATTGGAATTTTTAAATGATTATGACAGAGAATTCAGAGAGCCAAATTCCTCTTTTTACCGCATGGTTATAAAACCTTCGTACACTCATTTGGTTATTGTAATAGTAATGTTCTCAACGATGGTTTTATTTAATTATAAAACGCCTTTTTGGTTCTATCAACTTCCTGAAAGTAATGATGTAGGTTCTCAAATAATGAACAAAGTATTTGGAGATAATAGTGAATCACTCAAATATTGGGAATATTATGCATCTTCGGATTCCTGGGATTCTAGTAACCAACCAATTATTAAGTACAATGCCAATCCAATTCGAGCATTTTACGATGGAGTAGTTTCTGGATTGATATTCCCGATTTTTCTTTTGGTTGTGATACTTGCAGTATTATTATTATTATTATTTGCCATTGCCATTTTTGTTTTACAAATTCTTGGTGATGGTTTTGGAGGTCTATTGGCTTTTGTGTTGTTTCTAATTGTTAGGGATTCAATTATTAATAATTCAAAGAATTGGAGATCAATAAAAATTTTAAACAGAATTATTGGATTTTTTCATGGATATGGTTGGATTCCAACTATTCTTTTTCTGATTCCATTTTTTATTATTGGAATTAGAGTTTACGAATTGGGAGAATCGATGATTGGTGAAAACTATAAATACTTTAGCTGGTCAGGAAGCTTTTTATTGATTTTGTCGACATTTTTAGTGGTCAAAAAAGGTATTCGTAAAAGGGATAAAATAATAAAAAGTGTCTCTGAGGACGGACTATTGCTAAAATTCCAAAAATTCAGGTATTTAAAGGACAAGGGAATAGTTCTCATGGCCGTTAAAAGCAATGGTCTTTCCTTACAGTACGCAAATGATGAATTAAAGAATGACAAAGAAATTGTAGAAGTAGCAATTAAACAAGATTATTCATCGTTCCAATTTGCATCTGAAGAATTGAAAAATGATCCACATTTAAAAGCTATATACACGGCGGAAAAACAAAGGCAAGAAGATAACACTGATTTAGGATGGGAAATTGATTGGAATGAATTAAAGAAGTAAATGTTCAATTCAAAATATTGATTTCAGACATTAATCATCTTCTTCACTTTCTTAATCGTATTCAAATGAATACAGACAATTCTTGTAATTTCTGATGCCTTGTATCCTTTTTTCAAATACTCAATGGTTTTAGCGACCTTAGGTTTATTAAGGAATACTCTGATGTCTACATTGGATCCTTTTTGCTCTAACTTTGTCTATTTAGTAAAATTCAACTGACAGTAACTAATTCAAATTGTCCAGTTATCATAATGTTCCCCAAATATTTTAACATGAAAAATCTATTGTTTTGCTTAATGTTTACACTGTCAGGTTCTTTATCTTTTTCACAAAAAAACGTTAATGTTTTAGTGACCGACATTTATGATTTCACCATGACTGTAGATGAGTTGGTTAATTTAATAAATACAGACTCAACAATGAACAAATGGACATATATGGAAAGTTATGATTCAGATTATTTCATTTTGTTTAATTTTGATTTTAATGAAAATAAAGTAATGACAAGTATAGATTATGGCGATACATTAAGTTGTTATAAAATCATATCTAAAAATTATTTGAATAAAAAAAACATTCATTTAACGGTAACTGAGTCGGAAATTAAATCAGAAATTGTCATCATTTATAAAAATGAGAAACCCTACAGGTTAATTAAGTACCGAGTAGATGGAAATTTCGCAATCGGGTATTTATCTAAAAACGTAAGTATACAATAGATTTAAGCTCTTAAATCTATAATGCCTTGAGCTTAATTATTTTATTGAGTTTGAAACAACCTTAAAGTTGAATTAATATTTCGAAGAATGGTTCTATGTAATAAACATCCCTCACTCACGCCGCAACCCATCCCTCCTTTTCCCTTTCAATAATCTCCCAACACATCTTTAACGATTGACCATATAAATCCAAAATAGCGTCAACATTTTCCATATTAATCCACGCTATTTACCGTGAAAACATGTATATTTATATCTATTTTCACGGTAAATATACAACCCAGTAATGATTAACCAGACAACAAAAGACAAAATTCAGCTATTGCACAATCAATATTTAAACTTGGTAAAAGGCAATGAATCAGTAATTAAAGAAATAACATTGGCCGAAATTCCTGAAATGGTTTATAATTCGAACGCTATTGAAAACTCTACGCTTTCCTTAGAAGACACAGAAAAAATTCTTGCCGGTGGAAGTATCGATCGAAAAGTAAATGTTAGAGAAATTTTTGAAGCAAAAAATTTGGCGAAACTAACAGAATCCTTATTAGAAAGTAGCAAATCGCCGCTCCACCTCAATCTAATTTTAAGCTTTCATAAAACTTTACTTACTGATATCGACAATACTATTGCTGGACGTTTTAGAACAGGTAAGGAATGGGGGCGTGTTGGAAATCACTTAGGTGCAAATCCACTGTTCGTTCCTACGCTTATGCAAGAGTTAGTTGATAATTATACCCAGAATAAAAGCAGTTATTTTTTAGATGCTGTTGCACATTTTCACGCAGAATTTGAAACCATTCACCCATTTGTTGACGGTAATGGACGCTTGGGAAGAGTGCTAATAAATCTTCAGTTATTGAATTTAGGTTATCCTCCAATTATTATTCAAAATAAAAGCAAACATACCGAATATTATTCGTTGTTCTCTAAATACCAGTCAACAATGAAATCTGGAGGTTTTACCGAGTTATTTGCGCTACTCTTGCAAGAATCCTTGCACAAAAGAATAACCCTACTAACTGCTAAAAAAATAATTCCACTTTCAATCTGGGCATCGCAACAAGGAGTAAAACCAAACATTGCAGCCAACAAAGCCAAAAGGCAAACGATTCCAGCTTTCCGACTGAGGGAAAAATGGATGATTGCGGAAGAATATAACTCCGAAAGTAATGTTTGAATTAGGTATAAATAAACTAAATCCTCACGCTCCAACATTCCCCTCCTCCATTCTCTTCCCTATTACCACTGAACAAATCTTTAACGATCGAATATGCAAATCCAAAACGGCATTGTAATTCGCTTTTCGGTAACCGCCAAACAAGCAAAGTGTAACAGGTAAAGGTTTGCCGATTTCTTGCGAGATACTACACACCCATTCTGCGAATAATTCGGCACATTTCAACCAGTTTGAAGTGTTACAATAGCCACCTAAATCATCGTCGATGTGACTGTCAGCGCCATGCGCAAAAACAACATAGTGCACTTCTCCCCGTTTGATTTTTTCACCAATAAACACCAAATGCTGTGCGAAATTTTCCAGATAATTCTTTTCGTAGCCGGTTGGATTCACATTGCAGTGTTTTGGAATGGCTTTGTCTACCAATGGATTGAACGAGCGCGTATCTTCAATACTATTTCCAAAATGACCGTCTAAATCGAACCAAGCGCCAACAGCACCAAATTCTTCGTACAATTTTAAAGAAGCAATTACTTGTCCCGAGAAGGTGCAAAATCCACTTCCTGAAGTTGGCATCGCATGGTGCATTCCAGAAACAGGTGCAAAACACAAATCTGTAGGATTTAAATACGCATGTCGCATGGCATTGTAAAGTGAAGCGTTCGTATAGGTCAAACTCTCTACCAAATTCTCCGACCACGGTAAACTGTTCGATCGAAAATTCCCCCTCTTGTTAAATACATTATCGACATATTCTTCTGTGTGTGCAGCTAAAAAGTCTTCTCGTTGAAACGGTTCAAAGGTACCAATGATGTCGAAAGCCGAATAAAATTCACTGTTCTTGATCCGATTCATCAACAAAAATGGTTTTAAAGGCGATTGTGAAAACGATTGATCTTGAATTGAATCGAAACACACTTGTTTCTCGGTGTAAAAGGTTTTAATTTTCTTGCTGTGTTGTTTTTCCATCTGTCTTTGTTTTATTGGTTACGAGACAAAATTCCGACAACTTGAAGTGATTAGAAATTCTGTGCAAGGTTGCAGTCTTCCTTGAGATTTAGCTTTGCTTCTGCCTTCGGCGGTGAGGACTTGAGGATTTAAGGATTTGATTATTTGAGTGATGAGAGAGGAACTATGAGTTATGAACGATGAGTGATGAGCGATGAACTTTGAACATTCTATTTAATTTGATGAGTTGAATATTAAATAAGGAATTGATGAGTATATTCGAATTGTCAAATCTTCAACAGAAAAAAATGCCCATACACATTCATCTTGCCAACCTAATCATTTGTAAAACAGCCATTGACGAAAAAGTAGTTGGTGGATGCCATGCGTTTAGAAGTAGTTTGTTGTTTCAAGGGAATCAATTGAACCAGGAGGATGATGAAGTATTTTCATTGACACGCATGAATCCGGATGAATTTGATTTTGACACCCTGATTGCACTTGGTTTAGATTACAACGAACTAACGTTTTCATCTACAGATTTCACAATAGTAACGCGCTATGGAGGAATGCTTTGGCAAGTAGATTGGTTGGAACATGATACCACTTATGCATGGCATGTTCATGCTGATCCATCCTTAATTGATTTAGCCAGAAGCAAAAGCGATATGCTCATGGATGATGTTGTTGAAATGCTCGAAAAGGGTGAACAACCGTTTCCTGTGATTTGTAAAAACCTTTAGAAGCAAAAGGAAAGTAAAAACCATGTTAACTTTAACGAATGATTATTAGGATTTTAACTTAACTATTTTAGTGTTTAACTGCACTTCGGCGCTTCGACCCTTCGACCCTTCAAGTGCCTCAGGGTTCTCAGGGTTCTCAGGGTTCTCAGGGTGTTTTGGGGTGAAAAACGAAATTCTACAAAAAGCCCATTTTACGCAATCCTTTGTAACGCTGGTCCAAATCAGATGGAATTTCCCATTGGCTTAACCAATTAACGTCCAAGCCATTGTTGATGCAATACCGCATCATGGAATCATTTTGTCCAATTAGAATCCCCAATTCTTCCACTTGTTCTTTAAAATCGTAGCGCAAGTCTTCATGTAATTTATTGAGTAACATCAGGGTTTTAAACACTTTGGAAATCAAATAGTCATAAAGTTTTTGCGTGTGACCATGACGTGCAAGAAGCAAATCGTCATGCGCATGTGTCAATATTTCTGATACCAAATAAAGTTGCAGTTCTATGTCACCAACTTTATCCTTTGTGGTGTGCACATGCTCATTTATTTCACCGCTTAAAAAGCGCAGATCTGCATGAAGATAACCTGGAGAGTGAAATTCCTTGGCAAATTTTAAGGTCATAACATGAATTCGCTGTTTTACTATCGCTCTTCGTTCCTCAGGACTATCTGTCGAAACCAATTCAAAATGCAAGCGCTTCGCTAATTTCTTGTCTTTGCGTAAGAAGCGCACTATTAGCTTATCCTTTTCTTTCTCTGGTAATCTATTCAGTGCATCTTTAAACTCAATGTCAAACAAAACTTCTTCCATGTTTTTTAGTCTTTTTAAAACTTAGCTAAAATTAATGGTAAATCCGATAGGGTTGATAATTCAAATATTCAAATATTCAAATATTCAAATATTCAAATATTCAAATATTCAAATATTCAAATAATACAAAATTTAAATATTTAAATTTTACAAACTAACACAAGGAAGTATATCCAATACTTTGCAACAAAAAAAAATCCCACCCCACTGTTACATTTTCTTTTTTTTAAAGTTCTATAAGTAATTAGAATCATTAAGAATTTCGTTTTTAACGAAGCCCAGCGCATGTTGGAAAAACAAATATGAGGTTAGGATCCAAAAGCTAATTGCAAGCCTCCATTTTTTCTTAATTGATTAGTGTTAAACTTAAAGCGAACATGGTCATGAAAAAGTTAATTTTTACTGCAGTACTCAGTTTGGTGTGTATCCAGATAAACGCAAAGAAGACCTTCGATTGGACTGTACCCGAAGGTGAGTTAATCAATGTTCTAGTATGTGCAAAAGACACGAAAAAAACAGAATTAGTTCGAATCTACTCGAGTGGTGAATATGAGCATTTGATTTACGAAACCAAAACTGAAAACAAAGAATTTGTTCAACGCAACGTGGGAAAATACGCTTACAAAAGAAAAAAAATTACTTTTTTTCAACCGAAGAACAAAGTGTTTAGCGGGAAATTCAAATACGGTACCTACTTTATCAATCAACATTTGTATACAACACGCAAAGAAATGGTATTAAACCGCGTAAACCCTTTGTACGAAAGCGATTTTATTTATTACTATTCGAAACCTTTTTTCATGTGTCTATACAGCGACGCAATTGTACACAACAAGGAAGCTCAAGCCGAATTGAACCTGGATGCCTTGGTGGCTTTTTTGATGAAAGATACTGAGTCACAAGAAGAAATCATCGACAACATAGAATGGTTCATTGTTCAAGCAATTGATTACGACGTTGAAGGGTATGAATCCGGTAATTTAGTGAACGATCAATATGATATCAATGCTATTTTGGCTGGACCTAATCGCTTAGCAGTTTGTGTGGGTTACGCTAATTTGTTGTCCACTTTTGCGCAAATGGCTGGAATTGACGTTCAAAACATTGACGGGTATTCACGTATGAATTTTTCTGAAATTTCTAAATTGTCCGGTTACCATGTTTGGACTAAATTAACCATCGATGGAGAGGAACAATTGCATGATCTAACATGGGCTGATTATGGAAATCAACTGGATTATTCGTGGATCAATGTGCGACCTGAAATCATGATTGGCTCACATTTCCCAGATCACCAAGAGGATCAATTATTGGAAACTCCCGTTCTTCAAATAACCTATTTGAATTCGGCTTGTCTAGTAGCTTTTGGCCAAGATGCAGAAATTGCACATTCATTTATTCCTGCAACCTATTTTGTCAATCAAGAACTCAATTTAACCTTTGAGAAAGACGCGCGTGTTTCATTTTACAGAATCGAAGAGGATGTTTTAATGATGAATAAATCCTTCGAAAAAATGCGCGTTGAAAAGGAACTATACATGTTTCCTGTTTCGAATTACACCTGCGATAAATCAGGAGATTCTGCCATTTATCATTTTGATATCAGTTCCTTTATTACCGTTTTCAATGTAGAGGTAAATGATGAATATTCCTTAATGTTTGTGGTTGTCAATGGAAACGAAAAAGACCTATTGACTTACTATACTCAACAAGGGGATGATGTTCATTATGACCAATATTTAAAATCAATTCTCGCAGCCATTAAACTCAAGGATTATGAGCAATTGAAAAAAATAACGGATAACGACACTACCCTCTTCTTTGATCAAAAAGGCGCATTAAAATTGAATCCCTCAATCCGCCAATCAATCGAACGCTGGGATGGTACACTTTCAGACTTGCATGAAATGACAAATAAAACAATTGAAAAAGCTTCGGACGGTTTGGAAAAAGAGCAGGTTTGGAATTCCTATTACACCGAAATTCCAAATGGTTTGAAGTTCACGTTGTTGCTGAAAGATGGTCATTATTCTGTTTCGGCAATAGAATGATTTGAAAATTCAAAAATTCAAAAATTCGAATATTCGAATCTTCAAATTTTTAAATTATAAAAACATGAAAGCATTATTCTCTCGTTTCGGTGGAAACACACTCATTATTGGTCAAGGAAAAGCGAGTCGCTTGAACCTGCCAGAAGATCAATCCCTGGATTACATGCTCGATCATCATTCCGAGGAAATTATTCCCAATGTATTTGTTATCTCGTCGTATGACTTACAACCTGAATTCATGGGAGCAATGACTCATCTTCCAACCAAGGCGCATAAGTTGGGGACAATCGAACATGTTTTTAACGAAATTTCCTTGCAATATGACTTGGAAGTAGAAACAGATATCTATGTCACCTATCATCAATTTAGCAACGTCTATGCGCTGCTCATAAAAACGCACAAAGATGGAATGGAACTGATCATGGACAAGTACACAGAAACCTATGATTATGTCCAAACGACATTTTTCAGAGATGCACAAGACAAAAAACAGGAAAATCTGTTTTTAAACCCACAAGTGATCGAGCTGATGCTTTACACCCTGTTTTACAAAATGGGAATTTTTTACTCCCCTATTCTATTCACGCCAAGTCGCACCCATTTAGGTAAAAATATCTCCAATGATTTTGTTCATTCGCTCACGACCTTCTATGATGATATTCAATCACTTGAAGCACTTTCATTAAAGTTGAAAGAGCGGTATTATCCCTTGTTTGAAAGTTCCGAATTAGAATAACTGATTTCATTCAAATTTTGACCAAGAAGAATTACGTATGCAATTTAACTCGTGTTTTTTACGCGTTGACCGAATAGTTCAACGCGTAAATTCACTTGAGTCCTTTCAAATTCTATCCTTCAATACGCCTTGAAACCATTTGTATCATATAAGGCCAAACCAGCAAAACCATGATCATTCATAAAAACCCTTAACATTAGTCGATTCGGCACCAACACCCATTCAATTGTAAAGTAAATTGATTCGTTCTTTCCAAGCTCCGCTAAGCGCGTGTAATTGATTGTTTTTGCTAAACTTAGATAGGCCATTACGGTTCCTCCATCAAGGATTCTAGCCACCTCTTCATTGTTATAATACTGTATAGCTGGTTGAAAAAAATCACAATCACCATAGGGTTTAAACTTGTAAAAATCAACAATTGACTTAGCTTCTTTGAAAATCAGCTCTAAGTTTTTGGCAGTTGGAAGCAAGGTATATGAATACATATTATTGAGTGATCCCCAATTGCAGGTATCATTCTTGAAATGAATTTTCCCTTGACCGTTTTTAGTTGCACAATCAGTAATCAATTTATACGTTGACGCGGTCGGGAATAAATCAATTTCACCTTCATAAAGTGTCATCCCATTTAAAATCAATTGGTTCAAATCGTATTGAGAAAATGTTCCATACGAACATGCAACTGTTACAAGAATTAAAAAGTACTTTTTCATAGCCAATAGTTTAAATTCAACAACTTATTCTATTGGTTAAATGAGGTAGTTTTGGAAAGTAACAGGGAGAGAATAAATAATTCAGTAAGGTATCTACGTGAAATGGTATGAACCATTCATGAATTTATTGGTGCTTCAGTAAAACCTTAGTTGATTCTAGCCGTGTTTACTAGGCAATCATTCGATTCTTCAAATCGACTCCAAGCCCCTTAAAAATCGCTCTACGGGTGCCAAATTATTCACTTCAATAATCAGTTCATACACATCCTTTGACGAATTGAATTTGAAATACGGCGAGGTCATTGGAAAATCGTTTTTGATTAACAAATAGTATTTTAGAGGAAGTTCCAAATGAATGGGATATTTCTCACCCGAAAAAGCAAAACCGAAGGCATCTAATAACTGCTGTTCATAATTCTCTTCATATTGACATTTCTGATTGTTGAATTCAACAGCTGAAATACGATCGATATTGTACGTTTTGTTTTTTAGGGAGGAAGGTTCAAACGCCATGACAGTGGAATAGTTATCTGTAAAACCAAAGGGTTCAACTACCCTATCTGTAATTGATTCAGAATTGATTGATTGGTATTTTTTCAAAATCACTTGTTCCTTGTTTGCAATTGCAGCAGATAGCCGTTCAACAATTTTGCCATTCTTAGCATTGATTAAATGACCCGCAACAATTGTTGTATCTGACGACAAGTAAATCTTACTCAAAACGGTATCTTTCAATTTACTTTTTTGGCCACATGTCAGCACCAGTTGTTTCAAATAATCTGATTCTTCAGAAGTAAATCGCACACCTTTATTCTGGTCATTGACAATATAAAAACGATTTATTTTATCGCGCTGAACCTCAAATCCACATTCTTTGACCAAGTCCAAGTAACGGTATACCGTTCTTTCAGTAGTATCCAGTAAAGAAGCCAATTGAAAGACTGTTTTTGAGGGTTCTTGCTCCAAAAAGGCGATAAATTGTAAGACCCTGAGTATTTTATGCTGATTCAACATATGCTTTATTTTCTACAAATAATAGTATTTACAAACACAAGAACAAACTTTTGACTCAAGTTGTCAAACTATTTTTTGGTCTAATTTCCTATTGACTTGAATTGTCAAACGAAATAAAGAGTTTTGGTTAAAATTAAAACGATATGAAGAAAATAAGCCTAATAATTTTTGCAACAATGTTACTTAGCTCAATTGATGCACAAGAAATTAATATTAAAGATTTAGCAACAATAACCGAAAGAGGCGAATATACTTCCTATGTAGGAAGTGATGGAGGAGTTTACAAAATCGGTGACCGTATTAAAATAGGTGTCCCATCTTCCAACAAGACATTTGCTTTCATTTGGATGGGTGATGGTATTTTAACTCAATTAGAACCTTTACCCGCAGCTCAAAGTGGTTCAGAAACAGAAATAAAAAAGATTTTTGTTGCTGGGAATAAAAGAGCTGGCTACTCAGTCACTATGAGAACAAAAGGTGTTATCGGGATATTGAATTATACCATTCAGTTTGAAAACGCATTGGCAACAGGAGAAATTAAAGGTAGTGGAATGACGAGCGATGAAGCCTTATCTGAATTAAAAAAAGCGAAAGATAAACTGGACCTGGGTATAATTACCCAAGAAGAATACGATTTAAAAAAGGCAGAATTAACGCCTTTTATTAAATAGACAATAAAACCCTTTCAAACCTACCGGCTATTTTCGGGTAGCAAACTATCTTTTACAATGTAGCTTACATTTATCTTTGGAGATGGAGATGTTTATCTCCATCTCCATTGTGTTTTCAACAAATAAATGGCGTGTGAGATTGTGTTTGTTTTAGGTTGAATACAAAGGAGCGTTGAATTTGAATTTAAAACTACAGGTATCCTTCAATTTTACGCTGCGATTTGAAATACCTACCATTAGCGATGGAAAACTCCATAGATTTTTCTAGCTTAGGGGCTGGAAATTATTAATGAAACTAAATCATGGCTAAAGCCGATATCGATTTCGAAAAAGAACTCTGGGATGCTGCGAACGAACTACGTGGCGCAGTTTCAGAAAACAACTATAAAAATTACATCCTTCCACTTGTCTTTTTGAAGCATTTGAGTGAACGTTATGAAATTGTTCACGACCAAATTGAAGGCTTGTTAAACGATCCGAATTCGGAGTATTATACCCTGGATGCGGACGAGAAAAATTATGTCTTAAAAGATCAAGACGAATACCGTTCACGCAATACATTTGTGATTCCTGTGAAAGCTTCTTGGCAGTATTTGAAAGACAATGCTGAACAAGATGATATCAAAGTAATTGTGGATGATGCATTTGATGTGATCCAAGACTTATTGACGGAATACAATCCGCAGTTGGTGAATTTGTTACCGCGTATTTTTGTAAAAAGTGAGCTTTCTGCCAAACAAACTGGTGGAATTATTAACCTTCTCTCCCATCCCAAATTCTCAGAAAAAGAAAATCCTGAAAGTGATATTTTGGGACGCATCTACGAATATTACATTGGACGTTTTGCCATGGCAGAAGGATCTGGTGCAGGACAATTCTTTACACCAGGAAGTATTGTGCGCTTGTTGACAGAATTATTGGAACCTTACAAAGGACGCATCTTTGATCCTGCTTGTGGTTCTGGCGGTATGTTTGTGCAAAGTTTGAAATTTATCAAAGAGCACAACGGCGATAAAAGCGACATCTCTATTTACGGACAAGAAATGACAGCGCAAACCTTGCGTTTGTGTTTGATGAACCTTTTATTGCGTGATCTTTCGTTTGATGTAAAACTGGGGAATTCTTTGTTGGATGATAAATTCCCTGAATTAAAAGCAGATTTCATTATTGCCAACCCACCGTTTAATGTGAGCAATTGGCATCCAGAAGATTTACCCGAAGGCGACCCGCGCTTGTTTGGACCCAAAGAAGAATTCACAACCGATGGCTCAGCCAATTACATGTGGATGCAAACCTTTTGGAGCCACTTGAGCGAAACAGGAACCGCTGGAATTGTAATGGCAAACGGTGCAATGACATCCAATACCAAAGGAGAAAAAAATGTACGCCAATACATGGTAGACAACCACATGATTGATGGTATTGTGCGTTTACCCGATAAGTTATTCTTAACAACAGGAATACCAGCATGTATTTTCTTATTGAGTAAAAACCGTGATGGCAAAGACGGCATTCACCGTGAACGTAAAAACGAAATCTTGTTCATAGACGCTTCCAAAATGGGAACAATGGCGAGCCGTAAACTGCGCGTCTTCACCGATGAAGACGTTGAAAAAATAGCTACAACCTACCAAGCATGGCGAAACATCTCGACGCCTGATGCTCGCGATAATACGATGGCTGAGGCTCTCGATAATACGACGGCTGAGGCTCTCTATAATACGACGGCTGAGGCTCTCGAAGCCAGAGTATATGAAAACACCGACGGTTTCTCCTACTCCGCTACCCTCGAAGAAGTTCGCGCACAAGATTACAAACTTACACCAGGTATCTATGTAGGAACCGAAGCGGCAGTAGAAGACAGCGAACCATTCGAAGAAAAAATGGCCCGTTTGCAGGCTCAATTATTAGAGCAGTTTGAAAAAGGGAATGAGTTGCAGGAGCGAATTAAAATGAATTTTGAAAGACTATGATACTTGGAACTTTTATACGTAATTATAAATGTTATAAAGGACTGAACTTCATTCCATTTGTAACACCCTACAAACAAAACAACTTTAATTTAATAATTGGTGAAAATGGAACAGGTAAAAGCTCGATTCTTGAAGCTCTCAATGTCTATTTCCAAAAAGGCAATATTATCCTTACTAAGGATCCAAGTGTTAGAAGAGGTGATGCATTAATTTCTCCTATTTTTTTGGTCAAAAAAAACTTTACTGATGTAATGTGGACCAATGCGTCTGGAATAAGTATTAAAAAAGGACAGATCGAGGAAGTAACAAATTACATAAGTGAATATTTATGGAGCTTTGAGGCTCAAAAAGGAAATAAATTACAAGAATCCATTGAAAAAATTAGAAACTCTTTTCCCTCTCATATTAATAAGGAGGAATATTTATTGATAATTGATGGAGTTGATATTGATGCTGGCTATAAAATAGCAACATTTGAAAAGTTCGAAGCGGAAATCGTTACGAAATTTGATATTACAGTATTAAAAAAATACAGTACTATTCTCAAACAATCCTTTACTTACTTATATATTCCAGTTGAAACTTCCATAAATGAATATTTAAAATTGGAAAGTGATGGAATACAGACATTAATGAGAACAGATGTCAAGAATAGTATTGATAGGACCTTTAACCAAGAAATAGTTGTTGACGGAAAGAGAACTAATATTATTGAGTTTGTTAATGATACCTTAGTTCAGTTCGTACAAGAAACTCAGGAGTCTATACAAAAAATAGAAAAGGACTACTCATTTGACCCAGATCATGCCGTAAAACAAAAAGTAACCGCAAGAGATTTGAGAGGACAAGTTATTTCAGAATTTTTTAAAAATAGACAGCTTAAAAAAGGGAGTACAAAAATAAATGACTTAAGTTCGGGACAGAGAAAAAAGGCTCTGATTGACATATTGTACTCGATTATCGAAATGAATTCTATTGAAAGTAATGATGAATTAATTATTGCAATTGACGAACCGGAAGCTTCTTTACATGTAAATAATTGTTTTGATCAGTTTATTAAACTGCAGAGCATTGCCAATCACAATGTACAAACATTTGTAACGTCTCATTGGTATGGTTCTATGCCTATAATAGAAAATGGCAATATTTTACACATACTCAGTCAAGATTCTGACGCACCAAAAGTTGAAATATTTGACTGTTCAAATGTTTTTGATAATCATGATGCACATAGAATAGAGGATATAAATTTCAAAAGCATATATGACCTATCTTCATCAATTTTATCGATGTTAAGAACAGGTGACAAACATTGGCTAGTTGTTGAAGGAATTTCGGATAAGTACTATCTGGAAAAATATTTAGACAATTCTAAATTCAGGGTACTTTCGGTTGGGGGTATTGATCGGATGATTGAAATTGCCGAATTCCTGTCTATTCCTTTAAGTAACGGTGATGAAAAAAGAGCCGCAAAAAACAAAATTATTTTTCTATCTGACAACGATAAAGAATATAAAATCTCTGAAAACCGGAAAACAAAAAGTCTTGAATTTCTAAGATATACCTTTGATAAAGGAGAAGTTAAATTAATTGATTATTGTGACAGAAAGCATGGAGAATCTTTAACGGTTGAAGATGTCATGGATAGTAAAACAATGTGGAAGGCTATACAATCAATTTCAAACGAAAGCTATGATTTGGAAATATCTGTAACAAAATTTGAACTTGAAGAGCAATTTGAATATAGCAAATTCGACGGAGATTATTCTTTCTTAAAAACCGAACTGTCTGGTCATGAAAAAGTACAGGCAAAGGAATATTTGAAAGAAGCTTTAAAACCTTTCAAAACTCGATTATCAATAGCTTATAAAAATTCAGAATCTGTAGATGTTCCGAATTGGATTTCAAACCTAAAAACAAAATTTAGTTAATTATGATTGATCACTGGAAAACGTGTAAACTCGGTGATTTAATTTCAATCAACTCGAACAATTTAAAAAGGGGACAGTTCGATTGGATAAATTATATCGACATAAAGTCTGTGTCATCAGGTACATATGGTGATCCAACCCATTATAGAATTGGTAGTGAACCTTCTAGAGCAAAAAGAGTATTGAAGGAAGGAGACACTGTTATCTCCTCGGTAAGACCAAATTTAAAGGCATTCTTCTTTTGTCAAAACATGCCAGAAAATGCTGTCGCATCTACTGGATTTGCTGTCTTATCACCTATTAAAATTGACACTCGATTTCTTTACTATCTTACTACAAACGATAATTATATTGAATATTTGGTAAAGTCTTGCACTGGTAGTGCTTATCCTGCATTCAATACGAGGGTAATTGAAGATTCAATTGTTAGGATACCAGAATCGATTGAAGAACAACGCGCCATCGCATCCATCCTTTCTGCCCTCGATGACAAAATCGAACTCAATCTTCAAATGAATAAAACATTGGAAGAAATGGCAATGGCACTCTACAAACATTGGTTCATAGATTTTGGTCCGTTCAAAGATGGAAAGTTTGTGGAAAGTGAGTTGGGAATGATACCAGAAGGTTGGGAAGTGAAGAAACTAAATCAAATATCCATTAGTCATAATAAATTAAGAAAGCCAATTTCAACAAGAGAACGAGAGAAAATAAAAGGAAATTATCCTTATTATGGTGCCACAAAAATTTTAGATTATATAGATCATTTTAATTTGAACGGTGAGTACATTTTATTAGCAGAAGACGGAACCGTGAAGACAGAAAAAGACACACCATTTCTGCAATTTATTCAAGGAAAATTTTGTGTTAGTAACCATGCTCACATTTTATCCGGAATGAACTGTTATGGAAATAACTTTCTCTTTCTGGCATTGTCAAATACAAATGTTTTACCATTCATCACTGGAGCAGTTCAATTAAAAATAAATAAGCAGAATCTAGATCAAATGCAATTTATAGTTGGTTCAGAGGTGAAAATGTTAGAATTTGAAAGTAAGGTTAAACCTCTATTCGCAAAAATGAAGTCTAATGAATTCGAAAACCAAAATCTCATATCACAGCGAGATTCCCTTTTACCGAAACTGATTAGTGGTGAGATTTCTGTTGATCAAAATTTCGAGTAAATGAGTAAATCAAATATTGAAATAAGAGCTGAAAGAGCAGAACATTTGATGGAAAAATTGAATAGTGTGTTCTTGGGATTTATCCCTGGAGGGCATACTGCTGAAGCTTTTTTGAATTATCGGGATGAACTCAAAACAAAACGTGTATTAAAGTTTCTCGAAGGTTTCAGTATAGCATTGCAAGAAATTGCCGAAGAAAGAGAAATTGATGTTTCCGTTTTTACTTCTGAAGATTTTATAGATGTATTTGATTCAATAATTGCTAAAGTTCAAACAACAAAATCGAATATCAAGATCGAACGATTTAAAAATATACTACTCAAACAAACTGTCCAAAATACAGTAGATCAAATGATGGTAAAATACATCAATCTTCTAAATGATTTGAATGAGATTCAGATAATTTTACTTGAGATATTATCTAAAGAAAAGAGTGCAATTGATTTCTTTGCGATTGTTTCAAAATGCATTAATAAGCAGGGTTTTGTTTCAATGACCAATGTAAACACATTGGTAGAGTTTAATTTGGGTACTGTTAATATCAATATAGACACTGATACAATTCAATTTTTGCTAAATGATCTTGAGACAAAAGGGCTTTTTAATAATGAAGTTATTGAAACCTCGAGAGAGAAAGTAGGATTTTTGTCCTTGGATAAAGGCGAAAAAATTTATTCAAAGAAATTATATAAATTGTCATCAGTCGGAATTGAATTTTTGAATTTGATAAAACAATAATGAAATGGACAACCTTCTAGAAATTACCGTTGAAAAAGCAGCCATTGAATGGTTGGAGCAACTAGGCTATCGCTACCAGCATGGTAACGAGTTACAACGCGAGCTGAAAAAAGTGGTCTTGGAAGAAGAATTGCGTTCGTTTATCACCAAAACCTATCCTGAACTTCCAATAACAGCTGTGAATGAAGCACTTTCCCAATTCACACAACAAGCGGGAATGGATTTGCATTACCGCAATCGTGAGTTTCATTTAAAATTATCCAAAGGCATTTCTGTAACGTGGAAAGATGCCGATGGCAAAGAAAAAGCGAAACACATCTACCCGATAAATTATGAAGTACCTGAACAAAATAGTTTTATATGTTCCAATCAGGTTGTCATTTTTGGAAAAAATAGACGCATTCCCGATTTAATCATTTTCATCAACGGTTTGCCACTTGTTGTTTTTGAATTCAAGAACATGTTTGACCAAGAAGTGGGTGTTGAAAATGCGCACACACAATTATCACACTACGCCTTAGATATTCCGCAATTATTCGATTACAATACCTTCACGGTTATTTCAGATGGTCAAGAAGCCTTGCATGGAATGTACAATGCCTCCCTTAAATGGTTTGCACCTTGGAAAAGCACAAACGGTTCAGATTTAGAACAAGATCAAGACTTACAATTGGAAACCATGATCAATGGATTGTTCCCGAAAGCAACCTTGTTGAACTACATCAAAAACTATATTTTCCACGAAGATCATAATGGCAAAATCATCAAGAAAGGTGCGAAATACCATCAATATTGGGGAATCTCAGCAGCTGTAAAAAGCTCGATTGAAAATATTAAACCTTCAGGCGATGGTCGCTTGGGTGTTATTTGGCATACACAAGGTTCTGGAAAAAGTATTTCCATGGCCATCTTAACAGGAATTCTGCGCCAATTACCTGAAATGAAAAATCCTACAATTGTCATACAAGTAGACCGTAACGATTTAGACCAACAATTGTATGAATCATTCGTGTTGTGCAAAGATTTAGTAGGCGAAGTAAAACATGCTGAATCAACGGATGATTTACGCGCATTGCTCAGTTCAGATGGTGGCGGCGTTATTTTTACGACGATTGAAAAATTCCGTTTAAAGAAAACAAATTCAATCTCTGATTCAAGTACTTTGACAGAGGCACTCGAAGGCACCGCTGACGAAACTGTCCACCCTATTCTTTCCGAACGCTACAACGTCATAGTATTAGCTGATGAAGCGCATCGAACACAATATGGTTTCAATGATGGCGGTTATGCGCAAAACCTAAGAAGAGCCTTGCCAAATGCTTCTTTTCTTGGCTTCACTGGAACACCAGTGGATGGTAAAGATGCAGATACAGAATTGGTATTCGGAAAAACAATCCATACTTACGATATAAAACAAGCCGTTGAGGATGGTGCAACAGTGCCAATCTATTACGAGCCGAAAATGGTTCCCTTAAACATCAAGGCAGAATTTTTCAAAGAATTAGAAGATATACGCGAAGAGGAAGAAGCGACAAAAAACATTGTTTGGGCGGCCATTGAAGATGCAGCTGGTTCAACCGATCGTGTCGCAACCATTGCAAAGGAGATTTTAACGCATTACAATGCGCGTATTGAAACCTTGGATGGAAAAGCCATGGTCGTTTGCATGAGTCGACGTAATTGTGTGAAAATGTATGACGCTTTAACAGCACTTCCAAATTGTCCAGAAGTAGCTGTGATCATGACAGGAAATATTTCAAAAGATCCTGTTGAGTGGAATCCACATATTCGCACCAAAGAATCCATGGAAGGGATTAAGAAACGTTTCAGAACACCTGATGATCCCTTGCAAATTGTCATCGTTCGCGACATGTGGTTGACAGGATTTGATGCTCCGTGTATACATACGATGTACGTTGACAAAGTCATGAAAGGACACAACTTGATGCAAGCGATTGCACGTGTGAACAGAGTATTTGAAAGTAAACCTTCTGGTTTAGTTGTCGATTTCATTGGTATCTCTGGTTTCTTAGCTGAGGCAACAAAAAAATATACAGCAGGTGGTGGTGAAGGTGAACCAACCTTTGAATTGGAAACGGCAGTCGAATTGTGTTTGGAACAACTTGGAACGTGCAAAGAATTAATTGGTGGTTTTGAGTTAGAAACACTTAAATCGTATTCATCGGGTGATTGGATGAAATGGTCAAGCAAAGTCGTGAATGGAATCATGACAGATGATGTTACAACCGATACTTATTTGAAAGAAGAGAAAAAGTTGAACGAATTAGTTGCAATGACAAGTTCCGATCCCCGTATATGGGATATTTTGGACGATGTTTGCATTCTACAAAAAATACGTGAAGCGGTTCGCAAAATAAAATTCCCTCCAGGCATTGAACGAACCAAAGTTGAAGTCATTCGTGATTTAATTAATCGTTCAGTTGGAGCAAATGCAATTGTTGATCTTGCGCAGATGTACAACCTAGACAAAATTGATATTTCCATTGTCGACGATAAGTTCCAAGCAATCGTCAAAGAAAAAGGAGATGAAAACATCAAAATTGAATTATTGCGTCGCATCTTAAACGATGAAATTCGCATTCGTCAATTAAAAAACCGACGAAAAGCTACAACCTTGAAAGACGAGTTGGATAAAGTCTTGAGTCAATACCATAAAAACAGTTTGGATTCCATTGCAACCATCAAGCACTTAATTGACCTTGCCAATGAATTCCGAAATGAAGATAAACGAAGAAAAGAACTAGGTTTAGACGAAGAAGAATTGGCATTTTACGATTTACTATCTTCCAAAGAGAGCTTAATCAATAAACAAGGTCCAATCCAAGACTTAGTTCACAACGTTGTTTCAAGCGTAAAAAAGAACCTTCAACTTGACTGGACAAAAAAAGAAGATGCAAAAGCAGCCATTCGTTTAGCAGTCAAAAAAGAATTAAAAGGCATCGTCCCATTCTCCGAATTGGACAATTTATTAAAAGAAGTTATTGAACAAGCCGAAGGTCAGTTTAAGGATTGGCCAATGGTGGGGTAAAATGAGGATACATGAATGATGAATACCAATTGTTTAATCAGATTGAAAATGATTTTGTAAGAAACAAAAAAATAGAAAAATTAAATCTACATTCTATTAGACTCCCGAAAAATGAAAAAGAGCATTTTAAAAATAGAGCTACCAATTTTCATGATAATTATTATATAATCTTTGATGATGTAAAAATATTAGATTCAAATTTTCAATGTGCATTTCTAGATTCAATTTTATTCACTAAAAGTGTATTTAATAATATTGATTTTTCTGAATCATCAATTTTATACAATCAAATTGAAAAATCTAAATTGCTTAATTGTAATTTTAAAGGTGCAAAAATTGAAAAATCACAATTCATTGAATCTGATTTTTCTTTTGCGTCATTTTATGGTTCAGAATTAAAATCAGTAGATTTTATACAATCAAACCTGAATCAAGTAGATTTTAATCATGCAAAATTGGATTCTGTTGTTTTTGATAAAGTGAAAAACTTCTTTTGTACATTCTTTAATTCCAGCTTTTCTTCTGTCAAACTAAGTAATCTCGAAATCACAGATTATTTTCTAAATGAAATCAACTTTAATCAATGCCATTTCGAAAATGTAAAATTCAAAAATGTCACTTTTAATAAAACTATTATTCATTTTTCTAGATTTGTAAACGTATCTTTTGAAAACTGTATTTTTGAAAATTCAGAAATTTCAAAATCTTCATTTTATCAATGTGATTTCGATAGTTTCCTTAAGTTACCAAAAGAATTAAATGATTGTCGTTTCAATGATTGTGATCTAACTAAAATTCAATTAACCTTGAATCAGATCATTTCTTCAAACTTTGAAGAAGTTCAATTTTCTAAAATAATTATTGAAAATAATGAATTGAAAAATCTAAAATTCAACCAATGTCACTTCAATGAACTCAATATTTTAGATTCGAAAATTACCGAATCATTTATTACAAATTGTACATTTTATAATTCTGAATTTACAAATTCAAAATTTTACTTTCTTCAACTAGCAAATTCAATTTTTAATAAATCAAGATTGAATGAATTACGATTTGAAAACTCGAATTTAAC
Source organism: Crocinitomicaceae bacterium (assembly GCA_044361115.1). GTDB lineage: Bacteria > Bacteroidota > Bacteroidia > Flavobacteriales_D > Crocinitomicaceae > M0103. Next base: position 207,236 of record JBIKJH010000003.1, read on the forward strand.
TAATAGTATTTTTAAACATTCAACAATCAAAAATTCTCATTTTACAATTTGTGATCTAACCTATTGGAACTTGATTAATACAATGGTGATTGATAATCATTTTATTGACTCACCTGACAATACATGGATTGAAAATGATGATCTTGAAGAATAAAAACACTTTATTAATTCGAACACAAAGATAATTTAGCATTTTACTCTATATTTAATGTTATAAAATCAATTACAATGAACCGAGTATTATTTGCAAAAGAATGGTATAAAAAAGGCGAAGAAGCGCTTAACAAAGAAAATGTTTTTGAGGCTTATATCTATCTATGGCTATCGTTGACAATTTCAACAAGAGAATATTTTGAAAACAGAGATCGAATTAAAGACCCTAATCATTACCGTAGTGGCATAGTATCAGACATTGATCAAATCGAATTTTGGGCAAAAAACAATTTTGAGCAAATTATGACTCTTATGAATTCAAAACGAGAAGATATGTTTGAATTGTCAGAACGCAAGGGAACTAATTATGATCACCCCATTTTAGATATAAAAAACTCCAGTGATCCTGCATCGGTAATTCAGAACATGACTGACTTTTCAAATTATTGGTTAAATGAAAATCGCCATTCAACAAGGAAAAATTTAGCTGTTAATTTAGTTTATATTTTAAATCGTGTAAGAAACAATTTGTTTCATGGGGAAAAATTTTATAATGATGAAAACGATAGAAAATTGCTTGAACTTGTGTGCCCAATTTTGAAGGATCTTTCCAATTTGTGCATTGTTAATCAGTTAAAATGACCTAATTAAAAGTTATGCGCCTATCACAATTATTGAAGCAACATAATATTTCAGAAGAAAAGGCAGAAATTTATTTTAAAATAATGGGTCAACCATTTACGTCCATCAACAAGAAGTTAGATGAAGACGAAATCAATGAATTTATCCAAGTTCATAAATCCTATCGTAAAAAAAAGGTTGAATTAATAAATAACCAAAAGATTGTTTACAATGATGACTATCCTGTAGAATTCTTAAAACCGAACTCGTTTGAAAAAGAAATAAATCAATTAATTGAAGGACAGACAGAATTTAATAAATCGAATAGGCGTGTCCTAAATTTTGAAGACGAACAAATTGAAACTTACATAACTGACTTTGAAGCCTTTTCGATTTGCAATGGTTTGAAAAACACCTTAGCAAAGAGAATTTGTAAATTATTCTTTTCGGGAGAAACCTCTCCTTATATAGAATTTGAAGCTCATAAGCTTGCAATAGAAACAATTAATAAATATAGTGAAAATTTAATTCTTCATTTGTTAACCTTACCTAAATTACCCTTCAATACCAAAAACGCCAAACAAGTTTTTTCTCAATTAGATAAAAAGAAAAACCTTAGTGAAAATCCATCTTTTCGTCTTTTATTTTTAAACGAAAAAGTGCAATTTTCCTTCTATAGTGAAATTGTTAATGATTCAAAAGTTATATTTAACAATGTTGCAGTAGTAAAAAGTAAAACGAATAATCAGATTCTTTTTTTGATTGGTAAAAACGGAAAATGCGTTCCAATCGCAAAGGATCGAAATCTAAGTCCAATGATTCAAGTTTTCTTAAGTCAAACAAACCATCTGTCAGATTCTATTTTATTCTATGGACTTCAAACCGGCGAGTGTTCAGTTTGTGGAAGACCGCTGAGTGATCCAGAGTCAATACGATTAGGAATAGGTCCTATTTGTCGCGAATACGTTAATTTTAATAAAAACATCTTATAATATGACTAAACTATCTGAACTTCGTCACACAATCGATTCTATCACATTCCCAAGTCAATTTAAACACTTTGGAGGAGCTGAATTAATCATCACAAATGATAAAAACCGTGGTTATCGCGAAGGCGACACTGTTATTTATACCAATCACGCTTCAGCTTTGAGTTGGCTAGTTGTTCAATTGAAAGAAATATACAAAGATGAAATTCATGCAGGAAACAAGTATGATTTCTATCCTTTAATTGGTCAGTTAATTCAAGAATCTTTAACAAATGACGCTGAATTAATTGATTCAATGTTGTATGTTGTTGATGAGATTGAGAAGAATTGGGGAAGTAAATAAATGGAAAGGATTCAATAAAAAATATTAAATCTGTACAACAATTATCAGCCCTTTGATTTATTATATTGACTTGATTATTCTAATTAGAATTGACTTAACAATTCTCGTTTATCACCCTCTTAATTCAATATAATTCTTTAAATTAACTAAAATCAAGGTTGAGAATCAGATTCATCATTGGCAGAAGGTGATTGCAGAGAAGATTGGGGAATGGTCGGGCAAGAGATGACTTTAAACAACAAAAAAATCTTAAATTTGAAAGCAATAAAACCTGACCGTGCAGAAAAATTCCCAAGATTGACGATTTCAAACGAATTTACTATAAATTGGTACGACTTAAATATTGAAAACCATAAATATATTTTAATTTGATAATTATAGTTCTAACCGCTAACAGACGCATAGAAAAAAAGCCGAATTCAATTTAACGAAATACGATTAATTGAAAAACTTAAGATCTTCAATCGCAAATAAAGTTAATTTTATAAATCGGCCTCTTCTCCAAGCGTAAAGCATTATGGGGAAGTTAAACAAGAATAAAACCAAGAAGATCTGCGAAAGCCAACGGACTGGTCAGCCAATGTGGAAAAAATTAGAATTATTGAATTCTAAAAGTGGAGATCAGAACCCACTTAAAAAAACGGAACTATTAATAAGATGAATTTAAACAACTTTAACAATGAAAAAAATTTGTATTTGTGTGATTTTTTTTAATTGTGCAATAACGAGCTTATTTGCACAAAAACCAACAATATCAGCTTTGGATACATCTCTATACAGAGATATAAATAAAGATGGGATGAAACAGAGAAATGAATCAGTCGGGGCAAAATTAGAAATCACGGACATCGGTTTCGATAAGGAGAATTCATACAGTAAGGAAACTTATTTTATTGAGTTCAAATTGACAAACACCGGACAGGTTGATATAGAAAGGGCATCCATTACAATACAATGGATAAAATCTGATGAGAATACTGTATTAGAAACTCAAGATAAATATTTGATAAGTTACGGTGATTTGCCTTTAGAGGTTGGATTTGACAAGAAAATTAAAGTTTATTATCCAACGTATAAAGAGGGATTTAATTTGAATTCAATAAGGGCAACTGCTTATTTAAATCTTGATGGATATAAACATAAATTATTTTCTGCATTCACTATGAATAAAACAGATTATTATGTACCTATTTCTAAGAAATGTAAATTTGAATACACTAAATTAGGGTATGGAAGTGACGCTACCTGGTCCGGTGACAAATTACTTGTGGGAAGAATTGATTTTAAGATAACAAATATTTCAAACAAAGACCTAGAAAGAATAACGTTAGTCTTTGTATGGAACAATAGCGAAACAGGTGAAATTTTTGATGAATCGGAGAAGTATATTTCTGAAAAAATCGCACCTAACAAGGTAATTGTTGATTACAGTACATCGGGAAAAGGTTACCCAAATGCAGCGTCATTCCCTTTCAAGGTTACGCTTGATATATTTTATAAAGTTGATGAGGAGCGAATCCCAATCTATACGAATCTTAAAGTCAATTAAAAAAACAAAATCAATCTTAAATGGCTTTGCACTTAACTAAAGATATAGTATTAAGATTTTTGAAATTATTTGATTTTAAGAGTAAGAATTTAACAAAAAAGGAAGATGTCAAATACATCTACATTCCGATTATTGCGCCTCTCAAAAAATTACTCATAGAATTGGGATACAAAGAGAATAAAGGAAAGGACATGTATATTCTTGCACCTAATGAAACGATGCAACGCGATTCAATGAAAGATTTAATCAGCAAAGCTTTTACACATTATTATAATCAACTTGGAACTGGAAAAAAAGTTGAATTATATGACTTGAGAAAAACCTATATCTCTCATTTATATGCGACATACGGAGACAAAGCAAGAATCATCACCCGGCACTCGGGAATGGATGTGATGCTGAACCATTACATTGACCAAGAAGTCGTTTCTCAAGTTGCCTCAGATTTTGAATTTTTCGACTTATAAAACACACTCAAAACACTGAAAAATAATCGTAAAAAATGACTAGAAAAAATGAAACAATTTTGCAAAAACTGGACTCCAAACTGGACTCCAACCCAAAAAAGTTCAAAAATGAAAATTACAGAAAAACAAAAACCCCAGTATTTACTGGGGTTTTAAGAGTAGCGAGAGAGAGATTTGAACTCTCGACCTCAGGGTTATGAATCCTGCGCTCTAACCAACTGAGCTACCTCGCCATTATATTGGTTTTGCGGGTGCAAATATAACAGTTATTTTTTCTTTATCAATTTTTCTGAACAGAAACTTTTACCTTTTCTGCTAATCATTTGAAATACAATGTTCAAACGAATCATGAAACAAGGGAATCAGCAATATTTCTTACGAACGATCTGACTCAAGTAACAGTTTCGTGCTGTGTTTCAAGGTGCGAAGTACCAATGAAATCCCCAACCCTATTCCTAAGATAATTCCATATGAAGCTTTGTAATGCGGCTCTCCCGTTGTGAACCAATCGCGCAAGAAGGCTACGAAAACAAATCCAATGATTGTTGCTGTAACACCAGAATATTCTCTTCTCAAAATGGTTTTCATTGAGAATGGAATTTCCGTTTTGATGTGATTTTTCATACTTGGCCAAAAAGCAGGAACTTTCATCGACCAATCTATATAATCTTGACCAAATTTACGCTCTAAAAAACGTTCTTCGGCAAACATAATGCGCTCATAATACAACCAGAATAGAAATGAAACCACCAAAACGAACCAAATATTGTACGTATACATGACAATTCCAATCCACATAAAATAATTTCCTAGATACAAGGGATGACGAACAGTTGAATAAATCCCTTTGGTATTCAATGCATCAGCCACTTGTTCTTTCGTATTTCTGCCTGATGTGTATTTGTTACTTGTACCGATTGCGATTGCTCTAATTACCTGACCAGCAAAGGAAAAAACTGCACAAGTTATCAACAGAATCAAATCCAATTGTTCGCTCTTATCAAAACACTGATAATCAGTAAAATAAATAGCCGGAACCGACATTAAAAACAAAATTACCGGTATTTGACCGCGGTATTTGAACAGGATGTTCCCGTTTTTTTCAAATGAGTGTACTAAAGCCATTAAAAAGAAATGTGTAAATTGCGCATTAAAGTTGCGAAGTTAATACAAATTTGACGACTACTATGACTGAAAAAGTAAAATATGAATTAGAATACCTTCTTAAAACATCTCCAAAGGTGCTTGAAAGTATGTTATGTACGCCAAGTGGATTGAGCGAGTGGTTTGCGGATGATGTAAATATTAAGGACGATATTTTTACTTTTATTTGGGATGGAAGTGAAGAAAAAGCACGCTTACTTTCGAAAAAATCGGGTACTAAGGCGAAATTCAAGTGGTTGAACGATGAGGAGGATGACAATGATTATTTCTTTGAAATGAGTTTTGAAGTTGACCAAATGACGAAAGCGGTTGTAATGCGTGTTGTGGATTTCGCTGAAGAAGATGAAGTTGAAGAGTCACAAATGCTTTGGGAACAGCAAGTTGGCGAATTACGTCGCGTTCTCGGTGCTTAATCCTTTTCAGTAAAACTTAATTCAATTAATTTTTATCTCCTTTGAATAAAACGGCGCTATTCAGCGTTATTTAGCTAATTTTGTAAGCATCTAAGTTAATTCCATTGAAACGTCTGTACGTTTTTAGTATTCGATCTTTTGTAGGGCCTTTCTTTGTGACCCTCGCCATTTCCATGTTCATTTTGATCATGCAATTTCTATGGAAATACATCGATGATTTAATGGGAAAAGGCTTGGATTCATTCGTCATTCTTGAACTTTTATTCTACGTTTCAGCTTCACTGATTCCCCTTGCTTTGCCTTTAGCAATTCTGCTTTCATCCATCATGACCCTGGGAAATCTTGCCGAAAACAATGAATTAACAGCGCTGAAATCAAGTGGTTTGTCGCTTTATAGAATCATGCGCCCATTGACCTTCATGGTAATTGGAATTGCATTTTTTACGTTTTACTTTGCGAATTATGTCATTCCTGTTGCTAATTTAAAATGGCACTCCTTAATCTACGACATTCAAAACACGAAGATATCCGCCATACTAACACCGGGAGTTTACAGCAAAGAACTGGACGGATACGCCATAAAAGTGGAAGAAGGAACAGACGATTCATTCAAAGGAATATTGATTCACGACCACACCGATCCGAAAGAAATTAAAACGATCCGTGCCAACAATGGTAAAATCTATAAATCTGAAAATGGAAAGTACTTGTTTTTTGAATTGAACGAAGGGTATGTTACGGAAGAATTATCTCCCCAATCCCCCACTTTCATGCCGAATGGAGAATTGCACCGAAGTCAAAACAACAATCGGCCGTCGCGCAGATCTAATTTTGAAAAAGCAACGTATAAAATAGATTTATCCGGTTTTTCCTTGAAACGTTCACAAGATGAATTATTTGCTGACAAGCATGAAATGTTGAATGTTTTCCAAATTTATCATGCCATCGATTCTGTTAAAACAAATGGACGAACCATCATTTTAAATTTCTTACAAAGTTTAAAGAATGATCACGCCTATTTTCAGGCACATCTATACAAGCCAATTGATACCGGAAATATTTCTGGTTTGCCAGAAGTGGATTCAATTCGACCACAAACCATTGAATTCAATAAATTAAGTGCAAGCGACAAATTGAATGCAATCACCTTGGCGCAATCGAAACTTCGCCGTAAAAATCAAAATCTCGATGGCCAAAAAGCCTACATCGAAAGCATCGATACTGATATGAACGGCTACTGGATTGAGTTTCATCGCAAATTTGCCTTGACATACGCCATTGTGGTACTTTTCTTCATTGGCGCGCCCTTGGGAGCAATTGTACGCAAAGGAGGATTTGGTGCACCTGTCGTAATTGCCGCCTTACTTTTCATGATCTATTTTGTACTTATAAGTATTGGAGACAGTTTGGCCAATTCGAAAGTCGTAACGCCATTTTGGGGAATGTGGTTCGCTTCATTTGTTTTAACGCCTGTTGCTTATATACTAATGAGAGCTGCTGCAAATGACGCCCCAGTGTTTGACAAAGATGCCTGGAGAAGATTTTTTAAACGAAAATAATGTAGCACGACTTTCTGAATGTAAAACATGAGAAATTTGAATAAAATGCTACTTTTACGCAACAATTAGAAGACGAAAACAAGTATGGAAACGATTGGACTAGCAGGAATAAAAACGGATTGTATATTTTTCAAAGGCGATCTTCCCTGTGCTCCGCATAAAAAATCAGGTGTTCATTGTCCTGATTGCCCAAGTTACCAAGCGATTGAAACACGCATTCTGATCATCAAATTAGGAGCAATTGGTGATGTTATTCGCACAACTCCATTGTTAAGAAAAATCAGAACCGAATATCCGAATTGTAAAATCACTTGGTTGACGCAAACACCATCTATCTTACCTGCTTCGGAAATCAATGAAATACTTAAATACGACTTCGCGTCTGTCCTTTATTTGCAGCAATGCAAATTTGATATCGTTTTTAATCTTGATAAAGACAAAGACGCCTGTGCCTTAGCGGTACAATTGGATGCCAAACAAAAATTTGGCTATACATTGAAAGATGGTGTCGCTTATCCAATGAATGACTTGGCAATACACAAGTACACAACGGGCTTATTTGATACTGTCAGCAAAGCAAATACGAAATCATACGTCAAAGAAATCTTTGAAATGCTTGGTTGGAACTTTGAAGGTGAAGAATATGTATTTGACAACCATGAGGACAAAGGTTTTGAATGGAACTTGAATCGTTCAAAAAAAATAATTGGATTAAATACAGGTTGCGGCGATCGTTGGACAACGCGCTTGTGGTCAGACGAAAATTGGATTGCGCTGATTGGTTTACTTCAAAAAGCAGGTTACGAGCCAGTTTTATTGGGTGGTGAACAAGAACATAGCAAAAATGAAGGCTTAGCAAAAGCGACAAATGCCACTTATTTAGGACACTTCAGCTTACCAATGTTCATCAATTTGACCTATCAAATGGATTTGGTAGTAACGCAAGTTACGATGGCCATGCACATTTCCGTGGCACTGCAAAAACAAACCGTTTTGATGAACAACATTTTCAATCCCTACGAATTTGAATTGTATGGTCGTGGAGAGATTGTTTCACCAAGTAAACCATGTGAATGTTATTTTGCTGGTAAATGCAAACATGGCGTTTCATGTATGAAAGACTTGTCACCCGAAACAGTTTTTGAAGCCGTACAAAAACACTTGATTTAATTCCGTGAAAGTTTTACAGTTAACATATCGTGTTCCGTTTCCACCAACGGACGGAGGTTCAATTGGAATTTACAACATTACAAAGGGTTTACACGACAATGGTTGCGAAATTGACTTAGTAGCAATCAACACACCAAAACATGCACAGCCCAAAGATTGTATGCTTCCATTGGCAAGACAGCACGATATTTTTGTAAACACGAATATTTCTGCTTTTAAATTAGTGTCAAACCTACTTTTCAAATCCATTCCATACAATGTGGAACGTTTCGTTTCGAAAGATGTTGAATCGAAATTGATTCAATTACTGCAGCAAAACACCTATGATTTCATTCAAGTAGAAGGAGCGTTTGTTGCATTTTACATCGATGTAATCAAAGAACATTGCTCCTGCCCTGTTTTGGTGCGTACGCACAACATTGAATACGTGATTTGGGAACGACTTGCTTTGAACGAGAAAAATCCGGTCAAAAAATGGTTCTACAAGCATTTAGGAAAACGTTTAAGGGCTTTTGAAGCAAGCTATTATAACAAAGCAGATGGCATTGCAGCAATTACAGAAGAAGACAAACGACGACTGATTGAACTAAACGTGAATGTTCCAATTCAGATTGTACCTGCCGGAGTTGTTTTAGACAAGTATTTAGCTGCAGAAGACCGTGAAGCTGAAGCCAATTCAATTTTCAGTATCAGTGCCTTGGATTGGTTGCCGAATTTAGAAGGGTTGGATTGGTTTTTAAAAGCGATTTGGCCAGAATTACTGAAACGTAAACCCGACCTACATTTTCACATCGCAGGTAAATCAACACCTGATTGGTTAATGAACAGCTCATTTCCGAATGTGCATGTACACGGATTTGTTGACGATGCAATTGTATTCAAAAAATCCTACCAATTGATGTTGGTTCCTTTGCTATCTGGCGGCGGAATGCGCGTGAAAATCATCGAAGGTTTGGCAGCAAAAAAATGCATTATTAGTACAACCATTGGCGCAGAAGGAATCGAATGCACAAATGGAAAAGATATCGTCATTGCAGATTCACCACAAGAATGGATCGATGCCATTTGCCATTACATTGATCATGTTGAAGAACGCAAGGAAATTGAACAAAATGCATACAAAACGGCTAAGTTGGTTTATGAAAACAAGGCAATTACACGCAAATATATTGGATTATTCGAAAATTTGAGAGATTTGAGAGATTTGAGAGATTTAAAAGATTTGAGAGATTCGAAAATTTGAAATATTTGAGAGATTTGAAAGATTTGAGAGATTTGAGAGATTTGAAAGATTTGAAAGATTTTAGAGATTTGAGAGATTTGAGAGATTCGAAAATTTGAGAATTTACCTCAAGTTATATTAATCAGTCAAATCTTTGAATTATCGAATCTTTTAATTATCGAATCGTTGAATTTTCAAATCGTTGAATATTCAAATCGTTGCATGTTCAAATCTTTGAATTTTCAAATCGTTGAATTTTCAAATTGTCAAATTGTCAAATTGTCAAATTCTCATATTTCCACCTTCTAAATTCTAAATTCTAACATCTAAAAAGTATCTTTGACTTCGCACCAAACAAATGAACAGTAAAGATAAACTAGTCGTACTTCTCTCACGTTTTCCATATCCTTTGGAGAAAGGTGATAAATTGCGTGCTTTTCATCAAATTGCGGAGCTTTCAAAAACCTTTGATATCTATTTAATTGCCATTACAGAGAAAGAAATTGCGTCTGAACATCACCAGCAATTGGCTCTATTTTGCAAGGAAATTCACCCGGTTCGCATTACAAATCGTTCCATTCTCTTTAATTTATTTTTAAGTTTCATCTCCAATAAACCATTTCAATCCGGTTATTTCTTTTCCTACCGAGGTAAAAACAAAGTTGATTTATTACTCAAATCAATAAGGCCTAACTATATTTATTCTCAACTAATTAGAACATCAGAATACGTAAAAAACTACCACGCTTGTCCGAAAACAATAGATTACATGGATGCCCTTTCCAAAGGAATTGAACGTCGCATCGACAAAGCACCATGGTATCTAAAATGGATTTTTCGTTCAGAGGCTAAACGCTTAAAAAATTACGAACGTGTGATTTTCGATTACTTTGAACATAAAACGATAATTTCAGATCAGGACCGGGAGTTTATTTTACACCCGAATCGAAATGAAATTGTAAGTATTCCGAACGGGATTGATGAGCGATTTTTCAATTTCACTAAAACACAAGCGCGCTACGATTTGGTTTTTATAGGCAACCTAAGTTACGCTCCAAACGTGGAAGCTGTTGAGTACATTGCAACAGCGTTATTAACGAAAAACAAACAACTTACTTGTCTAATCTCCGGAGCCACTCCTCACCCAACAATCCAAAAAATTGCCCGAACAACTGCGCAAATTGAACTCCAAGGTTGGATTGACGACATTCGCGAAGCCTATGTTTCAGGAAAGATTTTCATAGCTCCAATGATGATTGGTACTGGAATGCAGAATAAATTATTGGAAGCAATGGCGCTTGGAATTCCATGTATAACGACCACTTTAGCAAATAACGCCATTCAAGCAATTCATAACGAACACATTCTTGTTGCCAATACAACAGATGAATTTTTAGCGGCAATTAACGATTTATTAACTGATCAAGAATTGTACAAGCGAATCGCAACGAACGGACAAGCCTATATTCGTGAAAACTATTCGTGGAAAAAGTCAACACAAGAATTAGCTGCACTGATCTCTTCGAACTAAGTTAGCGCAACAAAACAAGCCGTTTATCGATTATTTCCCCTTTCAGAATGGCCATTTAGTGATTTGTTTGTTGTAAATTTGCGCTACAATTTAGACAGATGGAATTTACATTAAATACGATTGAAGAAGCAATCGAAGAAATAAAACAAGGAAAAGTAATTATCGTTGTTGACGATGAAGATCGCGAAAATGAAGGAGATTTCCTGACTGCTGCGCGTAACGTTACACCTGAAGTAATCAATTTTATGGCAACGCATGGTCGCGGTTTAATCTGTGCGCCAATTGTTGAAGACCGTTGTGATGAATTAGGATTGGATTTAATGGTGCGTTCGAATTCTGCAACATACGAAACACCATTCACCGTTTCTGTTGATTTAAATGGACATGGTTGTACAACTGGAATTTCAGCGAGTGACCGTTCTAAAACAATTTTAGCCTTAATCAATCCAGAGACAAAACCGGAAGAATTAGGGAAACCAGGACATATTTTCCCCTTACGTGCAAAAAAGGAAGGTGTTTTACGTCGAGCAGGACACACCGAAGCAGCTGTTGATTTATCGCGTTTAGCAGGATTTGAAGAAGCAGGTGTAATTGTAGAAATCTTAAATGAAGATGGAACAATGGCGCGCCTCCCTGAATTGATGGAAATCGCAAAGAAATTTGATTTAAAGATTGTTTCAATTGCCGATTTAATCGAATACCGCATTAAAAACGAATCGTTGATTGAACGGTTGATTGATGTAAAAATGCCTACCACGCATGGCGATTTTGATTTATATGCTTACCGTGAAACAAATTCAGGAAAAGAACATTTGGCCTTGGTAAAAGGAACATGGGAAGAAGATGAAGCTGTATTGGTACGCGTTCATTCTTCGTGCCTTACAGGTGATATTTTCGGTTCGTGTCGTTGTGATTGTGGACCACAGTTGCACAAAGCAATGGAAATGATTGAGAAAGAAGGTAAAGGTGCCATCATCTACATGAACCAAGAAGGACGTGGAATTGGTTTAACGAACAAATTGCGTGCATACAAACTGCAAGAAGAAGGATACGACACCTTGGAAGCTAATATTAAATTAGGCTTCAAAGGTGATGAACGCGATTATGGAATTGGCGCACAAATCATTCGTGACTTAGGAATTGTAAAGATGCGTTTAATGTCAAACAATCCGACGAAACGAACGGGATTAGTTGGTTATGGCATTGAAATCGTTGATAATGTTTCATTAGAAATTGCCAGCAATGTGCACAATGAATTGTATCTTCAAACCAAACGTGACAAAATGGGTCACAATTTGAACTTGAAATAAGCATGCTAAAAGCGAGCGGAATATACAAAGCCTATGATTCTCTTCAGATTTTGAAAGGGATCGATTTGGAAGTCAATGCTGGTGAAGTTATTTCCATCGTTGGTTCTTCAGGAGCAGGTAAAACAACACTCTTGCAAATCTTAGGTACCTTGGATCAACCTGACAAAGGCTTGGTCGAAATTGATGGCGTAAATCCCTTTAGTCTTTCAGCAAAAAAATTATCTGCCTTTCGCAATCAATCAATTGGTTTTATTTTTCAATTTCATCAATTATTGCCTGAATTCACAGCCTTGGAAAACGTGATGCTTCCAGCCTTAATAAAAGGAACAGCGCAATCCGATGCACAAAAAGAAGCCCTTCGCCTACTCGATTTGATTGGATTAAAAGAACGTGCTCAACACAAGCCAAACGAACTTTCTGGGGGTGAACAACAACGTGTGGCTGTTTGTCGCTCATTAATCAATCAACCAAAAGTGATTTTTGCGGATGAGCCATCTGGAAACTTAGATTCACAAAATTCTACCGAATTACACAATTTATTTTTTCAGTTGCGCGACGAATTCAAACAAACATTTGTAATTGTTACGCATAATGAATCTTTGGCCAACATGGCAGATCGTAAATTGGTCATGCGTGATGGTTTAATCGTTTCCTAATCGTGACTTTCGAAGAACTCAAAGATTTTTTGGATTTCAAAGCGGAACAATATGAACATCCGCGCTTTTTAGAGAGCGATCCGATTCAACTTCCCCATCGCTTTTCAAGAAAAGAAGACATTGAAATTGTTGGATTCTTGGTATCTACCATCGCATGGGGAAATCGCGTAAGCATCATCAAAAGTGGTGAACGCTTGTTAGAAATCATGGAGCACGAGCCGCATGCATTCATTCAAAATTACTCATCCGAACTGTTAAAAGACGCTCATTTTGTCCACCGCACATTCAATGTTATAGATTTAGATTTCTATTTCAGAAGCTTGCAAGCGATTTATGCCGCCGGTGGATTGGAAAAAGCTTTTGAAAATAACACAAGCATTGAAGGCGTGAAAGGGCGAATTGTTTCGTTCAGAACCAAATTCATGGAAGTTGAACATTTAGATCGCTCGCACAAACATTTATCCAACCCAGAAAAAAACTCAGCTGCTAAACGTTTGAACATGTTTTTACGTTGGATGGTCCGCGACGCCGCAAAAGGAGTTGATTTTGGATTGTGGAAATCGATTTCAACATCCGAATTGTGTTTACCACTTGATGTTCATACGAGTAACAATGCGCGTCGATTGGAACTGTTGAGCAGAAAACAAGACGATTGGAAAGCCTTAGATGAATTAATGAGCAACTTACGCGAAATGGATCCAATTGATCCTGTGAAGTATGATTTTGCCTTATTCGGATTGGGAGCTTTTGAGAAGTTCTAAATGGAACTTAGTACTAAATACCCTCTGGAAGTCAATAGAATTAGGAGTTATAAGTAAGATTGTTAATTTGCAAAGTTGTAATGTTGTAATGTTGTAATGTTGTAATGTTGTAATGTTGTAATGTTGAAAAATTTGTAAAGTTGCAAAATTACAAAGTCGAAAAGTTCTACCTTGAATATCATTCATACTATTGCTACCGTGGCAGGCAGCCTCCCAGATAATTTACTAATTCGCGAATTTTCATGAATCGTTATTTAATAAATTGATATAAAAACGTCTACAACGCAATGAAATTGGGAGTTATAAGTAACATTGTTAAGTTGTAATGTTGCAAAATTGTAATGTTGCAAAATTGTAATGTTGATTGAAATAATCTCATTCGATAAGAAAATTTACAGTCTGTCGGCAGACAAGAAAAATGTAAATAACCATTTTTTTGAACCTTCGAATCTTTGAAAATTTGAATATTTGAAAATTTAAATATTTGAATCTTCGAATCTTCGAATCTTCGAATCTTTGAATCTTTGAATATTTGAACCCTTTCACCATTTTCTCATCACCACTTATCAATTTTAATGAACACCTGCTTTTTCTCCCAAAAATTTGATTAAATTTGAAACATGAAGTTTGTCTATCCTGAATTTCTTTGGGCTTTATTCGCGCTAGCGATTCCTATTATCATTCACTTATTCAACTTCCGTAAATACAAAACACTATATTTCTCCAGTCTTCAGTTTATTAAGCACGTTGATCAACAAACGCGTTCGACTCAAAAACTGAAACATTTGCTTGTTTTGGTCCTGCGATTGCTCGTTTTCACCTTTATTATTTTTGCATTCGCACAACCCTACATTCCGGCGAATGAAGGAAGTGAAACGGCTGGAAAACCAGTTTTAGCCATTTACATTGATAATTCATTTTCGATGACAGCAAAAGGAACCGAGGGCGAATTGTTATCCGAGGCCCGTGAAATGTCACGTAAAATGATTAATTCAGTGAGCTTGGAAACAAGAATTCTGCTGACAACAAATGCAATGAGTGGCATCGAACAACGCTTATTGACAAAAGTGGATGCCTTAGAATATTTGGATAAAATTGAACCAATAGCCTTAGTACGTTCCCTGGATGATGTACTCAATGGTCAACGCGCTTTTATTGACAAAGAACATCAGAACAATCAAAAAATAGGTGTACGTCAGTTCGTTTTCTTCTCGGATTTTCAAAAATCTTCGGCAAGAACAGCAGAATTGAAAGAAGATGCTTTTTCATTCTACTATCCAGTTAAATTAACCCCTCAGTCGAAAGAAAACGTTTACATCGATTCGGTTTGGTTTAATTCTCCCATTCAACGCATTGGACAAAACAATGAATTAAATGTGCGCGTGGTAAATGCAGGTGATGAAGCACTTACAAATATTGAACTTCATTGCGAAATCACAGGAATTCGACGTGATGTGTTTATGGATATTCCTGCGAATCAAAAAGCAACGACTGTCATTAATTACACCGAACAATCAGGTGGATTCAAAAAAGGAACCTTATCCGTGAACGATAAACAATTGTTTTGGGATGATGATTATTATTTCTCCTACTTTGTCGATAATCAAACTACTGTCTTAATTGTAAATGGCGCGGGCTCTACTCCTGCCGTCTCTCAAGTGTACAATTTAGAACGTTTTTACAAAGTAAAATCAATTGATGAGAATGCGTTTACCTTGGATGAACTGTATCAAGTTGATTTAGTTTTTATCAATGGAATGAACGAGTTGCCTTCAGGAATGGCACAGAATCTTAAAGAATTTACGCAATCAGGTGGAACTTTAGCATTATTTCCAGGTACAAAAGCTGATTTAGGATCTTGGAACAGTTTACTGCAAGAATTACAAATGCCAGGTATAGGTGTAGTTCAATCATCTGGAACAAAAATTGAAAAACTGGTCTATGACGATCCCTTCTTCCACGATATGTTTGAGAAGAAAAAGGAAAACCTCAACTTACCAAGTGTGCGTAAAGCCTATCGAACAGCTGCTTCTGGCTCAAATTCCTATTACGACTTAATTCGCTTGCAAAACGGTTCCCCTCTTTTGCTACGTTCTGGTGGAGCAATCAATGTTTTCCTATTCACGTCTTCTTTAGAAAATGAATTTAGTTCATTTACAACAGATGCTTTATTCCCTTCAATTGTGTTACGCATTGGAGAAATGAGCCAACGAAAAGCCCCAATTTCATTAACCATTGGAAAAGAATCTTTCTTCCCCTTGTATAAAAAACAAACTGGAGAATCACCTATACACATTAAAAACAAAGCGGTTGACTTCATCCCTCAAATCAAACAAGAAGGATTAATCAGCTATTTATCGCTAAGCGGAATGGAAGCCCTAGAAAATTTGAAAGCTGGAAATTATGCTATTTGGGATGAGAAAAAAGAAGGTGAATTGTCGCTGAATTACGATCGAACAGAATCTGATATTAGCTGTTTTAGCGAAAATGAAATCGTTGATTTATTAGAAGGTCAAGGACTTAAGAATATTAGTTTCAGTGAAATTAATGAAGGACAAAGTCTTACAAAAATAGATATTGAAAAACCATTTGAATATTGGAAAACAGCGGTTTTGTTAGCCTTACTGCTCCTGTTAGCCGAAATGATGGTGATAAAATTTTGGAAATAAAACGCATACACAATGAAGATTCTCATTAAACAAGCAACAATTCTTGACACGCGTTCAAGCTTAATCAACAAGAAAATGGACATTCTTGTAACAGATGGAATGATTGAAGCAATAGAAAATTCGATTGATTCTGTTGATGCGCAGGTCTTGGAAGGTGAGAATTTAGTTGTTTCTCAAGGTTGGGTTGATTTGAAAGCAAATTTTTGTGACCCAGGCGAAGAACACAAAGAAACAATTGATAGCGGATTGGATGCGGCTGCTTTTGGTGGATATACACATGTGGCTGTTTTACCGAGTACATATCCTGTTGTAGATGGCAAAACGCAAGTAGAATATATCTTGCGACATGCTGAAAACCATGTTACTAGTATTCATCCAATTGGTGCGATTACCGAAAAAATGGCCGGTGAAAACTTGGCAGAAATGTATGACATGTACCAAGCGGGTGTTCGTTTGTTTTCGGATGATTTAGTTCCAGTGAATTCCGGAATTATGTACCGTGCATTATTATACTCCAAAAATTTCAAGGGAAAAATCATTGCTTTTTCGCGCGACTATGCCTTAGCAGGAAAAGGAATGGTGAATGAAGGAGAAGCATCAACACGCACAGGATTAAAGTCAGACGCTACCATATCTGAAATTATTCAAGTTGAACGCAATATACGCCTCACAGAATATACCGAAGGATCCATTCACTTAACGGGCATTTCATGTGCGGAAAGTGTTGATTTGGTTCGAAAAGCAAAAGCCAAAGGATTAAATATTTCTGCAGATGTGCATTTGATGAATTTGGTATACAACGAAACTGCTGTTTTGGGCTTCGATTCAAACTTTAAAGTAATGCCCGTTCTTCGCCGTGAAAGCGACAGAATTGCTTTGTGGGAGGGATTAAAAGATGGAACAATTGACACAATCGTTTCTGACCATCGTCCGCATGATAAAGAAGAAAAAGACGTAGAATTCGACAATGCTTCTTTTGGATGTATCAACTTACAAACCGTTATTTCTGCCCTTTCGGAATGCGCCGAATTTGATTTGAACCTTGTGATTAAAGCACTTTCAATTAATGCCCGTAAAATAGCTTCTATCGTCGAATACCCAATTGAAGTTGGTAACAAAGCGGATTTAACGATATATGCGCCTGCAAATCATTGGACGTTTACAAAGGACTTAATCTGTTCACAAACTATCAACACGCCATATGTTGGTAAAGATTTAAAAGGCGCCGTTGTTGGAGTAATAAATAACGGTAAATTAGCCTTCAGAGATTAAGAATATGCCGGATAAAAAATCCTTTTTAAAACAATTCTGGAAAGAGAAAAAAATGGTCGGTGCTATGGCACCAAGTTCACGTTATTTGGCAAAAAAAATGTTGAAAAACATTGATTTCTCAACTGCTAAAGTACTTGTTGAACTAGGCCCTGGAACAGGCGTTTTTACCGATAAGATCTTAGAAAAAATGGCTCCAGATGCTGTTTTATTGGTTTTTGAATTACACGATGTATTTTGTACTCAATTACAAAATCGTATCACTGACAAACGTGCACACATCATTCATGATTCAGCCGAGAAAATCGAAGAATATCTATTAAAGTATGAATTGGGTAAAGCAGATGTAGTTATTTCGTCTTTACCACTGGCTAATTTTCCACAAGAATTACGAACTTCTATTTTAGATGCATCACACAAATCGTTAACCGAGGTCGGAAAATACATTCAATTTCAATATTCTTTGCAATCGAAAAAGCACATTAAAAAAGTATTCAACGAAGTTTCCATTGATTTTACTCCCTTGAACTTCCCTCCTGCTTTCGTTTATACGTGCAATAAGGAAGATTAACACTTCCTATTGGCAAACGTGCTATTCAGTCGTTAAAACAAACACTTCAATCAACTCCTAAGGATTTGGTATAATTCTTGGCTATCTTTCTGTGAGAAACGCAACAAGCAAGGCCATGAAAAAAAAGCTTGACATTCAGAAAATAATGAATACCCTGAAAAATAGACAAAAAGCAAAGTGTTCGTTTGATCAAGCATTGCTTACTTTAGGCCTTCAGTATACAAAAACCGACAGTTCAGAAAAATAGCATAGTTGCTAGAAATCTCCACCGCCTTCTCCACCTCCACTTGATTTCTTTGGTGCCATCTCCAACTTTCCAAATTTATAAGAGAAAGTTACGAAAAAGCGTCTTGTTAACCATTTAAATTGCACATCCTGATAAATGCCAGGTTGATTCAAGGTCATGTAGAATCCTTGACGATTGAATATATCTGTTACGCGCATTCCAACAGCAATCTTACCTTCTTTAAAGGTTTTTTCTCCAGAAATATCAACCGGACCTCTGCGCTGAGCAATTCCTTGAACAGTAACACGCCGACCATTGTAGGTTGCATTCACTTGAATTGATGCCGTTCGCTTCCAAAATTCTACCGTACCAGCATATTTCATGTTCCAGTTAAAACCACCAACATTCCAATTTGCATTCGGATTATCATCAACATATTGTGTGTAATTCGCATTAGCCGACAAAGTATTTCTCCACCATTTATATGGCTTAACCACAAAAATAACCTCTGCTCCAACACTGTGACTTTCATCTAAATTGGCAAAAGTAACTGTTGATGCATTGTTCGGAAAGAACTCTTTTACACGTGTAATCACACCAGTGGTATGACGATAAAATATACTTGATGAAAACGTTAGTATTTTCTTTTCATTCATATAACCCAAATCATATGAATTAATGAATTCAGGCTGTAAATAGGGATTTCCAGTTCGTAGATTGTAAGGATCAGCATAACTCGTAAAGGGATTCAAATCTGCTGATTGCGCACGATTGATTCGGCGGGAATAACTCAAACTAATTTCCGACTTTTCAGTCAATGCATAACGAATATGCGCCGAAGGAAAGAAATTAAAGTAATCGTTTACAATTCGAATGGAATCTGAGATTAACTCAGGAATCTGATACGCTTTCTCCGCTCTAACACCTACTTGATACTTGAATTTATTCAGTTGTTGTCCGAAAATACCGTAAGCACTGTAAATCTGTTCATTGTAAGCATAATTGAAATTCGATACAGTATCTTCTAAATAATTCCCGCTGAGCGGATCTCTTGTTTCTGAATACGTATTTACACTTTGCTGACGAATAATGGTTTTTGCACCAGTTTCCATGCGCGCATTTTTCTTCGGAAACAAATAGGTAAAATCTACTTGACCTGTGGTAATATTATTTCTTTCCTTGTTGAACAAGCGTTGATCCAATGCTGTTGTGATTTCTTGTATCGAATCTGCGGCATAATCATTTTGCCAATAGAATCCTTGAATGTTATCTGACCCAAGGGATTGATTCAAATCTACCACCAAATTTCCGCGGTCGTTTTTTAAATCGTGTTTGTAATTGACGTTAAAATCGAAATTTTGCTGCTGCGAAGGATCTGAAGAAACACGTCTCCACAAACGAAGTAGGCTATCCGATGATGTTAAGGTTGAATTCCATTGATCACCAGTGCGATTGCGTTCACCAACACTTCCAGTCATACTGAAACCTAACAAATGCCTTGGTTTCAAGTAAAAATCTGCACCGGCACGAAATGTATGCCCAAAATTTTGATCAGTTCCCAAGCGATCTTGATCCATTTTCATCATGGAATCAGCTGTTATGTCTCGCTCTAAATAGGTAAACTGATCACGGTAACCATCTAAATAACGTCCAGAATAACTTCCAAATGTATTTAATTTTGAATTTCTAAAACTCAACGAAACCGAACCATCCGCCACATTACCACCTTTAAAATCACCTGAACCCAAAGAAGTTGTAATCAAGCCATTAAACCCACGCATCTTGTTCTTTTTCAAAACAATATTGATAATCCCTGAAGTACCATCTGGATCATATTTGGCAGAAGGATTGGTAACCACTTCGATTCGCTCAATTGAACCTGCTGGCAAGGCATCCAACAACGATTTTCCATTTCCACCAGAGATTGAACTTGGTCGTCCGTCAATTAAAACAGTCACCGTTCCATCGCCACGGAGCGTAACGCCTCCTTCTTGGTTCACTTCTACGGATGGAATATTATTTAGAACATCATTCGCTGTTCCTCCTTTTACGGACAAATCTTCACCGACATTGTACACTTTTTTGTCAATCCCCGTTTTCAAAACGTCCAATTGTCCGACCACTTTGACTTCACCAAGCGCTTTTACATCTGTGCGCTGCAATTTTATTAGTCCTAAATTGGCAACTTTAACAGCTTGTGAGATTTTTATATCTTGAATTATTTCAGTTGTATATTCTGCAAAAATGATTTTAGCATAATAATTCCCCAAAGGAACCTGATCAAACGTAAATTTCCCTTCAACATCTGAATAAATACCAGCATAAAGCGAAGAGTCAGTTGTTCGATAGAGTTTAAAGGCAACGTATTCCATTGGAAGTTCAGTCTTCGAATCAATGATTTTCCCTGAAACGATTCCATCTCCAACTGGCTTTGTACCTTGTGCAAAAGGTTGAATAGGAAAAAGCAGGAAACCAACTATAATTATTTGAATTTGAATGAATTTAAAAAAGGTCATGTTCTTGAAAGTCGTTTTGCAATTGTTATTTAAAACTGAAATAGTGCTGGATGCCAATGTTGATTTATGCATTGTTTGCTCTTACTTTATCTAATAAATCACTTAAAGTAGATGCTTCTTCGTCTGTTAAATTTGCTTGAATCAATGAGTTTACATCATGGTCTTTATCCATTTCAGCCAAAAGTTCCAATCCCTGCTCTGATATTTTCACATAAACAACACGTCGGTCTTCTGTGCAACGCGTGCGCTCAATCAACCCTTTATCAATTAATTTATCCATTAAACGCGTTGTGTTCGGCGATTTCTCAATCATGCGGTCTTTTACAGTGTTGACATTAATCATGTCCTTCGCTCCACGTAATATGCGTAAAATATTGAATTGCGCCATCGATAAATCATAGCGCGACATAAAATGATTTTGAATATTCCCTAGAAAATTACTCGTATATCGAATATTCACTACGGCGCGTTGTTGAGGAGATTTAAAGCTAGACTTTAGTTCTTCATCGATTTTCATGCAACAAAGATACTTACCATGGTAGTATTTTCAAAATTAAATAGTGTCTATTTTGAATTATTTCATTTTGAAAATAATCGTTGAACAAAAACATTACATGAACTTCACACCAAAATCTTCAGCTGCTGGCAATTCATCGAATTGGATTTGAATAGCGTGTTCACCTGGCAAATAATCCTCAAAATTTGTCTCAAACTGAACACCAAGCTTCGAAGAATAAATCCAACAAGCACGGACATACGATTTATTTTTCAATATCAAGGTTGCCGTTTTCGCTATAGGATCAATTTTTTTCACTTCAATTTTTAAATCGTTTTCTTGCGCTTTTGAATAAGCAATTGGAAGTTCAGAGAAGGTGCGTGTTTTTAATTCTCCATCTCCATTTTTCCAGTCTAAACGAACGACAATGTTCTTATTGGCATGAAATTGACGAATACAGGAGAAATCAATTAATTGCTTTTGTACACCGTTAACAAGCAATTTTGTGGTAACACTTTCCAATTGTTTTCCTTTCAAATCGTATACAGTGAATTTCAAATCAGTTTGAACCGTATCAACCTGATCAGATAACAAATAATACGCGTATAGATTCTTACCAGTCGATTTTCTTAGTACCGCAATATCCTCGTAATCTTTTGTTACTTCGTATTGAAGTGCTTTCCAATTCCAGAAATAATCCATGCTCGACCAAGACGGTGCTGGCCAACAATCGTTGATTTGCCAATACAAAGTTCCACTGCAACGTGGAGCGTCCAAACGATGTCCTGTGACAGCCATGCTTACCGCTGTCGCTTCGGTCAATTGTGAATAGTATACGAATTCTTCAAAATTTGCTGGAGTACCAAACAAGATTTTCGCATGTTTCAAAATCATGCCATTACCAACATAGCTTTTCTGATGGTGCTTCATGATATCTGATTCCAAATCCCAATCGGTTTTTTCTGAAAAAGTCGATAAGGTAGCATACTCCGGAAAACTCTGAAATCCATATTCTGCATTGAAGCGACCAATTTTCTTAGCAAAATCTTCCATTGGGTCTTTCCCATGCCAAACACCCCAATAATGCTGCGTTCCATGATTATAAAACTCATCTTTACCCCAGTTACTTAACGGAGAAGTGTGACTATAAGGTGCACTCGACAAAGCCGAAACTTCAGCAAGAATTAACTGTTTAAACAAACGATTGTAGCTATCTTCAATTTCTTTGGCTTCCTTTCCATACAAATTGTATTTCACTTGGAATCCCCAGTTTTTCCAAGCCACATCCACTTCGTTATTACCATTAAACAAGGTTAAACTAGCATGCGATGCGATGCGTGGAATTTGGTAATCAATCTCTTCTTTCACATTCAACAAGAAATCTGGATCGCCAGGATACATCGCACAGGCGAACATAAAATCCTCCCAAACCATAATTCCCATTTCATCACAGGCATCAAAAAATGCTTCATCTGGATAATAACCGCCGCCCCAAACACGCACCATGTTGAAATTACTTCGCGCCATCACCTCAACCATTCTTCGCAAATCGGCATCCGTAACGCGTGCTGGAAAAATATCTTGTGGAATGTAATCTCCACCCTTACAGAAAATTGGTCTTCCATTGACTTTTACAACGTGGCTTGTACCCCATTCGTCTGCTTCCATAACAATTTCCGAAGTTTTTATTCCAAAACGAACAGTTCGCAAATCAATTACTTCTCCTTTGTCATTAATAATTTGCCATTCATCGGTATACAAATGTTGCTCTCCTTGTCCGCGCGGCCACCATAATTTAGGGTTTTCAATACTTTCTTGCCGATCTACTTTAATTGAATTTTCGTCGATCTCAATTTCTCCAAATAAGTTACTTTTCCAGATTAATTTACCTTTCGATGGCTGAGAAAAATAAAGGCTCAAGTTCAAATCGGCCTTTCCTTCATCTACTGCTGACGTAATAACAGAAGTCAAACTTATTTTCGCTGAATTAAAGGCATTCAGTCGCACAGGTTTCAAAAATCCCATTGTATTCATTCTCAAGGCCCAATCCCAACCAAACTGATACTGTGGTTTTCGCGTGTATGGTGCAATTGCGATGGGATCAACATCATTTGGAGCAGGTAAGTGATAGGATGCCGTTGTATACGCTGCTTTGTGATAATTAACGGGAGAATAAAATTTTACCTTAATCGTATTTTGCCCGAGTTTCAGGTTGTCTTTCACTTCGAAATAATAGGGCCGAAACGCATTTTGTGTAAAAGCAATCAATGAATCGTTCACAAAGATTTCAGCGTAGGTATCAATTCCGGGGAATTCCAGTTCTACAATCTCTTTTTGAAATTGCTCTTCAGTTAATGTAAATTCGGCTTTAAACTCCCAATTGTATTTTTCAATCCAAGCAAATAAGTTCTCGTTTTTACCGTAAAATGGATCTGGCAATTCACCGCTTTCAATTAATTTTTCCTGAACAGAACCATGCGTCCCAGCATTCATCCAAATTTGTTTTTTAGGATGAAAAAATTGCCATTCCAAGGTCGTTTGTGCCATAATTTGAAAACTTAGAAACGAAAGAATTACGAGGTAAAATTTCATAGTATGTCGTTTATTTTACCAATTACGGTTGAATGGTGCATCTACCATTTTTTCTTCCGTGGCTGTTTTCAAGGCGTAGTTAAAGCCATTGTATACCGAATACGAACCAACATTACCTTTCTTATCAATTGCCAAAAAGCAACATTGCAAATTACTTAAGTCTTTATGTTTCGCAATAATACGATCTACAGCCATTTTACACGCTTCCATTGGTGAATGACCGTTGCGCATTAATTCAACAACTGTGTGACTTCCAGCTATGCGAATAATCGCTTCTCCCAAACCTGTTGCTGTTGCAGCACCAACTTCAGAATCAATGAACAATCCTGCTCCAATAATCGGAGAATCACCAACGCGACCGTGCATTTTATAAGCCCAACCACTCGTCGTGCAAGCACCGCTGAAATTGCCGTATTGATCCATTGCTAACAGACCGATGGTATCATGATTCTCATGATTAATTTCTGGCTTTTTGAATAAATCTGCGTTTTCTTTCTTCCACTTTTTGTATTCAGCTTTTACTTCTGGAATCGGTGTTTTTATCGTTTCAAATCCATGCTCCAGGGCAAACTTCTTTGCTCCGGCTCCAACTAACATGACGTGTTGGGTTTTATCCATTACAGCGCGAGCAACAGAAATTGGATGTGCAATTCCCTCCAAAAAAGCAACAGATCCACAACGCGAATCATTGTCCATGATGCAAGCATCCAATGTTACATGTCCGTCGCGATCCGGCATGCCTCCAATTCCAACGCTTCTGTTCGTAAGATCTGATTCGGTAACTTTCACTCCAGCTTCAACAGCATCAATCGCCAAACCGCCTTTTTCCAACACTTTCCATGCTGCTGCATTGGCTGCCAGACCATGATTCCAAGTAGAGATTATAACCGGTCCATTTGCTTTTCCTTCAAATGACTGTGCAAATAACTCACCTGCTTTTAATGGTTGAACGGCTGATAAGGCTGCACCGGCCAAACCAAGTTTTAAAAATTTTCTGCGCTGTTGATCTGACATCTTATTGATTTTTAAGTTCGTTTGCTAACCATTTTTGATACACTTTCGCATAGGCTTGATGTTTCGAATAGTCAACAGAAAAGTCGTGACGACCTGAATAATCTGGTTTTGCCATCATGAAAATATAATTGTTATTATCGCGATTCAAGACAGCATCAACGGTTTGTGAAGGCGGAATGCATATAGGTCCGGGAGGCAATCCATTAATTTTATAGGTATTGTAAGCACAATCGATGTTTTTGTGCTCGTTTAGCAAACGCTGAACGCCATCCAATTGGTCGCCCCAACAAAATTTGAAGGTTGGATCGGATTGTAATTTAATCCCCTGATTGATGCGATTTAAATACAATCCTGCAATCACTGGCCATTCGTCAGCATGTTTTCCTTGCTCGGAATAAACAATACTTGCTAAAGTAACCGCTTCTGAAGGGGATTTTAAACCAACTTTGAATAAGTTTGCCATGCGTGCAGCTGTCCAGAAATTTTTAAACTCTTGTGCCATACGCTCCACAAATTCCTTTTCATCCGTATCATAATACATTTTGTAGGTGTTTGGCAAGAACATCGCAGGTATTTGTTCACGTGTAAAACCGTATTTTTCAAGTGTAAGGTCTTCATCCAAATAGTTCACCAATTTCGTTGAATCAGCCATAATGTTTGCGCAAACTTTTTCAGCTAACTGATAGATATCTCGACAGTTATTAAAGGTTACTGAAACCTCTACTTCACCATTGCCGTTTCCAGCTGAATTCAATGTGAAACCATTCAAAAGTGTTCGGTATTGCGTTCCTGACTCAATATTGTATTTTCCTAAAGCAATTTTTTCTTTGGTCAATCCTTTGTAGTCAGCGACTTTTACAAATGCATCAACATCGTCGATAATACCTTGTTTCTGCAAGTCGGAAGCCAATTCCTCAACACTCATCGGCGCTTTAATAAAATAAGCGACTGTTGCAGCGTTTGTTGTTCCAGTTCTACTACTGAAATACAAAGAAATTTTCGGGAAAGCAATGATTCCACCAATTAAAACAATAAGGGCAATAAAGCCCAGGATTATTTTTCTTTTAGACATAATTGAAAATTAATTTCGTCAATACGTTGACCTTTATATAAAAACCATTCTTTGCGGACACCAACTTTATCAAATCCGCATTTTGTGAATAAATGAATACTTTCCGTATTATCCGCTTGGATTGAGCAGTACAAATTGTGTAGAGCCAAGAAATTGCGGGCATAATCAATGATTAAAGCTAAACTCTCAGAGGCATATCCTTTTTGCTTATGGATATGATCTCCAATCAGAATTCCAACGGCTGCATTGCCATTGCGAAAATCTACATCGTACAAATCAATCGCACCAACAGGTTCTTCTGTTCTATTCAAACATATCATCAAACGCAACTGTCCGGTAGAACGAATATGTTGTTGTTGTTCAATCAATTGCAAAATCCCATGCATCGAAAAAGGCACTTCAGTATCTGTTACTTTCCAATGCGCAGGATTGTTTTCCCACAACATCAATTTAGTTGCGTCAGACGGCTCAACTGGTCTAAGAAATAAACTTTCCCCTTTTAACATCCTTTAATATCTGCAAACGATTGGTAATATCTTGTTGATTATAGTTCCGTATTCCACGATAATCGTTGTTCAAATTTACGCCAAATACTGTTTCCATTTTTTGCTGCTCGCTCAAATATTTCAACAATTCAGAAAGTTGCTTCACTTCTGATAAACAGCTGAATAACTGAGTAATAGGCGTCAAACAGGTTGACATGTGAGGTTCAGCTTGTTGATAGCTTTCATACGCTAAATGAACGGATGATTGATTAAGCTCTGTTTTCACTTTCACAAAAATCGTTGGAATCGCTTTCTTATGAATTAATTGAAATGCTTTCGAAACTGTTATTCCGTTGTCTTTTCCGTTCACCTTTAAACTGTAATAAGCGCCATTCACTGAACAACCGATATGCGGTGGAATTTTATCTGCATACCAAACCCAAATAAAAAAACCTTCATTAAACTGAGTGGCTTGATTTACTACTTGAATGGAAGAAAATTCAAAACTATACATTCATCGTTCCTTTAAACACACATTCTGCTGGACCAATTAATTGAATATTTTCAAACGAATTATTTCCCAAATAAGAAAAAGCTACTTTTAAATCACCACCTTTAACAGCAACATTAATTTCATAATCGCCAATTCTATTTTCTAAGGTTGCCAACACCAAAGCACAAGCCGTTGCTCCTGTTCCGCACGACAATGTTTCATTTTCAACTCCACGCTCATAGGTTTCAATCTGAATGGAATCAAGTCCTTGTTGTTTGACCAAATTCACATTTATCCCTTCCTTTCTGAACGCATCCGAATAGCGAATTGCTTTTCCATACTCACAAATGTTTTCAGCAGAAAGATCTTTCGTAAATTTGACAAAATGCGGTGATCCAGTATGCAAAACATATGCATCTTGGTAAGGTTCTACACTTCCAACCGGCAACATATCCAAGTAAATCAAACCATTTTTTAAATAGGCTTTGTGTTCCCCATCAATACCTAAGAAACGACATTCATTTACAGTCAAACCGAGTGTTGCAGCAAATTTCACAGCACAACGAGCCCCATTTCCACAAAAACTTTTTGAGCCATCCGAATTGTAATAATCGACCTCGAAATCGTAATTAGGATGGCGATTAATTTTAATCAATCCATCTGCACCTACTCCAAAACGACGATCACACAACTGTTCTATTTGTTCAATTGACAGCACATCGTACTGCCCAGACAAATTGTCTAACATCACGAAATCGTTCCCTGTTCCCTGGTATTTTTCAAAATGGATGATCATTTGGCCAATTATTTCAGCAAAGGTAGGTTTTTCAATTCAAAAAAAATTCATTCTTGCTTAACATTCTTTAACAGCTCATCAGTAACAAAATAAGGGTTCAACACGTTATTATTGCACTTAAATTTAAAATCAAATTCAAATGAAAAACAACATTAAACTTTTAGGGTTGGGTCTTTTGGGAGGAATGCTTCCACTTGGTGCTTATTTAATGTTGACCACTTCCCCTTATCAAAGCTTATCAGATGAAGTTTTGGATGGCAATCGCGTGTATAATGCGCGCGCTGTTTCTTTCGATGGTCAAAATTTAGCACCAAATTTCATTGACGCATCCGAAACAACAATTAATTCAGTTGTTCACGTTACTACGAAAGTGGTGAAAACAACCTTTCAGCGTGATCCTTTTCAGGAGTTCTTTTATGGGCCCGGTGCCGGTGGACGAGAATTCAAACAATTTGGAGCTGGAAGCGGTTCTGGCGTAATTGTATCTTCTGAAGGCTATATCGTTACAAACAACCACGTGATAGAAGACGCAAGTGAAATCGAAGTAATATTGAACGACAATTCAAAATACACAGCCAAGTTGGTAGGTGCAGATCCATCAACGGATATTGCGGTTTTAAAAATCGAAGGATCGGGCTTTCAACCAATTGCGTTGGGGAATAGTGATGATTTACACATTGGAGAATGGGTTTTAGCCGTTGGTAATCCATTCAACTTAACTTCCACGGTAACCGCTGGAATTGTTTCAGCAAAAGCACGAAACATCAATTTATTGGCCGATAGAACACGAACAGATGTTGTTCCGATCGAATCGTTCATTCAAACAGATGCAGCCGTTAATCCAGGAAACAGCGGCGGAGCATTGGTAAATGTAAAAGGTGAATTAATTGGAATCAATACTGCAATTGCTTCACAAACGGGAAGCTACTCGGGTTACTCTTTCGCAATTCCAGTAAATTTAGTTGAAAAAGTGTTGCGGGATTTAATTGATTTCGGGATTGTTCAACGTGGATTCTTAGGGGTACAAATTGCGGACATCAATCAAGAAACTAAAGAGAAAAATGATCTTCCCAATACGAAAGGTGTATACATCTCCAAAGTTACTGAGAACGGAAGTGCTGAAAAAGCCGGTGTGAAAGAGGGAGAAGTCATTTTAAAAATTGGAACGAAAGAAGTTAACTCGGTTGCCGAATTACAAGAAGAAATCGGAAAAAGACGTCCGGGCGATAAAGTTTCGTTAACCATACGCACCTCAAAAGGCATTGAAGAAGTCAAAGAATTGGTTTTGCGGAACCAAGATGGAGATACAAAACTCGTCTCAAAAGAAGAAATTCAGAAAAATGTTGCATTGGGTGCAACGTTCAGTGAATTGAGTAGTAAAGAAAAAAAAGAATTAAATATTACTTACGGAGTGAAGATTTCAACCATAAATGCTGGCAAATTAAAATCAATTGGATTAGCACCTGGAATGATTATTACCAAGGTCAACAATGAGCCAATCGAAACGGTTGATCAACTAACTGGTAAGTTGAATGGGGCCAACAAAGGCGTTTTGCTTGAGGTGCTTTCTGAAAGCGGTAAGAAGGAATATTTCGGATTTGGCCTGTAAAATCGTTTGGGGCACGGTTTTTGGTTGCGGCTCGGTTGAAAAAAAGTATGATTTTTTTTTGGAAATCAACGCTTTTTCGTTGTACCTTTGCATCCATTTTTCCCACATTACAAATTAAAAAGGAGAAATTTAGTAGAGGATGAGACAGCTAAAAATTACGAAGTCGATTACCAATCGCGAGAGTCAGTCATTAGACAAATACTTGCAAGACATTGGTAAAGAGGAGTTGATAACAGCAGAAGAAGAGGTAGAACTAGCCCGCAAAATTAAGCAAGGAGATCAAAAAGCCTTAGAGAAATTGACGAGAGCTAACTTGCGTTTTGTGGTATCGGTTGCAAAACAGTACCAAAACCAAGGACTTACACTTCCAGATTTAATTAATGAAGGTAACTTAGGTCTTATCAAAGCTGCCCAAAAATTTGATGAAACAAGGGGTTTTAAATTTATCTCTTATGCCGTTTGGTGGATTCGTCAATCGATTCTTCAAGCATTGGCAGAGCAAGCGCGAATTGTTCGTTTGCCGCTGAATCAGGTTGGATCATTGAATAAAATTAACAAAGCGTTTTCGCGTTTAGAACAAGAATTTGAGCGACCACCATCAGCTGAAGAATTGGCGGAGGCATTAGAAGTTCCAGAAGACAAAATCAAAGAAAGTTTGAATGTTTCTGGTCGTCACGTTTCAATGGATGCTCCCTTATCTGCTTCTGAAGACGGAGGAACATTAATGGACGTAATGGCAAATGCTGATTCTCCAAAAGCAGATCACGCATTGATGGCAGAGTCACTTCAAAAAGAAATTGAACGATCATTGAGCACATTAACTGACAAAGAGCGTGAAATTATTCGCTTGTTCTTTGGAATTGGGATGAACCATGGATTAACGCTAGAAGAAATTGGAGCAAAATTCAATCTAACACGTGAGCGTGTTCGTCAAATCAAGGAAAAAGCGATCAGACGATTACGACATACGTCAAGAAACAAATTACTCAAAGCATATTTGGGTTAATATTAAAAAAAGGCTTCCTACTCACGTGGGAAGCCTTTTTTGCTTTATACAATTTGAAATTCTTTAATAATTAAACAAAAAATAAAAATGGAATCTGCTGTAGGATACGAAAAAGAGTTGAAATCGCACATTGAAAGAGAACGTGCTGCTGTTAAACTTTCTAGTAAAGTTGGTGAATTGTTATACGATAAAGGAATCGAGCTTGTGCTTTTCCGAAATCACTTAACAGACATTACAATCTCTGAGATTTTAAACCTACACGAATATGCTCGAAAGGTTGTGAACAAACCAATTGATGTATTTACTTCTTCTGAATTGGCTGAAGAAATCTTGAAAATGGAATTGGCTCCTTCAAAATTAGATATTGGTAAGTTATCAAGCCAATGGTTAGCTGAAAAAGACAATTTCGCATCAAAAGCAGAATTTTTAAGTGTCAAATTAGCTGGTTTTGGCGTTACAACAAGTAACAACATTGAACCAAGAGACGTTGTTTTATATGGATTTGGTCGTATCGGTCGTTTAGCAGCTCGCGAGTTGATTAAACAAGCTGGTAAAGGGCAACAATTGCGTTTACGTGCGATTGTTACACGTGGCTCTTCAGATGCAGACATCATTAAACGTGCTTCTTTGTTACGTAATGATTCAGTTCACGGAGCATTCAAAGGTTCTGTAATTGAAGATTTAGAAAACAAATCATTGATCATCAACGGACAAATCGTTCAAATGATTGATGCAAGTAACCCAGAAGATGTTGATTACACAGCTTTCGGAATTGACAATGCATTGGTTATCGATAATACAGGTGTTTTCACAAATCGTGAAGCTTTATCAAGACATTTAAAAGCAAAAGGTGTTTCTAAAGTTTTATTGACTGCACCAGGAAAAGAAATTCCAAATGTTGTTTACGGAATTAACCAAGGAACATTAGATGTTGAAAATGAAGACATTTTCTCAGCTGCTTCTTGTACAACAAATGCCATCTCTCCTATTTTGAAAGTTGTAAACGACAAATACGGAGTTGTTAAAGGTCACATCGAAACTGTTCATGCTTACACAAATGACCAAAACTTATTGGATAACATGCACAAAAAACCAAGAAGAGGTCGTGCTGCCGCAGTGAACATGGTTATCACATCAACTGGTGCTGGTTCAGCTGTAACGAAAGTTATTCCAGATTTGAAAGATAAATTGACTGCTAATGCGGTTCGTGTACCAACTCCAAATGGTTCATTGGCAATTTTATCCTTGGAATTAAACGGAACAACAACTATTGAAGAAGTAAATGCACTTGTTCGCGATGCTGCTTTGAATGGAGATTTAGTAAACCAAATTTTCTATTCTTACGATCCTGAATTAGTTTCTAGTGATATCATTGGTAACACATGTTGTTCAGTATTTGATTCACATGCTTCTATCGTTTCAAATGATGGTAAAAATGTTGTGTTGTACGCATGGTACGATAATGAGTTTGGTTATACTAAACAAGTAATTCGTTTGGCTAAACACATCACTAAAGTTCAAAGAGCGATTTATTATTAATCGATTCTATAAAAAATTAAAAAGTCCCAACCATTGCGGTTGGGACTTTTTTTTTGCTAAAACCTAACTATGATGGTTTACTCTTTCAGGAGTTTCTTTAAAATCATTTGGTCTTCAGTGTATACTTGAACAAAGTAAACACCATTTGAATAATTCGATAAATCAATTATTGTTTCATCATTACTAACGTTAATTGAACTAAGCGTTTTTCCAAATGCATCAGTAACAATAATTGTTTCAGCACCAATCACTTGAAGATTGTTCATCACTACTATTCCTTCGGTTGGGTTTGGATAAACGGAAACAACTTCTTGCATTTCATCAACACTTAAACATCCGTCAACAGTAATATTAATTGTTGAACTTCCAGAACATCCATTTTCATCCTCTACAGTCAATTCATAATTCCCACCTTGATTAACGTCAATAGTTGATGTTGTTTCATTTGTATTCCAAGCATACGCATCATAACCTGTTGGGCCATTTAATGTTAAAGGAAGTTGATTTTGACACACCGTTGTATCATTGCCTAAAGAAATAACTGGAACTTCATTTACTACAACTGAAACTGTATCAGAACTTACACATCCATTAAAATCCGTACCAACCAGAGTGAATGTATCAGTTATATTAACTAAGGCAGACAAACCATTTATAATTCCGTTGTTCCAAGCGTATGTTTGAGCTCCTACTCCACTAAAAATCACACTTTCTCCATTACAAATAACAGATTGGTTAACATTGGCCTGTACTACTGGAAGTGGATTAACAAAAACAGTTAATGTGTCAGCAGATGAACAATTGTTTGTATCTGTTCCTATTACGACATAATAAGCAGTTAGTGATGGTGTAAAGGCTACTTGGTCAGTAACTCCGTTGGTCCATACATATGTTTCTGCACCTTGACCATTTAATACAACTGTATCACCAAAACAAACTTCAGCATCAGAAGTAAGGGCTTGAACAATTGGCAATTGATTAATAGAAAGATCAAAGGCCTCTGTCGTATCTGAACAAGCATAAGCAGTATTCGAAACAAACAGTTGATATTCACCTGCGTTTTGCGCATTTAAAGCATTACTTGTTTCACCATTAATTGGTTGATTGTTATAAAACCATTGAACTGAATTTGATGAAGACCCCGTAATTGAAAGAACTGCTGTATCTCCTGAACAAATTGCGTTTTGCCCATTGATTAAATCAGCATTTGCTACCTCTAAACATGTATTCAATTGATAAATTGAAAGCGTACTACTTACTTCATTTGCAAGAATCACGAGTGAATTTCCATTCGGTGAAGCATCTGCAGAAATAAAAATCATTCCTTCAGCACCTAAATCTGGACCACTGACAGTTGTTGAACGGTTATTGTAATAACCAATAAACACTGGTGAAACTGGGTTGTTAATGTTAAAAATCATAGCACCACCAACTCTTTCCAAAGAAACGAATAAATAGTTTTCTCCATTAATAACTGCTGTTGTAATACCTTCAGGCTCTGGTCCTTTATCATCACTTCTATTTTTAAGAGAAGGCACACCTGTAGAATTTGAAGCGTTAAAAATTGCTCCAAATGTTGGATGATTGGCAATTACTTGTTCAATCAAATCTTTTGAATCAAAAACCAATGCTCCAGTTGCTGCATTCCAAATACTAAATGAACGACCTCCCATAACATGAATTTCATCTAAATCGCCATCGTTATCTGTATCTCCAGAATATTTTAAACCGTTTAATCTTCCAGCAAAACGACTATTTTTCAATATCGCTTGATCTGTAAAAACTGTTGGATCCAAGGTTAATGTTGAAATTCTATTCGCATCCACTACTGAACCAAACTCTCTTGAATCTCCTTCATTTGCAGAAAAAACGTAACCTTGTCCATTAATTGAAGCATACGAAATAGCATCAGGCATGTAGGCTCCTTTTACTGGTAATGAGGTAATTAAAATTTGTCCAGTTTGATCTGATGCATCCATTGCATTACCGCTTGAGTAATTACTGTAACCTAAGGGGCGAATTGTATCAATTTGCAAAGTCAATAAATCAATTACCAACATTGCATTATTTTCTTGAAGACTCACATATGCTGTAGAATTATCATCTGAAATAGCGATGTATTCTGGTTCTAAATCCTGAGCAACACTTGCACTCGTAGAGAAAATACGAATTCCTTGACTTCTTAATAACGTTTCTTGGCCATTGTATTGTGTTAATGCAATTGTTGTAGCATTGGCATTTGTCAAAGCTGCATAACCTGGCGTTAAATCAACGATTGTAATAGAACCTTCTGGATCAATTGAATATGTAGAATTTGGTTCTCCTTCGTTCGCTGTAAGTACTTTCGTGAAGTCTTTGTTAAATGTAATCATGTCAGGCATCGCTCCAGCAGCAACTTGACTGATAAAATTTCCGTTTTGATCAACAAAAACAATAGAACCATTTAATTGCGCATTTGCATTTTCAATTGCCAAGGCAACAACACCGTTATGTACTGCAACAGAATTGATATTTCCATATGGTGTAACACTAACGCTATTTAATAAAACCGGTACTGAAGGGTTTGAAAAATCAACGATATCTAATTTTGCTCCAATACTATTAACAATATATAATCGATAATTTGATGAATCATACGCTACAATTTCAGCAGAATTCGTTCCAGCTGTGCCATTCGAGAAAGAAGTCAAAAACGACATATTCAATTCGTTTGTTGCAACTGGTGCTTGATAATCATTGTCTTTTATATAAATGATTTGATAATAATTGGTAGTTGAAACGATGGCATTTTTTGCAGGTTTAATTTTTAAAATTACCGTTTCAGCTTTTTCAGCATCTGTGTCATTTAATATGTTTAAAGAAAAATTGACAACCCCGTTAAACAAAGCTGGAATCACAAGTGTATCATTGCTGACCCAGTTATAATCGCTTCCAAAGGTAGCAGTTGAATAACCAACCATTTCAAAAGCAACTCTTGCAGGGGCATTGTTTGCATTTGCGAATGTTACTGGAACAGTTATCGTTCCGACTGTTTCTGAAACTATTTGATTATTATTTGCAGAAGCAATTGATGCAGTTCCTTCAGCTTCACGTAATGATACCAAATCAAAACGACAGGTTCCTCCTCCAGAATAAGCACTTGTTGAACGAGCAGCTTGGTATACACCAGTTGTTGGATCAAAATTTGACACAATTCTAAAACTTGCATTTGCATTGTTGTTCAATCCTGAAATTGCCGAAAAATCAAATGTTCTAAAATACCATGTATCACCAGTTCCTGTTGCAGCTGGAGTAAAGGTGTAAGTTGTTGCATCCGTCCAAACAACACTTCCTCCCGTGCTAACACCTGTTTTATCTAAGGTATACTGTAGAACCCACGTATTTGCGGCAGTATTACTCAAACGTTGATAAAACTCCAAAATTGCTCTGTTGAAACCTGTTGTTGGAATATCAAATTGTACACCAGCGGTTTTTGGCATATTTCCTTGAGAAGGATACGAAGTTGTATTCAATCCAGAATTATCCGTAGTATTTACATCAGGCGTATTTCCAGTTGCAAAAGTAGATGTTGTACCTCCAATTGTCGTTACTGTTCCAGCACCTATAAAAGGGTTCAATGATCCCGTTGATGTAAGCGCATCATTCACAACAGAATTAAAATTCCAATTGGCAATGTAGGATTGTGAAAATCCACAAGCATAAATAGCTGTGAAGCAAGATAATAATAGTCGTTTTTTCATTGCAGTTTTTTTTTACAAAAATCCGTCTATCTCAGCGCAAACGTATTTCCTGTTTATTAAAAAAGAATCAACTATTTAAATGGTTTTTGTTATGAAATTAATTTTTCATTAAAAAAGCGGAAGTTTCCCCCCGCTTTTAATTCTATAAGATTAAACTAGTTAGTGTCCATGACAATGCACTTCATAAATGGTATCATTATCATTGTAGCCAGTGGCTTCGAGAGTTTCAATGTCATCTCCACACTTTTCACCTAATTCAACTTCAGTTCCATTCTTGTCATAATGACATTCTGTACATTTATTTTTTTTACATGAAGCTACAGACAAAGCCAAAATTGATAAGGAAACAATTCCTAAACTTAAAATTACTTTTTTCATATTACTTTATTTTTGATTATACATTAATTGATAAACGATACTTACATAATAATTTCTTCCAGGGAATGGAAGGTCAATATTTTTCAATCGTGATAAATGATCGATATAGCGTGTGTTAAGAACATTCTTTACACCTACTTTTATTTCTAATGGTGTTTTTGCTTCTAATTTTCCTTGAAGACCGATATTAAACACCTGATAGCTTGGGGAAGTCGTTTCATAACTTGCCACTTGATTTTGTTCAAATGAATACTGATGTTGAACACTCAAACTTTCGATTCTAAACTTCGTTTTCATCGGAATTTCAAATTTAAGTAGTGTTGAAATACGCGATTGAGGCAATAGGGAAACATTAAAACCTTCAGATCCTTCAATTGAAACGTATGAAAACGAATTTTCTAGATGCAGCCAATGCGCAAAATGTGGATGCCAGTGCCAACTCACATCTGTCCCGTAAGAATATCCTTTTGATAGTTGTTTATATTCATAAACGGGCAAAGAAGAAATCAAAGTGTCGAGTGGTGACAAATAAATATAATCTGTCAATAAGGAAGCAAAAGGATTAACTACAAATTCAATATGTTCGCCATGATATTCATACGAAAGATCCAATTGATTGGCTTTTTCAGGTTTCAAATCAATTGAACCAATTTCATATCTCAATGCCCCGTGATGAAAGCCATTTGCTAATAATTCTGATAAGTGTGGCGCTCTAAATCCAGAAGACACATTCATTCTAATTGTTTGTTCTTTAAATGATTTAACTGCACCAACTGAATAATTCAATCCTTGATACATTCGTTGAATCGGATCTGTACCTTTAAACGTTTCTAAGCTTTTCACTTGACGCACATCGTAACGCAAACCTGCCTGAAGGTTCCAACCTTTCTTTTCGAAGTAGGCAATAACAAATGCTCCATTATCCAGTGTAGTTGCATTTGGGATCAATTGTTCTGTTGCTTTCGTGCTATTTATATTGTTCTGATACATTCCTTGCAAACCTGAAATGAGTGAAAATTGCTCATTTAATTGGGTTTTCAATTTTACTGTGTAAAGTGTGTTATACAGGTCAGCACTAATACCCGGAATTGTCAATTTATCCTCATATTCTGTCAATCGATTGACCGTTTGTCCCAGTAAAACTGAAACTTCATTTCGTTTTAAAAACCATTTATTCTCAAGCGATAAAAAATGATTGAAAAACACTTGAGCAGGAACCGTATTTTTCCTTTTTTGTGCATCCACTTGAAAATCGGCTGTATTGACGATTGAATCATGCGTATGTCCTGGAATTCCTGCCCTTGTCGTTGAGAAGTTATATCGTAGATTCATGGACCAACTTCCTTTGTTCATTCCGAAAGCCAATTTTGCTGCTTTATCGTTGAAGCGTGAATTTTGTGCAAACTGGCCAGAAGGAAGCTGATAATCAGCATTATTCGTATAAAGCCCTCCAACACTAAGTCGAACATTTTTCTTTGCCATTTTATACAACAACTGATTCTTTGTTCCCAAACTTGCTGATTCAAATTGTGTTTTTGCCGTAATTTCATGTGAATTGCTTTTCGCAAATGCTTCATCTTTAAAATAAACAACACCACCCAAAGCATCCGCACCAAACAGCAAAGAATTAGGACCTTTAATTACTTCTACCGATCCTATTCCAAGCTCTGTTATTCCCATTCCATGATCTCCACCCCACTGTTGATTTTCAATGCGTAAACCGTTTAAGAACGAAACCACACGAATTCCTTGGGAACCGCGGATAACTGGTTTTGAAATACCAACACCGGTTGAAGAATTGTATACACCTGGTATTGTCGCAAGTGCATCGCCCAACGTAGTTGTAGTAATAGTATTCATCTCACTTAACTTTCTTGTTTCGATGTGAATGGCACTATTTCTTTGAAGCGTATTTTTCGCACCTGAAATTGTAACTTCATCAAGAGCGATGTGTTTTTCAATAAGTGTGAAATGGAAATCTTGATTTAGATTTTCAATCTTTTGAAGCTGCGCATCATAACCATGCGCGGAAATACGAACTGTAAAATGGTTCGGTAGTTCATTTGAATAGTTAAAATGTCCGAGTGAATCGGATTGAAATTCAACCTCAATTTCTACGATGGAAAATTTAGCATTAGCTATTGGAGTATTTGACGACGCACTTTTAACCTCTCCATGAAAGGCTTGTGCGAACGTCATATTTACACATAGGATTGCTCCTATAATTGCAATAAAACGATTCATTTTAAATTTATTAGATAACGAATAGTAAGTCTGACAAGAAATTTGTCGACAACACGAATTGTTTCACTCGAATGAGCAAAATCATTTTAACATTAACTAATTGCTGGGGGACCCCGATGGGAGAATTGCTCGAATTTCTTTTTGAAATATAGCGAAGCAAGTGTTAAATCGAATTTAGTAAAATACGATTTATTAAAACGATAGGAGAATTGTTGTGGTTGGTCAATAATTCCTAAACTGAAATCACAGGCAAAACAGTCTTTTTCTTTTAGGACAGTTTCCTTTTTATTAGAGGAATGGTGATGGTGATCACAATCATGCCAAAAGCTTCTCGGAGTTAGAACAACGAAAAAACTCAATAACAGGCAATATGCAATAACCTTTTTAAATTTCACAAAACAAATGTATACAAAAAAAGTGAAGACTCTTTCGAATCTCCACTTTTAAAAATTATAATCGAGTGCGATTAATTATTTTTTCATTAAGCTTTCCATTTCTTTGAAAGAATCACATTCTTTCAATTCTTTTTCCATAGCTTTTTTCTCAGCCTCAGATTTACCTTCGTCTAATTTTTGACATTTTTCCATGTCAGCTTTGTACTTAGTTTCGATTTCTGCCATTTTAGCAGCCATTTCTTCTGGTTTTGTTCCAGCATCTTGCATAGCTTTCATTTCTTTAGACATTTCTAAGAATGTATCTGCACAGTCACATACTTCACTTTTACCGCAAGAAGCCAATACTAAAGCAGCAATTGCAGTAGTAGTTAAGATCATTTTTTTCATAAGATTGTTTTAAATTCGGTTAAAACTAAAAAAAATTACTCAAAACAACAATTGAAAGTGATTTTTTCATCCATTTTTTTTTGAACGGTTTTACAATTACCTTTAATAACTTAATTTTTCACCCCAGCATCTTTTAAACATTTACGAACTTTTTTTTCATGTGCAGCTCGCTGTTCGGGGGTTCTACTTGCATCTTGAATTCTAAACGCCTGACATTTCACATCAATTTCATCGAAACGTTTCGCTAAACGATCAAATTCTGCATCAGGTAAATTTGGTTTAGAAAAAGCTTTATTGATTGAATCACCTTTAACAACACAATCACAAAAATCCCATTGTTCGCCATATTTCTTTTCAATTTTCGCTATTGATTCTTGTAATTCGGTTGTATCAACTTGTACGGGCTCTGATTTTGCCTTTTCCAGGGCATCTTCCAAACTTACTTCTTTCACGTTCAAGTTTGCACCGCATCCTTCACAATCTGTGCAGTTCGGTTTCTCCATACACGATGAACTAATCACAATAAAAATAAGTGCAAAAAAAATCTTCATATAAGACGGATACAGAAGTAATAGTTTCAAATCAATAAGTAAATATACACTTTTTTTCAAAGATTGAAATTTGAAACATAAAAAAAACCGCTCGTTTAAAGCGGTTTCAATGGTTCATTAAACTGAATTATTTAGCCATCAATTGATCCTCTGATGAAGAAGCTATTGCACTTTTTTCAATACGGATTTTTGTTCCTTCTGAACTAATTAATACCGTTGAATCGGCCATTTCCAAAATTTTACCGTGAATTCCTCCAATCGTAACTACTTTGTCACCTGGTTTCATTGCTTCACGGAATTTTTTCAATTCTTTTTGTTTTTTCATTTGTGGACGAATCATGAAAAAGTAGAAAACTACTAACATCATGACAATCATCACCAACGATCCTGCTCCTCCGTTCATTTTGCTTTATTTTATGGTTTGTTATTACTTAATTATTGCTTTAATTACAAGCTCCGTTACTGAAGGTTCAGTGTTTGCTACAACACGAACTGATTTAGATAATGGTGCTCCTGCTGCGGCATTCTTCGTTGAAACTTCAGCTTTGATTATTGCTTCTTGACCAGGTTTAATTGGGTCTTCAGGTTTATCTGCAATTGTGCAAGAACATCCTGGTTTTACTTCAGCAATAATTAAAGGATAATTTCCTGTGTTTTTTACAACAAATTGTGCTTTGATTACTTCACCTTTTACAACAGTTCCACCGTCAAATACTGGTTCTACTTGCATCGAGGTTTTATTACCTACAATTACATCCTCAGTATTGTTACATGCCGTCATGAATAACAATACAGGTAAAAATAAAATTATTTTTTTCATCTCTCTATTTCATTTAGTTCATTAAACCTCGACCTATTTTTACAATTTTCTTTTCAGCTTGTAAACGATCAATTGCTTTATCTAAAATACCATTGATAAATCCATTACTTTTCGGTGTACTGTAAAATTTGGAAATTTCAATGTACTCATTTAAGGTAACTTTCGTTGGGATATTGTTGAAAATCTGCAACTCGGTTATGGCCATTTTCATTAAAATAACGTCCATTTTAGCTATGCGATCCAATTCCCAATTTTTAGTCAATTCATCGATTAACACTTCATTCTCTTTATCCATTGAGATTGTTTTTCTTAACAAATCACGAATAAATTCTTGCTCATCGTCATCAACCTTGTATAAAGGAAGTAATTCCATCACTTCGCCTTCATTCACAGTTTTAAGCGTTTTCAACACCATTGAACAAGCCAAATCAATATCATCAATCCAATGAATACTTTTCTCTTCGAAGAAATTATACAACAATTCAGAATTGGCAATTTCAACTTTGAATAATTCTAATATAAACGCTTTGTCATCCTCAAATGTTTTCGATTCATTGTTCATGTATTCAAAGTAGATCTCACTATCCTTAATAATCAAGAACATCTTTCTGAACATTTCTTGGTGCTCATCGCCAACCCAATTCACTTTTCGTTCTTCCGACAAACGTCTCAACTCCTTATTCTCTTCTAACAAAAGAATGATTTTGTTATCAACGAACTTTGTATTCGGATTTAAATCTTCTTCCGTAGGGCGAATTTTCTTTGCACTTTCTTCCATTCGATTTTCAGCGAAACCTTTCAGTTCTGAAAATGTCAATAGAAGATACAGGTACAAATCCTGAATGCGCTCAACTGCTTGCATTAGCTCATTTTCGGTTCTACGAAAATTATCTTCGTTCGATTGAAAATAAGCATATAATGCTTGTAATACTTTAATTCTAAGGTGTCTTCTGTTTAACATTTTATAATGGCAATTTCACTTTTCCAATCGCTTCAATTCTCTCTTCCGCCATTTTGTTGGCTATTTGATATGTTGGAATAT
Organism: Crocinitomicaceae bacterium; assembly: GCA_044361115.1. Lineage (GTDB taxonomy): Bacteria > Bacteroidota > Bacteroidia > Flavobacteriales_D > Crocinitomicaceae > M0103. The sequence goes on from JBIKJH010000003.1 coordinate 249,054, forward strand.
TTTCCGCTGTTGAACGTTTCACAATGTTTCCAATCGTGTTGTATATTTCTTCTGCTTTACCCATCGCCCATTCCGGTGACAAACCTTTCACTTCAGAATAACAATTAATTACGCCGCCCGCATTTAAGGCAAAATCTGGCGCATAAATAATTCCTTTTTCAACCACCATTCGGCCGTGAATATCTTCTTGTCTTAATTGGTTATTTGCTGCTCCAGCGATGATCGCACATTTCAAGCGAGATAATGTATCTTCATTAACTGTTGCACCCAAGGCGCAAGGCGCATAAATATCCATGTCAACATCATAGATTTCATCAAGTCCAACAACATGTGCACCATAGGTTTGAGCTACACGCTTCAAGGTTGGTTCATGAATATCTGTGATATAAATTTCCGCATTTTCTTTTGCTAAGGCAGCAACAAGGTATTCACCAACATGTCCAACTCCTTGCACAGCAATTTTCTTTCCTGTTAAAGAATCAGAACCAAACTGTTCCTTAGCACATGCTTTCATACCTACGTAGACGCCATGAGCTGTTACAGGAGAAGGATCACCACTCTTACCAGGTAAACCGACAACATGATTTGTTTCCATATTAACATAAACCATATCCGCTGTACCAATACCCACATCTTCTGCAGTTATGTATTTTCCTCCAAGACTATTTACAAATTTTCCGAAACGACGCATCAAGGCTTCTGACTTCATTGTGCGTGCATCGCCGATAATTACAGCTTTTCCACCACCAAGATTTAATCCAGAAATAGAATTTTTATAGGTCATACCACGCGACAATCGCAATACATCAGTTAAAGCATCAACTTCATTGTTGTATGCCCACATGCGCGTGCCTCCCAAAGCGGGACCTAAAACCGTGTTATGTACAGCAATAATTGCCTTTAAACCGGTTTCATTATCATTACAGAATAATAATTGTTCGTGATTGTATTTGCTCATTTGAGCAATAACTGGATTTTCTAGGAGGTTCGTTTCCTCAATATTTTTTACCTCAAACATATTTAAACGATATGTGTTTTAAACTTAATTCAAGCCGAATGTCTATTTTTGCATCGCTTTGCAATCATGGGCACAAAAATAGGAAATTAATCGAATGAAGTCACTGAGCTATCTCAACAAATATTTTATAAAGTATAAATGGCGATTTTTACTTGGTATTTTGTTTATTGTAATTTCCAATTATTTTGGCGTTAAGATGCCTGTGTACGTTAAAGATACAACGGATCAGTTATTGAACAATACGGTAGTCACAACTACCTCACAAGCAGTAATACTCGCTCTAAAAGTAGGTGGAATCTATGTTTTATTATCCGCCGCAAGTGGTGTTTTCCTCTTTTTAACGCGCCAAACGATTATTGTCATGTCGCGATTAATCGAATTTGATTTGAAAAATGAGATCTATGCCCAATACCAGCGATTGGATTATTCGTTTTACAAAAAAAATGCTACTGGAGATTTGATGAATCGTATCTCGGAAGATGTTAGTCAGGTGAGAATGTATTTAGGACCTGGGATCATGTATACAATTAACTTAATTGCCTTGTTCTTTTTGGTTATTTATCAGATGATCAACGTAAACGCTTGGCTCACCTTATTTGTATTGATTCCTTTGCCAATCATGTCCTTTTTAATTTACAAGGTTTCCTCAAAAATGAACACCTTGAGTACAGAAGTTCAAAAAGAACAGTCATTGCTTTCAACAATTGCTCAAGAAACATTTGCTGGTATTAGAGTTGTGAAAGCATATAGCCGTGAACATGAAATTCATGAAAAATTCAATGCATCTTCTTTGATTTACAAAAAGAAAAACATGCGTTTGGTCTTGGTGAATTCGCTCTTCATGCCAACAATTGTTTTTTTAATTGGTGTGAGTACAATTTTATCAATCTATATTGGTGGTTTGTATTACTTCGATGCAAAAATTTCTATTGGAGGCATCGTGGCATTCATCATGTTCGTCAATAAACTAACGTGGCCATTTGCCAGTTTGGGATGGGTTACATCAATCAATCAGCGCGCGGCAGCCTCTCAAAAACGCATTAATGAATTCCTTGAAATGCAGCCCGACATTCTCAATGTGAACAAAGAAGCATTTGAGTTGAAAGGCGATATCGCATTCAACAATGTTAGCTACACCTACCCTAATTCTGGAATTGAAGCCTTGCAAAATGTTAGTTTCAACATTAAAGAAGGAGAAACATTTGCCATTATTGGAAAGACAGGCAGTGGAAAGTCGACCATTGTCAATATGCTCATGCGTCAATTTGATCCAATCTCTGGTCAAATAAGCATTAATAAACATGATTTGAAAACAATCAATTTAGACGATTACCGCAATCAATCAGGCGTTGTTCCGCAGGAAGTTTTTCTTTTTTCGGAAACAATTGCTGAAAACATTCGTTTTGGAAAAAATGACGCCTTAAATCATGAAGAAATTGTTGAAGCCGCAAGAAAAGCGCATGTTTTAAACAACATAGAAGCCTTTCCTGATAAATTTGAGACAATTTTAGGTGAACGTGGTGTTAACCTAAGTGGTGGACAAAAACAACGAATTAGTATTGCAAGGGCATTAATACGACACCCCAAATTATTGGTGCTTGATGATTGTTTATCGGCAGTTGATACGGAAACAGAGGAGATTATACTAAGTAACCTAAAAGCAGATGCTGACAAACGGACGACCGTAATTGTAAGCCATCGAATTTCTTCCATCCGCAATGCATCTAAAATTATAGTTCTTGATCATGGAAAAGTAATTGAGCAAGGAACGCATGATGAGTTAATGGCATTGAATCGGTCTTATAGTGAGATGTATTTCAAACAATTAGCAGAAGATAATTCATAAGATTTCAACAGAATTTGTTCTTTTAAAAAAAAATACCATATTTGTTAGAACCTAAATGTTTTAAGAACTATGGAAAATGAAAAAAACAACGAAGTATATTCGAAAGTTGTTCGTGCGGGGAAAAGGACATATTTCTTTGACGTCAAATCTACGAAAGGAAACGACCTATACATCACGCTGACTGAAAGTAAAAAAACATTCAATGATGATGGTCGCGACAACTATCAAAAACACAAAATTTTCTTGTACAAAGAAGATTTTGAAAAATTCAGAGAAGGTTTAGAGGATGTGTTGGCAAAAATAGATGAATTAAGAGATTCTGGCGAATATGTTGATTCTGATGAAAATGTTTCAGACTATTCGGCTGTTTCGTTTGACGACCTATAAAATCGCATTTCATTTTACAAACATTTTTTTGGCACTATCAACAGTGTCTTGGTTAATAATTTAGGATAACTTAATTCGTTAATCCACATTGATAATTGTATCTTTATCGTTTAATACACGAAATTAAAATGGGAAAAATAATTGCAATTGCGAATCAGAAAGGTGGAGTTGGAAAAACAACAACTGCCATCAATCTTGGCGGATGTTTGGGAGTGCTGGAGTATAAAACGCTTATTGTAGATGCTGACCCGCAAGCGAATGCCACATCTGGCGTCGGTTTAGACCCCAAAAATACAAAAAATATTTACGATTGTTTGATCAACGAGGTTCACCCTTCAGAATTGATTATTCATACGGAAAATCCAAATTTAGATATTCTGCCATCGCACATTGACCTAGTTGGTGCTGAATTGGAAATGATTAACCTTCCAAATCGTGAACATATGTTGAAATCGGCCTTGGAAAAGATTCGTGACCAGTATGATTTCATTATTATAGATTGTTCTCCTTCTTTGGGCTTAATCACTGTAAATGCCTTAACGGCAGCTGATTCTGTTATGGTTCCTGTACAATGTGAATATTTTGCTTTAGAAGGGTTGGGGAAATTATTGAACACGATAAAAATAGTTCAAGGTCGTTTGAATCAAGACCTGGAAATTGAAGGGATCTTGTTGACGATGTATGACACACGTTTGCGTCTTGCCAATCAAGTAGTTGATGAAGTCAAAACACATTTCCAAGAGTTGGTTTTTGATACAGTAATTCACCGTAACACGAAATTAGGAGAAGCTCCAAGTTTTGGTGAAACGATTGTAATGCACGATGCTGCAAGTAAAGGTTCAATAAATTATCTTAATTTTGCCCGCGAAATTTTGCAAAGAAACAACCTAACAAAAATCGGTAACGAGGATAAAATAATTGAATTCAACGATGAGCTCTAATACAAAAAAACGTTCTGCTCTTGGTAAGGGTTTAAGCGCCTTATTAGAAAATTCTGAAACGGATATTACATCGAAATCAGACAACGCAGGTGTTGTAGGTTCGGTTTCCATGCTTTCAATTGAAAGTATCGAAGCAAACCCCTTCAATCCACGTACACATTTTGAGCAAGCTGCATTGGATGAATTGAGTCAATCAATTGCCATTCATGGAATTATTCAGCCTTTAACCGTTCGAAAATTAGGACGTGATAAATACCAACTAATTTCAGGTGAACGTCGTTTTAGAGCCTCCCAGCTAGCGGGTTTAACTGAAGTCCCAGCTTACATTCGCGTTGCGAATGATCAAACCATGTTGGAAATGGCTTTGGTTGAAAATATTCAACGTGAAGACCTAAATGCGATTGAAGTAGCCCTCTCCTATTCTCGTTTAATCGAAGAATGTGATTTAACTCAAGATCAGTTGAGTCAAAAAATTGCAAAGTCACGTTCAAGTATCACGAATCATTTACGATTATTGAAATTACCTGCTGATATTCAAGCATCCGTTCGTGATAGTGTAATTTCAATGGGTCACGCTCGCGCTTTGGTTTCTGCAGGAGATGAAGATTTACAAATGGCGATTTTTAATCGAATCGTTTTGGATGGTTTATCTGTTCGTGATGCAGAAGCATTGATTAGAGAAGGTTATGTTGAGCCACGCGCTGAAACACCTGGAGTTGATGTAAAAACTACACGTACACCAAGTGTAACGAGCACACAATCTACGTTCAAAGAACATTTAAGCGATAAATTATCAACCAAAATTGAGATTAAAAAATCAACAACTGGAGGAGGTAAAATCGTCGTTAATTTCAATTCAGAGGTTGATTTAAACCGAATCATCGAAATTCTAAATCGTTAATGCGATCACTAGTTGTCTTTCTGTTCGTGTGTGTTGGAAGCTTTTCCTATTCACAAGATTCATTGTCAAGCCAACTTCCACTTGATACTTTAAAGGTTCATTCACCGAAAAAAGCTGTGATTTATTCAGCTATTCTTCCTGGAGCTGGACAAGTTTACAATCATATTGCAATGCCCAAAGGGCAAAAAAAGGCATACTGGAAAGTTCCGTTAATTTATGCTGGCTTAGGAACCATGACTTATTTCTTAATCTCTAACCAAAAGACACAACTTTCTTTGCGCAAAGAATACGAATACCGTCTGGATGGATTAGTTGTGGATCCAACATGGGAACTATATGATGACAGCGCAATCGATATATTGTACAACCAATATTTAAACTGGCGCGATTTTTCAATTTTAGGATTAGGAGCAGTATACTTGTTGCAAATCGTTGATGCTGGAATTGAGGCGCATTTCGTGAAATTTGATATTTCAGAAGATTTATCATTGGCAATTGAACCAGCTTATTTTGGCAGAAACACTGGCGGATTAAATCTTCGTTTTAATTTTCGTTAAAACACTTGGAAAAGCATATTAAAAATCTAATTTTGTTTAACAAACATAAAAAATGAATATAGCACTAATTGGTTACGGTAAAATGGGGAAAGCGATTGAAAAAATTGCTTTAGATCGTGGTCATTCGATTGTTGCTATTATCAATAGTGAATCTCCACTTGCATCTGTCGATTTATCAGTGGCGGATGTTGCAATTGAATTTACCCGACCAGAATTGGCTGTTGATCATATTAAAGCCTGTATTGCTCAAGAATGTCCGATCGTGGTTGGCACTACTGCTTGGCATGAGCACCTTTCAGAAATGACCAACTTGGTAAATGCTAGCAATGGAACCTTATTGCATGCCAGTAACTTTTCTATAGGCGTAAACATTTTCTTTGAGATCAATAAACGTTTAGCGCAATTAATGAAAGGCCAAACAGATTACATTGCAGGCATGGAAGAGATTCATCATTTGCAAAAATTGGATGCACCAAGTGGAACAGCAATCACCCTAGCAAATGGGATTTTGGAAAACAATTCTGATTATTCTTCATGGGTGTTGGGTGAAGAAAAAGTGCCTCATACGGTCAATGGTCAAATTGGCGTTACTTCTTTTCGCTTGCCCGATGTTCCTGGAACACACATAATAAAATATTCTTCACCTGTTGACACGATTACTCTTTCACACGAAGCACATAACCGCACTGGATTTGCTTTAGGTGCAGTAATTGCTGCTGAATTTGTATTCAATAAACAAGGTGTTTTCACTATGAATGACGTATTAAATCTGACAAACTAATGGCATTTATCTATTTCTATTTGTTTTTATTGGTACATCCCTATTTGGCGATGTGGTTCAAAAGTTTTAAGCAAGCTGGACATCAGCCCTGGGAAGCATTAATTCCGGTTTACAATTATTATGTAGCTTTTAAAATCTCATGTAAGAAGCCTTTTTGGGCATTATTGATGGCTTTTCCGGGTGTACACATTGTAATGTGGTCGGTAGTAAATACTTCGTATATTCGTCGTTTTGGCTATTTTTCATTCGTTGATACATTGCAAGGGATTTTCTTTCCCTACCTAATTATGGCAAAAATTGCCAATTCGAACGCTGATATTTTGCCAGAAACAAATTGGGCAAACAGTCGCGAAACAGAAATCAGAAAATGGGGAGATCATTTAGCCTTATTCCTTGCTTTACCAATTATCGGGCACGCAATTGCATTAATTTTAAATGCGGTAACAAGAGAAAAGCCGGGTTCTCGTTCAAAAGTGAAAGAATGGGGTGATTCAATCATTTTTGCGCTTGTTGCAGCGAGTATCATTAGAACATATGTATTCGAACCTTTTCAAATTCCAACTGGTTCGATGGAAAAAACTTTATTGGTTGGAGATTTCTTATTTGTAAATAAATTGGCTTATGGACCTAAAGTTCCAGTTACTCCGCTATCTTTTCCTTTGGTACACAACACCGTTCCATGGGTAAACGTAAAATCTTACACAACGCTAGAAAAAGGTTCCTACACGCGTCTTCCAGGTTACAACAGTGTTCATAGAAATGATGTTGTCGTTTTCAATTATCCTTCAGGAGATACAGCTGTATATGATCCACGTATGCCAAATGGTTTGATGGGGCATGATTATCATGGGATTGTTATTAAAGAATCACAATACTTATTTGCGCGAAGTTATACAGAATTCAACCAGCGTTCAAATCAACTTTTTGATAGTATTTCGGCAAGTATTCAACAATCAGGGCAAGGAGTAAACTATGACGGATTAAAAACATATGTTGAGCAATTAGCTGAACAATACATTATCCAGAAACATGGAGATACCTATGTAAAATCAATTGAATCATGGAAAAATAAAGCCCGTAAAATGCTTGCTATTGATAAAATCGCTCATACTGAAGAGGGTACGATTCAACATTATGGTCTTGTTTATAGACCAGTTGATAAGCGCGAAAACTATATCAAACGTTGCGTTGGAATTCCTGGGGATTGGATTGAAATTAAAAAATCAATTCTCTATGTGAATGGAAAGAAAGCTGTTAAAAAACCATTCCAAAACATCATGTATTATGTAAGCAATATCAATCTTTCAAGTCGACAAACAATGATTGATGAATTTGGACTTGAAGAAACGAGAGGTGATTATAAATCGAATGAGGACGGCTCTTATACTATGCATTTAACGTCTAATCAGTTTTTTGCACTAAAAAAGAGAAACAGAAATGCTGTTTTTGAAAAAGTAATCTATCCTCAATATTCAGACATAAAAGGATACAAACCAACAACTTACGAATTAATCAACAACCTACAAACGTTTCCAAAAGATTTGTATGTGAACAATACAGTTACCGACTTTACGAAATTCCAAATTCCTCGAAAAGGACAGACAATTTCAATTTCAGTGCAGAATATTGCTTGGTATCGACGTATCATCACTGCATACGAAGGACATACCTTGGCTGAAAAGAAAGATGGAATTTACATTGATGGTAAGAAAACAAGCAAATACACATTTGGCATGAATTACTATTGGTTGATGGGAGATAATCGCTACAATTCAGCTGATTCGCGTATTTGGGGATTTGTACCGGAAGATCACATTGTTGGCCGTGCTTCTATGGTTTGGTTTTCTAAAGCTGCTGATCCATTAATTGGTATTCGTTGGAAACGTTTGTTCAAGATGATTTACTAATGCCAGCCGTTTTTCCTGTTGCATATTTCGGGAACATTGATTATTTCAGAAAACTGATTGCCTCTGAAAACACCATCATTGAAACGAAAGAACATTTTATTAAGCAGTCGGTGCGTTCTCGTTGCACTATCCTAAGTGCAAATGGTCCATTAGTGCTTTCGATTCCGATTGAGCGTAAAAATGGTTCTAAAACTTCAATGGACGATGCTGTTCTAAGCAATGAAACGGATTGGAGAAAAATTCACTGGAAAGCGATAGAAAGTGCCTACTCATCTGCACCCTATTTTGAACATTATGGACCAGAAGTGCATGATTTAATCTATCAATCAGAACCTTCACTTGTAAAATTCACTTCATTGATTACTGAACGAATTTTCGAATGGCTTGATCTAGTAAAGAAATTGGACTTTTCTTCAGTGTTTATTTCGCCAGAAGAAGCACTTGACTTTCGAAACGATGAATTTAATAACTGCTCGAATATTCTTTCATACACACAAGTATTTTCGCCAACGAATCAATTTGAACCTAATATGTCTATTTTGGATCTTGTATTTTGCGAAGGACCTTTGGCTAGACGCTGGATTGTTTCTTCATAGAAAGTTAATTAACATCTTCACCAGAACCATTTTCATATCATTATCTTTACAAAAATTTTAGTTCATGAAATTCCTTAACATTATTGCTTTTTCGTTTGTAATTGCAACTAGTTTACAAGCTCAAACAACACGTGAAATCGCCTTTTACAACGTAGAAAACCTATTTGACACCCTAGATGGAACGAACGATGACGCTGAATTTTTACCAGCAGGAAAAAATGTTTGGAATTCTGTCCGTTACAATGAAAAATTAGACCACATCAACAAAGTGTTTGACCAATTTTCGAATCCACTTTTTATTGGAATGTGTGAGATTGAAAATGCAACTGTCGTGCGCGATGTGATGAAACATTCAGATAAATTGAATACGTATGGTTTGGTTCATTACGAAAGTGCTGATGCACGCGGTATTGATGTAGCCTTGATTTATGACAGTTCAACAATGAAACTTATAGAATCTGGATACATTCGATTCACCTTGCCAGGAGCTGAGGCACGTGCAACGAGAGACATTGTTTGGGGAAAATTTAAGTATAAAAAAGAAACAATTATTGTAATGGTAAATCACTGGCCTAGTCGCAGTGGTGGACAAGAGGAGAGTGAGCCAAATCGTTTGGAAGCAGCGAAAAATGCACGTACGTTCATTGACTCATTGTTAACGGATAACAAGAAGGCGAAAATCGTCTTTATGGGTGATTTGAATGACTATCCGAGTAATAAAGCGCCGCAGTCGGTTGCAGAAAAGTTAACACCACAAATCACAGCCTTATCTGGCGATTTTGGTGGTACCTACAATTACAAAGGAGAATGGGACGTTTTGGATCATATTATGGTTTCGGATGGTTTGATCAATCCTGCATGTATGAAGAAAAAATCAATAAAAGTCACTCCTGAATCAGGGAAGATTCATGCATTTGATTATTTACTTGAAGAATACAAAGGCCAAGTTGTACCTTTTAGAACATATGCAGGAGCCAAATACCTCGGGGGATATTCAGATCACTTGCCTGTTTCGATAGTGGTATCATTGCCGTAAGGAACGTCTGACTGATCATAACTGTAGGGCAACCGCTCTTTGTACAAGAATTTCTTTTGCGTTGATTCAAAAGGTCGATAGATGTAATACACGAAGTTGTTCTGAATTGCGATTTTCTCAATGTAACGAAATTCAAGTCGCACTTTTTCTTTGATTTCACCTGTTTTCAAATCAATTTGACCAAGGTAACTGTATCCAGCTTTATCGAATAAGGCATAAATTTCACCTGTAAATCGATCTTGAATCAATTGCTTTTTCCATCCTGTTGTTTTTGGTTGATAATGGTGATAAATCGAAATACTGTCCAATTTGTTACCAGCAGCATCGAAGAAGAACATTTTATCTTTATAATAATCGAATACAATCACCGTATCATTTTTCAAAAACATCGGAGCATACAATTCCTTGTAATAAGGCGATTGCGTAAAGTAGTTCGCTCCTACCCAAATTTCTGCATCAATTCCCGTTTCCAATTCCTTGTTCTTTGCCCAAAGTTTTGTTCGTATATCCACCCATTTGTATTCCGAACGATATAATTCCATCATTAATTCATCCTTTATTTCAATGATTTTTGAATAAGTTGAATCCATTTGATCAAAGGCGAAGTAATTAAAGGCCGGATAATCCTTTGAAAAATTAGTGAAGAACATTTTTGAATAATTCGTATCGACAATTGGCGCTAAATATTTAAAATAATAGTCTTTTTCAATGGTTCCGATTCCGATTTTCGAATTTTCAATGTACAATCCATACACATTTTCTTTGCATAAGACATGAGGATTCCCGCGGTAATCGCGCACCAACTCTTCTGCAGTACCAGGAACACTGAATGTATTTAAGACATCTATACCATCATACAATAAGAGTTCACTGCCTTTTTTTAATTGTTTTGGATATGCCAATAAAACCAAATTACCATTCTCGAGTAATTCAAAATCTGCTACACTTAAACGCTTTGATTCAAAAACCGTATCTGGAACACCAGGTGCTTTTATGTCAACCGTTTGAAGAATTTTCCCTTTGTTAGCTTCCATTTCAACAGCTATTCTAACTGTATCAGCAATCGATTTGAGCGCTATTTTTTTTGTCCCGCTTAAGGATTCAAATAAAGGGTGTGTGAATTGATACGTAAGTAAACTGTTATTCGGTAAATAACAATTGAATTTTCCTTTTGAATTAGAACTTTTTAATGAAGATTTACTTCCGTAAGTCAAGGTTACATTGACATTCTGTATTCCCTCTTTGTATTGTTTGTCGGTAATTTCGAATTGCACAAATACAGAATCTTGCTGAGCAAATGCAAAGCTAAACGAAAAAATAACTAAAAATAGAAACAGACTTTTCATAGGCAACATTTAACCTTAGATGTAAAGAAATTTTATTTCCATAAAAAAAGTCCCGCTACAAACGGGACTTTTCAATTATACTTTCAAGCACCAACCGAACTCATCTTCGATTTTACCTGCTTTTAAATCATCTAAATAATTTTTGATTTTATTAGAAATTACGCGTGTTTCAATCGGCGGTAACTCAAGAATTTCATCTCTAAAGCCAATTTTAACAATCGGTGCAATTGTAGCAGCTGTTCCCGCTCCAAATGCATCTTGTAATTTTCCTTCTTTAATCGCTGTAACAATTTCTTCAACAGAAACCTTTCGCTCTTCAACTGGAATACCCCATTTCTGAGCAATCTCAATTACAGAGCGTTTTGTAACACCTCTTAAAATCGTGTCTGAATCTTCAGATGGCGTAATGATTGTGTCATTTATTACAAATAAGATATTCATTGTTCCAGATTCCTCAATAAACTTATGCTCTTTTCCATCGGTCCAAACCAATTGGTGGAATCCGTTCATTTGTCCTTGTTTCGCTGGATACAATGCAGCACCATAATTTCCTGCAGTTTTTGCACGTCCAACACCCCCAACAGATGCACGCGTGTAATATTCCTCAATTTTCACATTTACGGGTTCCGTATAATACGAACCAACCGGACATGTGAAAATCATAAATTTATAGGTATCAGAAGGTTTAATTCCGATAAATTCGTCTGTTGCAAACAAGAAAGGTCTGATATACAAAGAATACCCCTCTTTTGCAGGAATCCAATTTTCATCAACCTCAACTAATTTTCTTACCAATTCAGTAAAAACATCATCAGGAATCACTGGCATACACATGCGTTCACATGATTCTTTGAATCGGTTTGCATTCATATCTGGACGGAAAATAAGTATATCTCCCTTTTCAGTTTTATTCGCTTTCATCCCTTCAAATATTGACTGACCATAATGTATAGCCGACATTGCAGGATGCATTTGAATTGGTCCGAAAGGCAAAATTTCAGGTTGTTGCCATGCTCCATTATTATAATCCATTACCAACATGTGATCTGAGAAAATCCTACCAAAAGGCAAATTGCTCCAATCTACTTCTTCAATTCGTGAATGAGTGGTTTTAGTAACCTTCACTGTAAGTGTGTCTTGTAACATAATGTGTTTTTCAAGTTGCGAATATAATTAGAAACATTGAGCTTTCAAATAGTTTGAAATGCCTAGAAAGAAATTAATTTCTTTATTTTTGACCCTGTAAAATAGGCAATGGATAAAAGTCGCGACATACTAAAAAAATACTGGGGATTTGATCAGTTTCGACCTCTCCAGGAAGACATTGTTGACGATACCATAAATGGCTACGACACATTAGCGCTGTTGCCCACTGGGGGAGGAAAATCAATCTGTTTTCAGGTGCCCGGAATAGCTCGTGAAGGGATTACCTTGGTCATTTCTCCTCTTATTGCCTTGATGCAAGACCAAGTAGCCAATTTACAAGCGAGAGGGATTCGTGCAAAGTCGATTATCAGTGGAATGAGTTACCGCGAAATCGACATTACACTTGATAATGCGCGCTTTGGTGGCTTGGATTTTTTGTACACTTCACCTGAGCGTATTCAAAGTAAATTGTTCATTGAGCGCTTTAAACTGATGAACCTTGGCTTAATTGTAGTCGATGAAGCGCATTGTATTTCCGAATGGGGACATGATTTCAGACCTTCATTCAAGGAGATTTATAAGTTGCGCGAACTACACCCAGAAATTCCAATTATTGCTTTGACCGCAACGGCTACACAGCGTGTTCGAGAAGATATCGTGCAGCAATTGCATTTGAACAAGCCAAAAATTCATGAATCGTCGTTTGAGCGAAATAACCTGAGTTACGAAGCATACAAAACAAGCAATAAGCTAACAAACATACTGGAATACTGCCAAAAGCATGTTGGAGAATGTGGAATCGTCTATTGTCAAACACGTAAAAGTGTAAAAGAAATAGCGCGCTTGCTGCATGCAAATAAGGTAAGTGTTGGAATTTATCACGGAGGAATGACCAAAGAAGACCGTGACAGGATGCTTTCGGATTGGTTGTCAAGCAAAATCAACGTGATGGTTGCAACGAACGCATTTGGAATGGGAATCGACAAACCAGATGTTCGCTTTGTATTGCATTATGAATTTCCTCCATCCTTGGAAGCGTATTTTCAAGAAGCAGGTCGCGCTGGTAGAGATGGAAAAGAGTCGCGAACAATCGTTTTTTGGGAAGAGAACGACGTTGCCAATTTAAAATTGAAAAATGAAATACAGTTCCCACCGATTGAACGCGTAAAAACGACTTATCGTGCTCTATGCAATCATTTGAAAATTGCAATTGGTTCTGGGAAAGATGAAACCTATCATTTTGAGATTAAAAAATTGTGCGACAATTTCCAATTGAATCCACTGGAAACTTATAATTCCTTGAAAATATTGGAATTGAACAACGATTTGGTGTTTTCGGAAGGTGTATTCCATCCTACCAGGGTTAAATTTTCTGTTGGCAACCGCGAATTGTATAATTTTCAGATTAAACATTCAAAATTTGTTGGGATTACAACCTTGATGTCGCGTACCTATCCTGGTATATTCGATCAATATTTCGAAATTCATGAAGCAGAATTTGCTAAGCGTTTGAACATCAACAAAACAGAATTGCTCAGTCAGTTGGAGCAAATGGAAAAATATGGCGTTTGTGACGTTTCATGGAGTAGTTCATTGCCTTCGGTAACACTTTCGCACGAGCGTTTACCAGATGATTATTTAACCTTGTCGCCGGAAGTATATCAAACGCGAAAAGACAATGCACAAACAAAATTGGATGCTGCTTTAAACTTTATTTTGTTGGATGAATGTCGTTCGGTGCAATTGTTGCGCTATTTCGGTCAAGAATCGAACGAATGTGGCAAATGTGATGTTTGTTTGAAGAAAAACAGAAAAGACTATCAAATCGCTGAATTAAAGTCACTTTTGTACGGATTCCTGAAAACAGAAAAAACGTTTGAAGAATGCTCGCACTATACATTTGCACAGGACGAACAACTCAAATTGGCCTTAAAAGAGTTGATCTTGGACGAGAAAGTTCAGTTCAAAGGTTCAAATTATAGCGCCAACTAAAACCAAATAATTACGAACGATTGATTGCTACTTTCAATTCGTGGATTTCTTTCTGTAATTCTTGAATCGATTTACTCAAATCGTTGTCATCCATGCGCACTTCAGGCAATTCTGGAGAAATATAGTTGACGAACTTCCACATTTCGATAATATTGTTTGCGTGAACAATGTATGGTTTGTAAAAGGTATTTGTCGAACACAACTGAAATGACTGAGAAGTATCCAATAAATTGTGAACCACTTTAAACACAATTCCTTCATCTTTCGTTATCACAATACACGGTGTCCCAGAACGAATAGTCATCCAATTTTGAATGTATTCCGCAACAACGTAAGAACCTTCCACAACTGGTGGCATTGAATCACCTTTAATTGGGAAAGAACGGTACTTTTTGTTTTTCGAAAGAAAAGGCAAGTGAAAGGTTGGTAACACTTTTAAATAATCCGGATCGGCATAGCCAGAAGTATAACCAGCGCTTGCTTTCATAGAAATCATTTCGATTAATTCTTCCTCGTTTTGATCAACGACAGAAGCAAGAACACGTAGTTTTTGACCTTTAACATCGGCATACAAGCCTTTATCGATGCGCTCCCACTCAGCATCTGAAAACGATTCAAAATCCTTCTTTACTAAATCATCGATTGGCACTTTGTAGTATTCACTGAACGCTACAAGACTTTCCAAATTGGGTTGAGCAACACCATTTTCGTATCCGCTGTAGGAAGAACGTGTAAGATTTAATTCTTGTGCGACTTCTTCTTGCGATTTCTTTAACCGTTTTCTCAGTAATTTAAGATTGTTGCCAATTTCCATGTTCAATTCTTTTGATTGAACCAAAGATACAACTAATTCTTAGATAATTAGCAAATATTTGACAAATTTTTAATCATTTGTATTTTCTGGATTGCTTTTTTTTGACCTTTTACGCTTCGATGCAAACATAAAATCTTCACTAAACGAAATTGGCTTTCCAACTTTCTTGGCATATACACAGGTGAATTTTGCGCCAAAGAAAATGATTTGAGAACTATAATAAATCCATGCTAAAATGATGAACATAGAGCCCGCAATTCCAGCTTCTGCAGCAAAAAAGTAGTTAAATAAATAGTACTTGATTAACAATTGACCGCCGTAAAGTAAAACTGAAGTTATAATTGCCCCTCCAATTGCAAGCTTCCATTTCACATAACCATCGTGAACATATTTAAAGACTAAGGTGAAAATGATCACATTTGACAACAAAGCCAATCCGTGGGTTGCTATTCCCGAAAAAACAGTTTGAAAAAAGGCACTATCCGGAAACCATTCGCTTGATGTGGAGAGTAAAATGGTCTGAGAAAAATAAATCACGATAACAATTACTGTTATCAATCCAACAAAAAGCACAGAAATCAAACGAAAAAAGATGTTGTTTAAAAAGGCTTTTCTTTTGGTGGAATAATTTACCTCCAAGTCAAAAAATTCGTTTATACTTTGTTTCAAAGCGACTAAAAAGGCTGAGCTTGCAATCAATAAGGCAATCATACTGACAATTTCGAGCATGAAATTTCCTTTTTCGAAATCCATTCCGCTCAAAAACTCCATAATTCCATTAACATCCTGAATACCAATTTGGTTTCTCAAGAGATTTGATATAATTTCCAACATCACCTCTTGTCCGATGATTTTACCAAAAAAAGCAATGCATAAATAGAACAAAGGAACCATTGCAAAAAGCGTGTAATAGGCCAATGCCGCACCATGAAACAAGCCTTTTTCAGCCAAAAATTCTAAAAATGCTTCCTTGATTAATCCTGGAAATTGTCTCCATTCAAGATGCAGAACTTTTTTTCTTGATGGCGATTTTTGTAACATCTTTTAAGGTATTTAAACTAATCAATACTACGTTCTCATTTCGTTCAGTCAAAAAATAATTCTCGTAAACAGGACCTGTAAACAAACTATTTACAAATGTCAAATGTACAACCTCATCAGTTGAAAGTGGTTCCAAACTATATTCATCTGGACGAAATGCAATTCTTTTATCCTTGTATTTGATGCTGTTAATCGCACCAAACAATTTTGCCTCTTCTAATACTTTGTATTTATAATATGCTTCAGACGGTTTCCCTTTCTTCGTCAATTGTCCATTTTTCATGGTGTAAATTACATCTGCCAAACTCAACATTTCAGCTCCGTCGTGTGAAACAAGTACAAAACTTGTTCCTCGAATTTCTTTTAAGGCCAAAAGATAATTTGTCAACTTACTGCGTAAACGACCATCCAAATGCACAAATGGCTCATCTAACAGCAATACTTTCGGTTCACAGGCCAAAGCACGTGCGATGGCTAAACGTTGTTGTTCACCACCAGATAAAGTCTGCGCTTGTTGTGTACGAACCTCATCCAATTCAATCAATTCCAATAATTCAGTCACCAATTGATCGCGTTCTTTTTTCGGTAAATACAGAATTTGTTCACGGATATTTTCTTCAACAGTGTGATACGTATCCAAATGAAAATCTTGATTGACCAATTGAATTTCTGGGTGTCCCGGAACTAATTTAACGGTTGGACCAAGCACTTTTTTGTTTTCAAATGTAACTTCACCTTCTGTTGGATCGAGCAATCCACTCATGATTTTCAAAAAGGAGGTCTTCCCTGCTCCACTTTTTCCGACAATTCCGATGATTTGTCCTGACTTTAAGCTGAAATTGATTCCTTTCAGAATTGGTCGGTCAAATTGTAAAACGATATGTTTTGCCTCAAGCATTAAAATATAAGGGCCTTTGGAAATTCTTTTGAAGCGATGTAAATCCCCGGAATTGGGTTCGCCATCGGTTCGAAATCTTTCAAGAATAAGTTGATTATAAATCCTTCGTCTGTTTTCAACAACTCATGATTTTCAATAATGCTCATGGATGCACCAATAAAAGTTGAAGGAGCATCCGACGATTTAATTTCAAACAGCAACATAGCAGTTACCTCCTCGTTAAATGGTTTTCCATCTGGCAATTCTCCTTGTAATGGAAAAGCAGCGTTTTCATGTAATTCAACCGATTCCACATCCGAAGTTACAGCAAACTCATCTTCCCATTCGTAACGCAGGTTATTTTCCGATTCTTTTCCTTCGTGATGCGCATCAGCGTGTTCAGTTGAAAAATGTTCATTTAACAGGTAAACATGGATTGTACACTTCATGAGTTTCGATTTATAGCACAAAAATACATACTTTAAAGAGAGGAAACACAAAGTATTCAAGAGAGAATCCACATCCTTTTGTTACTTTTGCATCCTTTATTAACAGCAAAAAGTTTTTCATTTTGAATACGGTACAAATTCACAAACATAAAGTTGATTCAATACTGCGTCGTCACCCGTGGGTATTTTCTGGGGCAATTATCACTGAAACAGAAGACTTGACAGATGGCGAGGTTGTTACCGTGACTGACCATAAAGGTCGATTTTTGGCGCGTGGACATTACCAACATGCAACAATTTCGGTTCGTATTTTATCGTTTGAAGATCGTCCGTTGGATGAAGACTTTTTCATTGAACGCATTGGTAATGCTGTTGAATTGCGTAAAAAATTGAATCTATTAACGAAAACAAATACTATTTGCCGTTTGATTCATGGTGAAGGCGATTCGCTTCCTGGTTTAGTAGTTGATTTTTACAATGGTGTTGCGGTGGTTCAATGTCACAGTATTGGCATGTACGCCAGTATAACTGCCATTGCTGAAGGATTGAAAAAAGCCTTTGGTAAAGAACTGAAGGCGATTTATTCAAAATCTTCTGATACCTTGCCTCAGCGCGCGGATGTAAAAGATGAATATGTTTTTGGAACATGTGAAACACCTCACGTTGCATTGGAACACGGTGTGAAATTGAACATTGATTGGATCACTGGACAAAAAACTGGTTTCTTCATTGATCAGCGCGAAAATCGTTTTCTACTAGGAAAATATGCGCAAGGAAAAAAAGTATTGAATACCTTTTGCTACTCTGGTGGATTTAGTTTGTTAGCCATTAAAAACGGTGCAACACTTGTTCATTCTTTGGATAGTTCTAAGAAAGCCATTCAATTGACGGAGGAAAATGTTGCACTGAATAAGTTTGAAGACAAGCATGATTCAATTGTCGCAGATGCGATGGACTACATGAAAGACTTGCCAGAGGATTATGACATAATAGTATTGGATCCACCTGCATTTGCAAAACATCGTGAAAAACGTCACAAAGCAATTCAAGGCTATAAACGCTTAAACGCACATGCTATTCGTCAGATTAAACCAGGCGGATTAATTTTTACATTTTCTTGTTCGCAAGTCGTTGACAAGTATTTATTTACAAATACGGTAATTGCTGCTGCAATTGAAACGGGTAGAAACGTGCGCATCATTGAACAATTGCACCAACCTGCCGATCATCCAATTAATGCCTTTCATCCAGAAGGCGAATATTTGAAAGGATTAGTGATACAAGTTGATTGATTTTGAGAACAGAGAGACGAGAGACGAGAGACGAGAACTGAGAACCGAGAAGGAAATAAATGTTAGACCTTAAGTACAAGACCATATTAAAAGTTGCGGTGCCGTTAATGGTTTCCAGTTTCATACAATCGGTTGTATTGATAACAGATGCTGCATTTTTAAGTCGCCACAGTACCTTGTCATTCGATGCAGTTGGAAATGCAGGATTGATTTATGTTACTGTATTTATGGCATTGGCTGGAATGGGCGATGGAGCACAAATTTTAATTGCACGGAGAATTGGTCAAAAAAACACGGATGCGATCGGGAGAATTTTCGGTACTTCCATACTGTCTCACTTTTTAATTGCATTGCTTTTATTTCTTGGAATACAATTCATTGTTCCTGATATGTTGCACTCCTACTCGAAACACGAAGATTTAGCAGATTTGCAGAGTCAATTTATTCAAATTCGAAGTTTTGCCTTATTCTTTGCAATGATTACCTTGTCTATCCAAGCCTTCTTTCTCGCTTCAGGAAAAACCTGGGTTGTGCTGGTTGCGGCCGTTATAACTGCAACTTCGAACATTTTACTCGATTACCTCTTAATTTTTGGAAACTGGGGACTACCAGCGATGGGACTTGAAGGGGCCGCCATTGCCAATACGATTGCGGATGCCTGTGGAATGTTATTTTTAATCATCTTCCTCTTTTTCTCGAAAGAACGAAAAGATTTGGAACTGTTCTCTCACTTCTCCATCAATTGGCCTTCCTTAAAAGAATTGTTTAAAATAGGAAGTCCACTTA
>JBIKJH010000014.1:0-79705 GCA_044361115.1 Crocinitomicaceae bacterium
CACTCATCACTCATCTCTCATCACTCATCTCTCATCAGTCATCTCTCATCACTCATCTCTCATCTCTCATCACTCATCACTCATCTCTCATCACTCATCACTCATCACTCATCACTCATCACTCATCACTCATCACTCAACACGAATTAGTATATTTACCCCATGATTTACGAAATAATCGATAAGGCTTTACGCGAAGATATCGGCGAAGGCGATCATTCAACCTTAGCATGTGTCCCAGAAGATGCCTTGGGCCAAGCACAATTAATTGTGAAAGAAGAAGGTATTTTGGCTGGGGTGGAACTTGCTGAATTAATTTTTCATCGCTTTGACCCAACCTTAGAATTGGAAGTGTTCATAAAAGATGGAACCCCAGTAAAAAAAGGTGAAATTGCATTTATTGTTAAGGGAAAATCACGCTCAATTTTAACAACTGAACGCTTGGTACTCAATTTTATGCAACGCATGAGCGGTATCGCAACAACAACAAATAAAATAGTCTCTTTAATTGACGGTTGTTCTACAAAATTATTGGACACACGAAAAACAACACCTGGAATACGTTACATGGAAAAATGGGCCGTAAGAATAGGTGGTGGATACAATCATCGGTTTGCCTTGTATGATATGGTGATGCTAAAGGATAATCATATTGATTATGCAGGCGGAATTGAACAAGCAATTGCCCGCACACAGAACTATTTGAAAGCCAATAATAAAGACTTGAAAATCGAAGTGGAAGTGCGCAATGAACAAGAATTGAAGGAAGTTCTTCGTGTTGGTGGAGTACAACGAATTATGTTAGATAATTTTACGCCAGATGAAATTCGAAGTGTTTTACCATTAATACCTGCAGAATATGAAACAGAAGCTTCAGGTGGAATTACGATGGAAACAATTCGTTCCTATGCTGAAACAGGTGTTCAGTTTATTTCTGTTGGAGCGTTAACACATTCAGTAAAAAGTATGGACTTGAGTTTGAAAGCATTTTTTGATTAAACCTCCAATTCTGTTCCAAATAGTAAGAGAAGTTTGTCACACATTTAGTCCGCAATAAATTGCATCTTGTGTGCACATAAATTAAATTCGATAATGATTCAATTGTAGTTTAAGCAATCATTTCAAATGGCCTTAAGTAATCCAGATTTTTTATATTTCCGGTCTATTTACCAACTAAATTGAAGGATCTATCAATGTTATAAAGCGAGCAAAAGGTTTAAATTTCCTTTATTTTCGATCTAATAATTCATTTTCATCATTCGATTCTTTGTCCATCAGCGGGTTATAAATATACGAGACACCAACAACCCCAAGTCCAGCTAATAATATATAAGTGGAATAGGGCCAATGCATGATTTTGAAGACTAATCCAATAAAAACGAAAATACTACCAATCCAAAAAAATAAATTAAATTCCGCACTGTGTTTACCGTGTCGAAAAGAAATGAGATTAAACAAAAAAGCCAAAGCTCCAGCAACTAAGAATATAAATTTAACAGTGCTTTTAGGTAAAATGCCTTCGCCTATTTCCGTGAACATCAAAAACGCCATTGCAAATGCAATAACAAACAATCCACCTGCTATTTTCTTCAATACCATATTTTAAAAATAGACGTTAATCTTGTTTCTCTTTTTATTTATCTAAAAATAAGTTAAAAAGAAACATAAACTAAAACGAATCTTATATTTGTTCATCCTAAAACGATTCAAATGAAAAAAGTTCTTCTTTTAATAATGGTGACAAGTTGTTTATCGTTAATAGCTCAAACTACAATGGATAAAACATTGGAAATTGCCTGTGATTGCATTAATGAAAAAAACAGTGATGATGTTGTTGACTATGATAGCTATTTGGCGTTAGTAATAGAATGTGCTTCTCCAGTAATTTTGAAAAACCAAGAAAAGCTTAAAGATGAGTTGAACATCACAACGCGCGATGAAATGGAAGCGATTGAAGAAATTGGTAGCAAAGTAGGGGAGCGTTTAGTATTGGAATGCCCAAAATTCATGGAAATAACAATGAATGTGTTAGGAGAGGACGAAGAAATGATGGATATAGCTTTAGATGAATATACTGAAAATGAAAGCGAATACAATGATTTAATTGAAGAAGGCACCGTTTTTAGTGTAAACAAAACCTTTCCATGCCAATTAACAATCAAAAATAATCAGGGAGAAACCTTGAATTTTTTGTGGACAGAACAAATAGATATAGAAAACCAATATGTTACAAATCCGGATAGCTTGAAAGGAAAAAAAGTGCGCATTGTTTATTATAATAGTGAGTTTTATGATGCGCAGTCAGGAGTATATATGACACGAAAAGTATTAATTGAACTTACTCTTCAATAGTTAGTTTCGACTGATCAACTTTTTTATAGGCATAAATATCCAATAAGAAATCGGTATCCTTTTCCAGTTTATTTCCAATTACAACAATATTAGTTCCAGCACTATGCAATTCTTCAATTTGTTCGATTGTCGTAATTCCACCACCAACAATGATAGGAAGTTCAATTGCTTTTAACTCTTTGATTCGTTCACAGGGTACAGAGAAACGAGCGCCACTTCCAGCATCAAGATAGAGCAATTGCTTACCTTGTAATTTTCCTGCTATGGCCGTGTTGCGAATGATTGTGCTATTTTCTCTTGGAATAGGAGTAGTTTGACTCACATAGGCAACCGAAGATTGAGTTCCGCCATCAATTAATAAGTATGCTGTAGGAATAATTTCCAACTCCATCGCGAATAATTCTGAAGCAGATTGAATATGGTGTCCAATTAAAAAATCTGGATTTCTCCCAGATAACAAACTAAGGTATAAAATCGCATCGGCCTTTTCACTGATTTGTTGAGACGATCCCGGGAAAATAATTAAGGGTATCGTTGAGTGTTCTTTTATAAAGGTAACCGTTTCTGAAAATTCTTTTCGCGTGACCGTGCTCCCGCCGATAAATAGATAGTCAATTCCTGCAAAGGAAGATTTTTCCAATAATTCTAGCAAGCGAGCTCCATTGTCGCATTTCTCTGGATCAATTAAAACGGCAATAGCGTTTTTTGATTGGGTAAAGTGATTTAGAATTGCCTTTTTCATTCAACGAGTATTGGGCCATCATTAATTGTGATAACGCATTGATCTTTTACAAAGATATTCAATTCTACTTTTAAGTGAACATTTGGATTGATTATTCTGCCTTCCCAAATGTCTTCCGTTTGTTTATTTAACAATAAATCTGTTTTGAAAATGATTTGTTTACGATCCGCTAGTTTGTAGAGTGCTTCTTTGGCCGACCAAACTTTTGTCATTTCAAGTTCACTGCTAGTGTCAAAATGTTGCTTCTCCTCTTCTGATAAAAATTTATCCCTTAAAAAAAGCGCTTTCGGACGAATAGGTTCAATATCTAAACCAAGTTGAAAGTCACGCGAGATTGCCAAACCAATTAAACCAGGCGCGTGACTAATAGAAATAAAACCTTCATCTTCTATATAAGGTGCGCCATGTGCATTATAATGAATGTGCGAATAACCAAACAATTCATGCCGTAAAACACGAGTAGCAACAAATTCTTGTTGACGATTCAAATGCTTGAATGAAAAAAAACGCTCCGTTTCTTCTGTAGTTAAAAGATGCAGAAAATCGAGTGGCTGAAATGCCGAAAAGTGCATCAAATGAATGATGCTGTTTTTTAACTGTATACTTTCTTGATTAAATGGTGACAATTTCTTTTTTTACAAAAAAACGAAATTTTATTAACAATTGTTAGACTTGTATAAAACCATTAAAAATATGTTAGAAAGGATTTTTATCTCGGGTTATTCTCGCTAGTTTTGTTAATGAAAGTTAATAGTGTATTAATTTAATTTTTTTTAACACACATGTTATGAGATTGATTTTTTCTATATTTACCAGCTTTCTTGCAGCAAAAAGTTTAATAAATAAACTGTACTTATGTTACGAAAACTTAACTTTTTATTAGTAAGTGTCTTATTAACAGCCTCTTATGGTTTTTCTCAAACTGGTTTGGGATCCATTAAAGGTGTAGTTAAAGATGGGGACACAAAACAACCAATACCATTTTGTAAGGTTGTGTTATTTCAAAACGGTAGTATCAAAGGTGGTGCTACGACAGATTTTGATGGAGGATTCCAAATCAACTCAGTTGGAGCAGGTTCTTACGATGTTGAGGTTAGAAATGAAGCAGAAGGTTATGTACCTACTTCAATAACCGGAGTTATTGTTTCTTCTGAAAGAATTACCTTCTTAGATGATTTAACAATTTCTAAACCTAAAAACAAGGACAATCCGAGAGAAATAGCAGAGGTGAAAGTTGTTGCCTACCGCGTTCCTTTAATTAATAAGGATGGTGGTGCTTCAGGAGCAACAGTGACACGTGAGGATATTGCGCGTTTACCAGTTCGTTCTGCTGCAGGGGTAGCAGCAACAGTAGGTGGTGTAAATGCAAACGAGGGTTCAGGAGAGATTTCTATTCGTGGTTCTCGCTCAGATGCAACATACTTCTATATAGATGGTATTAAAGTGCGTGGTTCATCAAACTTACCGAAATCAGCGATTGAAGAGGTTTCTGTAATAACAGGTGGTTTACCAGCGAATTACGGGGATGCTACAGGGGGAATTATCTCTGTAACAACACGAGGACCATCTGCTAAGTATTTTGGTTCTATTGAGGGAGTAACATCTGGTTTCTACCTTAACGGTAAAGATGTGAATGGATACGACGGTAAAGTAATTGGTTTAGATAAATATGGTTATAACCTGATTGAAGGAATGTTCTCTGGTCCATTGTGGATGCAGAAAGATTCAACTGGTGCTAAAGTTAAGCCTCGTTTGGGCTTCTTGATTTCTGGTAATTTCACAGATGAACTAGATAGTCGTCCGCTTGCTGGTGGTTCTTACCGTATAAAGAAAGATGTTCGTGAGGAGCTTTTAGCGAACCCATTGCGTCCTACTTCAACTGGTCAAGGTACATACCACAATGCAAACTTCTTGCGCTCTGACGATTTCGAAAAAGTAGATTGGAGAATGAACGCTCGAAATACAGTATTTTCCTCACAAGCAAAAATCGATGTGAATACAGGACCATCAATGAACTTAACATTTGGAGGATCGTTAAATTACAGTACAGGTAATAACTATTCTTACTCTGGTTCATTGTTGAACTTTACAAACTTCGGAGTTTCTAAATCATTAGACTGGAGAGTATTTGGTCGTTTGACTCAGCGTTTTACAAACGACACAGAAGGTACAGCATCGAAATTGAAATCATTTGTATACAACTTAATGTTGGATTATTCAAAATCTAAAAATGACGTATACGATCCGAATCACCAATACAATATGTTTAACTATGGTCACGTAGGTACTTTTACTACTGAACGTGCACCTAGTTATGAATTTGATGCAACTACACAAACATATATCCACAACGGATTTAGAGATATTGAGGTAGCATTCTCTCCATCTGAGACAAATGCTGCATTAGCTGCAATTACAACACAATATTATAATATTTACGCTGGTGATCCAGAAGGAAATTATGAGAATTTATTCCAAATAAACCAAGGAAATGCCTTGAGAAATGGTGACCAACCAACAAGTGTTTACGGAATCTGGAGTAATATTGGTACACCATATAATTACTTCGGTAAAACTGAAAACGATCAATTGCGTGGAACAGGTTCATTTGCTGTGAACATTGGTGATCACTCATTATCTTTTGGATTTGAGTTAGAGCAACGTTGGGATAGAGGTTGGACGGCTGGAACATCTTCTAGTGGTGGAACAAATGGTCCAATTGGAATTTGGTCAATCGCTCGCCAATTAGCTAACTTCCACATTAAAGAATTAGATTTAAATAGTGGTGTAATCTCTGATTCTGGTTCGTTTAAAGCAATTACATACGATCGTTTGAATAGTGGTTATGCATATAACTCCGGAACCGGAGAGTATGGTGGACAAATTAACAGCGATAACCAATCATTCTTCGATTACAACTTAAGAGAGTATTTATTAACGCAAGGTATCGGAACAGGTGGTGCAGGATCAGAATTTGTTGATATTGACCAATACGATCCAGGTATTTATACATTTGATATGTTCTCTCCAGATGAGTTATTGAACTCTGGTAACTCTTTTGTTTCCTATTGGGGATATGATCACACAGGTCAAAAAGTAAAAGGAAACACAGATATCAACAAATACTTTAATGAATTTGATGAAAACGGTAATTACAAACGATTCGTTGGTGCCTTCCAACCTACGTATATAGCAGGTTATTTAATGGATAAGTTCGCTTTCAACGATATCGTATTCAACGTTGGTGTTCGTGTTGACGTTTTTGATGCGAATCAACCAGTATTGAAAGATCCTTATTTGGTTTACAATGCGCACACAGTTGCTGAAGCGAAAGAAATGCTTGCTTCAGATCCAACAGCATACAGCTGGGTAAATATCCCAACTGCTATGGGAGATGATTACACAGTATATGTGAACGATGTGAATAACCCAACAGCAATCAACGGTTTCCGTATCGGAACTGATTGGTATAATGCAAATGGTATTCAAGTTGAAAATCCACAAGTGATTGAAGGTGCAACAGGCATCCAACCTTGGTTATTGAACCCTGGTCAAGATACACCAAGCGCTGATGCATTTGAGGATTACAAAGCGCAAGTGAACGTAATGCCACGTATCGCATTCTCATTCCCTATTTCAGATGAAGCGTCATTCTTTGCACACTACGATATCTTAACAAAACGTCCTACTTCAGGATTCCGTTTTGATCCATTCGATTATCAATTCATGCAAAACAGAAGTGCAATTATTGATAACGCGAACTTGAAACCAGAAACTACGGTTGATTATGAGCTTGGATTCCAACAAGTATTGTCAAAAACGTCTTCATTGAAAATTTCAGCTTTCTATCGTGAGCAAAGAAATAACGTTCAGTTGATTAACGTTTTTAATGCTTATCCAGCAACTTATAGAACATATGGTAACCGTGATTTTGGAACAGTGAAAGGGATGACCGTTTCTTACGATATGCGAAGAACTGGAAATATCCGTATGACTGCAGCCTATACCTTACAGTTTGCTGAAGGAACTGGTTCAGATGCAACTTCAGCATCTAGTTTGATCAATGCGGGTCTTCCTAACTTACGTAATATCTTCCCTTACTCATTCGACCAACGTCACGCGTTTGCAATTACAATGGATTACCGTTATGGAGAAGGTGATGACTACAATGGTCCAGTAATTAAAAACTTCAACCTTCTTGAAAATACAGGATTGAACATTGTTACAAATATTTATTCTGGTTCACCTTATTCTGCTCAAACTTTCATTACAGACGAAGGAGTTGGAAACTTGAATGCTGGTTTAAGTGGAACATTAAATGGTTCTCGTTTACCTTGGTCTTACCGTTTGGATTTACAATTGGATAGAACATTCAGTTTAGAGTTCGGTGGAGAAGATGGTAAAAAGAAAGCCACATTCTTAAATGTATATTTACGTGTAACCAACTTGTTGAATCAATTCAACGTGTTGAATGTTTACCGTGCTACAGGAAACTGGGATGACGATGGATATTTGGCTGCTCAAGCCAACCAAACTTCTATCCAAAATCAGTTGGATGAGCAATCATTTAGAGATTATTACACAATGAAAATTCAAAACCCATTCAATATCAGTTCGCCAAGAACGATTCGTTTGGGGGTTAAATTTGATTTTTAATTCATAAGTAACAGAACATTATGAAAAAGCAACTAATAGCAATTGTACTGGGTGTATCGATGATTTGGTCAAACAGTGCACTTTCGTACTTAGGTCCGAATGACAAGAAAGGTACAGGAGCCATGCCTGTACTTAAAGGCGCAAACTGTGCTCCAGCAACCGCAAAATTAATTATGGAGTTCAATGATGTGAAAGCATTGATTGAACAAGGTGGTAGTATGTTTCAAAATCGTGCAACAAGCACGGCGTCATACGAAATACCAAAAGGAAGTGGATTGCATGCTATATTCGCTGGAGCCCTTTGGATGGGTGGTACAGACGTTAATGGTCAGTTGAAATTAGCTGCCTTACGTTACCGTCAGGGGAATGATTTCTGGCCTGGCCCGCTAACGGTAACACCAAACTCTGGTGATTTCGATCCATTGTATCCAGTAGGTGATAATGTTGTGCGTGATTTTGGTGAAGCAAATATCGATCCTGATCAATGTCTAGCTTACGATAAATTTTACACGATTCGTAAAGCTGAAGTTGTTAAGTTCAGTATTTGGTGGGAAGCTTGTCAAGGTGGAATTGGTGAGGTTGAATGCGCGGATGCACCTGAATTGACATCAGATGAATTGAACCGTATCCAACAATGGCCAGCACATGGTGATGTGTCAAGAGGTCAAGATTATTACTTGGCTCCTTATTACGATCGTAATCAAGATGGTGCTTACGCAGCTTTGGAAGATGGAGATTATCCTTGGTACGATGATATTTTAGGAAGAGATGATATTGAATGTGGTATCGATCGTCGAATTTCATTATTCGGTGATGAAACAAACTGGTGGGTATTCAACGATAAAGGAAATATTCATACTGAAACGAATGGAGATCCAATTGGTATGGAGATTCGTGCTCAAGCTTTCGCTTTTGCAACAAATGATGAAGTGAATAAAATGACTTTCTACAACTATGAGTTAATCAATAGAGGAACCCAAACCTTGTACAATACATTCTTCTCTCAATTCTTAGATGCGGATGTAGGTAACTATGCTGATGATTACGCTGGATGTGATGTATCAAGAGGTTTAGGTTACATGTACAATGGAGATTTAATTGATGAGAATGACGGTGGTAAATTAGGGTACGGTGAAAATCCACCTGCGATTGGTTGTGACTTCTTCGAAGGTCCATATCAAGATGCGGATGGTGTTGATAATGTTGGTCCATATGTGGATGAAACAACAAATGCCTTAGTTGTTCCTTCTGTTTTAGCAGCGATTGCTGGAAACGGTATTGTTTACAAAGGAGTTGGTATTGGTTATTCTGATGGAATTATTGACAATGAGCGTTTCGGTATGCGTCGATTCACTTTCTTTACATCAACTGCCAACTTCCCATATTCAGATCCACAAACTGCTGCACAATTCTATAACTTTATGAGTGGTACTTGGGCAAACGGTTCTGAAATGGTATATGGTGGTTTAGGTTATCAATCATCTGCTGGTGGAACATCTGTTGCATCTGATTATATGTTCCCTGGCGATTCAGATCCATTATTTTGGGCGACAGCTGGTGAAGATATGGTTGCACAAGGATTTCCAAATGGATGGGATGAGTCAACAAACAACAACCCTGCAGGTGACCGTCGTTTTGTTCAATCTGCTGGTCCATTTATCTTGAAACCAGGTGCTGTAAATAACATTACAGTAGGTATCGTTTATGGCCGTGGTTCTGATGGAACACTTTTAGGATCGGTAGAGGCAATGAAACGCGCCGATACGAAAGCACAAGCCTTGTTCGATGCATGTTTTAGAATTATTGATCCACCTGCAGCTCCGAAATTAACGATTCAAGAATTGGAGAACGAGTTGATTTTAATGATAGAGAATCCAGCATCTTCAAATAATAAAGGAGAGGAATACGTTCAAGAAGATGAAATTAATATTACTGATCCAACCGTAGATCGTTTCTTCCGATTTGAAGGATATCAAATTTATCAATTGAAAAGTGATGATGTATCAATTGCGGATATCTATGATACGGAGAAATCTCGTTTGGTAGCACAATGCGATATCAAAAATGATATTAGCCGCATTATCAACTTTGAATTTGATGAAGACTTAGGTTATTCTGTTCCAGTTGAAAAGGTGGATGGAGAAAATACTGGGATTCGTCATTCATTCCAAGTTACAGAAGATGAGTTTGCTAGTGGAACACGTCTTTTGGTGAATCACAAAACGTATTACTATATTGCTGTAGCATACGCTTACAATCAATTTAAAGAGTACGATCCAAATGACCCATTGTTATTAGATGGTCAAAAATTGCCTTATATTTCTTCTCGTTTGAGTTTTGACGGTTCTGCAATTAGCTCTGTAGCTGCAATTCCTCACAACCCAACACCAGAAGCAGATGGTACTGCTCAACGAATTGAGTATGGGTCTTCTCCACGTATCACGCGTTTGGATGGTTACGGAAATGGAAACAGAGAACTTGAATTTACAACTTCAACATTGAACGCTGTATTAAACAATGGTTTTGTTGAGAACCCGGAATATGATTATGGTTCTGGTCCAATTGGAATTAAAGTTGTCGATCCTTTGAACCTTGCGAACGGTTATTTCGAATGTAAGTTTAGAGATTACGACCTTTCAAATAGTAATGGTGCTGACTCTGCTTCATGGACGATTATTCGTTATGATAAGAAAGATGGAAACATCTTGGATTCAGTTCAATCGGAACGAACGATTGCATCGAACAATGAACAAATTATTCCACAATGGGGTATTTCGGTTCAAATAGAACAAGTTTTATATGAAGAAACAACACCAAATACACCTTATTTGAATGTTACAAACATGATTTCTTCATCTATATCGTTTGTAGATTCATCTAAACGATGGTTAGCTGGTATTTCAGATAACGATGCAACAAATTATCCAACCAACTGGATACGATCAGGAGATTATGCTTCTACAGCTGATGACTGTGACCCTGAAGCTTTAGATTGGGGTAATCCATGTAATTATGATGATGTTGCAGGATTAGATCCTGATAAAAAGTTTGCTCAGATTTTAGGAGGAACAATTGCTCCGCATGCCTTAGTCGGCTTTGAAGCAGATTATATGCCTTTGGCTTATTATAATTTGACTTCTCCTGGTGCTGCGAAGAGTAATGCTTCAATCAGTTTCTTGCCGAGTGTCAACATTGTTCTTACCTCTGATAAATCATTATGGACAAGATGTCCAGTGATCGAGTTGGGTAGAGACCAAGCATTAAACGTTGGTTCTGCGAAGCCTGGTGAAATGAGAAATAGCCTTAGTGTTGACAAAAACGGTAATGATGATGGTTCTGGAACAGGCATGGGTTGGTTCCCAGGTTATGCTGTAGATTTGGAATCTGGTGCACGTTTATACATGGCATTTGGTGAAAACTCGTTCTTGGGTGCTGAAGGCGGTGCTGATATGATTTGGAATCCTTCGGATCGTATTGCAGATGCAGTTGGTAATCCTTTAATGGGAGGTGTGCAACCGATTTATGTGTTCTCTTACAAACAAAAAACAATCAATGATTTCTCAAATGGGTTCGATTTCCCTGCATATGTAAAAGCAGATGCCGAATCATTAGCTGGAAATGTTTTGTATCAAAAAATGCTTCAAGTTGAGTCTAACTCTGCTGCCGCAAAACGTGAATTGTACGGAAGTTTATCTTGGATTGCAAACCCACTATTAGCAGAAGGTCAAACCTTGTTGTCTACGGATGTTACAATTAAACTAAGAATTAACAAAGAATACAAAAACTTCGTTGGTTCAGGAGAAAACAATGGTAAACCGATGTATTCTTGGTCAATGGATGATATTTCTACAGTAACTGCTAGTAAAGATCAATTAGCCGAAGCATTAAAATTGATTAATGTTGTGCCAAATCCTTACTATGCATTTTCTGAATATGAGCGTTCACGATTAGATGTGAAAGTGAAAATCACGAATTTGCCGGAAAGATGTACTGTGAAGATTTACTCTACAAACGGTAAATTAGTGAGAACATTTAAGAAGGATAGTCCGATTACTTCATTGGATTGGGATTTAACAAACCAAAAAGCAATTCCTGTTGCGAGTGGTGTTTATCTGATTCATGTGGATGTTCCAGAAGTAGGTGAAGTAATTGTTAA
Organism: Crocinitomicaceae bacterium; assembly: GCA_044361115.1. Lineage (GTDB taxonomy): Bacteria > Bacteroidota > Bacteroidia > Flavobacteriales_D > Crocinitomicaceae > M0103. Next base: position 11,907 of record JBIKJH010000014.1, read on the forward strand.
ATTCTTCGGTGGAGTAAGACAAGTTGACTTACAAGGTATTTAATCGGAAAAAATTAATTGACTATGAAAAATTCAATCATAACTATTAAAAATGTATTTATCGCTGGAGCTGTTTTGTGCAGCTTCGCGGTGAATGCAGGAAATGAAGACCGTGTAGGATCTGCAGGAGCTTCATACATGCTTGCAAATCCTTGGGCTAGGGGTGCAGCTGCAGGTGATGCAGGTATTGCAAACTTAAATGGTCTTGAAGCAACGTATGCTAACATTGCAGGATTGGCATTTACAGATAAAACGCAAATTAAATTCAATTACAGCAATTGGATGGGTCAAGCGGGAATTGCATTCAATAGTGTTGGTATAGCGCAAAGAATTTCTGAATCTGATGTAATTGCTGTGAGTGTTCAGTCGATGAATTTTGGTGAAGTAGAAATTACAACAGTTGCAAACCCTGAAGGAGGAATTGGTTTCTTTACACCAAGAGCGAATGTCTTTAATATTGGATATGCACGTTCATTCTCTGCTTCAATTTATGGAGGTATTAACTTCAAAGTAATTTCCGAAAACATTTCTAACTTGAAAGCAAACGGAGTTGCAATTGATGCTGGTATTCGTTATGTAACTGGAGATAAAGACCATATCAAATTTGGTATCGCATTGAAAAATGTAGGTCCAGTAATGAAATACAAAGGAGATGGTTTAGCACAGCAAATTACCTATAATAGTACGGGAATTATCGCCTCATTGGAAGAGCGATCTGCTTCTTTCGAGATGCCTTCATTATTAGCTATTGGAGGTTCTTATGATTTTATCTTTAATGAAAACAATAAATTGAATTTAGCTCTTGGTTTTACAGCGAACTCATTTTCATATGACCAATACCGTTTAGGATTGGATTATGCAATGACACGTGATAAAATGGCCTTCAACTTAAGAGGTGGTTTTGTTTACGAGCGAAATTTATTCTCTGAAGAAAATCGTTCGAATGCATTAATCGGACCAACAGCTGGTTTCTCAATTGATGCTTTAGTTGGAAAAAGCAAAAATGCATTGGGTATCGAATATGCAACGCGTTTCGCGGGTGTATTTGGGATTATTCATACAATTGGAGCGACAATCAATTTGAAATAAACAAAGAGTTTTATATATTTGTTGAACAAGAGAGTCCTATGGGCTCTCTTGTTTTTGTTTATTATTCTGATTAAATCATATTAAAATGTCACAAATAAATTATTATACTGAAGAGGGATTAAAAAAATTGAAAGATGAGTTGCACCACATGAAAACGGTTCAACGCCCTTCTATTTCAGATCAAATTGCTGAAGCACGTGATAAAGGTGATTTATCAGAGAATGCCGAATATGATGCAGCAAAAGAAGCGCAAGGTCTTTTGGAAATGAAAATTTCTAAAATGGAAGGAATTTTATCAAATGCACGATTGATTGACGATTCAAACATTGATACATCTAAAGTGTTCATTTTATCAAAAGTGAAGATTAAAAATGTAAGCAATGGCATGGAGATGGAATATATGCTTGTTGCTGAGAATGAAGCGGATTTAAAAGCGAAAAAAATCTCAGTAGAGTCACCATTTGGAAAAGGCTTACTCGGGAAAAGTCAAGGTGAAATTGCAGATATTCATACACCAAACGGGATTGTTCAATTTGAAGTTATGGAAATATCACGTTAATGAGTTCAATATTTTCTAAAATAGTTAAGGGGGAAATCCCTTGTTACAAAGTAGCCGAGAATGATCAATTCTTGGCTTTTTTGGATAGTATGCCTTTGAAAAAAGGTCATGTGTTGGTAATACCAAAAGTGGAGGTAGATTTTATTTTTGATATGGAAGATAATCTGCTAGGTGAAATGATGATCTTTTCGAAAGAAGTGGCGCATAAAATGAAGCGTATTCTTCCATGCAAAAAAATAGGTGTTACAGTTATTGGTCTTGAAGTACCTCACGCGCATATACATTTGATTCCAATTGATTCTGTTACAGACATGGATTTTTCGAAGCAAAAACTATCGCTGACCACGGAAGAACAAACACAATTGGCAAAGCAATTGCTAGAAGCGTAATTGATCATAAATTTTAGCTTATGAAAGCTCTGTTGTTACTTTTTAGTTTTTGTGTTTCAGCTGGCATGCTATATGCTACTGAACCTTTGAAGATATTGTTTATTGGGAATTCGTTTACACATATGAATGCGATGCCAAAACAATTTGATAAATTGGCAAAATCCCTTGACCAGAAAGTGTTGGTTGAAATGGAGGCAAAAAGCAACCATACTTTAAAAATGCATTGTGCACGGCCTGAATTATTTAAAACAATTAATTCAAAAAAATGGGATTATGTTATCATTCAACCATTTAGTAGAGAATTAATTTTCGATAAAGACTCGATAAATGAAGCTACAATTCCCTATTTTCAACAAATTATTGATTCCGTTAACGCAAATTATGCGTGTACGAATATTTTATTGTATGAAACATGGGGTTATAAAAATGGTTTCGATGAACGAACCGATACAGATTCGTTTGACGAAATGGCTATGAAAATTGAAAATGGCGCCCGTTATATAGCCGACACGTTTGATTTGCCTATCGTTCCTGTAGGGATGGTTTGGCGCGAAATTGTTAATAAACATCCTGAAATCAATTTATTTGACCCAGATGACCACCATCCAAGTCCAATTGGTTCTTACCTGGTTGCATCCACATTTTGTGCTGCGATTTATAAAAGAAGTTTCGATGGCGTGCCACTGACTGCTTATCCAATTGAGCAAATGAAAACGATTCATGAGGTTACGTACAAGTATGTTTTGAGTCACATTGATAACTGTGATCTGAGAAAAAATACATTTTTTATTGCGAAAACGGAAAGTAATCCGACTACAAAAAAATTCAAAGTAAGTTGTAAATCGTACTTCAAAGATGCGGATTCTTTAAAATGGGAATTTGGTGATAAAACAAGTTCTAAGTATAAATTTACGAGCCATTCTTATAAACAAGCAGGAACCTTTACCATTAAATTAACGGTAAATGATAAATGCGGAGTACGTGTTTATGAGCAAGATGTTTATTTCCCCGCACCGCCTGCTAAGAAAAAACCTACACCGAAGAAAAAGCCTTAAGTTTATTTCTTAATTCGTTTTCGAATTGGAATAATGATATCGAGCATGCGATGAAACCAATTGGAAAGTGGAACAATATAGTAGATCATTACCACAAATAATGCAATAAACAATCCAGCTCCAATTCCAGCTTCATACGGATTTAAGGCATTATGAGAACGACTGAAAAAAGTTCCGATTCCTATTTTTATCACAGCTCCATATAACAGCATCATGTGGATTATGAAGATCGAAAGCGTGTTTTGTCCAATACGGATAAATAGATTTTCTTTAATCTTTACAAGTCGTTCAAACGTCGATAATAGGCTTAAAACGATGAAGACAACACCCATGGTTTCAAATAACCAATTGGAAAGAACTAAATACGCGAAATCTAATCCAATATATCCACCCAAGGTATCGATAAACGTTAGGATTTCTGTGGGAAAAAAGGTGAAAGAAAGTCCAATCGTTAATAAGAAAAGGGGAATATTCCACTTTGTTTTATTGATCCAAACAGAATGCAACACAACGCCAACTCCAGCACCAAAGAAAGTATAACCTAAACTTGGAGCCAATGGAAATAATGATCGTCCACCTGGCGCATGTATCATGTTCTGAATAAAATCAGGCCAACCATATGGCCAAGGAATTTTTTCGCCATCCAATTTGATTTCACTTAATGGTGCATAGCAACTAAAAATCAAGGCACTTAAAATAAAATAGTAAACCCAGAGTGGAATGATTTTAATCAGCTTATATAAACCATAAACCAGCAATAATCCAAGAATTCCGAAGGCTATACATTGAAGAATATGAAAACTACGTGGATTCAATAAATAACCCCAAAATAACAATTCAAGTACGCGCTTGAATCCTTTTGTAATTCGTTTGTTTTCACGAAACGGTTTTGCATTCGAACCATACAGCAGGTACACAAATACCATTCCTGTCATTGTTAAGAACATGGGTGATGTATATCCTCGAATAATGTGCCAAATATCGTAAACAAGGAAGTCTGGATTGACAAAGTGAGGATCTGGACTTCTAAACTGTTCGCCAAGCGTATGATCAATGAAATGACCTTCCAGCATTAATAAAATCGCAAAAGAGCGCGCTATATCAATAAAATATAAGCGAGGTCGTTTTACTGGTGGAACTGAAATTTCGTTAGTCATTTAAATTAAATTGTTTGCAAAGATAATCAATTGAAGAGTTTCATCAAATCGGTAAATCGAATTAAAATCCTTCTCCATTAATCATAATAATCAAGGGATTCGGGTAGTTTTCAAAATATACTTTTGAACCGAATGAAAACAATCCAGTTGGTAAAGGATTGTTGGATGTATAGTTCAATTGAATGAGCGATTTTGCTGGAATATTCATTGGACCACTAATCGTCAAATAGGCATTGTCAACAGTAAGTTCTTTTATAGTTAGCGTCTCGTCACTTTTGTTGGTGATTGTAATTGTTTTGGTAAAACTAGCCCCTTTTTTCACTGCTTGTAAATCGATAAAGCGCGGTGAAACAGACGTGATAAATGCCAAACTGTCTTCTGTTAAATAATCAACGCTTTGAATTTCAATCTTACGTTCAATTGCTGCTGAACGTGAATAAACCGAATTCTTCTGATCATGGAAATTGTCACTTGTTAATTTGTTCGCCGTGTATTCGCCAAATGGAACTTGTGTGAATATTACCTTTCCACCATTAGGAGCCGAATTTGTTAAATAGGGTTTAAAGAGACCGTTGTCATATTCCATCAAATAATTCTCCAGTGAGCTGATCCGGCGTTTTGTTAGATTTACGTTGTAATCTGTTTTCGCTAAGGGACTTGCAAAACCTTTTACTGTGATATTAATTTTTGCTCCCTTTTTCAATTCTTCCAACAATAAATCTCTAAAAAGATTGAGATCCTTAACTCCTTGATCAACATACTCGATAAAAAAGCTTTCAATATCCTCTTTTGCTTCTTCTGCTTTTTCATTTACCAAGCCAGTTGAGTATTCTGCTTGATATTTTTCTAACAGTCCGCGATATTCGCCGTAACTCGTTATATAATTTACGCGCGTTACTGTGTCACGGGATTTTGGATCTGGACAGTCGTTGTGAAAATACAAAGTCACTGGAAGTCGTTTGTTTAAATCAGCAAGTGTTTCAACAGGAGTGGGAGGAAGGATAATTACAGGAGGATGAGCAGAAAAAATATCTGAACAACACGTTGGATTTTTACTGTACAAAACACCGATTCGATTGCTAGAGAAATAGCTGGTGTCTCCTGATTTGAAATAGTAAAGATCATTTGCGGGACTATTAAACGGTATGCCTATATTTTGTGGCACTGCAAATTCAGTAGTGAATTGAGAACTCAGAATATCATAACCTCCAAATCCATCATGCCAACTGGAGGAGAAGTACATTTTTTTGCTTTTTTCATCCCACCACGGACTTAACTCATTATCGATGGAGTTTAGGGTTTTAAGGTTTTTAACTTTTGAATATTGATTGCCATTCTTGATTATCGAATACCATAGATCCATTCCACCCTGCGTGCCTTCGCGGTCAGATGCGAAAAACAAGACTTCATTTCCTTCCAATAATCCAATGTGCGGCATAGTTGTGTTGCTCCCAGCTTCGTTTATTATTTCTCCTAAAGAGTCAATCATAAACCACTTATTATCGCGATAGGATGCTACCATGATTTTACATTTGTAATTGTAGCTTTCATCTGCACACAAACTAAAATAGAAGCGTGTTCCATCCAATGAAAAACTTCCATTTCCTGTGTTCAATTTCTCGAAAAACAAATCTTTAATGCGCTTTGAAGGTTCAAAAACAGAATCCAATTTAGAGGAGTACAAACGTGTTTTATAATCAATTGTAAAGATCTCCTCATTAGCGTTAATAGAATCCGCACGAAGTGACGAAAAATAAAACACATTATTCCAAAGGTTGTGACCAAATTCGGAGTTTGGCGTATTAACGGTTTCAGGTAGTCTTGAAAACACAACATTTGCTGTGTCTTTTAATGCTGTTTTCGCCCATAAACACGATTCTAATTCGCGTTTTGCTTTGAGGTACATATAGGATTTCTTATCCTTCGTGAATTTTTTCTTAGCTTTCTTAAAGGTTTCGATGGCTGCGTCGTATGAGCCGTTTTGTTTTTGCATCAAGCCATAATTAATCAAGGACATAGGATAAATTCCTCCTTCTTCACGCTCGTAGACTTTACCATAATAATATTCTGCTTTTCGATAATCTTTGTAAGCTTTCAATGTTTCTGCATAATTCCATAAAATTGAAACAGAATTTGAGTCCAAGTCCATTGCTTTTTCATACAATTCTACGGCATAGTAATAATCACCTTTCTCGTATTTTTCTTGGGCATATTTTAAGTAGCTACCCAATTTTGATTGTGCATGAAGTCCACCCAAAACAGTGAATAAAAAGACAACAATTAAATAAAATCTGGGCATACGCGATGAGCGATTTTTTTCGGTTTAAAATGATTGAGAATGTAACGAGCTGCTAGTTCAAAACCACCACGTCCATTACTTGCAGGAACCAATTTTGAAACGTTTACATCATAACTTAGACCAACAAACCAATCTTGGTAATCAAGTCCAATGCTGATATATCCAGCATCGCGATTGCGGAACCACAAACCAGCATATAAAGCACGGTAACTTCCTGCTTTTTCGACTAAGGTATACTTTACACTCGAACCAAGAATGAATTCACGGTATTTTCCTTGAACAGAAAATTGAATACTCGGTACCAAATCCCAATCGGGGTCTAATTTGAACAATCCTTTTGAGAATAGCGTCATGCGAATGTCGCGTGGAATTACTTGCGTGTAAAAGCCTTGATTTGGACGATTTAAATTGTACAAGCCAAATCCACTAATGACCTTAAATCGTTTGTTTTTATAGTATTCATGTATTGCTCCAAGACCAACAGATAAATTTGTTTTTCGATCGCTTGCATATATTTCACCTGTCGGTAAAGAAGGATCGTACGTGATTCCATTAAACTGATTGTCAAAATAAAATTGATCCCAATTCACTTGACGATGATTCATCCCAAGATTCATCCCTGGTCGTAAAGTATGTGTTGAATCTTCTGTAAGTTTCAATAGATAGGATAAATTACCTTGAATTTCAATTGTTCGCAATTTTCCATCACCAACAACATCGTTGAAAAAGGAAAGACCAAACCCTAAATTCGGCAGCTGTTTCAAACGTGTATCAGCAGAAAATGAAAATGTGCTAAAAGGAACGGTAACACTGCGCCATTGATTTCTGTAATTCGCAACAAAGCGATAATCACCATTAAAATGTCCAGCGTGGCCTGGATTCTGATACAATTGGTTGTCATTGAATTGGGACCAATGCACATCTTGACCTATGCTATGCAGCGCAAAGGAAAAGACACTTAGTAGTACGAGTGCAATGATTTTCAAGTCAAACTTATTTGAAGATGAAATTACAAAAAATAAAAATAGAAAATTCAAACAAACGAATTCGCGAAAAGTGGCAGTTATCATCAGTATATATTTTTAGAACTTGAGGTGTTAATAGATGAAAGATTGAAGTGTATTCTGAGTAGTTCTTTGAATTGCTCAATTGATGGATTTGTTTTATGTAGCAAACGTTCAATGTAATATGTTAGTTGAACAGTCAATGAAACTGATTCTTACTCTAAAAAAGTAGTATTAACTTACGATTAGAGCAGGAATCTTCAACTCGAAAATCCTTTATGGCAATTGTTTTAAGTTAAAGCATTCAGAATGAATTACGTATAATCACGTATTTCACACAGACAGAATGTAAATGTCGCGCATGGAACGTTTTCAAGTTGGATATTTGATCTGTGAATTCATCGACTCGAAACCGATGATTAGAATTTAGGCTTATGAAAAAGTGTTTTACTGTTATGAATAATTCAAAGTTAATAGTCTTTCTTTTGTTGTTAACTTGTCAAGTTGGTTTGAATGCTCAAACATACAATGTTGCTTACAATACAATTAATTTTGGTGGAACAGGAGTAACAATTACCCCGAAGGTAGGAACAGGAACTTCTTTAAACAATATTGTTTTGTATCAGAACGTAATAACAATTGGTGGTCAGCAAATAGATGCCATTGTTCGTACCCAAGAATTAAGCAATGCGACAATTAGTATTTATGATTATACTGCTACCTCATCAACTGCTTCAAATAATTCACCTAGTTTCTTTTCACCGCAATTTAATTTTGGATCGGGTGGAGGCTATGCAGTATTTAAAATCCAATTCATTTTGGGAGGGTCTTACAGTAACGCAACAAATACGGGAACTATAGTAAATCTTCAAAATGTGCGTTTAAATACTTACGATTTGGATGGAAATGGTGGGTCTGGTACAAATCAATTTGCAGATTTTGGGGGATTTTCAATGTCCGAATTAGCAAATCCAACGAATTTAGCAATGACCTATAACAGTTCACTTGGACTAACGAAATTTCGCACAGCTATTTCATCAAATACAACAGATGTAACAGATGTACGAAATCGTATTCGGGTAACCTATAATTATATTAGTGAATTTACCACGAAAGTTGGTGCGGAAGGTTCTGGAGCAGCATATTTCTTTCTTGATTTTTCTACTGGACCTACATTTACAACAGCGGTAAGCTATTCTGCACCAGCACTAGATTTAAACACAGGCACTTCTGGTTTAGATAATGTTACGAATATGATTGCACCTGATGTCGAAAATTTCACATCTGGAGCAAGTAACATAAGCTATTCGGGAACAACATTGGATAATTTGAAATTAAATTTTTCGACAAGTCAAATTTTAGACGGTTCCAATGAAAAATTACTCATTTTTGGGGCAACGAGTGGAGGAACTATTCCATTTAATTTCACAAATGCTCAGGTAATTTCAAATCTTGTATTTGGAGGTGTAACGTATGCTGTTACAGCAACTGTGTCAGCAGGAAAAAGTTATTTAACCTTTACAAAAAGTGGAGGAGGTACATTAACACTTGCACAGGTAGAAAGTTTATTGGACGCCTTTCAATATCAAAATGCTGCCGCAAATGCTACAAAAGCATGGCGTTCTTTTAGTGTTACAACATTGGCAGCGAGTTTTGAAACACCAGTAGCCCAATTCCAAGTCAATATTGACTATGTTTTACCAGTTGAATTAACTTCATTCGCAGTAAACTGTGAAAATGATTATCCATCGCTTATCTGGCAAACGGCTTCTGAACATAATTCAGCAGAGTTTATTCTTGATAGAAGCATAGACGGAGTTCAATGGGAAACGACTACAAACATCGAAGCTGCTGGTCATAGCAACACAACGATTGATTATAGCTATGAGGATTTAAAAACTGCGAGATTTGAAGGGTACTACAGATTAACACAAGTTGACAGAGATGGGAAACAAAAAGTGTATGACCCAATTTATACGAAATGTTCAATGAGTGCAACAGAAGTGGAAATTTATCCTAATCCTGTAGCAGGTGAATTTGTAATAGCTGTTTCGTCATTGGCTAATGAAAAAGTTACAATTGAATTTGTAAACGCAAATGGGATGCTTGCTTTATCCAAAATGTACGATATGTCAAACGGATTTAATCAATACAATTTCAATTCACAAGAATTAATAAGTGGGATTTATTTTGTTCGTGTTTTTACAAATGATACACAAATAATCAAAAAATTAATTGTTAAGTAAACCAATCAATCAAAACAATTAAGTTAAATCCAGTTCGAAAGGGCTGGATTTTTTAGTTTTCTAGGAAGAGAAGCAATAAAACCACACCGATGATGACAAACAATAAATACAATTTTGGGTCACGAAAAATGGGTTTCTTTCCGCGTTTTGTTAATCGCTCATAGTCGTGGTGCAAACGTGAGAAATCCTTCTGGCGCTTTACTTGCTCGTCAGTTGGCTCTAAATTTTTAGCTGTATTGATTGAAAACTTTCTCATCTTAGTGTTCGCTACTTTCCGTGTTATCTGACCATTTTTTGTTTAACTTCTCCAATATGCGGTAAACGCGCATTTTTGCATTTGCTTCTGTGATACTATAAATATCAGCAATTTCTTTGAAACTCATTTCTTGAAAAAAGCGTAATTCAATTAAATCCAACTGCTCTTGTTCCATTCCGTTCAACAATTCCACTAATTGTTCTTGGTCTTCCGTGGACATGTATCTCCCTAAATTGGCTTCATCGCATAAATCCTTGAATTTTCCTTCGTCGATGTCAACGGTATACGCTTTCTTTGCGTTTCGGAAAAACATGGAAACCTCATTCTGCGCAATGCGGTATAACCAACTACAAAAGGGTAAACCACGATCTTCGTATTTTCCAATATTGGCCATTGCCTTCATGAAGGTTTGTTGTGTTAAGTCACCAGCAACTTCTTCATTTCCTCCTAAGCGTTTGAATACAAACCTGAAAATACGGTCGAAATAGGTATTATATAATTCACCGAAATAAAACGCATCTTGCTTCGCTAATTCAATTAGCTCTGCTTCACTTAAATTTTTTTTATGTCGTCGAAAGTTTAACAAGTCGTTTTGTTTTTAATGAAAATGTCGTTTTTTTTAAAAGTAACAACTTAGTATTTAAACATGAATCAAATTCCTTGTTCCTTGTTCCTTGCTCCTTGTTCTTTGCTCCTTATGGTGTGGACAACGAAACGGGTAAAATTTTCCCATTAAACCATTGATTTCCATTCAACGCAAATTCAGCAATGTATTCCGCCATTTTTTCAGCAGAAACCGGAGCTTCATAGCCTGGAAAAGCTTCTTCCAACATTTCTGTTTGAGCCGCACCAAGACAAAGGCAATTCATTTTGATGCTTGAATCTTTGTATTCTTCAGAAAACATTTCAGTAAAACTGCACAATGCAGCTTTGGAAGTAGAGTAGGCGCTCAATCCAGCAAACTTAACGCTTCCTTGAAATCCACCCATCGAACTAATGTTGACAATGTGACTTCCCGTTGGATTCATTTTCGAAACGGCCGCTTGAACGGTTTGCATTACCCCAACAACATTCACTTGATAGCACGATGATAGATCAGCATGACTCAATTCTGTAAATGGTTTGTTGACTAATAATCCGGCGTTGTTAATCAAAACATCTATTTTGTCAATGTTCCAGAAAATTCCTTCCGCTTGCGCACGAACATTCGAACTTAGATCAAATGCCATCGAATCAACATTCGATAAGTGCTGAAATGCAGTTTTCATTTTCTCTACATTGCGCGACAAAGCAATTACATGGTGATTTGGATTACTCGCTAATAGCTGAACGAGTTCATTTCCAATTCCACGGCTAGCGCCAACAACCACAATCGTTTTTTTACTCATCAAAACTGATAATTAATTCTTCGCTCGTTGGATGTGCTTGACATGTCAAAATATAGCCTTCTTCAATGTCTTGATCCGTTAACGAATAATTGATTTTCATTGAAGCGCTTCCTTTTTTAATTTTTGCTTTACATGACGAACAAACACCACCTTTACAAGAGAAAGGAGCATCCATTCCTTCGTTTTCAACTGCTTCCAACAACGTTTTTCCATCGGTCGGTAAATTGAATTCAATCATTTCATGATCTAAAATCGCTTTTACTTTACTTGTTCCTTTGAAAGCTGCTGTTACAACTTGCTCTTCAGATTTCATTAAAACAGGTGTAGTGAACAATTCGAAATGAATTTTAGCTTTGGCAACGCCAAACAATTCAAGTGCTTCCTTTACGTCTAGAATCATTTGTTCTGGTCCGCACAAGAAAAAGGCATCCGCTTTCAACAAATCGAGATTTGCTTTGATTTGTTCCGTAAACGATTCTTTCGTAATGCGTCCGTGAACTGTTCCTTCAACTACTTCTCCACTTAAGAAATGAGTCGTTTTTACATGAGATAATGCTGAAAGTTCATCTGCAGCAATGGTTGATGCTGTAGTTCTGTTTCCATAAAACAAGTGAACCGTTCCATTCGTGTTGTTCATTGATTTTGCAATCGATAGGATAGGCGTGATTCCACTTCCTGCTGCAATCGCAACTACTGTTTTCGCATTTTTGTCCAAGGTAAATGATCCTTCCGGTTTCGAAATGTGAAGTTCAGTTCCAGCACTTAATTCAGTACGCAAAAAGTTCGACATTTTTCCGTTGGCAATTGCTTTCACAGCAACAGCCAATTTTTCTGTTGGACCACTGCAAATGGAATACGAACGACGTTCTTCTTTACCGCTTATATCCGCCGCAATGTTGATGTATTGACCTGGAATAAATTCAAATTCTTTGCTCAATTCAACAGGAACATCAAAAACAATTTTTACGGTATCGCTTGTTAAGTGTTCGATAGCACCAACGGGTATTTCGAAAAATCCTTTTTTTGATTGGTTGCCTTTATCTTTTTTAAAAATCCCAAATAATGCCATATTTTCTATTCGTCAAATGATACGATTAATTTTTCGCTAGTTGGATGTGCTTGACATGTTAAAATGAAGCCAGCTTCAACTTCGTCTTTTTCCAAGGCATAATTGACATCCATTTTAGCAGTTCCTTCAATCACTTTCGCTTTGCATGTACAGCAAACACCACCTTTACAAGCAAAGGGTAAATCTGCACCAGCACGTTGCGCTGCATCCAGAATCGTTTCTCCGTCAGAGTTCAAGTACAAATCAATTGTGTCTCCATCCAAAATAATAGAAACATTCGAAGCGATTGCTGCTTCTGCGCTCGGAGCAACTTCTACCGTTTTCTTAACACCTGGGGTTGTAAATAGTTCAAAATGAATCGCTTTTTCGGCCACACCATTTTCCAACATACTATCTTTTACACCTAAAATCATTTCTTCTGGACCACAAACATATACACCATCGATTGAATCATTTGCCAAAAATGCTTTGAATAAGTTATCACATTTCTCTTTATTAATGCGGCCTTTTTGAATTTGATTTCCAAGGCTCTCACGTGACAAAATATGTACAACACGCAAGCGATTCATGTAGGTATTTTTCAATGCTTCCACCGCTTCGCGGAAGATGATTGAATTGAAATTTTTATTTCCATAGAATAAATTCACTTCACTGTTTGGCTCCTCTTTCAAAGCAGTTTTGGCTATCGAAAGGATGGGAGTGATTCCACTACCCGCAGCAAATAAAGCGTACGTCTTTTTGGCAGTTGCATCTGGTTTCAAGCAGAAATTTCCAGTTGGAGTCATTACTTCTAGCATATCCCCAGCTTTTAAAGATGAATTCGCAAATGAAGAAAACACACCGTTTTCAACTTGTTTTACCGCCACACGCCATTCATTTTCAAATGGAGCAGAACACAAGGAATACGAACGACGGGTATCACTGCCATTAATGAGTGCTTTCAATGTCAAATACTGTCCTGGTAAAAACGAATAGTCTGATTTTAATGCTGTCGGAACGGTAAATGCAATAGATACAGTATCTTCCGTTTCTTGACGAACATCTGAAATTTGCAGGCTATGAAACTTAGGAGTCATGAAATTAATTTTTTAAGCCCCAAATTTAAACATTTGTCTTGTAAAATGCCTGAATAGTTGAATGGATTAATAGAATAACTTGGAAAAATCATATTTTGGATCGAATATGTTCTTCAATTTTATTTATTCCTGAGCTCAAACCTTTTTTCTCCTCACTTGTTTATTTCACTAAACATATTTCCTTAAATTTGTCATTGAGAGAAAAGTATTATGAAGGACATTAATATTTCAGAATTGGAGCGTAGATTCCAAGAAAAGATCGATAATGATGTAAAAATCGAGCCGAATGATTGGATGCCAGAAGAGTATCGTCAAACATTGATTCGTCAGATTTCACAGCATGCACATTCAGAAATTGTTGGAATGTTACCGGAAGGTAACTGGATTACACGCGCACCAAACTTACGCCGTAAAGCTGTTCTACTTGCCAAAGTGCAAGATGAAGCGGGTCACGGATTGTATTTGTACAGTGCCACTGAAACCTTAGGTGCTGATCGCGAAGAAACAATCGATGATTTGCACACTGGAAAAGCGAAATATTCGTCAATATTCAATTATCCGACATTAACGTGGGCCGATATGGGTGCAATTGGTTGGTTAGTTGACGGTGCTGCGATTATGAATCAAGTTCCTTTATGTCGTTGTTCATACGGACCGTATGCGCGTGCAATGGTGCGCGTTTGCAAGGAAGAATCCTTCCACCAACGTCAAGGTTTTGAAATCATGGCGCACTTAGCACAAGGAACTCCTGAACAAAAGGCAATGGCGCAAGATGCTTTGAACCGCTTCTGGTGGCCATCGTTAATGATGTTTGGTCCAAGTGATGCTGATTCGAAACACACAGCGCAATCTGTTCAATGGAAAATTAAGCGAAATACGAACGACGAATTACGTCAACAATTTGTGGATGTTACTGTTCCTCAAGCGGCGTTAATAGGTTTAACGCTACCTGATAAAGACTTGAAGTTCAACGAAGCAACTGGCCATTATGAGTTTGGTGAAATTGATTGGACAGAATTCTGGGAAGTGGTAAAAGGAAACGGACCTTGCAACAAGGAACGAGTTGATGCGCGTCGTAAAGCGAAAGAAAACGGAATGTGGGTAAGAGAAGCTGCGAATGCATTTGCTGCAAAGCGCGCCGCTCGTAAAAGTGCATAATTTCCAATCAGAGAAAAATAACGATTGAAAATGGTTGACTTCTAGGTGAAGTGAAGCCATCAAAAATAAGTGAAGATGACAAAACAAGAATGGCCATTGTGGGAAGTTTTTATTCGCAGTAAGGCAGGATTAAATCATAAACACGTGGGAAGTTTGCGCGCAGCAGACGCACACATGGCAATTGAAAATGCACGCGATGTATACACACGCCGATCTGAAGGTATTAGTATTTGGGTTGTTGAATCAAACAATTTGGTAGCTTCAGATCCATCAGATGCAGATTCTTTGTTCGAACCAGCAGATTCAAAAGTATATCGTCACCCAACATTTTACGATGTGCCAGATGGTATTTCTCACATGTAAGTAAAAACTTGATTTAATTAAACATGAATTCACTTTTTGAATACGTACTTCGCTTGGGCGATGATAGTTTAATTCTTGGTCACCGTTTATCCGAATGGTGCGGACACGGTCCAATCCTAGAAGAAGATATTGCCATGACAAATATTTCTTTGGATTTAGTTGGACAAGCTACAAGTTTATTGAGCTATGCTGGAGAATTGGAAGGAAAAGGACGCGATGCAGATGTTTTGGCATTTTTACGTTTCGACCGTGATTACAAGAATGTATTGTTGGTTGAACAACCAAATGGCGATTTTGGAATGACAATGTTGCGTCAGTTTTTCTTTGATGCCTATCGCAAACCGTTGTTTGAAAAATTACAACACAGCACAGACCAACATTTAGCAGCAATTGCTGAAAAATCATTGAAAGAAACGAAATACCACTTGAAGCATTCATCAGAATGGGTGATTCGTTTAGGCGATGGAACTGAAGAGTCAAATACGCGCATTCAAGATTCATTGAACACTTTATGGCGTTACACGAACGAATTATTTTTTACAGATGAGGTTGATACTGAATTAGTTGAAAGAGGAATCGTTCCAAGTTTGAATGAGATTCAACTTGAATGGAATGCGACAGTAAATGCTGTGTTAAGTGAAGCAACCTTGACAATACCAACCAATAATTGGAAACAAGAGGGAGGAAGAAAAGGCTTGCATTCTGAGCATTTAGGTTATATCTTGGCAGAGTTGCAATACATGCAGCGCGCTTATCCTAATATGCAATGGTAACAGAAAATGACATTTGGGGCTATTTAGAAGAAGTTGCTGATCCTGAAATTCCAGTTTTAACAGTTGTAGATCTTGGTGTAATTCGAGCGGTAAAGCTTGAAAATGATCAGTGTTTTATTACAATCACTCCGACGTACAGCGGTTGTCCTGCTATGAAAATGATTGAAGAACAAATCATTGAAAAATTAAACGAAAAAGGTGTTCCAAACGTTTCGGTTGATTTGATTTTAGCACCAGCTTGGACGACTGATTGGATTTCTGAATCTGGTAGAGCTAAGTTATTGGAATATGGGATTGCTCCACCTGAAAATGAGGTGGATAAAAGTATTTTGTTCTCAGAGCCCACTGTCGTTCCGTGTCCAAAATGTAGATCACGGAATACGCGTATGATTAGTCTTTTTGGAAGTACAGCCTGTAAAGCACATTACCAATGCAACGAATGCTTGGAGCCGTATGATTATTTTAAGTGTTTGAAGTAGAAATCTACTATAAAACCTGCAACAATTCTATATCGAAAATTAATACTGAATTTTTTGGAATTCCTGTGGTACCTGATTTCCCATATCCCAAAGCCGAAGGCAGCAATAATTTTCCTTTTCCACCTTCTTTAAAAAATGGAATTCCTTCGGTCCAACCAGCAATAACTCCTTGCAAATTAAAGGTTATTCCGGCAGCTGGGCTTTCATCAAACACAGATCCATCCGTGAAATAACCTTTGTAGGCAACTTTCACATCTGAAGTCGACATACAACTTGGACCTGTTCCTTGCGTTTCGATGATGTAATACAAGCCAGTACTCGTTTTTGTTGCCGTTAGACCATTGTCAGTCAAATACTGTTGAATGATTTTATCGTCTTCTGCTGCTTGTTCTTCCGCTTTTTTCTTTGCGCATGAATTCACTAAAAATCCAAGCATTAATAGTGGAAATAAATATTTCATAGTCATTCTTATTAATCTTCTTCAAATGTTAATTCTGCATCTTTTTCCCAAATCTCCATTTCACATGGTTTACAATTGAATTTCAATTTATATTCGTTTTCACCATGTTTCAAGGTCAAGGGTTCAACAACTTTTTCTCCCATGGTTTCGCGTTGGAATTTCGGACATTTCCCTAATTCGTATTTGACGCAATATTTGGTTGTCATCACACGTGATTTTCCGGGATCCCATTGTAATTCAAATGCTTTTTCAATTTCAATAACGCCATGACGCTTGTAGAATTGTCTTGCTAAACGGTTGGAAACATTGTAGGTGAAATCCAATTGTTGAACAGGAAATGGATGATCCGTTTTTACAATTTGTCTTTCCAAGCGCACATATTCATCAATACGAACAGATATCAAATTATCCAAAGCTTCACGGCGCATTTCATTGACTTTCGAACTTGCCAAAAACCAATTATTCGTAAGCTTCATTTCAATTTCATCAACAATGTACGGCGTATTTCCAGTTTTTGAAAGATTCTTTTTAATATCCTCCAATACTTGTTCTCCTTTATTGGAAACTTCTTTTTCCACTGCAACACTTGCTGAACAAGTGTGTCCATCTTCATCAACAATGGTTAATTTAAATCCTTCATTCGTTTCATTCAAGGACATGTTAACGCCAATCTTGCGAATTGTTGCATCTTCACGCTCTACCAAACGATTAAATGCCGCATCCGAATTTCGGTAAATGTCTGTTCCAACAGGAATCGATTTGTAGGTGTTTGGAATTACCAAGTCGTTTAATACCACATTGATTTGGAGGCCATCGCCTTCACCGTTTTCATTAATGAAATACAAACCATCACCGTTGTTTAATTGATCGGCATTTTCAATGAAATAACCCTTATCTGAATGATTGGTAACTTTTCCGATGTATTGGCCTTGTGACTTTGGACTTTCCCAAGAACCAATTTTTTGTGTGCGTTGATTTACGAAGTAATCAGTATAACCACGATTAAAACTTCTGTCCATTTGTGGGTCAAAGTTGATAATCGTTCGACCTGAAGACGCTTTTTGGTACTGATCGCTGGTTTCTAGAAATCCGTCTAATTTTTGACGTAAGTAGGCAACATTATTTTTGACATATACTAAATCTTTCAAGCGGCCTTCAATTTTAAATGAAGTAATTCCTGCTTCAATTAAATTCGGAAGTTGATCCGATAAATCAAGGTCTTTAATCGAAAGTAAATGACTGCTTTCAATCAAGGTTGTTCCTGTTCCATCGATCAATTCATACGGAAGTCGGCAGTTTTGTGCACAAGAACCACGATTAGCACTTCGTTCGCCACCAGCAATACTCATGTAGCAGTTGCCGCTGAAAGAAACGCATAATGCTCCAGAAACAAAAAATTCCAATTCAACATCTGTTGTTTCGTGAATTTCTTTGATTTGATCCAAGTTAAGTTCACGCGCCAAAACAATGCGTTCCATTCCTGCTTCCTGCAAGAATTTAACTTGTTCTGGGTCGCGATTATTGGCTTGCGTACTTGCATGTAAAACAATGGGAGGAAGGTCCATTTCAAAAATCGCCATGTCCTGAACAATCAAGGCGTCAACCCCAATGTTGTACAATTCATGAATCAACTTTTGGCAATCATCCAATTCATTATCGTATAAAATCGTGTTGATTACAACAAAGACTTGTGCTTTAAATAAATGTGCATATTGCACCAATTCAGCAATGTCTTCAATTGGATTGGTCGCATTTGAGCGCGCACCATAATTTGGCGCACCAATATAAACGGCATCGGCACCTGAGTTTATTGCCAGCATTCCTTGCAATAGATTCTTTGCGGGTGCCAGTATTTCAACCTTTTTTCTCATAATCGGTACAAAAGTCTGCAATTATTTCCTTGAAATCAATAAAATCTTTGATTCTTCGACTGATAAAATTGTTTGATGCAAAAAAAACGCCCTCGATTGAAGGCGTTTTAGTATGATTTTAGGTTCTTAACCTAAGAATGGATATCTGTAATCAACTGGCGGAACAAATGTTTCTTTAATTGTTCTGGCTGAAGTCCAACGCAATAAATTCATCGCTGCACCAGCTTTATCATTCGTGCCTGATCCTCTTGCACCACCAAATGGCTGTTGACCTACAACAGCTCCAGTTGGTTTGTCATTGATGTAGAAATTACCTGCTGCATTTTCCAACATTTTTGTTGCCAAGTTAATCGCGTAACGATCATTTGACATAATTGAACCTGTCAATGCGTACTCAGACGTTTCATCCAACAGCGTCAATGTTTCTTCGAATTTATTTTCGTCGTAAACATAAACAGTCAATACTGGTCCAAAAATTTCTTCGCTGATTGTTCTGAATTTTGGATTCGTTGTAACTACCGTAGTTGGTTCAATGAAATAACCTGTAGATTTATCATAATTTCCTCCAGTAATGATTTCAGCATCACTTTGTGTTTTACAATAATCGATGTATCCCGCAATTTTATCGAATGCACGGCTATCAATAACAGCGTTCACAAAGTTTGAAGTATCCGATGGAGTTCCTTGTTTGAAAGAATTCACTTGCTCCATGTAGATGCGTTTCACCTCTGGCCAAAGGTTTGACGGAATGTAAGCACGAGAAGCAGCAGAACATTTTTGCCCTTGGAATTCGAATGCACCGCGAGACATTGCAGTTGCTACTTCAGCAGCATCAGCAGATTTGTGTACCATGATGAAATCTTTTCCACCCGTTTCTCCAACAATACGTGGATATGTTCTATAGTTTTCAAGATTATTACCAATTTCTTTCCACAAGTGACGGAAAACGCCTGTTGAACCTGTGAAGTGTAAACCAGCAAAATGTTTGTTTTTGAAAATGATATCTCCAGCAACTGGACCGTCAACTGTAACCATATTGATTACACCGTCTGGAACACCAGCAGCTTTAAACAATTCCATAATTACTTGAGCAGAATATACTTGCGAATCTGCAGGTTTCCATACAACAACATTACCCATCATGGCAGGAGCTGCACATAGATTGGCAGCAATTGACGTAAAGTTAAATGGCGTTAAAGCAAATACAAATCCTTCCAACGGACGATATTGTAAACGATTCCACATTCCCGGTAACGATTCTGGTTGCTCCTTATAAATCTGCGTCATGTATTGAACGTTGAATCGGAAAAAGTCGATCAACTCACATGCTGCATCAATTTCAGCTTGGAATACATTTTTAGATTGAGCCAACATTGTAGTAGCATTCATTTTATCTCTGAATGGTCCGGCCAATAAATCAGCAGCTTTCAAGAAAATCGCAGCGCGTTCTTCCCAAGGAAGATTTGCCCATTCAGCTTTTGCCGCTAATGCCGCATCTATTGCTTGTTGAACATGGGATGCATCTCCATAGTTGAAATGACCCAACACTTTTGCGTGTTCGTGCGGCGGATTCATTGGTTTTTTATTGTCCGTACGAACTTCTTTTCCTCCAATATACATTGGAATATCGATTGGAGCTTGGTTGTATAATTCGTTATATTTTTTCAGTAAAGAATCACGTTCTGGTGAACCAGGAGCATACCCTTTTACAGGTTCGTTTTTTGCAACTGGAACTTGGAAAATTGCGTTTGACATAGACAATGTTTTTTTTGCAAAAGTAACGAATGTTCGTTATCCTTGCAACGAAGATTGTTACAAATCATCTAATGAAAATTACAGTACTATGAAACCACCTATTTTTTGTCTTATTTTATTACAACTCACTTCATTTCAATTGATTGCGCAGGAATTGGCGAGAAAGTCGGTCAAGATGTCTGAGCAAGAAATCAAGGAAAGAGCCATAGAATCACTTGATAATTGGAATTATTTCATGCGCAACAATTTGGATTCATTGAAAATTGATGCATTTGAAATGCTATTCTTAGGATTAGAAAATAAAAACAACTTTGCGATAAATGTAGGAAAACGTTCTCTTGGTAGTTATTTGATTCGCACTGGTGAGGCCGATAAAGGATTAAGTTATTTAAAATCTTCTAATTCTTATTTTGAAGAGCGCGAGGATTATTTAATTCAAACGGAAGTCTTAAATGAACTGGGGAATGGCTATTTATATGCTGGCAAGCCCGTAATGGCGGAAAAGTATTTTTTAAAATCACTCAAATGCGGAAAAAATTCACCCGATCCAACATCCGCTTTTTTAGCTGAAGCGAATTTGGCACAAGCATATATTTATTTACAAAATTACGACAAAGCTGAAGCCTATTTGCAACATTATAAACTCGAGTGCCTAAAAATCGGTAAATTAGAATCTGTTGCTAATGCGTACGCCTTTTTAGGTCAAATTGCATTGATTCGCAGGAAACATGCATTGGCAAAGGAGTATTTTCTGAAAAGTGCGGGTTTTGGAATAAAATCAAAGTCAAAGGTACTCGTTGCTCATGCTTATAATAATATAGCAATTGCCTATTTCGAAGAGCGTAAAATGGATGCAAGTTTAGCCTTTTTTCAAAAAGCCCTTGAATTGCGATTGAAAACAAAAAATGCTAAATCAATTTGTGAAAGTTATTATAATATTGGTGGTTTGTATGTGGAATTGAAACATTATGACAAAGCATTGGATTATTATACACGTTGTGAAAATTATTCCAAAAGCAACAACTTATTGAAAGAAGCAATGGACGTCAATCTGGCGATTTCTGAAATGTATAAACTTCAGAAGAATTTTGAAAAAGCTTTAGTTTATTCAGAACGGTATTCGGATTTATTAGAAAGATATTACAGTGAATTATCTTTCGATCATACAGAGAATCAAGATAACTTTCATTTGTTAGAAGATATGGAACGCGAGAATGGTAATGAGAATTATGAAACGAAAATGAATGAACAATTAAACAAGCAAAAATACCATTCCTACCTATTGTATGCGGCCACGATTCTCTTTGTTCTTGCCTTCATTTTCGTGACGTTTTATAAACAGAAAATCAATTGAGACGTGGAGGAAAAATTAACTTAAATGTTGGAACAATTACTTGAAATAACTTACCATTGTTCAAGTTTTTAAAGGTGTAAAAACCTTTCATGAAACCTATTTCTGACAACAATTCGCAGCCGCTAGTATACGTAAAATTCTTTCCGGGTTTAAGCAAAGGTTGTTCGCCTACTACGCCACTTCCAGAAACGATATTTGCTTCATTCAACGAGTCGAAAATGTACCATTCTCTGGAAATTAATTGGATATCGAAAGAATTGTGATTTTCAATCGTAATTCGATAGTTAAAGAAATATTGGTTAACCAAAACTTGAGATAAGTCTGCCCTAAACTGTGAATGAACCGATATTTTTACGCCTTCTGTTATTGCTGTATTCATGTTTTACGTCTTAACAAGACGAAAATTAGGACATTATTTGTTTAAAAACAACAGTTTCTTCGTCGATATTGTACATTTTAAAATAATTTGTGAAAATGGATGGGGGTTTGAACTCTTATTGAGAAGATTACCTTTGTACAAAAAAAGAAGTGAGAGACTTTTTGTATTTGGCGCCCTTGCAAAGTTTTACAGATTATCATTTTCGGAATGCATTTCAGCAGACCTTGGGAGATGTTGACCAATTTTATGCGCCTTATCTCAAAATGTCGAATGATGGAACCATTAAAGAAGGTCCGAAACACGATGTTTTACCCAAAAACAATCCGTATGAAGTGGTTGTTCCTCAGCTTATGGCTTGCTGTGCGGATGATTTTATGGTTATGGCGAACTATTTATCCGATCTTGGATATCAAGAAGTGAACTGGAATTTAGGTTGTCCTTATCCTATGGTTGCAAAACGTAATTTAGGTTCTGGGATGTTGAATCAACCCGAAAAGGTGCTGTCAATCTTGGAGGAAGTAATTCCAAAAACAAATTTATCAATTGGGATTAAAATGAGGATGGGTTATGAAGATACTTCAGATATTTTAACCCTTCTTCCTGCTCTGAATTCATTCCCATTAAGTGAAGTCATTGTTCATGCGCGCTATGGTAAACAATTGTATGCTGGAAGTTGTGATCACGATCGCTTTGAAGAGTGCATTTCATTGACCAATCATAAATTAACTTACAATGGGGATATTACCTCCGTCAGTGATTTTCGAATTCTGAAACAACGATTCCCATCAATTCATCATTGGATGATTGGTCGAGGAGCAGTGTCAAATCCATTTCTTTTTGAAATGATTCAAGAAGATGAGGATGAAATGCCCGAAGATTGGAAAGAAGTATTTTATCAATTTGTTCAACTGCTATTGGAAAGTCAGTTAAAAGAGAGTTCAAACGAAGGGAATGTGTTGATTAAAATGAAACATTTTTGGGAGTATTTTTCTGCCTCTTTTGAAAATCCTGCAAAGGTTTATCGCATAATAAAGAAAGCGGATTCGATAGGTGATTATACTGCAAAAATTGAACAACTTCTTTTTGAAAATTAAAAGGTATTTTCGTTGGCACAACTTTTGCAATTGATGGAAGTTCAACTTTTAAAAAGTTCGCTATGAAAAAACGAGTACTAAATTTAGGAATCGCAGTGTTAGCATTCAGTTCATTGAATGCTCAAACGGATAGATTCACCCAAGATTTTCAGCCAATTAGAGCAGAATTAACAAAATGGGATCCAATTAGAGGGGAATGGTTGGCATCAAGTATGGTTTCAATAGCGAAAAAAGAACCAATTCCAGATCGAACATTTCCAGAGAATTATACCCCAGCTGAAATGATGAAAATGGTTCCAGAAAGCAATCGTACGACCATTCAACGAATTGCAGCGACAAGTACTCAGAATGCCGATTCAACTTCGAGAGGTAATTGGCAATCAGTAACCAACCAATTATCGCGACCCTCTTGCCAACCTACAATGGGAAGAACCTATGGCGATCCGCATTTATCTTCTTTCGATGGTGCGACCTATTCATTTCAGACTGTTGGAGAATTTGTGTTAGTGAAATCGGCTTCACAAAACGTTGAAATACAAGCGCGTCAGCAAGCACAAAGCGATGATTTTTCCTTAAACACAGCTTTGGCTATGAATGTCGGTGGAGATCGTGTTTGCGTTTATGCAAATGAAAAACCTGATAATATTTCAAATTGTTCTTTGCGCTTGAATGGTTCACCTTTGTACATTAATTCAGGCACGTATTATTTACCACATGGCGGCACAATTCGCTATTCATCAAACAATTATATCATAACATGGCCAACTGGAGAAGTGGCGACGATTGATTTTCGACGGTCATTACAAATGAATTTTTTAAATATTGCTGTGCAAGTTTTCCCTTGTGCGCAAAATGATATGGAAGGATTACTTGGAAATGCCAATGGAAGACAAAATGATGATTTTGATGTGCGAGGAAATAATAGTCGTCCAGCTTATATGGCGTTTTCATCGTTTGGTGGCAGTCAAATGCAACAGGCATCAAATGAAATGGAAAAGGAATATTTGGCTTTTTTAGCAAGAGATTATGCGCGTCAATTTAGAGTTACCCCAACTACAACATTGTTTGATTATGGAATTGGACAAAGCACATTTACGTATACTGATGAATCGTTCCCAAGGGTGCATAGAACTGTAAACGATTTATCACCAGATCGTCAAAATGCCGCGAGAGTAAAATGTGAAGAGAACGGTATTCGGGGGGATGAATTGAAAGGATGCATATTTGATCAGGCGTATTTGGAAATACCACCAAGTCCAAAACCAATTGTCCGAGATTTGACAAGTGGAATTCAGATGCCACGACTGGATAAGCCTGTGAATAATATTAATGGTTCAAACATAACTCCAACAAATTACAGACCAGTAAATCAATCTGGAAATAATCCTCAGCCGATTCAGCAAAATCCCAATAATGGAGAGATTAAACCGGTTAACCAAACGATAAAAGAGGGAAGACTTGAAAATCAAAACTCATCGAAACCAACTGAAAATGAGCTTAAACCAGAAGTCATTGAAAAGCCGGTAGAACGAGAAATTAAACCGATTTCACCACCACCTTCAAATTCAAAACCTGCAGGAATGGAAATCAAAACGACTTCTCCAAAACCGAGTGGAGGCGGAGGTGGAACACCAACAAATTCTAGTCCAGTTAAAAACTCACCCACTTTAAAAGGCGGAAAAGGATAAAATTGAAATCCCACAGGAATGTGGGATATTTTGTTTTTCGCATTTCTAGGAATACAACTCCAAGTGCTTCATTAACGATTTAATGTGCACAACTCGGGCCAAATCAATCGTTTTATTTTAATTATTTCGGCTTAATTTCCTTATATTTGGGTTTAAACGTTAGTGAATGAAATTTTATACATTAATCATTGCCATTTTTACTTTGCTTGGTGCATCAGCCCAAGTCACAATTTCAGCCAATACCAGAGCGGATGTTCAGGTTATTCAAAAAGAGTTGATTCGCACAAAAGATGTTCCTTCAAGTATACTCATTGATCGTTTTGCAATTCACAAACTTTCAGCAGGTTATTATGTGGGTTTTTTAGCGAAAACAGCTAACAGCTATTCCAAAAACAACCTGGAACAAGACGGAGTTATTGTTGGTGCAAAGGTTGGTGATATTGTTTCCATTCAAGTTCCACTTACTTTGCTAGCTAATTTAGAGTCCTTACCTGGCTTAAAAATGATTCAACTAGCGGGGAAAATTAAACCAACTTTGGATAAAGCAGTTAAAGATATCAAAGCAGACAGTGTACACAATGGATACAATCTACCACAAGGTTATACTGGTAAAAATGTACTAATTGGAATTACAGATTGGGGTTTTGATTACTCTTCCCCAATGTTTTATGATACACTATTACAAGATACGCGTATTCTAGCAGCTTGGGATCAATATAAAACTTCGGGGCCAGCTCCAAGTGGTTTTACATACGGTACTGAATTCAGTTCAATGCCAGAATTTACTGCTGTTGGGGCAGATACAGCAAACATTTATAGCTATGCAACGCACGGTTCTCATGTTGCAGGAATTTGTGGCGGAAGTGGTGCTGGTGCCGCATTCAGAGGGATTGCTTTTGAATCACGGTTTTTATTCGCTACCTTTCTTGTAGATGAAAGTGCTGTGTTGGATGCCTGGGAATGGATGTATCAAAAATCACTTTCTGAAGGAAAACGCTTAGTAATTAATATGAGTTGGGGACTTTACCACCTAGGGACACTTGATGGAAATTCATTATTGAGTCAAGCAATTGATAATTATTCTGCACTAGGGGTTGTTTTTGCCAATTCCGGAGGAAATAATGGGAATGTCAACTTTCATATTAAAAAGACGTATACCAACGATTCAATTCGCACAAAAATTGATTTTTACCCCTATTCATCAAATGCAAATATGTGGGGGCAAAGTATTCACATGTGGGGCGAGCAAGCCAATCCTTTTGAATCTGGATTAATGGTCTATAATACAAGTGGAGTTGTTTTAGCGGAAACGCCATGGTATTCTACAGCCACCACGTCTAGTTATATTGATACGTTTTTTGTAATTGGTGCAGATACCATTTGGTATAATATTTCTGCGGATGCGGCACACCCATTAAATGGTCGACCTCAAATGCGCTTGCGTGTAAAAAATACCCATACTTACTTACGGGTTTATTTAAAATCACGAGCTGTGGCTGGAAAGGTTCATTATTGGAATGTAACAGAACTTTCGACAGATGTTGGTAACTGGGGAATGCCATTTACGGCTTTTGGTGCTGGGACTATCGGTGGTGATAATCAATATGGAATTAGTGAACCTTCGTGCACAAATAGTTTGATAAGTGTTGCAGCCTATTCATCCAGTTATCTCACTTCGGGAGGTACCTTGGCCGGCGGACAGATTGCCAATTTTTCGAGTATAGGACCACGATATGATGAGGTGCTTAAACCAGAAATTTCAGCACCAGGTGTTTCGGTTGCTTCTTCCATTTCCTCATACACAGATGCTTCATTTACATCCATTGCAACAGTTGATTTTAATGGTCGAACATATCCATTTGCGCGTTTCTCGGGAACTTCTA
This sequence comes from Crocinitomicaceae bacterium, assembly GCA_044361115.1. Taxonomy (GTDB): domain Bacteria; phylum Bacteroidota; class Bacteroidia; order Flavobacteriales_D; family Crocinitomicaceae; genus M0103. The sequence goes on from JBIKJH010000014.1 coordinate 38,790, forward strand.
TGGCAGCGCCAATGGTAACTGGTGTGATTGCTTTGATCTTAGAAGCTAATCCTTATTTGTCAGCGCAACAGGTAAAAGATATTCTTATTCAAACAGCGCGCGAAGATGCTAATACAGGTATAATTCCTTTAACTGGAAGCACGCAATGGGGTTGGGGTAAAATAAATGCGTATTTGGCCGTTCAATTAGCTTTGAATATGGTAGGTACTGAAGAGATTGAACAAGAAATTACATGGTCGGTTTATCCAAATCCTGTATCAAGTGAATTGTTTTTCACCCTTGTTGATGAATTACCAGAAAAGGTTCAGATTATCGATTCAATGGGTAAAATTGTAACGAAACAAATGCAAAATTCCCATGTGAATGTTTCGGATTTGAAACCAGGAACATACTGGGTTCGCATGGAAGTGAACGGTAGAATTCAACAGCAACAGTTTATAAAATTGTAAAATGAAGATTCGTGCGGTAAAGCGTGAAGAACTTTCAATCGTTCGAGAATTAGCACATGCAATTTGGCCTGATACGTTCAAAGCTATTTTAAGTAACGAGCAGATTCAGTACATGTTAAACTGGATGTACAATCTTAACTACTTGGAAAATCAGCTCGATCAAGGACATCATTTTTATGTTGCTGAACTTGAATCAAACCCAGTTGGTTTTATAGGAATTGAACCGAATCATCCTGAAAAAGGTCTAACGAAAATTCATAAGATCTATATACTTCCAAATCAACAGGGATTGGGAATTGGCAAAAAGTTAATTGAATTTGTGAAAAAAAGTGCCATTCAATCTGAAATGGATGGACTTCTGCTCAATGTTAATCGCTTTAACAAAGCTGTAGATTTTTATAAGGCTATCGGCTTTAATATCATATTTGAAGAAAATATTGATATAGGAAATGGTTATCTGATGGAGGATTATGTGATGAAACTCGATTTACGGTAAAATTTTCTATAGCTTCAATGTACTCAACGAATATTCATTCGGCGATTTACCAACCAATTTTTTGAATGCAGTAAAAAAGGGATTATAGGATGAAAAACCTACCTCTATTGCTAACGATTCGAGCGTATTCACTTTCAGGAAACCCGTTTCAATTAGTTTTTTTGCATCTTCTATTTTAATGATTGTTTTATATTCTGTAAAGGATAAGTTACAATGATATTTAAAAATATATACTAAGTGACTTGTGGGAACACTTAATTCGTTCGCCATATCGGCTATTGTGATTTTTTGGTTTCGAAAGTAATTATTATTGACCGCAAGAAATTCGATTCCTTCTATTAGCCCAAGTATTCGGGTATCTACCTTTTCTTTCAGTTTTTTGTCCTGTTCATTTGCGATGTGAAGTCCGTTTATATCCCAAAAAGGTGATACGATTATCTCTGTATTCTCCAATGAAAACGACTTTTTGTGCAATTTTGGCAAACCGTATAATATTTCAGGAGAAATAAGGATTTTTAAAAAGACAACTAACCAAAAGGCTACGTGAATAAAAATCATGTAGATACCTTTTAATTCTGAACCATTGAGCCACTCATAAATGATTGAAGCAATAAAACGAAGCGACAGAAGTACACATATCGTACCCAGAAATTTCGTCCAGTTCTTGATGAGTTTGGAATGCTCTTGGTGAATGTTTAGTGTCTTTGTCCAAATGTTTCTGAAAAGTATGTTGAGGCTTTTGAACGTGTAGATAAACGTGAAAAATGTGCAAAATAACAAATTGAATAATCGGAGGTTGCTAATACCAATAACTTGTTTGTCATAAAACATCAAATTAATACCCAGAAGTAGAATTGGAAAAATGAAATGAATCAAATCCTTTCGATGGAATTTGGAGTCATCTAAAACAATTGCTTTGAAATAGAGATAAAATAAAGGAATAGTTGATAGTAAAATTGTGGTGTAGGGTGCTGAAAAATCGTAAAATTTGCTTTGAATACCAAAGGAAAAAGTACTACGGGAGATCATGCGTGCACTCGCAAATGCAATTAAAATCAACAAGTAGAAATTAACAAATTTGTTCGATTTAATTGAAAATAGAATCAAACTGATGATCACAATTCCGGTTAAACCTACAATTAATTGAATTAAATTTTCGAAAACTGTAAAGCTCATTTTGTTTTTTTAGTAATGGGGTAAAATTAGAGTTAATAGTTCTTTTTGCACCCTAAAAACGCCTAATTCTATTTACTGAAATGCTAAAATTCATTTTTTGAAATTTACTGAAATACAAAAATTAATTACTGAAACATCTAAAAACAGTGGGATCAAGAAAGTGAAGCGATTTTACTCAGATTAATCTACATATGTTTGTTTCGAATTCCAAACCTGGAATAAATTGAAACCCACTTCTACATAAGTTATAATTTGTTCAGACCAAATTTAGTATGTATGAAAACAATGTTTAAACTAACGGCCCTAAGAAGTCGTGCGGGAAAATTTATCCCACTTTCATTTATTTTATTTCTTTCAATTTCGAAATCCTTTGTCTTCGGACAAACAGGTTCCGTTTCAAGTCCGTTTACCTCTTTGGGGCAAGCACAAAACGTCACGGTTGCTGGAGTTTATTATTTCAATCTAACCGGTACTACTTTTAGTACCTATGTCATTTCCGGTGGATGGGTTCAAGTGGCAGTTGATTTCGGAAATGGAGCTGGAAACCTTCCGCAAGTAGCAGCATTAACAAATACAGCGCGCGGTATCTTTAATACAACAGTACTTAATAAACTAGGATCAGCTACTAAGGTGAGAATCACAAGCGATATGAATAGTTTCTCAATTGTTTCCTCAAATGCTACGCACATAACGAGACTAGTAAACAATCAATGCTTGCACACTGGAACCAATGACAATGGGTTGCAAGGAAGTTGGTCAGGTAGTACGGGTAGTTTGAGTTCGAATTGTAATTCAAATTCGAATAACAGTTTGCATCAACGTATCTATCATGCTGCTTGCAATGGAAATGGTTTTCATTGGGTACCAAAAGATAATAATCAATCCATCAACTTAAGTTTGGGTGATATCCCAAACACTTCTTACTTGCAATTATGGGTACAAGCACCAATGGTTGCAGTAATAAATGGTCCAGTAATTAATACGCAACCTTCATCTGCAACTCAGAATTTATGTTTGAATTCTTCTGCAACCTCATTAACTGTTGCTGCAACGGGTACTGGCACAATAACCTATCAATGGTATTCGAATGCATCTCCCTCAAATTCTGGTGGATCACTGATTTCCGGAGCAACGGCTAGTTCATACCCACCTCCAACAACTGTTGCGGGTACAAAATATTATTATGTTGTGGCTACAAATCCACAAGGTTCAACAACAAGCGCTGTTTCAGGAGCAATAAATGTTTCTGCAACATCAGTAGGAGGGACTGCTTCATCAAATCAAACAATTTGTTCAGGTACTCAGCCAGCAAACATTACGTTAGCAGGACATACTGGAACAATTCAATGGCAAGTTTCAACAGATAATAACACCTTTAACGCTATTTCCGGCGCAACCTCTACACCGTTAACTTCCGCTCAAATGGGAGCGATCACGAGCACACGTTATTACCGAGCAGTTGTAACCAATAGTCCATGTTCAGCTGTCAATTCTACTGTAATTACAGTTACAGTTACATCATTGCCAACTATCAGTTCTACAACGCCAGCATCTATTTGTGGTTCCGGAACTACGGTTTTAGGCGCTAATGCAGCTAGTGGAACACTTAATTGGTATGCAGCTGTAAGTGGAGGTGCATCATTAACAGCGGGAACAAGTTATACAACTCCTAGTATTTCCGCTACAACAACTTATTATGTAGATGTTACGGCAAATGGTTGTACATCTTCACCAAGAACTGCGGTTATAGCAACAGTTAATGCATTACCATTGGCAGCAAGTAATACTCCTTCAACAGTTGAGTATTTAGTAGTAGGCGGCGGCGGCGGCGGCGGTTTTGATGGAGCTGGCGGTGGCGGTGGCGGTCGAGTAATCGCAGGAACTATTTCATTAGCGAGTGGAACCTATGGTGTTTCTATTGGTAATGGTGGAGTAAACGCAACGAGTGTTGGTTCACAAGCAGCAAATGGTGGAACTACAACATTATCAACACCAACTGCAATTACTGCAATTGGCGGCGGTGGCGGTGGTTCCAAACTTGCAAATGGTTTATCGGGTGCGAATGGCGGTGGTGGTGGTCACAATGCTTCTACAGTTCAAACTGGAGGAACATCGACTGTTGGAGGTTTTGCTGGAGGAGCTGGTAGCACGCAAGGTGGCGGCGGCGGCGGCGGTGCAGCAGCAGCAGGAATTGCCGGTACAGCAGGGAATGGCGGAAATGGAGTTTCTAGTTCCATAACTGGAACCTTAACATATTATGGCGGCGGCGGCGGCGGTGGTAGTTACGGTGGATCAGGAACTGGATTAGCAGGCCTTGGAGGTGCTGGTCGCGGTGGATTGGGTTATTCACCTTTAGCAACAGCTGGTACTGCCAACACAGGCGGCGGTGGCGGCGGTGCTGGTGAAGCAGGTTCAAACCCAGGAAGACCAGGTGGTTCAGGTGTTGTAATTGTTAAATATGCAGGTGCACAGAATGGAACCGGTGGAGTTATTACTTCTGTGGGTGGATATACTATTCACACCTTTAATTCTGTAGGATCTTTTGTTTATAATGGAGGCTCTTCTAGTGCAGTTGTTCCAAACATGACAGCATGTGGTGCTTCAGCTGTTACATTCACTGGAACGGTGAGCGCTGGTTTAACATTGGATTGGTACGATGCTTCAACGGGAGGAAACTTACTTTCTCAAGGAACAACAAGCTATACAACTCCAGTTATTTCAACTACAACAACCTATTATGTTGCAGTTAGAAATGTATCAACGGGATGTGTTTCTGCAACACGTTTGGCTGTGACAGCAACAATTAACTCAGCTTCGACGCTTACAGCAAATCAAACAATTTGTATGGGTGCAACGCCTTCAAACATAACTGTTACGAGTGCTTCAGGAACGATTCAGTGGCAGTCATCGACGAACAATAGTTCATTCTCAAACATCTCAGGACAAACAGGTGCAACATTAACAGGTGCTACAATCGGAGCCTTGAATGCAACGATGTATTATCGCGCTGTCATTACAAATGGCGCTTGTGTCGGAAATTCACCAGTTCATACAGTAACTGTTTCTAATCCTACAATTAGTGCTACACCTGTTTCAACAGATTTAGTTTGGACGGGTAAAGTATCAACAGATTGGACAAATGCTTCAAACTGGTTGAGTTACAATGGTACAACGTATGGTGTGGCAGCAGCTATTCCGAGTAATACAACGAATGTGTTTATTCAAGGAACAAGCGCTTGTGTAGTAAATCAACCGACAATTACAACTGCAACTGGTTTGGTTAAAAACATGACCATTGAAACAGGCGCAACATTGACAATGACTACAGGTGAACTCACTGTGAAAGGAAATTGGGTGAAAAATGGAACCTTTACTGCAGGAACAGGAATGGTAACGTTTAGTGGAACAAGTGCTCAATCAATTTCGGGGAGTTCAGGAACATTGTTTGCCAATTTAACTGTGAATAACACATCAACAGGTTTAACATTAAGCACTCCGGTGACTGCAAAATTTGCGCTTACCATGACGGCAGGAAACATAACAACCAGCATAACAAATATTTTATTACTTGGATTTAATGTCGTGGGAACATTGAATTGGACTTCAGGAACAGTCGTTGGTCCGTTTAGAAGATATTATGCGAATGCAACAAATTCAGGTAATTCATCAGGTTTATTCCCTGTAGGAACAGCGAACGATAACCGTTCTACAATATTGGAATATACAACAGCACCAACATCGGCTGGTTATTTAACAGTGCAGTTTAAAGCGATTAATCCAACAACAACATCAGCTGGAACCAACGGATTGACATTGACTGATCAATACAACTGGCAATTGGATAACATTGCAACAGATGGTTACTGGGAGATTTTTCCTGGTGCTATTGTAGGTGGGATCTATAAATTAACTTTACGTCCAAAAGGTTTTTCAACAATTGGAAACACCTTTGATGTGTGTCGCATTATCAAATCACCGAATACACATACAACATGGACATTGGATGGTGCGCATGGAACAACAACTGGTGCTCAATCAGATTTCACAATCTCGCGAACAGGCATGTCAGGATTTAGTTATTTCGCGATAGCTTATCCAACGGCAGCACCGCTCCCAGTTGAGTTAATTAGCTTCCAAGCAAATTGTATTGACAGTAAAGGAGTAGCAGTCACTTGGTCAACAGCATCCGAACACAATTCTGCAAATTTCACCGTTGAGAAATCACGTGATGGTATGAACTGGTTTGTTTTATCAGAGGTTGAAGGAGCTGGAAATTCTACATCACTATTGAATTATGAAATTGTGGATGCTGACAATACGAATGGAACAATCTATTATCGCTTGACGCAATTCGATTTCGATGGTGCATCAGAAACATTTAATATCGCGTCAGTCAATTGTGGTTCAGACGATCTTTCGCAAGGATTGAAAGTATATCCAAATCCAAGTAGTGATGAATTCTACATCGAATACAACAATACAACTAGTGAAGAGCAATTGGTGATGACGATATCTGATTTGAATGGAAATACAATCTATCTAGAAAATAAAAATTGCGAAAAAGGTAGCAATACCTTCCAGCTAAAGAATCTAACTGTTTCTCCAGGGATTTACTTCATTGAAGTAAGAATCGGAGAGACAATTAGTAGAGTTAAACATAGTATACGCTAAGTTTATAGTTTATGGTCTAATAAAAAAGCACAGCGTTTTCGTTGTGCTTTTTTAGTTTTTACTTACTAAAATGCTAAAATTTTTACCAAAAGTGTGAAACACCAAGATTGAAAATATGAAGCAGAAAAGGAATTGAATACGTTTGTTCTTTAACTATTTAATATCCCAGCATGTTTGGTTCTAAATTGATCGAGAAAATACTAGAAGATTCGTCGCTTACCATCTTAGAAAATGAGAATTATTTCGAACTAATTTACAATTCGAAAGAAATCCTATTTCAAATTCATAAAGAGTCACTTTCAATCAATTTGTATTTTGACGCTTGGGAACTTGTCGCTATGGGTGAAGAAAAGATTTGCAATACTGTTTTATGCATTTATCTTAAGTTGAATTATTTGGTTCAGAATGGCTTGTTTAGAATTTTTATTGATGGGAATGCATCTTCAATAGAATGTAATAATTCTAAATCAGTGCAAAATTGTTTGCGTTTTTTCAAGGATATTAAGGTTGGCAAATCGAATGGAATGACAGAAGTTCAACTTCAAATAATGAGTACTTACGGCACAAAAATGCATCACACATTTAATCGATTTTAATCTCATTCCCGCATTTAAAATCTTTTTTCGGGCAAGCTTTGTGTCCATGTAAGCCACAAGGTCGGCAAGCTAAATTTTCAACTTGTGCAATGTCAGAATCTTCTGATAAAGGTCCAAATCCAAAGGCTGGTATCGTTGAACAGAAAAAAGCAGTTACCGGGGCATTCATGGCTGATGCAATGTGCAAAGGACCTGAATCATTTACAAAGTTTCGTTGCGCACTTTTCATCAATGCAGCTGATTCGAGTAAATTCAATTCACCGGCAAGATTTAATCCCTTCGTAATTTTAGAAGTTTGAATAATTTCATCACACAGCTTACGGTCATCTTTTCCTCCCAGTAATAGAATGCTACCTTGACTAGAATAACGCTGAATTAATTCAATCCATTTTTCTTTCGGTAATTGTTTTGTGAACCAAACACTGGCTGGAGCAAAACAAAAATAAGGAACAGTTTGAAAGGATTTAACTTTATCAAATTGGTCTTTTGTTGGGAATAACTCAGGGCGCTTTAATGTTACAGCCCCAAACTCTTGAATCATGGATAAGTTTCGCTCTACTTCGTGGATGCCATTTCCACCGCCAGAGGCAGCAGCAAAGCTAATTTCATGGCTGAAGGATTTGCTATACAAGAATGAAAAAGGATTCTTTTTAAACCCATATTTTTTCTTTGCGCCAGAAAACCCTGCAATGATTCCGCTACTTGCGAAGCGATGTAAATTGATAACCAAATCATATTCTTGTGAACGGAACTGTTTAATCAATTGAATGATTGAACGATACTTGCCTTTACGCTTATCAAATGTAACGCAATAACGAATGTTAGGATTGTTTTGTAAAAGTGCTTCGTTGCCTTTTTTTACAAGCATATCAATTTCGGCTAAAGGAAATATGCGTTTCAATTCAGATACAACTGGTGTTGCCAATATGACATCTCCTAAAAAGGCTGTTTGTATGATAAGTATGCGCTTCACGTCGCAAAGATAGGGCTATTTTAATAAACTTACGTGACCGCGTTTCACGATTTCAATTCCATTTCCATCGTGCATCACAACCATGTAAATATAGGATCCTGTTTCGGCTATTTTCCCCGTATTTTCCATATAACCAGACCAACCCTCTAGCGGTGAATCTGTTTGGAAAACAACTTGTCCCCAACGATCAATAACAGTGAAACGGTAATCTGTGGGGTCGAAATTCGTGATGACAGGAACGAAGTTTGGATTCAATCCATCTGGTGTAAAAGCATTAGGAATATAGATAAGTGGTTCAAAGACTTCGCAAGCATTATTTGATCGACTGATTTGTGGATCATTGAATAAATTACTTCCCTCAATTGCCTCAACGTAATAGCATACTTTCCCAGTAAACGATACATTGTTCAAATCATCTTCGTAATAGCGTGCCGATGAGGGTAAGGTAGCAATTGGTGCGCCACTGAAATTGCCGTCAATTCCCCTATAAAGGTTGTAGCCTAATATTGCACCATCAAAATCGGTGTATTCATTCCACGTCAAATAATTCTTGATAAGAACGTCATCTTTTTGAATTTTCAATAAGATGCTTGTTCCACTGTTAGATACAGCTCCTGCTTGCCCACAACTGTCAATGATTCGAGCGCGATACGTGTAACTATATTTATTGACATCAACATCTGGATCCGTGTAACTTAAGTTAATTGAAGTGGCTGGTAATTGGACAATTTCTTCAAAAATGCCAGTGTCCTTCATCTTTTCAATCGCAATTGCTGTAACTCCGCCATTAACATCAACAAGATGTTTAATGTCTATTTGGTTCCCATTAACAGTGGCCACTTGTAAATAGTGAAAATCAGGTTGGGTAGGGGCAATAATACTCAAACAAGCTATCTGTGAAAAAGAAGAATCTTCAGTGGTGGAATAAGCTTTGATAAAAAAGCAATAATCCAATAACGGAAGCACGTCTGCAGTAAAATTCGTTGTTGTTGAAGTGCCTAACAAACTCCACTGTCCACCAACGATTTTACCATAAATATCATATCGATCAATTCCCGCCCAACCAACATAATCTGTCCATGTTAATTCAACTTCATTACTACAAATCAACAAATTGCTTGATAAGAACATGGTTGTGTTGACATCTGCTTTTGCAGAAGTTTGGAAAGTTGGCGGAACTGAAGGTGTATAGCAAGAGTCAAATGCAGCCACAGAATAAGAGAGTGGCCCAACTGTCACATCAGGTGAATAGGTGTAATTCGTATTAGTAATCCCCCACACCGTATCCATTTCATACAAGAAACCATTGGCGTCAAATGTGTAAATGACATAACCATAGGTATCTGGTTGGTTGTTTTGATTCCAATTGATACTAACATTATTGGTCAAGGTATCAATGCTTACATTTGAAATCACAGGAATTGAAGGAGTCAGCATATCCTCAAAATCATCACCTTCAACATTTGAAGTGAAATCGCAGGGTTGATTTTCTAGCACAATTTGGTAATTCAAAAAGGCTTCGCAAATGTCAATCGTGTCTTTGTAGAAATTTACACCATATGCAACACTATCGATCATCGTCCATGTTCCAGCTGGATATTCGCGATAGATGTAATAATAATCGTTCATGTTTGCTTGCTGTGCAGTGCTTGGATCATTCCATTGCAAAATAGCTGTTCCATTTGCTGGATTTGTTAAGTCTAAATAAATGTTAGAAACAGTATCGCTGTAGCGCGTTGTGTTTCCATTGCATCCAGATACAACGGCGATGAAATAATCATTTTCTTGCGCAACAAGTGGGTCAATCCACGAGATAGTTCCAATTGCAGGAAGTGTTGCCAATAATCCATTTTGTACTGAATGGATTTGGTACGCTATAAATGTTCCGCTTGGATTCGCTACTGGATTCCATTCAATCGTTACGTTTCCTGAAGCATCTGAATGAATGCAATTAATTGCTGGGGCTTGGATAACACCGGGATTTACAACGTTTATTGTTACTGTTGCATAACTCACTTTTGGAACCTGACAATAATCATCTTGAATTCTAAATACAAAATGATAGGGAATTACATCTTGCGCGTTTCCATTGGATCCAACTAAATGATCACAATCTGTTTGCCAATTAAAAGTTGCAGATACACCTTGAATTCCAGAAATAATCGGTGTTGAATTTAAGCTTGCACATGGAGAAATTCCGCATCCAGAAGTACTTGTAAAGTTGGTACCGAACATAGGGCCGGATGCCGAAAGTAAATTCGATTGTGGTGAACCATCTTGCAGCAATTCAATATCTGTTGAACTTAAATTAAAGTTAACCAGCGTACCAGCATTCACCGTCGTTTCGAACAAACCACCTGCGAAAGGGGCGTTAATGATTGGCGAATTATTAGCATTTGTGCAGGCCGTAACAACAATTTGCATTTCGCGTTCTACTTCTGCTATGAGAATTCCATTTCGGTATGATTTTACAGAAACTTTAACTGCGTAATTTCCCACATTAAACGAAGTAAAAGTCAATTCTCCAGAAGAACCATCAATCTGAGCTGCCACATTACTGGCATTTAAACTGGCATCTGGTGTTGGAGATGAAAACGAAAATCCTGGTTCAAAAGGAACAGGGCTTGGGTTCGTTGGAGGGTTATAAATACCGGTTGGGAAATTATCGTATGGAATTCCAAAATCAATTGCTAATGAATCTAAATCAGGATCGACAGCATTCATATTGTACAGGTAAGGAGATCCAGCGCATGTCACAAAATTCGGAGCTTGAAGAAAAACAGGTGAATTATCGACACATGTTCCGGCGCTTGTTCCGATGGCGTACATTTTCGCTGCCAGGGTAATTCCGTATGTTCCTGGATTTGAAATATTGGTCAACGCATTACTACGCGAAAAATTCTCATACGTAAAAACCCAACCATTTACTGGTGGCGTTCCTGTTATGGGAATCGGTGCACTTTGGTATACTATTTTTTCAATGGCTCCAATTCCATTTCCTCCACTCGTTCCTGAACCACATGCAAGTGGAATAGGTGAGCCAACAACCTGATTACAGCTTGGAGAAATATCCGTTCTTGAAACAAATGGAAGTGTTATAGACGTTAAGGTTGGATGATTCCAAACCCGCAGATTTTCTGAAATAGTATTGACATCTGCGCCGTTACAATCACGGTAAAAAACCAATTGGAACACGTAATTTCCGCCCTGACATTTCCACGTGATTTCCCCGCCCATAACATGAGAAGCTTTGGATGAAAATGAACATCCAACAACAATCAGGAGCATGAGAAACAGTCTTGGCATTGTAATCTAACGTAGAATCATGTTTTATAGTATGCAGACGAAAAATTCAGTTATGAGTTGCTATCCGGCGGAAACAACTGTCATATCGTTCCAGCGTAAATATTTTTGCGCTAATTCTTGAATGCGTTCAGGTGTAATTCGATTGATCGATTCAATGGATTGATTGTAAAAGTCCAAATCTAAACCATACGGTTCAACACCCATGTATAAATCTGTCATAGAATAGGGCCCATCGGCGCTTTTCAATAACTGTCCCAACATGTAGTTTTTAACCAATAATAATTCCTCTTCGCTCACCAATTCAGAATGTAAACGCTCCATCTCAAACTGAATTTCTTTCAAGGTTGCATCTTTCACGTCTTTTCCAACTTCTGTTGCAATCAGAAAATACCCTGTTTCATGTAACTCAGCCACCATCGTTCCAATTCCGTAGGTATAGCCTTTGTCTTCTCGAATGTTTGACATCAAGCGACTACCAAAATAATCACCAAAAATGGTATTCAGAATCAAGAAGTCATTGTAATCTTCATGCCGCTTATTGAAAAGAATTTTCCCTACGCGAATAGCAGTTTGTACAGCGCCATCTTTTACAATGTGCGCACCACCGCGAAGATTTTTAATTGAATTTTCAAATTGCGTATTAACTTCAGAAGACCAGCTACCTGTTAAATCAATGATTTCATCAATTTCATCTTGGTTTAGGTTACCAACGACAACAACTTTGCTCAAGCCATACAAATAATTTTCCTGAAAAAAGTGCTTTAATTTTGGAACTGTGATTGAATCGAAATCTGCTTCATTGGTAATACGACCATAAATTGAGTCGTTGAACAATCGTTGTTGAAACGCTCGTTGCGCCAAGAAACTCACTTTTTCCATATTCTGTTTGAACTTCTGCCGACGATCAGCAATCAATTCTTCTACTTCATGTTCGATAAATGCAAGGTTTTGAATGGCATCTTGAATTACCCGAAGGATCGGTAAAATATTTTCTCGAAGGGAATAAATTGTAATCACGGCATTTTCATTCGAAATTCCTGATTCAAAAAATCCACCTAGATTATCAATCTCACTGTTAATTTGAATCGATGTTTTTTCTTTTGTTCCAGAAAGTAACAATCCATTTACAAATGAAGAAATTCCACAATCTCCTTTAATTGTTCCAGCATCAAAATACAAGTCTAAGCGCGTCGTTTCATTAGGAACTTCTTTCATGAAAAACAACTTTGTGCTCGTCGAAATATCGAAGATTTGTGGTTTGACAAAATTTATTTTTTCGATAGGCAAAATTGCCGGTGTATCTTTTCTATTAAGCATTGGTTGAAGCTTTAACTTTCAATAATGAACAGTTGGTTGGTTTTAAGATGTGCAAAGCCGTTTCTTGCAAATGACTTGGTTGAATCGCATGATAGATTTCATGTTCTGTATTGATTCCCTCAGCATCACCGAGCAATTCAAATACACACAAATTCATGGCACGATTAAGTAATCCTTGTTCTTGAAATTCTTTTGACGTGCGAATTTTAATCATCAAGCGATCTAATTCTTCTTGTGAAATTGGATGCGTTTGAATTTTATCCAACTCTTTCCAAAGCGCTTTGTCAAGGTCTTCAAAAGAAATGCCATCGTTCAATTTTCCAGAAATCACCAAAAGTCCGTTGTCCATTGCCCCTGTGATATAAGCACCAATTTCAGATGCCAACTTTTGTTCTTTCTTCAAGGAAATATACAAACGAGATGATTTATCGCGTCCAAGGGCATCAGAAAGCACATCAGCCATGTAATAAACTTCGTTTTTGCGCTCTGGCATTTTGAAGGCATAGTAAAAAGCATCTGTGGGAACAGGTCGTTCGATTATTTTTTCTCTGAATTCATGTTGTTCTGGTTCACTTTCAAGGATACGTGCAGGTTTGATTCCAGCTGGAATAGGCCCGTACCATTTCTCAACAACTTCTTTTATGTAGTCCAATTCAAAATTTCCAGCAACACACAAAATGGCATTTGATGGATTGTAATGCTTGTGGAAAAATGCTTTTACATCGTCCATTGTTGCATCTTCAATGTGTTTGATTTCTTTCCCAATCGTTGCCCATTTGTAGGGGTGTTTTTCATATGCCAATGGGCGCAATTCTAACCAAACATCACCATATGGTTGATTAAGGTAGCGTTGTTTAAATTCTTCAATTACTACATTGCGTTGTACTTCCAAACTTTTCGGAGTGAAGGCCAAAGACAACATACGATCACTTTCCAACCACAAAGCAGTTTCTAAGTTGTTCGCTGGAAGAACGTCGTAATAATTCGTTATATCGTTTGAAGTAAATGCGTTGCTTTCGCCACCTGCCATTTGCAAAGGCGCATCAAAATCAGGAATATTCATGGAGCCACCGAACATTAAGTGCTCAAATAAATGAGCGAACCCTGTTTTTTCTTCTACTTCGTCGCGCGCACCAACATCATACAATGTATTTACAACAGCTAATGGTGTGGTTGGATCTTTATGAAAAAGAACGGTAAGTCCGTTGGCTAATTTAAATCGTTCGAATTTGATCATTAAAATTGATATTTTTCAGTTTGTTGTTCGCTCAAAGCAAGGTTAAATTCAGTAAGGATTTCAGCAACGATCTCCGCTGCGGGTTTTATTTCGTCAATCAGTCCAGCGATTTGACCAATTTCTAATTCTCCTTCCACAGTATCTCCTTCAAACATGCCTTTTTTCGCACGTCCGCGACCTAATAATGCCATTAATTCCTCTGGGCTTGCACAATTTTCATAGGCTTTTTCCAATTGATGAAAAAATTCATTCTTCACCAAACGAACCGGTGTCAGTTCTTTTAAGGTTAACAAGGTGTCGCCTTCTTTTGAGTCAACTACTACTTTTTTGAAGTTAGCATGTGCACTCGATTCTGGCGTTGCTACAAAGCGACTTCCAATTTGCACTGCATCGGCTCCTAAGTTCATTGCAGCCAACATTCCTCGTCCTGTACCAATTCCACCTGCTGCGATTATAGGAATAGACAATTCTTTCGCAACCATTGGAATCAAACAAAGCGTTGTTGTTTCATCACGACCATTGTGTCCACCAGCTTCAAATCCTTCTGCAACAATGGCATCAACACCAGCGTCTTGGGCTTTCAAGGCAAATTTTACACTTGAAACAACATGAACAACTGTAATTCCGTGCGATTTTAAATGTGCTGTCCACGTTTTTGGATTTCCTGCAGAAGTAAAAACAATCGGGACCTTGTGTTTGATAATCGTTTCGATGTGTTTATCGATATCAGGATAAAGCATTGGCAAATTCACCGCGAAAGGTTTGTTTGTTGCTGCTTTACATTTGATTATTTGATCTTCCAATACATCAGGATACATGGAGCCTGAACCGATGATACCTAATCCACCAGCGTTTGAAACAGCCGTAGCCAATTCCCAGCCTGAGCACCAAATCATTCCTGCTTGAATTATGGGATATTGAATGTTAAAAAGTGAAGTAATTCGATTCTTCATAAAGCGTACTAAAAGCGTGTAAAAAAATCTGTTTTTAGAGACTTACGAAATTAAGATTTTTGAATGATAAAATGGCGTAGAATGCTCTTTTTTATTCATGAATTCTCATGGATAATGCGCCAACTTTCATTTTTTGACGTCTTTAATTGAAAAATCATTAATTTAGTTCACAAACTATTGCACAGAATGCGCTTGAAAAAACGATTAACTATTTTTCTAATTTGCACTACATTTTCCTTGTTTGCGCAGGAAATAGAGCATACACATTCTATTCATCATGCATTTATCGAAAACAAAGGTCAGTGGGAAGATCCGATTCTTTTCAAAGCACGATTTACAGGTGGAAATCTTTGGATTCAGCAAAAAAAATTCATTTTTCATTTACAAGATTTTTCAGCTTTAAAAGAACTGCATGGTAATCCGCGTGACATTGAAGTTGAAACGGTTGTGCCACAAACCGTTGTCCATCTAAATTTTCTTGGAGCAAATGAAGTCACGCAATTGGAAAAACAACTTCCAACCAAGGAATATTATAATTATTTTTTAGGAAATGATCAGTCTAAATGGGCTTCAGAGGTGCATGGATATAGTGAAGCAATCTTGCGAAACTTGTACAATGGGATTGATTTAAAATTAATTGAAGAGCACGAACAGCTGAAGTATGAGTTTCATGTGCAACCGAATAGGGATGCTTCGCAATTGGTATTGAATTATGCCGGTCAAGAGAAATTAAGCATCGACAAAAAAGGAAATTTGCTTGTAAAAACACCCCTTGGTACGATCATGGAGCAAAAACCTTATTCCTATCAAGTTGTGAATGGTAAAATCATTGAAGTTCCTTGTGCGTTTGTTCTGAATGGCAACAATGTGAACTTTAAACTGGGGAATTATAACAAAAACGCCATCTTGGTCATCGATCCAGTTTTGATTTTTGCAACGTATTCTGGTTCATTATCGGACAATTTTGGGATGACCGCGACCTATGGAACTGATGGAACAGCTTATTCTGCAGGCGTCGTTTATGGGAATTCATTTCCAATACCTGATATTGCTGTGTTTGACCCAAATTCAAATTTTACGGTTACAACCAATGCAACTTATGGTATTACGGACGTATTCATCTCGAAATATGCTGCCGACGGAACGAACATGCTTTGGACTACTTTCCTGGGTGGTGGAGATGGCAATCAAGGTTCCGAAACTGCACACAGTTTAATATGTGATCCGCTCAATAATTTATATATCTATGGGGCAACGTCAAGTACCGATTTTCCAATTGTCAATGGGTATCAAGCCACTCATTCTGGAGGTACAGCAAATACAGATTTCTTTTTCAATGGTGTTTATTTCACCAATCAAGGAACTGATATTTACGTTGCCAAAATTTCTCCAAACGGGCATAATTTATTAGGATCAACCTACATGGGAGGGTCCTTGAATGATGGTATTAATACAAAAGTGACTTCTGGAACCTATAATACAGTGGCCAATTATGATTCTTTGACCTCAAATTACGGTGATCAGTTCCGCGGTGAAATTATGTTGGATTCAATAGGTAATTGCATCGTTGCTTCTTGTTCACGATCCGTGGACTTTCCTGTACTAAGTGCTTTTCAACAAACGAATGCTGGTATGCAAGACGGGGTTGTGTTTAAACTCTCTTCCAACTTGTCGACTTTGCAATGGTCAAGTTATTATGGAGGAAGTAACAACGACGCATGTTATTCTGTAAAAATTGACTCAAGTTTAAATATCGTTTTTGCAGGTGGTACAAGTTCTTCCAATTTACCTTTTACGTCCGGAGGTTTTCAACCAACTTATAACGGTGGAAAAACAGATGGTTTTATCGTGAAATTGAATCCAAGTGCAACGCTTGTAACGAATGCCACATATCTCGGAACAGTTAATTATGATCAAGCGTTCTTTGTGGAAATTGACCGGAATGATAATATTTTTGCAGTTGGACAATCAGCTGGCGGACTGTTTCCTGTAGTAAATGCTGGATATGTAAATCCGAACAGCAGTCAATTTGTAATAAAGTTGAATCCAGCCCTAACAACGAATTTGAATTCTACGACTTTTGGTAATGGAATGTCGTCCATCAATATTTCTCCTTCAGCCTTTTTGGTAGATATTTGCGGTAACATGTACATTTCGGGTTGGGGTGCAAATATTTTACAAGGAACGCCACTTTCAGGAATGCCTGTTTCAACCAATGCCTTTCAAGCAAGTCCACCAAATGGGTATGATTTTTACTTAATCGTGATTGCTCGAGAGTTTACAGGTTTGCTTTATGGCTCATATCTAGGAGGAAATCAAGCCAACGAACATGTGGATGGCGGAACGTCTCGTTTCGATAAAAATGGAGTCGTATACCAATCCGTTTGTGGCGGTTGCGGCGGTTTTTCAGATTTCCCGACAACTCCAGGTGCTTGGTCGAATGCTAATTTAAGCACCAACTGTAACAACATCGTTTTTAAATTTGATTTTCAATTGATTCCAAATGCTGAATTTACGGCGGATCAAACGCTTGGATGTGCTACATTTACGGTAACACTAGATAATTTCTCAACGACTTCGGATTCGTATTTATGGGATTTTGGAAATGGTGATACAAGCTCTGTCATTTTTAATCCAACAATTACCTACGATGTGCCGGGCATTTACGATATCTATTTGTATGTGACGGATAGTGTTTGTTTATTGACAGATACCGCTTTGATTTCAATTACCGTTACTGATTCCGTTCAATTGAATGTCAATAACACAATAGAATTATGTAACCCAGTTCCAATAACCTTAACTGCAAATAGTTTTGGTACAGCTGACTTTTTCATTTGGTCTTCGGACAATATGTTTTCAGATACCTTAAACAATTCCGTGAGTGATTCTGTTTTGACAATTGCGCCAACAGGAAGTACAACTTATTATGTCTTGGCAGGTAATGCAGGTTGTTATGATGAAGATTCGGTCGTTGTCGATTTTGTTAGTTCCGCCATATCCTTATCCGCCAATGATTCAATTTGTGCAGGAGAAACAACGGTTGTAACAGCAACAAATACAAATCCTGCATTTTCATTTTCGTATAGCTGGTCGCCAAGTTCAATTCTCGTAACACCAAGCGTTTTGAATCAAGTGACGGTTCAACCACCAACTTCGCAATACGTTTATGTCACAGCTACTGCTTCGAATGGTTGTGTAGTGCAAGATTCAATCTTCATTGCAGTTAGTTCTATTGCGCCAGGCAGTGTGATAGCTTCAGCGAATCCATTGTTGGTTCCAGCAGGAGGGACAACTACCTTATCGGCTCAACCAAATGGTTTATCGTATTCATGGTTCCCAACGGATCAGGTTACCAATACAACTGCACAAACAACCACGGCAACAGTGGAGCAAAACACGATTTTTTCACTTACTGCAAGCGATGGAATTTGTACACGACAAGATACAGTGTTGGTGCGTATTTTCACCTTCTTGTGTGAAGATTCATTCATATATGTACCGAACGCTTTTACTCCAAATGGCGATGGGGAGAATGATGTGTTGTATGTTAGAGGAGAATTAATTGAAGGAATGTTGTTTCGCGTCTTTGATCGTTGGGGAGAAATGGTTTTTGAATCAACTGATCGTTTGATTGGCTGGGACGGAACCTTCCGCGGTAAACAATTGGATCCAGATGTCTATGATTATTACTTGAAGGCGATCTGCATCGATGGAGATGAATCCATCATTAAAGGGAATATCACCTTGATGAAGTAATTTGGCTTGACTTTTAAAAGTCCCCTCAAAACAGTATGTTTGTGAAGACGAAAAATCAACACAAATGAAAAAAGTTATTACCCCAAAATCAGAGAAATTTCTGGAAAAATATTTAAACAATCCAAGTCCAACTGGATTTGAATCAGAAGGACAAAAATTATGGTTGTCGTATATCAAACCCTTTATTGACGAATATTTTACGGATAACTATGGTTCTGTAGTTGGCGTAATCAATCCAAAAGCGGAATACAAGGTTGTCATTGAAGCGCATGCTGATGAAATTTCCTGGTTTGTGCATTACATCACGAAGGATGGTTTTATTTACTTGCGCAGAAATGGTGGTTCAGATCATATGATTGCACCTTCAAAGCGTGTAAACATTCATACGGAAAAAGGTATAGTAAAAGCAATTTTTGGATGGCCGGCAATTCACACCCGTGCACAAAAAGAGGAAACACCAAGTATGAAAAATATCTTTTTAGACTGTGGATGCAGTTCGAAGGAAGAAATTGAAAAATTGGGAGTTCACGTTGGTTGTGTCGTAACCTTTGAAGATGAGTTTATGATTTTAAACAAGAATCGTTATGTTGGTCGTGCATTGGACAACCGGGTTGGTGGTTTCATGATAGCTGAAGTGGCACGTTTGTTAAAAGAGAACACGATTAAATTGCCTTTTGGACTATATATAGTGAATTCTGTTCAGGAAGAAGTTGGTTTGCGTGGGGCAGAAATGATTGCGCAGAAAATAAAACCGAATGTGGCAATTATCACTGACGTTTGTCACGATACGCATACACCAATGGTAGACAAAGTGGAAAATGGTGATTTAAAATCAGGCGATGGTCCAGTATTAACGTATGGTCCAGCAGTGCAAAATAACTTATTGAAGCAAATTATTAAAACGGCCGAGAAGAATAAAATTCCATTTCAACGAGCTGCTGCCTCCAGAGCCACTGGGACAGATACAGATGCCTTTGCATATTCGAATGAAGGAGTATCGAGTGCGCTGATTTCATTGCCTTTGCGGTATATGCATACAACCGTCGAAACGGTGCGCAAGGAAGATGTTGAAAATACGATTCGCTTAATCTATGAAATGGTTCAAACCATAGAACAAGACCAAGATTTCCGTTACTTTAAATAGTTTGGATTTCAAGAATAGGGATTTAAATAAGCCCATGTAAAACAGCATAGTACAAAATGTTATTGTACATTTAAACAATGTAAACTTTAAACACAAAAACTTATGAAAAAACGCTTACTTATAGGATTTGGATTGTTGCTTTCAGCAGTTTCTTTTTCTCAAACTTTTACCGATAATTTTGATAGTTACACAGCTGGATTAAAACTAGGGCCACAAAGCGGTGGTGCTTGGACAACATGGAGCAATGCTCCAGGAGGAGCAGAGGATGTAAACGTTTCAAATGCAGATGCTTCGAGTCCATCAAATTCCTTGTATTTTTCTTCAACTTCCTCTACAGGTGGACCAGTTGATTTAGTTCGTCATTTTGGTTTACTAAACACAGGACAATTTGTTATGGAGTTCAATATGAAGGTGAATTCAGGAAAAGCGGCGTATTTCAATTTACAGAAGACTGCAGTTATGGGAAATACCTATGCGCTCGATGCATTTTTTAGAGATAATGGTACACTTGTTTTTAATCAAGTGGCAGGCTTTAATGCTACTTATCCTCAGGGTTCTTGGTTTAATTTTCGTCTAGAAATTAACTTCAACATCAATAAATGGGAGGTGTTTATTGATGACGTGTCTGCTGGCTATTTCTCAAATACAGTAAATCAAATTGAAGCAATCGATATATACCCTGTTGATAGTGATACACCATTCGATGCTCAATTTTATGTTGATGATTTCCAAACAACAATTACACCATATACTTTGCCAACATTGAATGGCGCTGTAACATATGCAGGATTTAATGGTGGGAATATTGCGACTAATTCAGTTGTGCCTGCATTTAAGCTTAGAAACTTAGGCTTAACGGCAATAACAAGTTTTGATATGAGTATTAATTACAATGGTAGTACTTTGAATCAGTCTTATTCAGGATTAAACATGGCCTCGTTAGCTGAACAGTCTTTTACATTTACAAATCCAATTACTTTGTCAGCGGGTTCTCAATTGATGACATTTACCGTAAGCAATGTAAATACAGGCGGTGCGGATGATGATGCAGCGGATGATGTTTCTTCTATTACCGTGAATCCTGTCGTTCCTGCAGCTGGTAAAATGGTTGTTGGTGAAGAAGGAACTGGAACATGGTGTCAATGGTGTCCACGTGGTGCTGTTTATATGGATTTGTTCGAGCAAGATTTTAGTGATTTCTGGGCTGGAATTGCGGTTCACAATGCTGACCCAATGGCAGTTGCAACATATGATACTGGAATGGGAACATTAATTGGTGGTTATCCAAGTGCTTTGGTTGACCGTGGAGGAGATGTAGACCCATCAGGAATGGGACCAGATTTTTATTCACGTTTACAAACAGCTCCAAAAGCATTCATTACAAATGGTGCAACTTGGGATCCAGCGACACGTATGTTGTACGTATCTGTGACATCAGATTTCCAAGCTTCAGCGAACAGCAATTACAAAATTGCATGTGTATTAACAGAAGATGGCGTTACAGGAACAGGTTCAGCTTATAACCAATCAAATGCTTATGCAGGAGGTGGAAATGGTGTTATGGGTGGTTATGAATTATTACCAAGTTCAGTTCCAGCATCTCAAATGGTATATGATCATGTTGCCCGTGCAATTCAACCATCATTTGAAGGTTTTGCCAACAGTTTCCCTGCAACAGTAAACGCTGGAGATGTACATACTGTAAATTTCTTGTACATTTTACCTGCTTCTTGGGATGAAACGAAAATCCATATTATCGGTATGATGATTGATCCAGCAGGAAGAATTGATAACGCTGGTAAAGCCACAATTACGGAGGCAGTTGCAAATGGTTATGTAAATGGAACTATCGCTGGAACAGAAGAGTTGGCCTTAGATCAAATTGATGCAATGTTCCAATTGTTCCCAAATCCAACAAGTGGAAACGCAACTGTAGCCTTGAACTTGCAAAAAGAAGCTACTGTTGAAGTGCGTATAATTGATATTTCAGGTCAAGAAATTGCGACAAGAAATTATGGTTCTTTGAATGGTCCTTCTAACATTCAGTTGAACACGGCAGATTTATCTGCTGGCGTTTATATGGTTGAAGTAAGAATCAACAATGAAAAAATGATTAAACGATTAATTATCGAATAAAATCAATTGATTGGTTTGAAAAGGGTGGCTTAGGTCGCCCTTTTTTATTTTGGTTAAACCCGTATCTGTAATCCAAAAAATATTCGGTAATTTTATGGCATGAAATGGATTGGTGAACGTATTAGTTTTGTTGACGATAAAGCAAAAACGACAATTGTAATTTATCCGGAAAATGTAGCGTGGGTAAAAGGATTGATGGGAGCTTGGGTTGCTATGTGGACTGTCATTGGTGCAACAATTGTTTGGTCATATTATACGTTTAAATTAACGAATCAAGAAAACCTAATTATATACATTTTTATGGCGTTTTGGTTGTATTATGCAATCAAAGTATTTCGTTCGTTCGCTTGGTTGATGTGGGGAAAAGAACTTGTGAAAATCAATGAGGCTTCGTTTACGTATAAAAAATCAGTGAAAAATTACGGGAAAGCTACACCTTTTTATTTCGAAAACATTAAGAAAATTTCCGTTTCGACACCAAAAGAACGCTCTTTTCAAGCCGTTTGGGAAGCTTCACCATGGATTCGTGGAGGTGAGCGTTTAGAATTCGAATACATGGGTAAGGTAGTTCGTTTTGGTCGAAAATTGCAAGAGAAAGAAGCCAAGCTTTTATTCAATTTGATTACAAAGAAGATTGAAGAAAAAATGAAAAAGAAAAAAGATTAATCTGTCTTTGTTACCATTTGTGGTGATTAAAGTTCTAGTTAAAATGTCCTCATGAAAATGTTCTTGTTTAGCGCTGTAGGCTTCGTTTTGTTTTTGGCATGTTCCTATAATCAAGTTCAATCAGAAATACCCAAAAACGAGCAAATAGTAATTGAAAACCCAGAAGGGAAAATACTTCAAGAACGATTCAATACTCCTGAAGGTTTCGTGCGTGACAGTATAGATTCTAATTCTTTCGGTGTTTATTTAAGAAAACTGCCCTTAAAACCAGCTGGTTCTTTCGTGAAAATCTATGATGGACGCATAAAAACAAAACCGAATGTTTATTGTGCGGTGGTTGATTTGCCAATTGGTAAACGCGATTTACACCAATGTGCTGATGCAGTAATGCGTTTACGCGCTGAATATTTGTGGTCACAAAAGAAGTATTCTGCAATTCACTTTAATTTCACCAATGGCTTTCGTGCGAATTATTCCGAATGGATGAAAGGGAAACGAATTTCGGTAAACGGTAACAGTGTTTCATGGGTGCAAAATAAACCCGCTTCGAATACTTCCGCCGATTTATGGGCGTATTTGGAAATGGTTTTCAACTACGCTGGAACACTTTCCTTGTCGAAAGAATTAAAAACAGTTGCGTTACAAGACATGCGCATTGGAGATGTGTTCATCTTGGGTGGCTCACCCGGTCACGCAGTAATTGTGGTCGATAAAGCGACAAATGCGAAAACTGGAAAGCAGTTGTTCATGTTGGCACAAAGCTATATGCCAGCGCAAGAAATTCAAGTGTTGATTAATCCGAATGATGCAGCAAGTTCACCCTGGTACCCGCTTGATTTTGGTGAGTTATTGGAAACGCCAGAATGGGATTTCACAGCAAGCCAATTGATGCGATTTGATGATTAATTATTCCACTGAATTTTTACTGCTGAAATCACATCGTTATCAATACGTTGATGCGAAACAAGTTGAAAATCATTTTTAATGTAAAAAGCCAAAGGAGAACGATAATAATTCCCGTCGCTCATTTTTGCATTCGAATGATCAATCACCCAACCGTTTAGTTGCTTATTGAATTGTTTCATGTAATTTAATAAGTGTGATCCAATTCTTTTTCCTTGTTGTGCTTTATCAATAATCAATGCAAACCATCGTTCATCATTTCGGTCAAATTCAAATCCCCATGCCAAAATCAATTTATTTTCTTCTAATAAATAGTGCTTGCAATAAGATAAAGTCGATAAATATAGTTCGAAATCTTCAAACGTTTTATGTGCAATAGTTTCTGGATATTCTTTGTTCCAGAGTACCATGAGCTGCAAAAGTTGATGAATATGCAATGATTTATTGTCAAGTGATGTAATTTCCATACTAGAGCTTTTTCTCCATTAAAAAATGCTGTAATACATCGAACAATTTGTAAGAAGGTTCAATCAGCGTGTAGTTTAATTTCAAATAGAAGTCAACCGCATAGTCACGGGCATGCAAAATGATTTTTTGTCCAGCAAGTTCTTTTGTTTTTTCTTCAGTTGCTTCCATGATTTTTCGACCGTAGCCTGTACCTTGTTCCGCTTTTTCAACTGCAACAAAGCGCACTTGAAAAACAGATACATCTTGTTTATCTAGGCGGGCAATTGCTTTTAGATTGCCCTTGTCGTATAAAGCAAAATGAATTCCGCTTGCATCACCTTCATTGCGTTCACTTCCTCTGGGTTGATTCAGTGGTTCACGTAAAATGCGATATCGGAGATCGAAGTAATCTTCCCATTCATCTTCTGTTTGTGGTGATCTTATTTCCATTTGAATGCGATAGAGGTAACACGTTTCGTTTCTTTTCCTTCAATCAGTTCAGAACGAATCAGTTCTTTTGCAGAATTATCGTTAAATACTTCCTCAAGATTTTTGATTTTCCCGCAGGGAACGTTGTTTTCCATCATGTTCGTAAGAACTTCATCACTTGAATAGTGCGCTAGTTTATCCTGCAAAAGCAGTTGTAATTCTGTTCGATGCTGAACACGCTTCACATTTGATGTGAACTTGGGATCTTTACTCAATTCTATGATCTTCAAAAATGCACACAACTTTTGAAAATGCACATCGCTTCCAATAGCAAAAGTGATTAAGGCTTTGTCTTTTGTTTCAAAGAGTTCACCGTAAGGCGCAATGTTAGGATGTAAACTTCCAATACGTTGCGGAATTTTGTCTTCCATTAGATAATTTGACGCTTGATTTGCCAAACTAGCAAGGGCGGCATCATACAGGGAAACGGTAACTGTTTTAGCGATGCCTGTTTGTGAACGTTCAATCAAGGCAAGTAGCAAAGCTTCTTTTAAATGATGCGCTGCTAAAATGTCGATTAAAGCAACAGGCATTTTTACAGGCCCACTTGCTGCAGTTCCGTTTATCGACATAAATCCAGTTTCAGCTTGAAGAATTAAATCATAAGCTACACGATCGCTTTCATCGCCAAAACCTGTGATTTTTCCACAAATTAATCGAGGATTAAATGCTCTTAGAACACTGTCTTGAATATTAAATTTAACATCATCTCCTAATTTGAAATTAGAAAGGAGAATATCAGCTTGAGCAACCAATTCAAGGAATTGTTGATAATCGTTGTTGTTTTTTAAATCGAGTTGAAGGTATTCTTTTTTGAAGTTGACAGACGAAAAATAAGCAGAAACTGATGAGGTTGGTTCTTCACTTCCTAATTTCCATGATCGCGTTACGTCTGGCACTTTCGGATTCTCGACTTTGATTACGCGTGCTCCCAATTCTGCAAAGAATGTCCCCACAGAAGGTCCAGCGAGAACAGTTGATAAATCAATTACAACAAGATTTGAAAACATGTTATCCAATTTTTACTGAAGTCATCGTCAACGAACCAGCCAATGGCTCATCGTTGAAGAAGGAAATAGCATCCTTTTCTTCTTTTAACGCTAAGGTATACAAAAGTGGGTAATAATGATCTGGCGTTGGGATGGCTAATTTTGCTGCAACGTTTAATTTTTCATAAGCAATTAGCGCGGAATGATCGTTCGCTTCGATTTTTTGTTTGAAAATGGTGTTCATTTCAATTGTCCAATCATATCCAAAGGGCTCATTTAATTTGTCCCAAGCGACCATTCCAAGGTTATGAACCATATTTCCACTCCCCATAATTAAGACACCTTTTTTGCGAAGCGCTTGAAGATTTTTCGCTAAGTCGTAATGATATTGAGGGGCTTTGTTGTAATCGATACTTAATTGTAAAACTGGAATAGTAGCATCTGGATACATGTGTCGCAGAATTGTCCATGTTCCGTGATCCATTCCCCATTCGTGATCCAATCCAACTGTCGTTGTTTTGAAAAGTTCCGCAGTTTCTTTAGCTAATTTCGGTTCGCCGGGTGCTCCATATTCTACGTCAAAGAGCGCTTGAGGAAAACCACCAAAATCATGAATGGTTGGTGGTTTTTCCATCGCAGTAATAAAGGTTCCTTGCGTCAACCAATGCGCTGAAACGCACAATACAGCCTTCGGTTGTTCTATTTCAGTGGCAAGTTTTTTCCAATACTGCGTAAACGAATTATCTTCAATTCCGTTCATAGGTGAACCATGCCCAATAAATAGAACAGGCATTTTTGTTTCAGTTTCAGGCAAACTTTCTATCAGAGAATTTAAAACACCAACAGATCCACTTGCGTTCAGGAAACTAGTTCCAACCATAAGTTTGATAAAATTACTTCGCTTCAATTTGGAATTAGAAACCCAATTGCCAATTAACGTATGCTGTTACATTTGCTCCTTGTGCGGCATCTAACTTAGCTTCTTTAATCATTGGAGGTAATACTTTGTCCCAACGTTCTTTTGAATGTTCACCAATAACTGGTAAATCATGACATTTGCCACAATTATTCGTGTACAATGCCATTCCGTTCATTTCAGCGTCTGTTCCTGGTCTAAGCATTTTTGATTCCTTAACTTCTTCAACTTTTTTAACTTCTTCAATAACTTGAGTTGTTTTTGGTTGACAAGCTGCGAAAAGTGCTAGGGCGGCGAAAGCGATAACTATTTTTTTCATACTAATTAATTTTTTCAATTGTAACTGTTGTGATTCCATTTTTGACAAAGTTTAACTGTTGTGCTGCTTTAAGCGACAAGTCAATGATGTGCCCCGATTTTTGGCTCAAACGATCATTTACTTTGACAATTACTATAGAATCGTTTTTTAAATTTTTTATCCGCAACTTTGTTCCAAACGGAAGGTTTTTGTGTGCAGCTGTTAATGAATCTTGACGGAAAACTTCACCAGAAGATGTTCTTTTTCCTTCAAACTTATTTGAATAATAACTTGCGCGTCCTGTTTGAATAATAGTTTGATATACAAAACTAAAGGTTAGCAAGCTGAAAATTGTCCAACCAATCATTTTCATTACCATGGTAAATATATTTTAATTTATAAAAACATCACGTTATGAACGTGCAATTTAAGCAAAGATTAACAATAAAAAGGCATAATGGGTGAATAACTAATTGTTGGTTTCTTCAACAGGTTGGATAAATGTAGCGCGTAACGCCATGATTTTTCCTTCTACTTCCTGCACAATTCCTGTGATTTCTGCTGCTTTTGTTGTGGATGGTTCACCAAAGAGAACATAGGTATCAAAAGTAACAAGTAGTTTTTCACCTTTGGGAAGTACTTTTCCCATTCCACGCATATAAACAGGAATATATTTGATGTCTGGATGTTTTTGAAGGAGGATACCAATACCTTTTTTGAATTCTTGCATCTTCTCAGGTTCTCCACGTGATCCTTCAGGAAATAAAATCAAGGATCGTCCTTCAGATAAGGCGCGACTCATCATGTCAATTGGATTTTCGCTGTTACCATTTTTTGTTCTTCGAATCAGAATCGCGTTTGTAAAAAGACGCGTTATTAAGTACTTAGCAACAGAATCGCCAAAGTAATCGCTAGCGGAAAATAGGATGGAAAAGTCGTAAAAAATTAAAATGAAGTTTAGTTTAAGTTAAAAATCACCTGAATGATTTGATGTGTTTTCTTGCAAAACGTCAATCAATTTGCGAGATTTACCGCTCAAAGAATTCAACAATGCAACAACACGAATTTATTCAATCGAATGCTGGATTAACCGCCAAATCTATAGCCAATACACTTAACTTATTGAAAGAAGGAGCTACGGTTCCGTTCATTTCGCGCTACCGAAAAGAAATGACTGGTGGTTTAGATGAAGTTGAGATTGCAGCGATTCGAGATTTAGCAAAAAAATATGATGAATTAATTGCGCGACAAAATACGATTTTAAGTTCCATTGAAGAACAGGGAAAGTTAACGCCAGAATTAAACAATAAAATTACTTCGTGCTTTGAATCTACCGTTTTGGAGGATTTATATTTACCCTACAAGCAAAAACGCCAAACAAAAGGAGATAAAGCAAAGAAACTCGGATTGGAACCTTTGGCACGTATGATCATGGCACAACGAGGAGGAGATCCAGAAACCATGGCTGAGAAATTTGTGAAAGGGGATGTTGAAGATGAAGAAATGGCTATTTCGGGTGCAAAAGATATCATGGCGGAATGGATGAATGAAAATTCAGTAGCCCGAGCGCGTATTAGACAGTTGTTTCAACGTAAATCCGTTCTGGTTTCTAAATTGGTTAAAGGAAAAGAAGAGGCAGGTGCCAAATACCGTGATTACTTTGACTTTTCAGAACCATTGTACAAATGTGCATCGCATCGTTACTTAGCATTGATTCGCGCTGAACGTGAAGGAATTATATCTTTAAAAGCACAACCTGATCAGCAAGAAGCCATAGCATCTTTGGTACGTTTTTTTGTGAAAGGAAATGATGCCTGCGCCGAGATTGTAGCAGAAGTTTGTAAAGAATCCTACAAACGTTTGATGTGCCCTTCTTTAGAAAATGAATTGTTGAACGAAGCAAAAGAAAAGGCTGATAAAGAAGCGATAAAAGTCTTTTCAACGAACTTACGTCAGTTGCTATTGGCTCCACCAGTCGGTTCAAAACGCGTATTGGCAATTGACCCAGGATTCAGAACGGGTTGTAAGGTCGTTTGTTTGGACGAATCAGGAAATTTATTGACCAATGCGACCATTTATCCGCATCCACCACAGAACGAAAGTTCAGCTGCTCAAGCAAAAATTGCCCAATTGGTACAAGCCTATAAAATTGAAGCGATTGCAATTGGCGATGGGACAGCAGGAAGAGAAACCGAAGCTTTTATCAAAAGAACTCGTTTTGATCGTGATTTAGAAGTGTATGTTGTGCGTGAAGATGGCGCATCCATTTATTCAGCTAGTCCGATTGCACGAAAAGAATTCCCAGATTTTGATGTAACAGTGCGTGGTTCGGTTTCAATTGGTCGCCGCTTGATGGATCCACTAGCAGAGTTAGTTAAAATTGACGCAAAATCGGTTGGAGTTGGTCAATATCAGCATGAAGTCAATCAAACACAATTGAAAGAAGCCTTGGATGATGTTGTCATTTCGTGTGTAAACACTGTTGGTATCGATTTGAATACGGCTTCTCCTTATTTATTGAGTTATGTTTCTGGACTTGGACCAACCTTAGCGGAAAATATTGTTGCTTATCGAACAGAAAACGGTGGAATTAACTCACGTGACGAATTGAAGAAAGTGAAGCGTTTGGGTGATAAAGCTTTTGAACAAGCAGCTGGATTCTTGCGTGTTCGTGATGCTGAAAATCCATTAGACAATTCATCTGTGCATCCTGAAAGTTACAAATTGGTTTCTTCGATGGCTAAGAAATTGAAAGTTGACCTTAAAGAAATGTTAGGAAATGAAGAATTGTTGAAGACGATTAAGAAAACAGATTTTCCAGACATCGATGGTTTTACCTTTGATGACATTGTAAAGGAATTGAAAAAACCAGGACGAGATCCACGTAAAAAAGCCAAAGTGTTGGAGTTTGATAATTCCATTCGAACAATTGATGATTTGCGCATTGGAATGATTCTTCCCGGAATTGTTACAAATGTAACGGCTTTTGGTGCATTTGTAAATATAGGTATTAAAGAGAATGGATTAATCCATAAATCACAATTAGCGGAAACCTACGTGGATGATCCTTCACAGTTCATTTCATTGCATGAGCACATTGATGTAAAGGTATTAGAAGTAGATCCATCCAGAAAAAGAGTTGGATTAAAAAGAATTTTCAACTAAATTTGCCCTATTGGACAACCATTCTAATTTTAATCTGTACTTAGGGAAATTAAAAAAGATAAATTATGAAAAAAGTACTTACAATTTTAACATTGCTGTTTTCAGTGATGATTAGTTCAAGCTCTTTCGGGCAAAATCTAATTTGGACAACAAATACTTCTAGTCCAGCAGCATGCGATGGTGCAGCGTACATTGATTCAAATGTGGTTGTATCTAACCAAGTTTGGGCAGGAAATGGAATGATCTATCAAACCGGAGGAAATAACATTTCTGGTTTATGTGCTGGAACCTATACATTAACCTACACAGATTTCTTTGGGAACAATTCAACAGTTACATTTATCATCAGTTCAGGAACGAGTAACCCATGCGCAGGTTTTTATGCGAATGTCACTGTAACAGATGCCTCAAGTTCAGGGACATGTGATGGAACAGCAGCTGTAATGGGTGTTGGAGGTACTTCTCCATATGCTTATCAATGGTCAACTGGTCAAACTGGTGGTACAATTGGAAATTTATGTGTTGGAACTTATGATTGTTATGTTACCGATGCAAATGGTTGTACAACATCTGGTTCAGGATATGTTGCTGATGCATCTGCAAATACATTGGATTCAATTTTGATTTTTACAAATGTAAGTTACCCTGGAACAGCAACAATTGATACCTTGTCTACAGCTTGGATAGAGGATTGCACAATTGATTACAATGCTATTGCATCTGCAAGTATTACAAACTATGCATATTTAACGGTTGATACAGTAATGGTTACTTGGACATTGGTTGATACTTTAGGCAATGTTGCAGCAACATATACAATTCCAACTTTGATTACAAATCCAGCGGCTGGTGTTTTTGCTGCTACATTAATTGTTTACTGTTCTCAAAAATCAATGAATTACAACACAATCGAAATTCATGATCAAATTTATTTGAACAGCAGCCAAATGAGTCTAACAGAAAACGCTTTAGATGCGTTGAAGCTTGTTAATCCTGTTGCAAATGAAGTGTTTGTCAAATTCAATGAATTAAGTTCTGGTTCAGCTGCGTTGGTTGATATGAATGGAAGAACAGTTGCTGAAATGAACTTTAGCAATGAACTATCTATTTCAATGAATGCAGTAGCGATTCAGGCTGGAACGTATTTCTTGACAATCGTTGCAAATGGTCAAACAATTACAACGAAATTGATAAAATAATTCAATCTACATTAGATGCTAAAGGCGGTTCGACATTTTGTTGGATCGCCTTTTTAGTTGTTGGAACAGCCTCAGTATAAGATAATATGCAATAAACCAATTAAAAAACGTATCTTTGCACCTAATACAGAATTTCCTTTTGATAATACAAAGTCATTTTCTGACAACAAAATATACATGCAATTTAGTGAATTAAACATTATTCAGCCTATTCTCAAAGCGATTGAAGAAGAAGGCTACACAACACCTACACCAATTCAAGAGCAAGCCATTCCGCTTGTATTAGCTGGAAACGATTTAATGGGATGTGCCCAAACGGGTACAGGAAAAACAGCGGCTTTCTCAATTCCAATTATTCAACTGTTAAGTAAGAACAAAGAATACAAAGGTAAACGAAAGATTAGAGCCTTAATTGTTACACCAACACGCGAACTAGCAATTCAAATTGGAGACAGTTTGAAAGCGTATGGTCGTCACGCAGGTTTAGCAAGCACTGTCATCTTTGGAGGTGTAAACCAAAACAAACAAACAGGCGTACTTCAACAAGGCGTTGATATTCTTGTTGCAACACCAGGTCGATTATTAGACTTGATGATGCAAGGATTTATTTCTATACGTGACGTTGAAATCTTTGTTTTAGATGAGGCAGATCGAATGTTAGACATGGGATTTATTCATGATGTCAACAAATTAATTAAAGCATTACCAGACGAGCGTCAAAATTTATTCTTCTCGGCGACAATGGCTCCTGAGATTTTGAAATTGGCAGGAACTATCTTAATAGATCCAGTGCGAGTAGAAGTAACTCCAGTTTCTTCAACAGCTGAAATCATTCAACAATCTCTTTACTTCGTTGATAAAGGAAACAAGAATGCACTTTTGGTTGATGTGTTAAGTGAACAACCTGCAACTTCTGTATTGGTTTTTACACGAACAAAACATGGTGCGGACAAAGTGGTAAAACACTTAGTGAAACATGGAATAAAATCGGATGCTATTCATGGAAACAAGAGCCAGAACAATCGTCAACGTGCTTTGAGTAATTTCAAAGACAAAACAATTCGCGTATTGGTAGCAACAGATATTGCTGCTCGTGGTATTGACGTCGAAGAAATGGAATTGGTAATCAACTTCGAACTTCCGAATATATCAGAAACGTATGTTCACCGAATTGGACGAACAGGGCGTGCTGGAAACAAAGGAACAGCCATTTCATTTTGTGATTACGAAGAAAAAGCATACTTGAAGGATATTGAAAAATTAATCCATCAATCGATTCCAGTAATCGACGGACATCCTTATCCAATGGAAGTTTTTGTTATCGAGAAAAAAGAACAACGCGGTGCACGTCCTCCAAGAAATCAGGGGGCGCAAACGAAAAAACCACGTCCAACAACAGAGCAAAAAGTTGATGCTGCGAAGAAGAAGGGGAAGAAAACTTGGTTCGGAAAGCGTGATCGCTACTAAATTAATATTTAAAAAGGAATGACGATAGTTGTTCCTTTTTTAGTTTCTGTAAATGAAGCCATTTTCCACAACCAATCCATTTTCTACATTCATTGTGTACAAGGAACCTGTTCCTAAACCGTGAGGCAGTTCATTTGAATACTCAGTCGTTAGTTGACAAATGGCAGATAAACCAATGTTTGATTCTAAGGCAGAGGTCATCCACCAGGGAATTGAACGCTCTTCAGCGAGTGAAATCCATTCTTGGGTTCCGGAAATTCCACCATGTAAACTTGGCTTCAGAATAATGTAGTGTGGTTGAATAGTTTCTAGCAAATCAATTTTCAAGGTATAATCATTGATTCCAATCAATTCTTCATCCAGTGCAATTGGAGTAGGAGAAGAACCACAAAGCTTTCGCATTTCGTCCCATTGTCCAGCTTTAATGGGTTGTTCAATCGAATGGATTTCTAATTCAGCCAATTGTTCCAACACTTTTGTCGCTTGTCCAGGTTCAAAAGAACCATTTGCATCCACGCGAAGTGTTATTTCCTCTGCACTATATTTTTTTCGAATCGAATGCAATAGTTCAAACTCCTTGTCAAAGTCAATTGCACCAACCTTCATTTTTATTGTGGAGTATCCTTCCGAAAGTTTTGTATCGATTTGCTCCTTCATGAAATCTTCACTTCCCATCCAAATGAGTCCATTGATCGGAAGTTTGCGTTTGCCTGAATAGAATTCATTGTTGAAAATGATGCCTAAGCCACCATTTTTTAAATCAGCCATAGCACATTCGTAGGCAAAACGAATAGATGAATTTAAAGTGAGAATTGTTTGAATTGAATCGTATTCATTCTTGTTTACTGCTTCGCAAAAGGCTTGAATGGTGGATTCAAAACTGATAAAATCGACAAATTCGGAAGAAAGTCCTTCAATGATTGAAATTTCACCTTTACCAACGATTGAATCTTCTTCAAGAGACAGAATCCAACTGTTTTTAA
Source organism: Crocinitomicaceae bacterium (assembly GCA_044361115.1). Lineage (GTDB taxonomy): Bacteria > Bacteroidota > Bacteroidia > Flavobacteriales_D > Crocinitomicaceae > M0103. Next base: position 72,525 of record JBIKJH010000014.1, read on the forward strand.
TCTTCATCACGCCACGACTTGTGCCTACTGGGCGTCTGAAGGTGAGTGGGAAATGAGTGAAGTTTACTTTCATTTTAGGAAATTAAAATTATTTCATTAATTACAACATTACAACATTACAACATTACAACATTACAACATTACAACATTACTAATTAACAATGTTGCTAATAACTCCCGGAAACAGTGATTTACAAGCGGATTTCACCCAATCATCAATCCAATAGAAGTCAAAATCGCAACAGCAAATGTTGATAATGCTACTTTTTTCAATTCAGGATCAAATTCTTTTGGATCTTTTGTTGACATTACTTTTCGAACATGCATTAGTAACATTACAAATGGAATTAATCCAATAAATGCGATAGGATGATTTTGGTGTGAAATAAATAAAATATGACAAACCAATGCACCAAGAACTAATGTGGCGTGATACATCTTGGCTAAATTTGCGCCCATCATAACAACTAAGGTTCGCTTATTCGATTTTTCGTCATTAACTCTATCCCGCATGTTGTTCAGATTTAGTACGGCCGCACTCAATAATCCAATACTTGAAGCAGGTAAAAGCAAATCCCAATCGAGCGTTTTGGAAAACAATGGATAAACACCCATAACACTCACAATTCCAAAGAACAAAAACACCATTATGTCGCCGAAGCCATTGTAACCATATGCCTTTTTACCAACAGTATAAGTAATTGCAGCCAAAACACACGCAATTGCCAGTCCAATATAAAACCATATGATGCCTTGAGCCAAATCTTTTGTTCCAACAAAAATTAAAATTCCGGCAAGGATAAAACTTAAAACAGCGGTTCCAATCACCGCATTTCGCATTTCTTTTTTTGAAATAACACCCGATTGAACAGAGCGCATTGGACCAATTCGATCTGCATTATCCGTTCCTTTTAATGAATCTCCTAAATCATTTGCTAAGTTGGACAGAATTTGAAACGTAATTGTGGTAAACATCGCAAGGGCGAAAATGATCCAATCCCAATGATTGTTGAATTTGGCAACAAAGGATCCCAGAATAATTCCGGATAAAGAAAGAGGTAAAGTGCGCAAACGCAAAGCTTTCACCCAAGCTTGAGATTTTGTCATAACACAAATGTACTTTAAGAAATTAGAAAAACCATTGTTTTGTGTTAACAAAGATATTTTTAAAAAGTTCTGCATACATAATAAAAATAATGTAAATTCGGAGAATGGAACATGCACTTAATAAACCAGTTTTATGCAAAATGTTGGGAATTGATTTTCCAATTATTTTGGCGCCAATGTTCTTGGTATCCAATGAAAAGATGGTAATCGAAGCCGTTAAATCGGGAATTACCGGAGCCATTCCTGCTTTGAATTATAGAAGTACGGAAGAACTTAGAAAGGCAATTCAATACATTAAATCACAAGTTAAAGGACCATTTGGAATTAATCTAATCGTCAATAAATCGAATTTCTTGTTCAAAGAACAATTACAAGTTTGTTGTGAAGAGAAAATTGATTTCATCATTACGTCACTTGGTTCTCCGGAAGAAACGATTCGCGAAGCACACAATGCGGGAATAAAAGTTTTTTGTGATGTTACAGATGTCAATTATGCGAAGAAAGTAGAAAGCTTCGGTGCAGATGCCGTAATTGCGGTGAACAAAGAAGCTGGAGGACATTCGGGATACATTTCTTTTTCTGAACTTATTCCACAATTACTGAAATCAGTCAAAATTCCAGTTATTTCCGCAGGTGGTGTTGGAACAGGTAAACAAATTAAACATATACTGAATTTGGGAGCAGAAGGACTTTCCATGGGAAGTATCTTTATTGCATCAAATGAAGCTGGTGTTTCTCAAGACTACAAACAAGCATGTGTCGATTACGGGGCAAAAGATATTGTAATGACCACTAAATTATCAGGAACTCCCTGTTCTGTTATCAATACAGCGTATGTTCAGAAAATCGGAACCAATCAAAATTGGTTAGAACGCATATTAAATAAGAACAAACGATTGAAAAAATGGGTCAATGCCCTTGTGTTCTTCAAAGGAATGAAAAGTTTACAGAAAGCAGCATTCAGCTCATCTTATAAAACTGTTTGGTGCGCTGGACCATCCATTCAATACGTAAATGCTATTCGACCGATTCAAGAAATTGTTCAACAGTTAAAAGATGAATTCAATGCTAGCTAAAGAAATCTCTTTGAGAAAAATGCGTTGGATGTTCTTTTTATTCGGTTTAATGAAAATTCCAATTGTAGGTTTTGTTTGTCTAAGATTAATTTCAATCGATAATGAAACTGTGCGCGTTAAAATCAAATTGAACTGATGAACAAAAAATCACTTGAAATCAATGTGCTTTGGACCATTGGCTGTTGGCACTGATGTTGCTGCTGGAATTTATGCATTTTACTTCGCTGAAAAAGCAAGTTCCAACGTATCTTCCGAATTTAAAGGAATTAAAGCCGATTTTATTAAACGTGCAGAAAGTGATATTCTTTTCAAAAGTTCAGAAGGATTATTAGTGAAACAAGCGATTGAACTTATTAAATCCTTGGTTGAACGGGTGAATCAAAACATACACGTGAACACGATAGATCAAAATCAAGAAGTCGTTGTAACCTTTGAAATGGTTGTTTCTGTAAAGTGTAAATAAATAGGAATTTAACAAATCAAGCGATAAGGGTTTAATTTATCAGTTCTAAAAGTTAACTTTGAAGCAAATTAGTTATTATGCGTTTGATATCTGCTTTAGAATTGCACGATGCAATGAAGAAAGGAAACGAATTTGAAATCATCGATATTCGTGAACCTTATGAATATGATTTAGCGAATATTGGTTCTAAACATATCCCAATGGGTGAGATTAATCAGCGAATTGATGAACTTCCAAATGACAAAAATATTGTTGTGATGTGTCGTTCAGGAAAACGTGCCGAAGCGGTTGCTAATTTATTATTGACCGATTATTCGCTGTCCAACGTTTACATTTTGGATGGAGGAATTATAGCATGGAAAGAAAATATTGATAATACACTTGATTTAGACTAAAATGGTAGAATTATTCAAACATTTGTTTCATTTAGATTTTGATTGGATTGTAAGTAATTACAGTGATTCAATTTATATTGTATTGTTCTTGGTTATTTTTGTTGAGACAGGATTGGTAGTGATGCCATTCTTGCCTGGTGATTCTTTGTTGTTCATGGCAGGAATGTATGCGAATTCGAAAATTGAACCATTGAATTTGAGTTATTTATTATGTTTCTTAAGTATTGCCGCTGTTTTGGGTGACAACATTAATTATTGGATTGGAAGACGCATTGGTTTAGGAGTTTTTGAATGGAAAATACGCGGACGTCAATTGGTAAAACAAAGCTACTTGAAAAAAACAGAAGATTTCTTTGAGAAAAGAGGAGTCTTTGCAATTATTATGGCACGTTTTGTTCCTATTGTTCGAACATTTACACCATTTGCAGCAGGAGTTGGAAAAATGAACTACCGTAAGTTCTTAGTATTTGATATTATTGGTGGAGTTCTTTGGATCTGCTCAATGACATTAGCTGGATATTTCTTAGGAGAATTCAAATGGATCAAAGACAATAATGAAAAAGTGGTATTGGGAATTATTTTCATTTCTGTTTTACCAATGCTGATAAGTGTGATCAAATCGAAAATGGCAGCAAAGAATGCGTAAATTCGGTTTGTTAGGTAAAACCCTTGGCTATTCTTTTTCCAAGAAATTCTTCGAAGCGTATTTTAAGAAACATGCAATTGAAGCCCAATTCGATAATTATGAAATTGATTCAATTGAACAAGTAACCCACGTTTTTCAAGAAAATTTATCGGGTTTAACGGTAACGATTCCTTATAAAAAAGCAATCATTCCTTTTTTGGATGAATTATCAGACGAAGTAAAAGCAATAGGAGCAGTAAATGTTATTCAATTTAAAGGAGGTAAAAAGATAGGTCACAACACTGACGCTTTCGGATTTCACCAATCAATAAAGCCTTTTTTGACATTTCAGCATGAACGTGCGCTCATTTTAGGAACAGGTGGTGCATCAAAAGCAGTGGCACATGTTTTTAATTCGCTTGGAATTGATGTTATTTATTGTTCCCGAAATCCAAAAGGACCAAAAGAATTTTCATATGAGTTGTTAAATGAATACATGGTCAATGCCTGCAAGGTGATCGTAAATTGCACTCCCCTGGGAACTTTCCCGAATACGGATGAATGTATCAACTTGCCATTTGAACATTTAACACCAGAGCATTTGGTTGTTGATTTGGTGTATAACCCGCCCAAAACAACCTTTTTATTGAAAGCTGAGGAAAATGGAGCAACAATATTAAATGGTGAATCAATGTTGAAAGAGCAGGCGTTAAAAGCATGGTCAATCTGGAATAAAAAAGAATAATGACTTTTATTCGCTGATTTTTATTCTCAAGTTTCCTTTATCTTTGTTTCATGTCAACACTTCAAGAATTGATAGCTCAAGGTGAGCACGTGCAGCAAGATTTTAAATTTCGCATCGATGATCAAAAAAAGATTGCACGAACATTATGCGCATTCGCTAACACAAAAGGTGGTCGCTTATTAATTGGAGTGAAGGACAATCGAAAAGTTACAGGCTGCAACCCGGAAGAAGAATTTCACATGATTGAAGGTGCCGCTCAGTTATTCTGCCAGCCAGAAGTTATGTTTACATCAAAAGTCTGGCAAGATGATTTTCGTTTGGTTTTGGAAATTAACATCGAGCCTTCAGGTTTAAAACCGCACAAGGCGAAAGATGATGATGGAAGATGGAAATCGTATGTGCGAATTGAAGACCACACCACTTTGGCAAACAAGATTCTTGAAAATGTTTGGAAGGAACAAAAGAAATTGCAAGCGCGACCAGAGAAATTTGATGATGAAGAATTGTCTATTTTGCGCTTAATTCGGGAAGAACGAATGATTACGTTGAGTAAATTGTATCGAAAAGCGAATATACCCCTTAGAAAAGTTGACCGACTCATAGTTTTATTCATTTGTTGGGATTTGGTCGAAATGATTTTTCAAAGAGATGGTACCTTTTATAGAAATAAGGAAATAGGGGAATAACCAGCAAATTTCGTCACTTTTTCAAGAATTCACATTTCTTAAAATTTCATAAAATCAAACAAATTGCGATTTTTTGTGTTATATTTAGAAATATTTTAAATAAGCACACACAAATGGGAAGACCAGCGACAAAGCCCGCAAGATTGCGTAACGGATTTTACATTGAAGTTAAAACACAAGGAAGTAGTGCCATTTTAGTTAGAAGAGACACGAAAGAACAAATGCTTCTTGCTGCAGAAGATTACGCACGAACGAAGTTCGTTACAATTCGCGGTGAAATGCGAAATGATAAATGGGTAGAATGTTAAAACTTAAATAAAAGGTCTTCATATGAAGGCCTTTTTTATTTTATAAAATGAATAACTATTTTAAATTTTTGGAAGGCAAAGCACGCTTCTCTGCCTGGTTGATTGTTTTGTTTATCACTTTATTGTGTATTCCATTATTATTGAATTCTGATCATAAGGTACTGGCCAAGATAGTTGGTGTGTCAATTGTTGTTTTGTTTTCAGTTGCTTTATGGTATTGGAGAACTCAAACGCTGAGAAAAATAAAAATGCAAGCACGTATCAAGTTAAACTTGAATGACCGTTTTTGGTTGAATGAACACATACCATATTATAAAGTATTGTCCAAATCGAATAAAACCATTTTTGAAGATCGTCTGGGTTTATTCTTGGCTGAAATCAGAATCAAAGAGATTGGAAAAGAAATGCCAGAAAAAGAGACATGCTTATATGTTGCAAGTTCTGCTATTATCGCTTTTTGGGGATTGCCTTATTGGAATTATGGAGAATTAACCGAAGTTTTAGTTTATCCGAAAGATTTCAATGAATTGAATGAAATGCATAATAATGGCTCCGGACAAAGAAATATTCACCATGGAGGTTTAATTGACTCAACGATGTTTCTTTCATTGGATTCACTTGTTAAAGGATTCAAAAAGTTGGACGGTCAAAATGTTGGTATTCATGAATCCTTGCATTTAATAAGTAAGAATGATCATTTTATTGATGGTGTACCTGGTTTGTTTTCTATCCAAGATCAGAAATTGTGGAATGAATTAATTGAAACAGAACTGATAGGGCTTATTAAACAAGGAATATTAGATAATTACGTCTATTCAGGTAAAACTGAGTTTTTTGCAGTAATCATGAAATATTACAGAGAAAAACCAGAAAAAATAGAAAGACATTTCCCAGAAATTCATGCAATTCTAAAGAAGAATTTACCGAACTAGGTAAATGAATTGGGTATTTCTCAAAGAATAATCTAAAAAAAGTTAATGAATTAATTGATAGTTTATCAGTTAGTTAGGGTATTTGATTATTTTTTTCAAAAAAAGATTGTTAAAAACACTTGTTTAAATAAAAAGAGTGTCTATCTTTGCACCCCGCTTACAACGGTAAGAGAGGATAGAGTTAGGAAAAGGTAACAAAATTGGAGTTAAGGAGTAGAAAGACGTTGAACAGATTCAATAGAAGAAGTTTGAAAAAAAATCGAAAAAAAACAAAAAAAAGCTTGTGAGATAAAAATAAGTGCTTACCTTTGCACTCCCAAATCGATTAAGTTACGTGGGTATTAAGTAAAAAAGAAAAGGCGATTAGAACAACGGTTCGAAAGTTATTAAGATTCGAAAGTTTGAAAAAGCAGCAAGATCACAAAAGAGTTCTTTGAAAGATTGAGAAATAAGGAAACAGCGTAAGAATTAAATTAAACTAAGCCACAACAAAATTCAAAGTTTTTTACAACGGAGAGTTTGATCCTGGCTCAGGATGAACGCTAGCGGCAGGCCTAACACATGCAAGTCGAGGGGCAGCATAAAACAAGCTTGCTTGTTTGGTGGCGACCGGCGCACGGGTGCGTAACGCGTATGCAACCTACCCTGTACTGGGGGATAGCCCGGAGAAATTCGGATTAAGACCCCATAGCACTTAAGAATGGCATCATTTTTAAGTTAAAGGTTACGGTACAGGATGGGCATGCGTCCCATTAGCTAGATGGTAAGGTAACGGCTTACCATGGCAACGATGGGTAGGGGGCCTGAGAGGGTGGTCCCCCACACTGGTACTGAGACACGGACC
>JBIKJH010000004.1:0-266548 GCA_044361115.1 Crocinitomicaceae bacterium
TGGATGTGGTGGAATTGGAACAACAACAATAACGGTGAATCCCCTTCCAATTGTGGATGCAGGAGTTTATAATGCAGTCTGTTCAAACGGTTCAACGGTTACATTAATAGGAACACCGGCAGGAGGTTTATATTCAGGAACAGGAGTAACAGGTTCATCGTTTAATCCAACTTCAGGTACGCAAACGATAACCTATTCTTACACGAATATAAACGGTTGTTCGAATTCAGATGATGTCACAATTAGCGTAAATCCAGCGCCAGTAGTTAGCGCTGGGACCTACTTGCCTATTTGTCTTAATGGAACCCCAGTGAATTTAGTTGGGACACCACCTGGAGGAACGTTCAGTGGTACTGGGGTAGCGGCAAACACGTTTAATCCAGCTTCAGGCACACAAACAATTACGTATTCATATACTTTACAAAACTGCACAAATACATCAAATGCAATAATTCAGGTTAACAATTTACCTATAATAAATGGAGGGTCTGATGTTACCATTTGTACTGGTTCTAGTGTTACATTAAGTGGGAATGGAGGGACAAGTTATTCTTGGAACAATGGGGGCGTAAATGGTCAAGCGTTTACGCCTTCTACTGGTTCGACAATTTACACCGTATCAGGTACAGATGCAAATGGTTGTGTAAATACCGATAATGTTACAGTTAATGCATTGCCCTATCCTTCAGCTGTTGCAAGTGCGGATGTAACATCCGGAAATCCAGGAATGGTAGTGAATTTCGATAATTACTCAATGAATTCGACAAGTTATTATTGGGATTTTGGAAATGGAACAACTTCATCAGTGACTGATTTGAATAGTCAAACAGCGACATATAATTCTCTCGGGTCCTACATCATGGTGCTTACAGCAAGCAATGGATTGTGCGCGGATACGGCAATGATTCAAATTGATGTTTTACCATTCCCTGATCCCGTTATTTATGTTCCAAACGTCTTTACGCCTAATGGGGACAATACAAATGATAATTTTTACATCTCAACACAGCATGCTGCAGCAATCGAAGTCATTATCTTAAATCGTTGGGGTAATGTCATGCATGAAATCACAACGCTCGATGGTGTTTGGAATGGAGATGTAAACGGAAAGCAAGCTGATGATGGTGTTTATTTCTTTAAATACAAAGTTACGAGTCTATATGGAGAAGAAATTATTGGGCATGGTAATATATCCTTGATCAGATAATAGAATCTTACACAAAACTGAAAGGGAGCATAATTGTTCCCTTTTTTATTGCTTAATGATTTTCGAATTTAAATGCTGATCAGTTTTCAATAGATAGATTCCTTCAGCAAAATTAGATAAATCTACTATTTCAATGGATGAAGTAGAAACCGCAGAATAAACTTCTTTCCCAAGATAATCAAAAACGTGAATTGTTTCATTTGGCAGAAGTCCATTTAGGGTAATTGTATTCTTTGTTGGGTTAGGGAAGATCCCCAGTACATCTAGCATGTTTTCTGAAATTTCTAAATTTTCATTCACATTCAATCGAATCATAAAATTCACATTTAAACCTAATGATTCTGTATTTGCCAATGGTTGACTTGTCCAAGTAACAAATGAGGTGTTTGGGGTGAATACGGCCTCATTTAAACCTACTTCTTGTTCATATGTAGTTTCTTTTAATGCAACGAGATATTCACCTGGAAACAATGTTGGATATGGACTTAAATCAACTGTATGCCATTGATATGCGTTTGAAGAAACAGTACCACTTGCGTTGGCGATGGAACTTGCTGCTCCAGTAGTTACGTCAAATATTTCTACTTCGAAAGGCTTATTTGAAATATCACCAGTTACATTTCCAAGGAAAACAGAAATAGATGATAGTTGAATTGGGTTTATTATCGTAAAACGATTCGCTAAATAGCCAGGTTCACCTGTTCCAATGCCAATAATTCCATAGGATGCACCATTGTCTCTTGCGTAAATAGAGTCGCTTACATCAACCGTATATGAAAAATAATTGTTTGATAAATTACCGTCATCCTCAGTCATATCTGCAAAATAGGTCACTGTGTAAAGCCCCGTTTCGGTTGGGATAAATCCAGCAGTTGAGAACGGCGCTGTTAATCCATTGGCAAGATTTTGAGTACTCGAATTAACAGTGTAAACTTGAGTACCATTTTTACTAACTGAAACAGTCATAAAGACATTCGTTAAATCACCAGAGCCCTCTGAGGAAATAGTTCCAGATTGCACTATGTTTTGAGATTGAGAGAGCGGAATTTTTGTATATTCAAACTGATTAGCGGCAATAGAAGCATCAAATTCTGTGTTGGTTGTAACACAAAAACTGAAGACGTTTCCTGTACCTGACCCTCCAAAATAATAGGCTTGAAAGCCATCAAAATTGACCGAGAAAGTAGCACCACCGTCTCCCCAATCATCTACATAATTAATGTCAAAGCAATTTCCATATTCAATACAACCGAAACTTTCTGTAGTCATTGAATTGTTCGGATAACCGCCCCCGTTGGCATCTTGTTGACCAGCTCCACCACAACCAACTTGCGTTAAATTACCATATGAATAAATTGGATTATTTCCACATCCCGCTCCCATAGGTGTTAAGTCCCAAAAACATTCATACCCCCAAGCATCGGTGGAAACATCAATTGTGACAAATGTTTCCCCAGAAGGACACTGCCCAAAACTCATATTGGAAATGCTCAATAAACTTAAAAACGGGAGTAATCTTAATGATTTCATAGTCAACGAATTTCTGTAAAAATACAAAATGTAAAAGTTTGAAGTTAAGCTAAAAACCAAAGAATGTTTAACTTTGGGGAAACATTCAGTACGTGAACGAATATCAGGACTTTCATTCAATCGAAAAAATACATCATCCAGTTATTACAATTGGAACATTTGACGGTGTGCACATAGGTCATCAAAAAATAATTAAGCAATTGAATGAAGAGGCTGAAAAAGTGAATGGAGAATCTGTTTTGTTTACATTTTATCCGCATCCTAGAATGGTTTTATATCCAGAAGATCATGGGATAAAATTGATTCAAACCCAGGAGGAAAAAATGGCGAAGTTGGAAAAAATGGGCTTAAAAAACTGCATTGTTTTTCCATTTACATTTGAGTTTTCGCGAATGACTGCGCTTGAATTTGTGCGCGATTTTCTTGTAAATAAATTACACGTTAAAAAGCTTGTTATTGGATATGACCATCAATTTGGGAAAAACCGCGAAGGTTCGATTCAGTTCCTGAAAGATATATGTGACACCTATGATTTTGAAGTAATTGAAATACCTGCACAAGATATTGATGAGGTGAATGTGAGTTCTACAAAAATTCGTGATGCAATTTTAGACGGGAATATTGAAAAAGCAAACGATTATCTTGGTGATAGCTTTGAAATAACTGGAACTGTTGTAAAAGGAAATCAATTGGGTAGAACAATTGGCTATCCGACAGCGAATATTGTATTGAACTCTGATTTGAAGTTGATTCCGGGTAATGGAGTTTATGCTGTTCGGGTGAATGTGCACGGAACTTGGTTTAATGGTATGATGAACATTGGAATTCGACCAACTGTCGTTTCTAATGGTGGAAGAACGATTGAGGTCAATATTTTTGATTTTGAGGAAACAATTTACGACGAAACGGTAACGGTACAGTTTTTGTCCAAATGGCGCGATGAACAAACGTTCACCGGCTTAGAAGAATTAAAAAAACAATTGAAGATTGATGAAGAAACGATTCGCACTGTTTTGTCTGCTAATTAATTCCTTTTGGGGGTTAAATCAAGAGCACACCTTGAATATTTATGCTTGGGAACAGGTGAAGAATGAAAATCCAGATTCAATTTATGGCCTTACTTTATCCAAATTAAAATTGGAACAATTGCCTGAGGAGTTGGCAAAATTCACCAATTTGGAATACCTGGATGTTTCGAAGAACAAATTGACAGAATTACCATCCTTTGTGGGAGATTTTAAAAATTTAAAGGTGCTTGATTTTTCGAAAAACGAATTCGCTATTTTCCCGGTTGAGATTTGTAAGCTTACCCAATTACAGCAGATTGCGGCCAATAGAAACACCTTTGATCAACTTCCAACTTGCATTCAATATTGTACTGACCTTATCTCGATTGATTTGTGGGAAACACCCGTTTCTACTTTTCCAGAAAGTATGTTGCTAATGAAAAATTTGAAAAGGATAGATCTTAGGGGCGTGCGCTATGGTCCAACCTTTCACAAGGATATTCAAGCCAAATTTCCTTGGATTGTCTTTTTGCTTGATCCACCCTGCGATTGCATGAAATGATAAAAGTGAGGCTCGAGAGCCTCGAGGCTGTTGCCTTCGAGAGCCTCAGACAACGGAATTAGTAACTCTAAAGAATTGTGGCTGAGCAGATAATATGAATTTTAGAATTGAAATATAAGGTGGCTGAGGCGCTCGAAGCCACCTTTCACTTTTAATTAAATCGAATTGCTTTGATCGGGCGGATGCGCGTAATCACAATACTTGGAATTATTAAGGCACTCAAACAAATCACCAATGTAGCCACATTTAAGGTAATCCATGAAAGTAGATTGAGTTCAACTGGAACCTCGCTCAAATAATATACTTCAGGATTTAAGGTGAATACGCCAAAGAAATATTGAATGCCACACAAGGCAAGTCCAATCACATTTCCAAAGATCATTCCACGTAAAATGAGGAAACCTGCTTGAATTAAAAAGACTTTTCGAATCATCCAATTATTGGCACCCATGGCCTTCATCATGCCAATGAAATTGGTTCGAACCAAGATCAAAACCAATAGGGCAGAACCCATGTTGATGATACCAATCAAAATCATTAAGGTTAAAATAATTAAGACATTAATATCCAAAAAACCAAGCCAAACAAAGATATCGCTTTCATTCTCAACGATGCTTTTGACTGCCAAACTTTCATTATTTTCTGTAGGAATTAAGTCAAAACGTTTTTTCAATTTCAATGCAATTTCAGGTAAATCGTTCCATTGCTCAACATTTACTTCAAATCCGCCAACATAATTATGGAAACTTCCTTTTCCAATGATGGTTTCAATAATAAGTTCTTTTTGACCTGCTTTAAGTGAGAATTTTGTCCCGTCCTCATTTAAAAATGTGCGCACCAAATTTCCTTCTCCATCTTTTTTGAAATCACACGCACTATACGCTGTTCCTTTAATGTGAATCTTTAAATAAGCGGTGTCTGGAATACTAGTTTTCTCATTACGACCTGAAATATTAGACCAATAATCAGAAGCGATTAAACGAATGATTGTGTCCTTGGTCGGACAAAGTGTGAAACCAGAATAGTTCTCGTATCCCTTTCCCCAATCATAGCGAAAATTTCCATTTCCACCAGTAACGTTTCCTTTGATAATCAATTGTCCGTTTGTCATGGTGTCTGCCACTTCAATCATTGCTTTGATACCCCAATCATTCATCTCTTGAACAATCTGAATGTCTCCAATTGCCATTTTTTGATCCAATTCTTCCAAGCCGGTTTGATAGATTCCAACCAATTTAAAAATGCGTTTGATCGGTTTGCTTTTCACGAAGAAGGAACGCACTTCATCATTCAATTTCAAGCCTAAATCATTGGCAATTTGTTTGGATAAAATGAGTTCTTCGCAGATTTTATTCTTTTCAAACTTTGGTAAGCGTCCTTCAATTAAATTTGCTTTAAAGAATGTTAGGTCATAGGTTTCATCAACACCTTTTAGTATGGCGCCCTTTATTTCTTGTTGTAAATAGCTCGTATCCTTCCCGCTTTTCAATTTGTAACTGCGCTCAATTTTATCCGATTGGAACAAAACGGGCTTATAAGCAACATATTGAATGTTTTTTATTCCTGCTTCTTCACCCATTTCTGGAAAAAAGGCTTGATTTTTGAGAATAGGTTCACTCTCGTAGATGCTGTTTTCGCCTGAACTTTGAATAAGAATGTGGGATCCAAATCCTGAAACTTTTTCACGTACTTCGTGCTGAAAACCAGTGACTACGGCAATGGTAATTAAGTTAACAACAACAGCTAGTGCAATACTTATTATCGAAATACGTACAATTGGTTTAGAAACTTTCTTACCTTGCACCTCGCTTTTTAGGATTCTACGCGATATGAAATATTCAACTGACAATAGCTTATTTTTTGGAGCACTAAAGTACATAAAGCTTTTGTGCCTAAAAAGTATTTTGTTGGTTTTGATTGCTTCATGTGGTACTATTGGTAAGAAAAGAGAGGTGGGTACGAGCGAAACTCAAATCATTGAGCAAGCAAATACAGAAGAAAGCGAGCAGAAAATTCGCGAAGAAGAAGCGAAATATCACGCTCTTCGCTTGCCGATTTTAGGAATAGATCGTTTGCATTTATTCCTTGATTCATTAAAAGATAAACGCATCGCTGTTGTCAGTAATCAAACGTCAATGGTTGGAAATGTTCACCTTGTTGATACCTTACTTTCCTTGAAGTTGGATGTGCGTAAAGTGTTTGCTCCAGAACATGGTTTCCGTGGCGATGCAGATGCTGGAGAAAAAGTACACAGCACGATAGATTCAAAAACTGGCTTGCCTTTAATTTCATTGTACGGCTCGAACAAAAAACCACAACGCGAACAATTGGAAGATGTTGACATCGTTATTTATGATATTCAGGATGTTGGGGTGCGTTTCTATACCTACATTTCTACCTTGCATTATGTGATGGAAGCCTGTGCTGAAAATGGCAAGCAGCTTGTTGTGCTTGATCGTCCAAATCCAAATGGCCATTATATCGATGGTCCGATACGTGAGCCTGAACATAAGTCGTTTGTTGGAATGCATCCTGTACCAATTGTGTATGGAATGACAATCGGAGAATACGCAATGATGGTAAACGGACAACGTTGGCTGCACGATAGTTTGGTTTGTAAATTGTGGGTAATACCATGTAAACATTATACCCACAAAACAAAGTATGTGCTACCAGTTCCACCATCGCCCAATTTAAAATCGGAAGTGGCAATTACCTTGTACCCAAGTTTATGTTTGTTTGAAGCAACAACCGTTTCGGTTGGTCGTGGAACAGAACGTCCATTCGAACTATTTGGTCACCCGCGATTCCCGAAAACGGAATTTCAATTTACACCAGTGTCAACCGTTGGAGCCAAAAATCCAATGTATGAAAATCGGGTTGTAAATGGATTTGATTTACAGTCAAGCATTACCAAACGCAAGTATGAAATCAATTTGAATTATTTGATACAAGCTAAAGATCTATTAGGCGATTCAGTAACGTTCATTGATCAAATTGGATTCTTCAACCGTTTGGCTGGAACATCAAAACTGCGCGAACAATTACTAGCTGGCTGGTCGGCAAAAGAAATTCGTGCAACATGGGAACCAGGTTTGTCAGAATTCAAAAAGATTCGGGAAAAATACCTACTTTATCCTTAAGGAATTAGTCGCGGCATTTCAATTTTTCAGCGCTTTGCATCACTTTTTCTTTCATGTCTTCCATGTATGATGAAAGTTTTTCCAACATTTCAGGATTAGAGGAACCAATGATTTTTGCTGCTAAGATTCCAGCATTTTTCGCAGCATTTAAAGCCACAGTAGCAACTGGAATTCCATTTGGCATTTGAAGAATTGAAAGAATACTATCCCAACCATCAATTGAATTTGACGATTTTACAGGAACACCAATAACTGGGAGAGGCGTTAAAGAAGCTGTCATTCCCGGTAAATGCGCAGCACCACCAGCTCCAGCAATAATTACCTTTAAACCTCTCTTGTGGGCGTTTTTGGCATAATCAAACATTAATTCAGGCGTACGGTGCGCAGAAACAATATTGATTTCAAACGAAATTCCGAATTCGGTTAAAATGTCTGCTGCATCTTGCATTACTGGAAGATCTGAAGCGCTTCCCATGATAATTCCTACTTCTGCCATGTTTGAAAAATTTTGTCAAAGATAAGGATTTACAATGAAAAGAAATGTGTTTAGATTCGGCGTATTGCTCATTAATTTGTTTAAATGGAATCGATAGGTTTTGCCAAGGCAGCTTGAAAGATGAATTCAAGAGCTGGTAGTTTTTGTTTAAAAAGCATTTTATTTTTGGCACGAAGACATTGGGAGTTAACAAAAAACCCCGCTCTTCCTAGGATGAACGGGGTTTTTATCGTGGTTAACTTATTATAATGTTCCTCTTTTTTCTTGTTCTCTTTCGATAGATTGAAACAGGGCTTTGAAGTTTCCTGCGCCGAATCCACGAGCCCCCATGCGCTGGATGATTTCAAAGAACAATGTTGGACGGTCTTCAACCGGTTTCGTGAAGATTTGTAATAAATAACCTTCTTCATCCGCATCAATCATAATTGAAAGGCTTTGCAATACGTTCAAATCTTCTTTCATCATATCCATGTGTACGCCTAAACGAGCTGGAATTTCATCATAGTATGCTTGCGGTGGTGCAGACAGAAATTCAACGCCTCGTGCTCTTAATTGTGTAACTGTTGAAATGATGTCGTCAGTTGCCACAGCAATATGTTGCGCACCTGGACCTTCGTAAAAATCTAAGTATTCTTCAATTTGAGAACGCTTTTTACCTTCAGCTGGTTCGTTAATAGGGAATTTAATACGACCATTACCATTCGACATTACTTTAGACATAAGAGCTGAATACTCTGTGTGGATTTGCGTGTCATCAAATGAAAGGAAATTAACAAATCCCATAACATCCTCATACCATTTTACCCATGTGTTCATTTCTCCCCATCCAACATTTCCTACCATGTGATCGATGAATTTCAAACCCACTGGTTCTGGATTGTAGTCAGATTCCCATTTTTCAAAACCTGGAAGGAAAGTTCCATTGTAGTTCTTGCGCTCAACAAATACATGAACAGTTTCTCCGTAGGTGTAAATTCCTGAACGAACAACTTCACCGTGTGCATCTTTCTCAACAGTTGGTTCCATAAAAGAAACAGCACCTCTTTTTGTTGTTTCTTCCCACGATTTCGTAGCGTCTTCAACCCAAAGAGCAATTATTTTAACACCATCTCCGTGTTTTTTAACATGCTCTCCAATTGGTGAATCACTCTTTAATGCAGTTGTTAAAACCAGTTTGATTTTATCTTGTTTCAAAACATATGAAACGCGGTCTTTCAAACCTGTTTCTAATCCTGCATAAGCAAATGATTGATAACCAAATGCCGTTTTATAATAATGTGCCGCTTGTTTTGCATTACCTACGTAAAACTCAACATAATCTGTTCCTAAAAGTGGAAGAAAATCTTGGGCTCCTTCAAAAATTTTCTCTAAGCCGTATTCTACGTTTTTTACTACTTTACTCATATTATAAATGTTTTTTTGTCAATGTTCATTGCAACTAAAAGTACAATATTTCCTTGCTCCTTGTTCTTTATTCCTTGCTCTTTATTCCTTGTTCCTTGCTCTTTATTCCTTGTTCCTTGTTCCCTATCTGCGCTGGAGGCTACGACAGGCAGGCTTGTTCCTTGCTCAATTTTAATGTGCCAACCAACTTTTGTAATAATCTTTCACTTCAATACCCAATGCATGTTTTGTTAACTTCAAGGGCTTAAACGTATCGACCATTACGGCTAATTCTTCCGTTTCTTTTTTACCAATACTTCTTTCGTAGGCTCCTGGATGTGGTCCATGTGGCAATCCAGCAGGGTGCAATGTGATTTGCCCTTTTTCAATATTGTTACGGCTCATGAAATCACCATCAACGTAATAAAGAACCTCGTCAGAATCAATGTTGCTGTGATTGTATGGAGATGGAATAGCATTCGGATGATAATCATACAAACGAGGAACGAACGAGCATAACACGAATCCCGCTGTTTCAAATGTTTGATGAATTGGAGGAGGTAAGTGCACACGTCCAGTAATTGGTTCAAAATCGTGAATCGAGAACGCATAAGGATACAAATACCCATCCCAACCTACTAAATCAAATGGATGTGATCCGTATACATAATCGTACATCACATCTTGTTTTTTAATTTTCACTAAGAAATCTCCCGCTTCATGATGCGTTTCCAGTTCATGTGGTGGGCGAATGTCTCTTTCACAGTAAGGTGAGTTCTCTAACAATTGACCAAACCAGTTTCTGTAACGTTTTGGGGTATAAACCGGACTAAATGATTGAACAATAAACAAGCGATTGTCTTCAGATTTGAATTCAAATTGATAAATCATACCGCGAGGAATTACCAAGTAATCACCGTAGCTGAAATCGATATTCCCTAATTGTGTTCTTAATTTCCCTTCTCCTCTATGAATGAAAATAATTTCATCTGCATCTGCATTTTTATAAAAGTATTCTTTCATCGATTTTTTTGGTGCGGCTAATTCAATATAGCAATCTGAATTCACTAACATTGGCACGCGACTTTCCAAATAATCGTCTTTTGCTTCTAGTTCATACCCCATAAGACTTCTCATGGTCATGTTTGTCTCACCTGCAATTTCTGGAGCAATGTTCTGCTGTCCCAAAATTTGTTTAACAATTGTTGGTGGCTTCACATGATACATCAATGCAGACATGCCGTCAAACCCAATTGTACCGAATAACTGTTCGTGGTACAATTCACCGTTGTCTTGTCTAAATACTGTATGTCGTTTGTGAGGAATTTTCCCCAGTTTATGATAAAATGGCATAATAAAATGGTTTAATGTTTATGTACAATAGAACTATTTCAAGCATATCATTCAGGATTACGCTTGATCTTGTGTTTTAAGAGCACGGTTAATTCTATCCACATTGTTATCTGATTTGAAACAAAAATAAAGCTGCAAACTAGTCAAAAAAATGATAAAAATCATGATTTTAGTTTTTTCAATATTTTTTTTGAAAAGTGGTTTTGAATCTACTGCAAATTTTAACTTTGTTGTATAAGTTGAACTCACAGATGGCGAAAACGATTATTATTGGAGCGTGTGGACAAATCGGAACGGAATTAGTTCTAGAATTACGCAAGCGAGAAGGTGCAGAGAATGTAATTGCTGCCGATTTAAGGGATGAATGCCCAGAAATGCTAAACAATGGTCCATACCAAAAAATGGATATTTTGGATCGTGAATTCGTACGTCAGTTCATTATCGATAATGAAATTAAAACAGTTTATTTGCTCGCAGCTCTCTTGTCTGCAACTGCAGAGAAAAATCCTGATTTTGCATGGAAATTGAATATGGAAGGTTTATTTACCATTTTGGATTTAGCCAAAGAAGGACATGTTTCTAAAATTTTCTGGCCAAGTTCAATTGCCGTATTTGGACCTACAACGCCAAGGGAGAATACACCTCAATATACGGTGATGGAGCCTTCCACAGTTTATGGTATTTCTAAGCAATCTGGTGAGCGTTGGTGCGAGTATTACTTTAATAAATTTGGGGTAGATGTGCGCAGTATTCGTTATCCTGGATTAATATCCTACACTTCTTTACCCGGCGGTGGAACGACAGATTATGCCGTCGATATTTTTTATCAAGCTAAATTAAAAAAGCCATTTACCTGTTTCTTAAGCGCACATACTGCCTTACCGATGATGTTTATGGAAGATGCAATTCGTGGAACACTTGAATTAATGTCTGCACCGAAAGACGCGATTAAAGTCCGATCAGCCTATAATTTGTCAGGTTGTAGTTTCACACCGGCTCAATTAGCTGAAGAAATTCAAAAAATTGATTCATCCTTCACGATTAATTATGCTCCTGACTTCCGTCAAGCAATCGCTGATTCATGGCCGAAGTCAATTGATGATTCAGCTGCCCGAGCAGATTGGGGTTGGAAAGAAAATTTTGGAACGACTCAATTAGTGGAGGTGATGATGGCGAATGTTGATCCATCTTTACTGAATATTTAAATCGTATTTTTAAAAATTTCATCGAAGAAAACACTTAGTTTGACGAATTTTGTTTCTGCCCATATTTCGTCAAACCTATAATTTTGTACATTGCATTTAATCTGCTAATACGATATAAAATTAATTATGGTCGAAAAATTATTTTTAAGCCTGATTTTCTTTGGGGTGTATTTGACACCGCTTGCTCATGCTGAACATAGTCAAGACGATAAAATCAATCAAAAAGATTCTCAAGGAAAGAAACAAGGGAAATGGATATACTTCGGTAAAGACCGTCCGTCTGAGGGGTATCCTACGGATGGTAAAGTCGAAGAAGGTATATACAAAGATGATCGTAAAGAAGGAATTTGGATAAAATACCACAATGATGGGTCAACTCCAAGATTGAAAGGAGAATACGTAAATAACCGCCCTCAAGGAGAATATATTAAGTACTATTCAAATGGAAAGCCAATTGAAGTGGGTTCTTTCGTCCGAAATCATTATCAAGATTCGTTAAAAAGGTATCATGAAAATGGCAAATTGAAATACGAAGCAAATTATAATGAACAAGGGAATGAACAGGGAACTGTGAAAAATTACTACCTGAATGGTCAGTTGGAATTTGAATATACTTCCAATAATGGCAAACCAACAGGAAAAGCCATTCGATACTATGAAAATGGTGATATAAAAGAGGTTATTTATTACGGTGCTGATGGCCAAGTTGAAAAATCAGAACAACGTGAAATGGTTAGTTCAGAGGTGAAGGTTACAAATCCAAGTGCTTCAAAGGAAACTGCTCCGAAAGTGACTACTCCTAGAACAAAAGGTGCTAAATTTCTACCAAACGGTTACAATAAGCTGTACAATGCGGATGATGAGATTTGGCAAGACGGAACATTTAAAAACGGTCTACTTTGGGAAGGTAAAGTGTATGAATATGACCGTGATGGCATCTTGTTGAAAGTTAGGGTATTTAAAAACGGAGTTTACCATTCAGATGGGCAGCTTTAAATCTTAAGGTATATTAAATAGGGCTCCTAAGACAGGGGCCTTTTTTATTCACAGCTATTTTGTATATTTGAGTCGCAAGGAAATTGCGCGTTCATGAAAAAAAACCAAGACAAAAAAAATCGATTTCAATCCGAGTATTTAAATGCTCCTGCTGTCGACAAGGTTGGTGTGGAGGAGAGGGTTGCTCGCTTCCAAACACGAAGTATTAAAGATACCAGTAAAATGCAAGGGCTGAAAATGGCCTTAAGCATGATTGATCTAACTACTTTGGAAGGGAAGGATACTCCAGGAAAAGTAAAACAAATGTGCTACAAAGCGCAACATCTTCATGATGTTTTGCCAGGATTACCCACTGTTGCAGCTGTTTGTGTTTACCCATCAATGGTAAAAATCGCGAAGAAAGAGGTTGCTGGTTCAGGTGTAAATGTAGCATCCGTTTCCACAGCTTTCCCAAGTGGGCAAGCGCCTTTAGAGGTGAAAATTACAGATACAAAATTTGCGGTTGATGAAGGAGCAGATGAAATTGACATGGTGATTTCAAGAGGTAAATTTCTATCCGGAGAATATAATTATGTTTTCGATGAAATTGCAACGATCAAAGAAGCATGCGGAAAAGCACGTTTGAAAGTAATCCTCGAAACGGGCGAATTAGCAACCCTAGACAATGTGCGAAAAGCAAGTGATTTGGCGATTTATGCCGGTGCTGACTTCATCAAAACATCAACAGGAAAAATTCAACCCGCAGCAACTATGCAGGTGACTTATACGATGTTGATGGCAATCAAAGATTATTACGATAAAACAGGAATTATGATTGGAATGAAGCCTGCTGGTGGAATTTCAACGTCTAAACTTGCATTGCATAACCTTGTAATGGTGAAAGAAGTGTTGGGTTCGGCTTGGTTAACAAATGAATGGTTCCGTTTTGGAGCAAGTAGTTTGGCAAATGACGTTTTGATGCAAATCATGAAAGCAGAAACAGGCGTTTATCAATCATCAGATTATTTTTCAATTGACTAAGAAATGGCAACGAAAAAAAATATACCAGTTGTAGAATGGGATTATGCTCCATCTTTGGAAGGCACATCACATATTCAACTTAAAAAGCAATATGATTTATTTATCGACGGAAAATGGGTAAAGCCATCATCAGGGAAATATTTTCAAACAATCAATCCAGCGAACGAAGAAGTACTTGCTGAAGTAGCCTATGGAAATGAGAATGATGTCGATTTGGCTGTAAAAGCCGCACGTAAAGCATATTCTGAAGTTTGGTCTGTAATGCCGGCTGCAGATCGCGCAAAATACATTTACCGTATTGCTCGTTTGATGCAAGAACGTGCAAGAGAATTGGCTGTGATTGAAACCTTGGATGCTGGTAAAACAATCCGTGAATCGCGCGATATTGATGTTCCTTTGGCGTGTAATCATTTCTTTTATTATGCTGGTTGGGCCGATAAATTGGAGTACGCTTTTCCAAATCGAAAAGTTGAATCGATAGGTGTTGCTGGACAAATTATTCCTTGGAATTTTCCTTTGTTAATGGCAGCATGGAAAATTGCTCCGGCTTTAGCTGCTGGAAATACAGTCGTTTTGAAACCTGCTGAAACAACACCCTTGACAGCCTTAAAATTGGCAGAAATTATCGAAGCTTCTGGTTTACCAGCTGGTGTAGTTAACATTGTGACTGGTTTTGGCGATACAGGTGCCGCAATTGTGAATCACACTGATGTCGATAAAATCGCATTTACAGGTTCAACAAACGTCGGAAAAATGATTCAAAAAGCTGTTGCGGGAACTGGCAAAAAATTAACCTTGGAATTGGGTGGAAAATCGGCCAATATCATTTTTGACGATGCGCCAATTGATCAAGCAGTTGAAGGAATTATCAATGGAATTTTCTTTAATCAAGGTCATGTTTGTTGTGCAGGTTCACGCTTGTTTGTGCAAGAAAATGTTGCTGATAAAGTCATTGCTAAATTAAAAGACCGTTTGAATTCACTGTATCTTGGGAATCCATTAGACAAGAATACAGATATTGGTGCTATTAATTCTAAGAAACAGTTAGAAGCAATTAATAAGTATATTAAAATTGGAAAACAGGAAGGTGCAGAAATGTATCAGCCTTCATGTACTATTCCAAAAAAAGGCTTTTATTGTCCACCGACCTTGTTTACAAATGTAGCACAGTCAAATGTTATTGCACAAGAAGAGATTTTTGGACCTGTTTTGACAATTCAAACGTTCAGAACGGTGGATGAAGTCATTCAAAAGGCCAATAACACGCCGTTTGGATTGGCTGCTGGCGTTTGGACAGACAAAGGATCGCGTATTTTCAATCTAACAACGAAATTACGTGCAGGCGTTGTTTGGGCAAATACCTATAATAAGTTCGATCCAACTTCGCCATTTGGTGGTTACAAAGAAAGTGGCTTCGGTAGAGAAGGGGGTTTACATGGATTGAGTTCATACGTAAAATTGGTTTAATCCTAGGAAGAAATAAAGTGTTTGATTACAGAATTGAACGAAATTGAAGATTAAAAATCATGGAAAGATTGGAAGTTCTAAAAACATATAAAATTTACATCGGAGGTCAATTTCCACGCACGGAATCTGGACGTTATTACACGCCAGTGAACAAAACGGGGAAAGCGCTAGGTAATATTTGCTTGTCGTCACGAAAAGATGTTCGTAACGCAGTTTCTGCAGCTCGAAAAGCGTTCGGAGGATGGTCGGAACGTGCTGCATTTAATCGAGGACAGATCTTGTACCGTATCGCAGAAATGTTGGAAGGACGCCGATCACAGTTCATTGAAGAATTGCTTTTGCAAGGATCAACAAAGAAAGCGGCTGAAGAGGAAGTGAATTTGGCAATTGATCGTATTGTTTATTACGCTGGTTGGTGTGACAAATACCAAGCAATTGTGAGTTCTGTGAATCCAGTGGCGTCTTCTCATTTTAATTTTTCGGTAGCTGAACCAATGGGAGTTGTTGGAATTGTCGCTCCTGAAAACACTTCGTTGATTGGATTAGTTTCGCTGGTTTTACCTGCCATTTGCGGTGGAAACACTGTGGTTGTTTTAGCAGCTGAACACCTTCCATTGTGTGCTGTAACCTTCGCTGAAGTTGTCAATTCTTCTGATGTTCCCGGTGGTGTAATTAATATTTTGACAGGTTCAAACAAAGAAATGAACCCAACTTTGTCAACACACATGGATGTGAATGCGCTGGTTTATGGTGGAAATGACACCCAAGCATTGAAAGAACTTCAAGAAAATGCTGTGTTGAATGTGAAACGTGTATTTGTGTATCCAAACGATTGGAAAAAAGCGGATGCACAAGCGCTTCATTTTGTTTCAGATATTCAAGAAATTAAAACGACTTGGCACCCAATTGAAAACATTGGTGGCGCGACATCGAGCTATTAATTTCTATTCCGGGTATAAACAAGATAAAGGTAGATTATAGTTGGAGCGAACATACTTCCCATTTAAAGTTGCAGGAGTCCATTTTGGAGAGGTAGAAATTAATTTCTGAATCGCTTGAGGTGTTAATTGTAATCCCCTAATATTTTCGATGGCTGATAGTCTTCCATCAGATTCTATTGTTAAGATAAAGTAAGTTTTTGAGGGTGGTAAGTCATTCTCAAAGTTCATGTCTTTCATCAGCCAAGCCATCATTGCAGCCGCTCCACTCGTAAATTCGGCTTCCTTATCTACAATAGAATAAATCGTCGTGTCTTGTTGCGAAAAAACAACACTTTGAATTAACATTATAAAAAAGAACAAAAGACTTTTCATAAATTAAATGTAAAAAAAAATCCTTCAATCATCAGACCGAAGGATTTTAACCGTATGGTATATTTATTATCCTACTAGTGCAGAATATCCAGCTGCATCTAATAAACTATCAACTTCAGAAGCATTTGTCATTTTAACTTTGATCATCCAACCTTTTCCGTATGGATCAGAATTTACTAATTCAGGATCTTTATCTAAATCACCATTGAACTCAATAATTTCTCCACTAACTGGCATGAACAAGTCAGAAACTGTTTTCACTGCTTCAACTGAACCAAAAACTTCTTCATGATCCAATGTTTCACCTTCAGTTTCAATTTCAACGTAAACGATGTCACCAAGCTCACTTTGAGCGAAATCAGTAATACCAATCGTTGCGATATCGCCATCAACACTTACCCACTCGTGGTCTTTTGTGTATTTTAAATTTTGTGGAACGTTCATTATCTGTAATTTTTGAGACAAATGTATAATTTTTCCCATGTTATCAATGTAACTTTTGTATTATTTGTTTAACTTTTTTTGAACTGTTTATTCACCCTTTCTGTATAACTGCTTTTCAGAAGGATACAAATTTTTAACGCCTTTTTACTACTTTTGCAACATCATGGTAAATCAAGATCAGTTAAAAGATATTTTAGGTAGAATTGAAGCGATAGCAGCTTATTTAAAAATAAGCGAAAAGCGTATGCAATTGAAAGAAGAGGAATTGAAATCACAAGACCCTAATTTCTGGGATAACCCGAAAGAAGCGGAAGTGAAAATGAAATCCATTCGAACATTGAAATTCTGGATTGAAAATTACGACCAATTGAAATCAGTTTACGATGATTTGGAAGTACTAATCGAATTTGTGAAAGAAGGTGCTGCTGAAGAATCAGAAGTAGATGAAAGTTACACTGCTTTGGTGAACCAAGTAGAAGAGCTTGAGTTGAAAAATATGCTTTCTGGAGAAGAAGATGCCCTAAGCGCAATTTTACAGATTACAGCTGGAGCGGGTGGAACAGAAGCATGCGACTGGGCTGGAATGCTCATGCGAATGTACCTTATGTTTGCTGAGAAAAATGGATACAAAGTAAAAGAATTGAACTTCCAAGAAGGCGATGTAGCTGGAGTAAAAACAGTGACAATCGAAATTGAAGGTGAATTCGCTCATGGCTATTTGAAAGGCGAAAATGGTATTCATCGTTTGGTGCGCGTTTCGCCATATAATGCACAAGGTAAACGTATGACTTCCTTCGTTTCAGTATATGTGTATCCTTCTGTCGATGATACAATCGAAATTTACATTAATCCTGCTGATATTTCATGGGATACCTTCCGTTCTGGTGGTGCAGGTGGACAAAATGTCAACAAAGTAGAAACAGGTGTTCGTTTAAAACACGCGCCAACTGGAATTGTTATTGAAAATACAGAAACACGCTCTCAATTAGGAAACCGTGAAAAAGCGATGCAATTATTACGTTCTCAATTATATGAACTAGAATTGCGTAAAAGACGTGAATCACGTGATCAAATTGAAGCGGGCAAGAAGAAAATCGAATGGGGATCTCAAATTCGTAGTTACGTGTTAGATGATCGTCGTGTAAAAGACCACCGAACAGATTATACTGTTAACGATCCTGATAAAGTATTGAATGGAGAATTGATGCCTTTCTTGAAGTCTTACCTGATGATGTACGGAGATTAGGCTTATGAATTTGTTGATTTGTTGTCGCTAAATTATCTTAACTTATTCGAATAATTGAATGGTTTTATAAATTTTTCAACAAGGAAAAGAAAGCGTACGTTTGTTAAGTTAAAAAAGTAGGTGTATGAAACCATTTGTTCTATTTGTTATTCTGCTGTTTTTTTCTGGGAAAATTGTCATTGGTCAAACACCTAACTATTTGGCTGATGGCTCAAAATGGCGAATTAATTCGGTTGGACTTTCATTCACAACGCCGTGTTGGACACAAGGAAAGTATGTGGTTGAAATTGTTGGAGACGCTATCATTGACGGTTTGTCGTATAAGCACTTAATCTATCACGGAGTAATGGTCGAAAACCCCATAAATCCTCAGCCTGGAGTGATATGTAATGCTGATTTAACCTTTTCCAATCTTTACGGATTTGTTAGGCAAGCGGGCAAAAAAGTCTATTCCTATGATTTGATAAATTCTGTAGATACCTTATTGTATGATTTTGATTTGCAAGTGGGTGACAACTTACCGCTAACATTTATAAATTCAGATACAGCGATAACTGTTACCGCAATCACCAATTTTCAAGTTGGAAATGAAATACGCTCGATTTTTGATCTTAGCTCAAATTCTGGGTTTTCTGTGAAACTGATTGAAGGAATTGGACATGACAAAGGTTTTTTGGGAACGATGCAGCCTTTTGAGTTTTTTGAGTCCGATTTGATTTGCTACTCCAGAAATGACACCACCTATTATGATAATGGGATGGATGTTTGTGATCTGAATGTTGGTATACATGATATTCAATCACCAATTGAGGTAAGCATTTTTCCTAATCCAACCAGTGATTATGTGACAATAACCTCTCCGCAATTTGAAGAAATTAAATCCGTTGAAATGATCGATCTATTGGGCACAAATCACTCTCTTATGATTGATTTTTCTTCAAATGATAAAGCGACAGTGAATCTCGAATACTTGGCAAAAGGGAATTATATTTTGCAACTCCAAAAACGATCAGGAGAAATTTATCGCCTAAAAATTGTTAAGGAGTAAGTACGCATTTAACGAGAATATTTAAAAGGTCGAAAGCGAAATTTCTTAATAGAAACTGCTATTCTATTATACTTATTTTTTGTGTTGATTGACCATGCTTCGAAGACACTTGAATGAAATAGCTACCTTCTTTTTCTAAGTGAAGACTTGCTTTGCCTGTATTCAATTTTTCGGTTCTAATAATTCTACCAAATTGATCAATCACCGAAATTGTACCTTCATCATCTACTGCGTTAATATGAATGAATCCAGAAGATGGATTTGGATAAATGCTGAACTGGTTTTCAGAAAGTTCAGCTACCGCGGCCAATTGGTCACCATACAGAAAACTGAATGGCAATCCGCATAAAAAAGTCGAATCATTTGGGTCTTGGATCATCAGCATTCCTGTGAACAAGGTGTTTTGAGGAACTTGCGAAGCAGCAGTGAGGTTGATGTCGAAATAATTTCCACTGGTGAATCCCACGTTGGCATCATTGGCTGTACTCAAAAAGGAGGGTACCATCAAATTGTTATTGAACGAAATGTATGGATTTGCATCCAGCAAAATGCTAAAAAATGGATAAACTATAAAATGCTCACTACTGTTGTAAACCGTGATATTGAATGAATTGGCATCAACGTATACTGTATCAATTGTCAAAGAATCACAAACAGTTTGGGCTTTGCCAAATTGAATAAACGCAATAAAGCTCAAAACAAGGGCAAAATTTTTCATAGGAAACAGAATAATAGTTTATCAATACATTTAATGACGCAATTGTTTAAAGTAAAGTTGTATAAAAGGATATAGAAAGCGCTCTAATTTATTCTTTTGCACCATGACTTTTCGCAACATCAATCCACATTTCAGAGAGTGCGGTTGAATCAGCTCCCAAGGAACGGGCTAAGAATAAGGCCATACGCATCATTAGAACAGCAGCTTCATGAAAATCTTTCGTGCTCGATAAACCATTAACATGCAATTCCACTTTTTCTTGCAATAGCTCATTGTGTGCTACTATGAAGGATTGAAAATCGGTTTTTCCGATTGAAATACTGGGTGTTATCAACACATCTTGCCATTCACTAGGAAGTAAGTTGGCAAGTTGCTCACCATTTAGTAATCCACTTTTGCGCCATTGTGTTAAGGTTGCTGTGTCGCCCGATTCTGACAAACCTGTTTCCAAGAGTAAAGTAAAAGCGATATCCGCCAAGTTCTGCATGATTTCTAAATAGGCGTCTTGTGCCAGTTCAAAATCTGCTGTTTCTTGTCCTACTATATAATCGGCAACCGATATTTTTGGTAAATCAAGCACTTCTGAACAGCCATTTAAACAGGGAAAAGTTGTTCCTTGAAAAATGTATTCCACTTGTTCATGCTGCACTTGTCGGCCTAAGGGAAACAACCGACATGCAAGCGGTCGCGCAGAATGAACGCTGCAACCAAAATTCGCTGTATACAAACCACAAGCTGGTTTTCCGCGCTGATCCTTTTCTCCATTGAAATGCAAAACACTGCCACCTTCAACACAAAACGCTGTACGAAATTCGGACGAAGACATGTTCTTTTCATGCGCCAAACAGGCCAATTCCCATGGATTCAATAATACTTGATTTCCGTGGCAACACGTTCCTTTGCGTGTACAAGTAAGTGGTAGAGATTCGTTTAGACTCAGTTTTGTTACATTCATGTGTGTTTTTCAACCTACTTTAATGATCGATACCATTGCACTGTAGGTATTGGAACCGGAACTAGCTCTGCATCTAAAACAAGACCTGTAAATCCAAATTGAATTGCTTTACCCTCCGATTGATGCCATCGTACACCCGGAATTATTAGTGCTAATCCTGGTTTTCTAATGGTATTTGTACCTGTTATTTGGCCTTGAACCTCATAATTTCCCGTTGTCGGGTTGTAAACGTAATTATCATAGGAAAAGGAATAGGTTTCTGAACGTCCAGGAAGTAAAATAAATGAATCGAAGACTAAACTTACTTTCGGAGTAATTTTAATCATTCCCGCAACACTCGTGATTGCCCTTCCTTCAACATCTCCGTCTTGCCAAATGGCACCGTAGCCAGCTGAAACAGCAATGTTTTTTGTGCGATCACCCCGGGATAATGTTGCGAATGGTAAGGCACCTCCATAACCAGGGGCAGCCCAAGATCCCGTTCCAACTAATCCTCCCACAGCAAACTGTGTCTTTTCTCCCAGTTCCCAACTTTTTTTAATCGTACCGATAAGCGGTATACCAACCCATGAAGTCATGATTCCAACGCCAAGGTTTTTTCCAAGGCCAAATTGAAAATCTGGGCCAAATAAATTCCATTGTACGTAATGCTCTCCTTTTTTAATTGGCAAGCCATTCGTTGTTAAAAAATACCGAGTAGCAAATTTATCTTCTCCGACGTAATCGCCCTTTAGGTTATAATTGGATTGTTCAATTATGATTATCTCTTTTATTACATGCTGCGGCAAGTATATTTTTCGATTGTCACTCGTTAAGACTAAAATTTCACGTTCATCCTGACTAAGTATTTTACCAATGAGTTCGCCTCCATCCGTTTTCACAAAGCGATACGTATTCGTATCTTGAACCGCAACGGAATTATCTTGAGAAAAGCTAAAGCCAGAAAAACAGGCAATTGCAAGAATTAAAATAATATTCTTCATTTTTAAAAGTTTTAACGAAGATAAAGCAAAAACACAAATAATTACAAATGAATTCCGCAACAAAAAGGGTAAGGGTTGCGAAATTCGCAAAAGAGTGTTTCGGTATGAAAAAAATGTCTTATAACGGAGAGTACCTGTTACACACCTAATATATGGAAAACAATACGCACTTATTGAGTGTTGCCTTTCCTCTTTTTTGAGTCACGTAGAGCAGCGCTTTTCCATGTTAGTGACTGAAATTGTCAAAGGGGTTTTACAGCTGTTTGTGCTCGAACGTTAGAATTTTATTCCAGTTGAAATTCCCATAGAAAAGAAATTGCGGTTGAGCGAAGCCGATTTGGAAACTCCTAAAATTCCATATTGTAAGGATGGTTGGGCGTAAAGTGTGTATTTATCACGGGTTAAATAGTTCCAGCCGCATCCCAAGTTAGCAGCAAGGTTAATTCTTCGAAAATTTGTTGAATTATCAATGCTTGTATTTCGTTCCTTTGAATCGTCGAGGTAATAGTTGATAGAGGTACTTGTATTGAAAAGGTTAATTATACCACTTACACCAGCTTGTACATAAAAACGTTTTCCGAACATGCGTTTATAATAGATGGGTAGTTCAAGATTGTGACGATTATACACGAATTTAGCATACGATGGGTCCGAAGGATTAATAATTGGCTGACCAGTTTGAGGGTTAATGGAGAAGATCAACTCAAGTTTTTTTGTTTTTTCTCCATTGTTTTGATAGCCCATTCCGAATCCGAGCATTGATTTTTCATTGATGTTGTATTCCACAAAAATGCATGAACTTAAACAAGGTTTCCATGTTTCAATCGCATCGAAACCGTTTTCGACAGATCCTGGAGTATTTCCATCATTCGAAATAATTCCCGCAGAATAGTTTGGAAAGAGGTTGATGCCAAATGAAAACTTTTTGCTTTGTGCATTTCCGCTTAAAGCAAAGAAAACGAATAGGAGTGTAGTAAGGCTTAGTTGTTTCATTCGATACTTCATTTTAATAGTTGCCAAAGATACAACGGCAGGATGTATTGTTTAGTGTGAAGAATAAAATAAAAAAATCAGACACTTTAAATAATTCTAACTCTTTAAGATTTGCAGTGGTCTGTATTTTTGAGAATCTGTTTAAATTCTGAATTTAAGTAATGTGTAAATTTTTCGATTTCGAAGTCGTCTTAGACGATTGTCGTTGTACTTGTTCAACTCAAACAAAGAATGATTGAATTTCCTTGAAAAGTGGTCAATTTATAACATAAAAAAATGAGGTATAGATTAATTCGAAAACAAAAATGCGTTTTCTATTTTTTTTGATCTATTTTTAAACACTATTAGAATTCAAGGGTATGACATTTGCATTTTTGAAGCGTAAAAAATTCTGGAAGCGATTCGTGTTGTTTACCTTATTAACACCAATTGTTTTATTCTTTACTGTTCTACTAATTGTCTATGCAAAACAAGATGAAATTGTAAAAGATCTCATTGAAACAGCGAACAAAGATTTTAAAGGCGCAATTCGGATCAAAGGAAGTCACATAGCGCCATTTGCTAATTTCCCCTATATTTCAATTGACATTGAAGGCTTAGAAGTTTTTGAAGAGGATGACTTTAATTCTAAAAAACGAATTCTTCACATCAGTGACACCTATGTCGGGTTTGAAATAAGTGGACTAATGACCGGTACGTATGATGTCAAATCTATTCGTTTATCCGATGGAGACATTCGTTTGGTTAAGCATTTGGACGGTTCACTTAACATTCTAAAAGCCTTTGAGACAGGCCTGCCACCTGAAAAAGTAGAAGAAGAGTTTCATTTAGATTTGAAATCCATTAAATTAGACAAAATAGATATTTCGAAGTACAATGAGTCGAATGGAATGATGGTAGATGCGTATGTCACCAAAACTACAACTTCATTCAAAACAACCAATAAACATCTTTCCATAGATCTTGATTCAAAGTTTGAATTGAGCCTGATAAAAAATGGCGACACAACATTTATAAAGCACAAACATTTTGAAGTAGATACCGAACTTGATTTGGATGAATTGACACAAGTACTTTCAATTACAAAAACAGAGGTCTTATTGGACGGTGCCACATTTCAATTTGGTGGCAATGTCGATTTTAAAGACGAAGCGAATGTTGATCTTTATTTCAAAGGCAATAAACAGAATTTTGATTTGTATTTGGCGATGTTCCCAGAAGAGTTGGCTGAATCGTTAAAAGAATTCGACAATCAGGGTAAACTATTTTTTGATGCACGAATAAAGGGAAAGACCATGAACGGTCAGCAACCCCAAATAAATGCAAAGTTTGGTTGTGAAAATGGTTCTTTTAATAACCTAAAATCAAAGAAGAAATTAGAAAAAATAGGTTTTAAAGGAAGTTTTACAAATGGCAGTAAACGCGATTTATCGACAATGCGTTTTGAATTAGAAAACTTCACTGCTAAGCCAGAAGCCGGAACATTTAAGGGGAAATTGTCCATTGAGAATTTTGATTCTCCAGATATCGACATGAACTTAATTTCCGATTTCGATCTTGATTTTTTATCCAAGTTTTTAAACACAAAAGAATTAAAGGGCTTATCGGGCCGGGTAATTTTAACGATGAATTTTCACGATATTATTGATTTCAATAATCCTGAAAAAAGTATTGAAAGACTCAATGAATCCTATTACAGTAAGCTGGAAATCAAAAAGTTGAAATTTAAAACATCCAGTTATCATTTGCCTTTAGAAAACCTCGATTTAAAAGTAGCAATGGCGGGGAATGAAGCTAAAATTGAGCAATTTAATTTGAAGATTGGAAAATCAGATTTAAGTCTGATAGGAACGGTAAGTGATTTGCCAGCCATTATTCATCACAGTGCGGATCTTGTTTCGACAGATTTGAAAATCAAGTCTAACTATTTAGATATTAAAGAATTGACTTCCGGCGATAAAAATGTAAAACCATTCGATGAACAAATCAAAAATTTACGTTTGAGTTTGAAGTTTTTAAGTTCAGCAAAGGCAATATCGGAATCTAAAACGCTTCCTTTAGGTGAGTTTTTTATTGAAGATTTACATGCACAAATGAAACATTATCCCCATGAATTGAACAATTTTCATGCGGATTTATTCATCGATGAGAATGATTTTCGTGTAATGGATTTCTCAGGAATGATTGATAATTCAGATTTTCACTTTTCAGGAAGACTAGACAATTACAACATATGGTTCGATGAAAAAATAAAAGGTGACACACGGGTTGAATTCGACTTAACATCGAAATTATTGCAGTTCGATAATGTATTCACTTACGGAGGTAGTCGCTTTGTTCCAGAAGATTATCGTCATGAAGAAATAAGCAATTTGAAATTGCATGGAATTACAGACTTACATTTTGATGGAGCATTGAAATCAACCGATTTTCAATTGACACAGTTTGAAGGTAAAATGAAAGTTCATCCCCTGAAGTTTGAGCAATTCAGCGGAAGAGTACACTTGGAAAACGAATTTCTGACCGTCGATCAATTCAAAGGAAAAATGGGGCATTCTAGTGTTCGTTTGGATATGAATTATAACCTGTCAAAGACAAAATCGCCAAAAGCAAATTTCATTCATGTAGCAGGGAATAGATTAGATGTTGATGAATTATTGAAGTATGAATCTCCAGCAGTAAAAAAGGGTAATAACACTTCAAAGGTTAATCACGATAAGGTATTTAGCATCTACGATTTCGATTTCCCAATTGTACACATCACGACAGATATAGCTCAATTAAACTATCATCACCACAATTTCCAGCAGTTTAAAGCCGATATTCAAAGTGAAGGAGAACATGTTATTCACATCAAAAAATTAGCGTTTGATGCCGCTGGGGGCCACATGGATATTGCTGGTTATCTCAGTGGAAAAGATAAAAAGCATATTTATTTTAACCCAGATATAAAATTGAAAAATGTTGATTTGGATAAACTGATGGTGAAATTTGATAATTTTGGTCAAGATCACGTGGTTTCGGAAAATCTACACGGGAAATTATCAGGAAGAATTACGGGTAAAGTTCATTTACATGCTGATTTGGTGCCGAAAATGGATGATTCTGAAGTTATAATCGATATGATCGTTTTGAACGGTCGACTTGAAAACTATGCGCCAATTTTAGCATTAAGTGACTATTTTGAAGACCATAAATTGAAAAGTGTCGTATTTGACACCTTAAAAAACACCTTAACAATCAAAAAGAGCGTGATGGAAATTCCTACGATGACCATCAACACGAACCTTGGATTCATGGAAATTCATGGAAAACAGAAAATTTCCGATAACATGGACATGGATTATTTGATTGGTGTACCTTGGAAAATGGTTTCAAAAGCTGCCG
The DNA here is from genome assembly GCA_044361115.1 of Crocinitomicaceae bacterium. Classification (GTDB taxonomy): domain Bacteria; phylum Bacteroidota; class Bacteroidia; order Flavobacteriales_D; family Crocinitomicaceae; genus M0103. Next base: position 26,457 of record JBIKJH010000004.1, read on the forward strand.
GCAAAAAATTGTTCAAACGCTCGAAATCAGATGAATCGACTGCTGAAGAAATTCAATACCGCAACGAAAACAGCAAATTAGTGTATGTTCGTATGTCGGGCGATCTTGAAAATTATAGCGTTAAATTAGCGAAGAAACCGAAATAGGTGCTTGTACTCCTTACACATGTGATCAATGGAATTGGAATAAATCGCGAAAATGGTATTGACTATTTTCTTTAAAGCCAAACGATGTTAAGATTAAAGGATAGAAGGTTTTGCGCTTGCTTGCTTTTGTAGTATCTACTATTTTGGCTTAACATTTCCTCCCGCATCAATTGTTAATTCTAAGGTCGAACCAACGTTTAATTTTCCTTTGGTTTTTTTGTTGTTCAATTCGAAAGTTAGTGAATATTCGCCGTTGGAAAGTTTCCCTAAATCTATTGTACAGTTTGCAGGACCTAGTGAAGTCAAACACAAATCGGAAACTTTAACCTTTTTGAAATGCACAGTTATTTCATTATTTCTTGTCTTTACAGCGTTGATAATTTCAAAATTACTACATGAATATTCACGTTCCGTTTCACATCGTAAGGTTATTACTGAATCTTGACTTTCTGCAAGTACAAGGATGTCAGAATCAATTTTTTCGTATTGATAATCTTTCTTACAAGAGCCAAACAGGAATAACAAGCCAAAAAGTAAAGTTAATTTTTTCATATGGATTATTTTTTATCAGTAAGTCCCAATTTTTAACCCTTTTTCGACATACGGTTGCTGGATAGGTCTCATACCGCAGGACTTCCAATCGAAGTTACAAAATTATCTTTGAAGAGAAGTGTCGCAATAGAAATTTGAAAGAAGCACTATTAGAATCTTAATAAAATTCCTCTTCACAGCACCTTCTTTTCCACGTAAACTTCCCCTTCCAAAAAAATCAATCCCACAGAGCAACTTTTTCATACTCAATGCGCAATTTTCCTGCTATTTCCACTACCTTTGTGCTCCTAAATTTGAACCGATGAGTGATAAAGTTCTAGTGTACCATAACGCACGCTGCTCCAAAAGCCGTTGCGCCCTCGATTTCTTAAGGGAAAAAGGTGTGGAATTTGACGTGGTGGAATACCTGAAAGACAATCCAACACAGGCTGAACTCACTGAAATTATCGTGAAATTGGGAATTCGCCCAGAGGAATTAATCCGAAAAGGGGAAGAGGAATACAAAACATTGTACAAAGGAAAAAACCTTTCAGATAGCGAATGGATCGACGCAATGTTGGCGCATCCGAAACTTATTGAACGTCCTATCGTACTAAAGAATGCAAAAGCGGTTGTAGCGCGTCCAACTGAACGAATTTTGGAAGTGCTCTAAGGTAAATAAGCAAGTAATAATAACGTTTTAAGGGATCTTTGCCTCCCAACTGAATGAAATGAGAACGAAGTATTTTGATTTAATTGACCAAACATTTGATTTTCCACAAAATGAATTCCATTTGCGTGAAGACCATTTGTTTTTTCATGGTATTGATTTAATGCGCTTGATCGAAACGTACGGTACGCCATTGAAATTTAATTATTTACCGCAAATCTCAAACAACATTCAGCGGGCAAAGGGTTGGTTCCGTGAGGCAATCAGTAACCTTGGTTATTCAGGGAATTACTATTATTCCTACTGTACAAAAAGTAATCACTTCTCATTCGTATTGGATGAGGTGCTGAAAAACGATGTGCACATTGAAACGTCATCGGCCTTCGATATCGACATTGTGCGTAATTTGTACAATTCTGGCAAGTTGACACAAGGAAAATACGTGATCTGTAACGGTTACAAACCACAACAATACATTGACAATATTGCTGGATTGATTAACGAAGGAAACTTAAATGTGATTCCAGTAGTTGACAACACACAAGAGCTACAAGATATTTTAGCAAAAACAGATCGCGACATTAAAATCGGGATTCGTATTGCATCGGAAGAGGAACCGAAGTTTGAGTTCTATACCTCGCGCTTAGGAATTCGTTACCGCGAAATTGTGCCGTTCTACAAAGCAATGTTGAAAGACAATCCGCGAGTGGAAGTGAAAATGTTGCATTTCTTCATCAATACAGGAATCAACGATACGTCATATTACTGGAATGAGTTAACAAAATGTCTGCGTATCTACAGTGATTTGAAAAAAGTGTGTCCTTCGTTGGATTCATTGAACATCGGCGGTGGATTCCCAATTAAAAAATCCTTGGCCTTTGATTTCGATTATGCCTATATGGTGCGTGAGATTTTAACGCAAGTGCAACGTGTGTGTAACGATAACGATATTCCAGAGCCAAATATTTTCACTGAATTTGGATCGTTTACAGTAGGTGAAAGTGGAGGCGCAATCTTTAGCGTTTTACATCAGAAACAACAAAACGACCGTGAGAAATGGAACATGATTGATTCTTCGTTCATGACCAACTTACCAGATACATGGGCAATCAACCAACGTTTTATCATGTTGCCAATCAACCGCTGGAACGATGACTACGAGCGTGTTCTCTTGGGTGGATTGACATGTGACAGTGATGACTATTACAATTCTGAGCAACATTCGAATGCCATCTATTTACCGAAATACGATCGCAATAAAAAATTGTACTTGGGCTTCTTTAATACAGGCGCTTACCAAGAAACCATTGGTGGATTTGGTGGTTTGAAACACTGTTTAATTCCAGAGCCAAAGCATATTTTGATCAAACGGGATGAAAACGGAAAGCTACAAACGGAACTATTTAGTGAAGAGCAAACCGCGGCGGATTATTTGAAAATTTTGGGATATTAGGACATTAGGATGCCGAAAGCTTTCGGCAGACTTGATGACATTGTGACTCAATGATTTTAAGATGGTAGAATAAATATTCTTAATGATTTACGCAAGCAAGTCCTTAAGCGACTTGCACTGAGTTTGTCGAAGTGAGCGGTCTTTTGTCTTTCAGCGCAGCGGTCCTTGCTCCTTGCTCCTTGTTCTTTGTTCCCTGCCTGCGCTGGAGGCCGCGACAGGCAGGCTTGCTCCTTGTTCCTTGTTCCATGAGTTTTCTATAATAAGTAACAGATATGATACAGATAAATCGGTTTATTAAAAATATGTAAACTTTACTTTAGTTTATTGAAAGGAAAGTGTTACTTTTGCACCCTTATTTAGAAGAGAGAGGTCTACCTGTGAGCATGAAATTAGATGCAATTTATTTAAAAAGTAATTCGAAGTTTTCCCAATTATTAACCTTGTGGGCAAACGAGCGTAACTATACAATTCTTGAATTTTCAGACAAAAATGATGAAGCAGATGCTGGCATCGATGGTTTGGTAATTTTCAATGAAAATCAAGAAGTTGATCGCGATATACTTGAAGTACGTGAAATGTTTGACAGCAAACAAAAGCCAGTACATAGAATTGATATTAACGGAACATTAATGGTTGGAATCTCAAATTTAGATTTATGGATTGAGCGCAACCGTTGCAAGAAAGTTCTTTTTATCGGTGCTGATTCATTGATAGGAAACGTGAATTTAGAGCGTTACCTTCAAAACTTAAAATAAGCGTTTTTAGCGCATTTCTGTTACTTTTTCTTGGTCAAAAGCAGTATCAATTGCTTCCCATAATTCAATACGGTTTCCTTCAGGATCGCTTATGTGCAAAAATTTTCCGTATTCATACACCTGAACTTCGTTTAAAACTGGAACATTGAAAGCAGTTAAGCGCTCGATCATTTTTTCCATATCATTTACGCGAAAGTTCAACATTGCTTTTTGCTCTTTTGCGCCAAAATAATCTGAATCTGCAGGAAATGTGCCCAATTGCAAATAACCACGCTGCGATGACGTATTAAAGGCAAACAGAACGCCATAATCACTGCTTGTCATCCCCAAAACTTCTTCGTACCAACGATTCATTTTACTTGGGTCTTCGAATTTTAAAAAGATTCCCCCAAGACCTATCACTTTTCCTTCCAATGTATTTTTTCTTAAAAGTAAAACAATTTTCTGTTTTGTTTTTTACTACTATTGTTCTCTCGTTGTAACATGGATAAAAATCAAAAAGTTGCTGTTGTTGTAGGTTCCGGAATTGCTGGAATCGCATCGTCAATTCGTTTGGCGTGTAAAGGATATAAGGTGCAGGTTTTTGAAGCAAACTCCTACCTAGGAGGTAAATTGACCTTGTTGCAATTGGGCGATTATCGTTTTGATGCTGGACCTTCGTTATTTACAATGCCCGAATATGTTGAAGAATTGTTTCGTTTGGCAGGGAAAAATCCAACTGACTATTTTGAATATGAGCGCTGTGCCACTGCTTGCCATTATTTCTACAATGATGGAACCTTTCTCCCGTTTTACGCGGACAACCAGAAGTTAAAAGAAACGGTTGAAAGCACACTGAATGTGAGTGCAGAACCAATGTTCGAACATTTAAAACGCAGCGAATTTATTTACAAGCGAACGAAACGCACGTTTTTAGAACAATCCTTGCACCGATTCAAGAATTATGTTTCCATCGATATTTTAAAAACGGTTGTTGCCATTCCAAAGTTGCAATTGTTCACTACGATGCACAAAGCGAACGAACGCAGGTTAAATCATCCAAAGTTGGTTCAATTGTTTAATCGGTATGCAACGTATAATGGTTCAAATCCATACAAAGCGCCTGGCATCCTCACAATTATCCCACATTTAGAACATGGAATTGGGACCTTCTTCCCTACAAAAGGAATGCACAGTATCACAACGAGTTTGGTGAAGTTGGCGGAAGATTTAGGTGTTACCTTTCATGTTTCTTCGAAAGTGACAGAAATTGTTGAGGACGGAACTACCGTGAAAGGTGTTAAAGTGAATGATTTATTTGTTGAGGCGGAAGTTGTAGTCTGCAATTCTGATATTAAACCAGCCTACAAACACTTACTGAAAAACACAAAAGCTAAAAAGAAAACCTTGGAGCAAGAACCATCGAGTTCAGCCATGATTTTTTATTGGGGGATCAATAAATCGTTTCCGAATTTGGATTTGCACAACATCTTTTTCACCGATGACTACGAAGCTGAATTTGACGCTTTGTTTGGCAATAAACCCTTGAGTTCCGATCCAACTGTTTATGTGCACATCAGTTCGAAATATGTTAAAGCGGATGCGCCAGATGGAAAAGAAAATTGGTTTGTAATGGTCAATGTTCCAAGTAATGCTGGACAAGAGTGGGAAACAATTCGTGCAACTATTCGTCAAGATGTGATTTCTAAACTTTCCAAAGCCTTGAATGAAGACATTGAATCCTTAATAGAAGAAGAGGATTATTTGGATCCAATTCGCATTGAAAAACGCACATCAAGTTTTGCAGGAGCGCTCTACGGTGCAAGTTCAAATGATCGCATGGCGGCTTTTTTTAGACATCCAAATTTCTCAAAGGTTAAAGGTTTGTATTTCGTTGGCGGAAGTGTTCATCCTGGAGGAGGAATTCCCTTGTGTTTGCTCTCTGCGAAAATTGCATGTGGAGAAATAAACTAAACATTACAACTTGTTTTGTAACATTCTGCTGAACCAAATTGTTCTAGTAGTGTATTCCAATAAAAATTTGGTTTAATAAAAACGAATTCATCACAAATGAAAAAACTTTTGCTCGCAGGTTCAATGCTCTTTTCTATTGCATTAATCGCTCAAACTTCTACCGTACAAACACTAAAATCAGACATCAAGAAAGTGAGACTTTTCTTGACCTCTGGTGAGTTTCAACACGAACAAACCATCAAATTTGTTAAGGGTAGAAACAAAGTTATTTTCTCGGGAATTTCTGCTTATGCCGATCCGCAATCAATTCAATTTGTAGGAGATGGAAAATACAGAATCGTTTCTGTCTCTACGGAAATGGATTTCTTGGCAGCTGAGCAATTCAATCCACGGATTCGCGTGCTTCAAGATTCATTGGAAAGTTTGAAAGATAAACACCAAGCAAATTTAGATCAAATGGATGCTTTAAACATGGAAAGTCAATTAATGAAAGCAAACATGAAATTGGGCGGACAAGGGCAAAATTTGACGACGGCACAAATCAAAGAAGCGGCTGAATATTTCAGAACGAGAACCTTGGAAATCAATAAATCGCTTTCAAAACTGAATAAAGAACAACAAAAGTTTGAAGCAATGATTGAAAACACACGCTACCAATTGGTGGAATTGAATTTTCATGAAAACCAACGCAGTAATCAGGTTGTCGTTTTAATTGATTGTGATGAAGCTTCAACAATGAAAACAAATTTGAAATATTTGGTTTCAGATTGTGGTTGGGCGGCAAGTTATGATTTATCAGCAGCCGATATCAATCAAAAAATTAACTTGAAATACAAAGCGCAAGTGTATAACAATTCGGGAAGTGATTGGAACAATGTTGATTTGGTTTTATCGACGGGTGACCCACGCTTATCGGCTTCTCATCCAGAACTTTCTCCATGGTATTTGAATTATTACGAGGCGACAAAATTAAGTAATAAATCCTACTATGCGCCGCAAGTTGCACAAGAAGATTATCGTCAAGAGGCGCAATTAAACATCAATATCGCGAATCAACGCGCATATGATAATTATGTCTTGGACAAAGAGTTAGATGATTATAAGGCAGATAAATTGAAACAACAAACCGTTCTATCTCCAAAACAAGTACAAGCTGCGGTTGTGAACATGCGTCAAATTGAAATTTCAGAATTGACAGCTGAATTCATTATTCCAGATAAATTCTCGTGTCCATCTGATGCAAAACCATACATGGTGAATGTTAAAGAAATGAATTTAGATGCGACCTTTTCGCATATTACCGTTCCGAAATTGGATAACGCAGCTTTCTTAATGGCGCACATTGTAGGTTGGCAAGAATTGGAGTTAATTCCTGGTCCAACAAATGTGTATTTCGGTGGAGAATTTGTAGGTGTTTCACAAATTGAAACGCGCAATGTTTCCGATACCTTGTCCTTGTCTTTTGGTCGCGATTCAAAAGTAGTTGTGATGCGCAAGTTGAAACAAGAAATGAGTACCAAAAAAGTAATCGGTGGAAGCAAAAAAGAGGCCTATTTGTATGAAATCGTTGTGCGCAATAATAGAAATGTACCAATTCGCATCGATATTTACGATCAAATTCCAATTTCAAAAAGCAGCGATATTACAGTAACGGTTGACAATATTTCTGAAGGAAAAACGAGCGCTGAAACAGGGGAAGTAAGTTGGCAATATCTTATCCAACCTGCTGAAGTTAAGTCAACAGAAATCGGATATACAGTGAAATATCCAAAAGATGCAAACATTACAATTCAGCGATTTAGAACTGTTTCTTGTCCATCATTTTAATAGATAATCCAATCGACCGAGAAGGCAAATGATGAAACGTTTGCCTTTTCTTTTCGTGAATATAATTTTCTGCGTAAATTGGCGTTCTCAAAGAATAAATTAAATGAAAGGAATTCTTTTAATAGTCGCACTTGTTCCCTTGATGGCTTTCGGTCAGCAAGCGAATGCCCGTTCCAGATCCGAATTAGGATTTATGATCGGTGGTTCAAGCTATTTGGGAGATTTGAATCAATTCAATCCAATTCGTAACACGCAATTGGCAGCAGGATTGGTGTATCGCTACAACGTGCATTCTCGCATGAGTCTTCGTGGAAATTTTTTATATGGAACGCTGAAAGGTGCAGATTCTGATGCTTCTCGTTCAATTTTGGTTAATAGAAACTTGAATTTTGAATCCAAAATTTATGAACTTGCTGGCGGTGTTGAATTCAATTATTTCCCTTTTCGACTTGGACACGATCGCTACAAGGGAACGGCATATGTTTTGGCTGAAATCGGCTTGTTCCGTATGAATCCAACCACAGAATACAACGGCGATCAAATTGAATTGCAACCCTTAGGAACAGAAGGACAAGGAAGTAGCTTGAATTCAAAAAATCAATACAGCTTAACACAATTGACCATACCGCTTGGAGTGGGTTGTAAATTGTCCCTCGGTAAAAAGGCTTCAATGACCTTTGAAACAGGTATTCGCAAAACATTTACTGATTATTTGGATGACGTTCATAGTGAATCTTACGTCGATTTAGACGTTTTGGCCGCGGAAAACGGACCATTAGCAGCTGCATTAGCCAACCGCAGTTTGAACGGAAACCGCTATGGAAAAAGAGGCACGGAAGCCACGAAAGATTGGTATTTCTTTTCAGGTATGATGCTGACATTCCGTATGGGAGCGCCGAATAAGTGCTATAATCATTAACGTATAAATGCACGATCTCTGCGACACAGAGCTTGCAGAATCTTTAGTTCTATTCAACAAACATGACAGAAAGCAATAAAGCGGTAAAAGCGCCGAAACCATCCAAATTTCAACCAAAGGGAATTGCAGTTCTGCATGAAGATCAAGATATTCTTGTTGTAGATAAAGCCGCTGGTTTGTTAACGGTTGGAACCGATAGTGAACGTGAGCGCACAGTTCATTTTCTACTGAATGAATATGTTAAGAAAGGAAATATCCGTTCGAAAAATCGTGTATATGTTGTTCATAGATTAGATCGGGAAACTTCTGGCGTTCTCGTGTTTGCAAAGAATGAAAAAACGAAGGCCTTCTTGCAAGAAAATTGGGCCGATTTTAGTAAATCGTATTTAACGATTGTTCAAGGTAAATTGAAAGAGAAGGAAGGTGTAATTACGAGTTACTTGGCTGAAAACAAAGTATTCCGGGTATATTCTGTGAAAGATGAAACGAAAGGGAAATTGGCTAGAACAGGCTACAAAGTAATAAAGGAAACTGTTGATTTCAGTTTATTGAACATCGATTTATTTACTGGACGCAAACACCAAATCCGTGTACATCTTTCAGAAAAAGGCCATGCTGTTTTAGGAGACAAAATGTATAGCAAAGACGCAAAAGGGGTGAAACGTTTAGCATTACATTCTTCTACATTGACCATCGTTCATCCTTTCTCGAAAAAAGAAATGACCTTTAAAGCACCATCACCACTTGATTTTAATCGTTTGGTGAGGTTTTAAATCAAGCGTTCAAGCAAAAAAAAAGACCTCCATCGAAATGGAAGTCTTTCCTATAAATAATCTTAATTCTTAGTGTTTGTGCCCGTCACCTTCTGTGTGTTGGTGTCCGTGACCATCGTCCGCTTTAGGAGTAGAATCACCAGGTGTTAAGTTGACAATCTCCAAATCAAACACTAAATCTGAGTATGGAGGAATCGCACCCGGACGACCATTTTTGCCATAAGCAGCAAAGTAAGGAATAATGAATTTTCCTTTTCCACCTTTTCCAAGCATTGCTAATCCTTCTTCGAATCCGGGAATCATTTTGTTGTCAATGTATGTGAAATCCATTGGTTGATTTCTGTCGTATGAAGAATCGAATTTTTTCCCATCTGCACGGAAGGTACCTGCATAGTGAACTGATAATTTTGTTCCTTGAACTGGTTTAATTTTACCACCTTTTTTCTCAATTACGTATACCAATCCGCTTTTCGTCATTTTCGCTTTCTTGTACTGCTTTTTTACTTCGGCTAACATATACACTTTGTATTCTTCTTCTGACATGGCAGCAATTTTAGCAATACGCTCTTGTTCCGCTTTTTCACCTTCGTGTCTTGGACCGTAGATTGAGGTGAAAACATCGATTGCATTGAAACCAGAAGCCGCAGCTCCAACACGTATGATTTTCACATTAGATAAAATATCATCTTGTTGAATTGCGTCCACGATGTCTTGTCCATAAACAACATGCCCAAAAACAGTGTGTTTCCCGTCCAACCATGGCGTTGCGTTGTGTGTGATGAAGAATTGACTTCCGTTTGTGTTTGGACCTGAGTTCGCCATTGACAAAATCCCAGCACCTGAATGTTTTAATTCTGGCGTCGTTTCATCATAAAATTTGTAACCAGGATCTCCCATTCCGTTTCCAAGTGGACATCCACCTTGAATCATGAAATCTTTGATTACGCGGTGAAATTTTAATCCATTGTAAAAAGGCTTTGAAATCGTTACGTCGTCAACTTTGAAATTCCCTTCAGCTAAACCGACAAAGTTTGCAACCGTCATTGGCGTTTTTTCAAATTCCAATGCACATAAGATAACACCTTTGGTAGTACTGAATTGTGCATACATTCCAGGTTCTAATGATTCTTCTGTTGCTTGTCCGAACGACAAAAGACTTGTAAATGCAGTAAAAAGTGCAAATGCTGCTGCTCTCATAATTTTTCTTTTAGTTTTTAATATACAATTAATTGCGTTTATCAATGCCCCAAAGCATTTTGTTTCGAATAGTATCCAAAAAGTTATTGTCCTCAAATTTAATGACATTAATCATAAATTCAGCTTTTGTAATAATAACTTCTTCTCCTTGACGGATGTTTTTGGAATTCCCATCCAAGCTGATTAAATATTTTCGTTCTCTTCCTTCTAGGCTGAGTTTGATTGGCATGTGATCTGGAACAACCATTGGGCGCACATTTAAGTTGTGTGGCGCGATTGGTGTTAAAATATGCACTTGGCATCCAGGTGTAATAATTGGTCCACCACAACTCAAGCTATACGCTGTTGATCCAGTTGGCGTCGCAACGATTAAACCGTCTGCCCAATATGAATTCAAGTATTTATCATCCAATGAAGCGTGAACCGTTATCATAGACGCGGTATCTTTTTTGTGAAAAGTCACTTCATTTAAGGCAAAATTGTCATCACCAAACAAATTTTCTTCTGTATGAATCCGCAACAAGGAACGTTTTTGAAATTCAAACTCTTTGCGCTTAATCATGTCCATTGTTTGCGCGATTTGATCTTTCGAAATGTTTGCCAAGAATCCCAAACGGCCGGTATTAATTCCGATAATTGGAACGCCTGAATTGCGAATAAATCCAACTGATTTGATGAATGTCCCATCACCACCCATTGAAAGCGTTAAATCGATGCCATGATGAAAATCGTTGTGCGAAGAAAACTCATCTGTGAGAGGGGATAAACCAATTTTACTCACCAAATGCTTTTTCAATTCTTTTTCAATCACTGGGTTCCACCCAAAATCTTTTAAAATGGCCAAAACCTCACTAAAATGAGCGAGACTTTGCTTGTTTATTTTCTTACCATATAGCGCAACGTTCATACTAAAATTTCAAAAAGTTCATTAATGATTCATAGCGTTGCTGAATATCGTCGTCGCCCTCGCTCTTTTGGTAAGATGCTTTGATAACATAATCGTAGCGCTCGAAAGTGCGAATAATACGTGTTAATTCAATTTGATTAATTTTTAAAGTCACTTCCAATTTTGTTGAATCTGGAGTGGACATGATATATGAACTAAGAATCTTGGCGTTATTGCTTTCAACAATTTGTGCAATTTGCGCCATCGAATAATCCACGCTGTTTACTTCCACCACAATAATTCCACCTGTTTCTTTGATACTGCCTGTGTTGGCAATCACAGTTAATAAATGATAAACTGTTGTGCAGCCTAGGTATTTTTCTGTTTCGTCAAGTATTGGTAAAACACTTACACGGTGTTCTGACATTTTCGCAAGCACTTCGTATATATGGGCATTTGCAAAAACATAGGGACGTGGCAAATGATCAAACAAGGTGTCTAAGTTTTCCACCAAATCCAATTTGTCTAAAATATCTGATTCTGAAATCACACCAACAAAGTTGCCATTCTTCAAAACGGGCAAATGGGACACTTTAAATTCGTCCATCCAACGCAACGCTTTCTCACCTGAGTCCGTGTGCGTTAGTGGTGGTATTTCGTCTGTTATTAATTCAATTGCTCTCATTCTTGATGCCAAAATAGTAAATATGTTCCGAACTTTGTACTTTTGACTTGTCAAAAATTGTACCGTATCATGACCAAATTAAGCGTTAACATAAATAAAATTGCAACAATTCGAAATGCCCGTGGTGGAGATGTTCCGAGTGTTGTCCAAGTTGCCATTGATTGTGAGCGATTTGGTGCTGATGGAATAACGGTGCATCCGCGTCCAGATGAGCGTCACATTACCACGAAAGATGTGTATGATTTAAAAGATGTTGTGAAGTCGGAATTCAATATTGAAGGATATCCCGATGCGCGTTACATGCAATTGATTACTGACATTTTGCCAGCACAAGCTACTTTGGTGCCAGATCCGCCACATGTTTTGACCTCAAATGCTGGTTGGGAGACGAAAAAGCACCAAGTGCTATTGATTGATTTGGTGCAGCAATTCAAAAGTTTAGGCGTTCGCAGTTCGATTTTTGTGGATACGAATTTGGAAAATATTGAATTTGCAGCAAAATCAGGGGTCGATCGCATTGAATTGTACACAGGACCATTTGCTGAAGATTATCCAAAGAACCCAGCAGAAGCGGTGAAAGCATACGTTGCTGCAGCGCAAATGGCGAAAGACTTGGGAATGGAAATCAACGCAGGTCACGATTTGAGCTTAGACAATCTGAAATTTTTCAAGCAATCGTTGGTGCAACTAGATGAGGTTTCAATTGGACATGCGCTTATTTCAGATGCCTTGTACTTGGGTTTGGAGAATACGATTCAACGCTATAAGTTGTTGTTGGGGTGATTTGATGACGCGATTATTTAATGATTCGATGATTCGATGATTCAATGATTCAATGATTCAATGATTCGAAAATTTGATGTTAATGATTAAATCTTTCAAATTCTCAAATCTTTCAAATCTTTCAAATCTTTCAAATTCTCAAATCTTTCAAATCTTTCAAATCCTCAAATCCTTTGTATCCTAATCAGTGCGCTGGATTCCCCATATGAATAGTTGTTTGTGGAAATGGGATAGCTATTTTATGTTCTCTGAACAAACGATCGATTTCAAAACGAATTTCAGATTTGTAGTTGTTAATATCCCAACTTTGATCGGCCCAAAAAATTAGCTCTAAGTCTAAACCATTGTTTCCGAAATTCGCTAAACGAACAAAAACAGGATCTGTCTTTCTCACTTTTGGATGCGCAAAAGCTGCTTGTTTCAGCAGACGAATAATCACTTCTGTATCACTGCCATATTCAACTGTTACTGGAATAGAAAATCGTGATAATTCAGATCCGTGGCTCCAATTCTCTACATATTCCTGCGTCAATTTGGCATTCGGTATAATCAACACGTTTCCTTCACGGGTTTCAATTTGTGTTGTGCGCACATTGATTTTAAGGATTTTAGCAACAATTGGCTCTGATTTTCCACCATTGGAAATTTCTACAATGTCGCCAACTCGCACATTTCCTTCAAACAATAAAACCAAACCAGAGAACATGTCTTTGAATACATCCTGCAGTCCAAGTCCAATTCCTACCAACAGGGCAGCAGAACCTGTCAATAGAATCGTAATATCAATATTAACCGCTTTTAAGGCGAATATAATTGCGAATAGATAGATAATGTACTTGGCAATTTGAATGTAGACAAACTCTGTGGCTTTGTTGTAACCTTCTTTTGATCTAAATTTTCTACGAATGTTGATTTTGACAATCTTCAAAACCATTTTTGCCAAAATGAAAATAACCACCAAGGCAATAATATCATATAAACTCACATCAAACTTATCTGTATCAATTAATTTGAAATCAAGAAAATCAAAGAAAGAAGAAGAGTTTCCAGCTGATTCAGTTGGTATTAGCGGAACTTGATTGAAACTTTCTTGATTCAAAGGTTGAAAATGAAAGTTACTGAAGTCTTGCTGAGAAAAAGATGATTTCCCTAGAAATGAAAGTACGAATGAAAAAAGATTGTTCAACATATTATCGTAAAATTATTCGACCTAATTTATCTGCAAAAACGAGTTTCACACGCTCGAAAGCCATTTGTTCTGACAATAAACCCATCATTTCTTCATCTGAAAGATCAGGTTCTTGGAGTTTAATGCGTATTTCATTGATGCGTTGCTCGATTTTGGATGCTTTGAATCCGTAAATGGAATTCATGATTGCTTCTTCTAAGCGATCTGATTCTGAACGTGTGATGATGCTGTAATTGCTGAACCATCCTGCGCTCAATTCATGATCATTTGATTCAATATCTGAAACAAAACGCACGATTTCCTGATCTTCCAAGCGTTTGAAATAACTCGACTGAAACAATTGATTTTCGTTCAAGCCATTGATAAACACAGCGTAAATCTTTGCGCACAAAGGATGTTTAAAGCTTAACTCATCGCGATCCAATTCGTTGTGAACCAATTCAATAAGGGTTGTTTCCACTTTGTGTGTTTGGCCATTTTCATCATATTGTTCGATTTCTATCACACGCGTTCCATATTTGATTAAGAGATTAATTAAATTGAATTCATCGTGCAGGGAAGCTTCTTTTGCATTCGAACCTGTTTCAGGTATGTATGTTTCGGCTTGCCTTTCTTCAGGTAAATCCAGAATTTCAGGCTGCTGCAATTGCTTTGCAACAACGCCTTTTCGCAATTTGATTAATTCACTCGAAATGATTTGCTCGCTAATATCAAATTGAGAGGCAATTTGCTGCAGATAGACTTGTCGTGTAATTTGGTCGGGAATCAAGGCTACTGAATGCACAATTTCACGGATGAGTTCGGCGCGTTTTATTGGATCGGCTTCTCCATCTTTCAGAAGAATAGCGGCTTTAAACGAAATGAAATCTTGTGTGTGCTCTTTGATATATGTTTCTAACTCGGTCGTTGAAGCCTTTTTCGAATAAGAATCAGGATCTTCGCCTTCTGGGAATAAGACCACCTTTACATTCATTCCTTCTTCAAGAATCAAATCGATTCCGCGGAAAGAAGCTTTAATACCTGCAGCGTCACCGTCATATAAAATGGTAATATTTTGGGTGTAACGGCGAATTAATTTTATTTGATCTTTCGTGAGCGATGTACCAGAAGAGGAAACAACGTTTTGAATTCCAGCTTGAAACATGGAAATCACATCTGTGTAGCCTTCACACAAAAAACAATTGTCGTATTTAATAATGTCACCTTTCGAAAAGTGTAAACCGTATAAGATCTCACTTTTGTTGTAAATGATACTTTCAGGCGAATTGAAGTATTTCGCAATTTTTTTATCGGTAATGAGTGTTCGTCCTCCAAATCCTAGAACGCGTCCAGAAACACTGTGAATAGGAAACATAACTCTTCCGCGGAAGAAATCGAAGTGGCGATCATCTTTTGATTTGACCAAGCCGACTTTCTCCAAATAGTCTAATTTATACCCTTTCTTTTGAGCTGCTTTTGTGAAATCATCACTAACATTTAAGCAATAACCCAATTGAAATTTTTGAATGATGTCTTTTCGGAATCCGCGCTCTTCGAAATACGAAAGTCCAATTGCTGCACCTTCTTCTGTTTCCAACAAGTTGTGCATGAAGTGCGTTTTCGCAAATTCATTGATGATGTGTAAACTTTCACGTTCGGTGATGGCTGCTAGTTCCTCAGCAGTTGCGGGTTCGTCTTCAGGAATTTGAATTCCATATTTATCTGCAAGCCAACGCAAGGCTTCAGGATACGAAAAATGCTCCTTTTCCATTAAGAAGGTTACAACAGAACCACCTTTACTTGTTGAGAAACACTTAAAGATTTGTTTAGCAGGAGAAACCACAAACGAAGGCGTTTTCTCATCCGTAAATGGACTTAATCCTTTCAAGTTTGAACCAGCACGTTTTAAATTAACGAATTCACCAATTACCTCCTCGATACGAGAAGTTTGCATGATGTCATCAATAATATGTGGTGGAATTTTAGACATTATTCAGCTGGAT
Source organism: Crocinitomicaceae bacterium (assembly GCA_044361115.1). GTDB lineage: Bacteria > Bacteroidota > Bacteroidia > Flavobacteriales_D > Crocinitomicaceae > M0103. Next base: position 42,206 of record JBIKJH010000004.1, read on the forward strand.
AGCCCCAATCTTTTTCAGTTTCAACCTTTCCTTTCGTATCGAATGTTGTCCAAACACCAACCATTTGATCGTTGCGATATTCGCCGCGATAATGAACAACACCTGTTGGGTATTTTACGACCGTAAATCCTTCACGTAATCCATGTTCGTAAACAGTTACTGACAACTCATCGCCTTGTTCGGAATAGAATGTCCAAACACCATCGCGTTTTTTGTCTTTGTCTTGTCCACCTTTGTATTTCAATTGCTTTTTTCCAGGATACCATTCATAATAAACACCATCTTTCACCTCGACAAGAACTTCTTCTTTAACGGGTTCTGTAGCTTCTTTTTTCTCTTCACTAGCGCAGCTTACGAAAAGCGCCAATAATAAAAATGTAAGGATTTGCTTCATAGATTTAAACTTATTTTTCACGTAAAGTAGTATATTCAACAAGCCCAATAATTGAGCGTTTTGCTTCAGAATCTGGAATATCGGCAAGCATGCTTAGTGCTTCGTTTTTTAATTCCATCATTTTTTTGTGCGCGTATACGATGCCTCCATGTTCGTGAACCAATTCAATCGCTCGTTTCACTTTTTTAGGATTTTCATTGTGGTTTTTTACAATGTTGATCAATTCTTTTTTTACTTCAATCGGCGCTGTGTTGAGCGTGTAAATCAATGGAAGGGTCATTTTTCGTTCACGTATGTCAATTCCTGTTGGTTTCCCAATGTTTCCGGGTGTACCGTAATCAAATATATCATCTTTCACTTGAAAGGCTAGACCAACCAATTCACCGAATTTACGCATAGTAGGAGCCATGTCTTCTCGTTCTACAGCAACCGCACCGGATTCACAGCAAGTTGCAATCAATGATGCAGTTTTTTGGCGAATCACATCGAAATAAACTTCTTCTGTAATGTCCAATCGGCGCGCTTTTTCAATTTGCAATAATTCACCTTCACTCATTTCACGAACAGCTCGTGCTACTATTTCTAGTAAACGAACATTGTTTTTCTCGATGGAAAGAAGCAAAACCCGTGATAACATAAAATCACCCACCAATACGGCAATTTTGTTTTTCCACAATGCGTTAACGGAGAAAAATCCTCTGCGTTCGTTTGCATCATCAACAACATCGTCATGTACAAGTGAAGCGGTATGCAATAACTCAACCAATGATGCCGCATCGTATGCTTTGTCATTCATTTCCCCTAACATTTTTGCTGTTAAGAAAATAAACATGGGGCGCATTTGTTTGCCTTTGCGGCGGATAATATAATGTGTGATTTTATCGAGTAGGGGAACTTTCGATTTCATACTTTGACGAAAACGTACTTCGAATTCGTTCATTTCTGAATCGATTGGCGCCATTATCTCCTTTACACTCAACATGACACAAATATACGAGATTGATTACGTTTTTTACTAAATAAAAAGTGTTAAATACAATTTTATTTTGCCTTCAAAACGCGTTCTTCTTTTAGTATTGCTTTGTTCTTGTTAGCCAGTTGTCCGCATGCGGCATCAATGTCCTTTCCACGGCTTCTGCGAACGTTTACTACGAGGTTTTTTGCTTCTAAATAGGCGGCGAAATTATCTACGTTCGCCCGATCAGCTTGTTGGAATTCACTGTCGTCGATTGGATTGTATTCAATGATGTTAATTTTACAGGGAACACATTTTGCAAACTCTGCTAATTCTTGCGCGTCTTCAATTTGATCGTTAAAGTTTTTGAAAATGATGTATTCGAATGTAACACGCGAATCTGTTTTTTGATGAAAATAGCGCAAGGCATCTGACAATTCAGCTAAATTATTCGAATCGTTGATTTCCATGATGTGACTGCGTTTTTTGTCATTGGCAGCGTGTAAGGAGAGAGCGAGGTTGAATTTTACTTCATCGTCTCCTAATTTGCGGATCATTTTTGCGATTCCAGCAGTTGAAACAGTAATACGTTTCGGAGACATTCCTAAGCCTTCCTCTGAAGTGATCATTTCAACCGATCGCAGAACATTTTTATAATTCAATAAGGGTTCGCCCATTCCCATATACACAATATTGGTCAAAGGTGTGTTGTAGCGATTTTCGGCCTGATCTCTCAAATAAACAACTTGGTCAACGATTTCGCCAGCGGTTAAATTCCGCATCAGTTTTAAGCGTCCAGTTGCACAAAATGTGCACGCCAGACTACAGCCAACTTGTGAAGAAATGCATGCCGTTGTGCGCGAAGTGGTTGGAATCAAAACCCCTTCTACGACTTTATTTTCTTCTACTGAGAAGGCACATTTGATGGTTTTGTCGGAACTGATTTGTTGATCATCCAGTTTGATATGATCGATGAAATAATGTTCTTCTAGTTTCGAGCGAAGGTCTTTTGCAAGATTGGTCATCTCTTCAAAGGTCGCAGCATTTTTCTTCCATAGCCATTCATACACTTGTTTTGAACGGAATGATTTTTCACCCAAGACTTCCATAGAAGCTTTTAATTCCTCAAACGAAAAATTGCGAATATTTGCTTTGTTTTGACTCATTGATGTGCAAAGGTAAAGAATTGTACGAGAATAATCTTGCACGTACCTAGATGATGCGCAAATCCTTTTTCGAAATGAATACTTTTCTACCTTCAATTAATTCCACTTCTATTCGGTTTCCTTTTTCGGAAATTATGAGCACTTTGGCTCCTTCATTGATTTGGAAATCGTTTGTTTTAGCTGTTTCATCCAAGTAACAAGGACTTGTTTTTGAAATAATTATTCCAAAATCGTGATTTGCCGGGTAGTTGGCGGAGCTGTTTGCTGCTATTAAAAATCCAATGAATAGAATTGTTTCACCAAAAAGTGCCATGACATGAAAACGTTTCCAAGGCGTGTTCTTCTTTTTTAAAAGAGAGAAAATCGAATAAGCTATCAGACAACTAAAGAGTATAGAAAGTATCGCCCAAGTAGTTGAGCCAATTCCATAAATCAATCGTTGTAATCCACTTATACTTGATTGCCAAGTATTTCCGTTAGTTAATTCACGGTAACACAATTCAATGTTTATAGGCGCTTCAGCATTTTTGGGATTCAATTTAATGGACACTTCATATGCCCAAATTGCTTGTCCAAAAGCATTGTTTTTATAATAGGCGTTCCCTAAATTGTAGAAAGCAGTGCTATTTTGTGGTTGTTCTTTTACGACCTTCTCAAATTCATGAATGGCTTGTTTGTACTTTTTTTCATTAGCTGCTTTCAAACCATCATCGAATGAAGATGCGAATCCAAGGGTTTTGATGCCCACAACAGCTAGTAAAAACAACCACTTAATCATGCCTTCAAAATTGATTGTGTAATTTGTTTAGCTGAAATAATTAACGCGTCTCTGTTTTCTGGACTGACTCCTAAACCATATCTGGCCTCTTCACACGATGTAAATAATTGTTGAAGCGCGTTGATTTTAACTTCGTCCACATTTTTTAATCGTAATTCTTCCAGAATAGTAGATTTACTAATTATGATTGTGTCGTCATTGCGCAAAAACAAGCCCATTGAACGTTGTAAGCCTTTTTCAATTAACCCGTAATAGTTCGTGTAATCTTGATTCATTAGTGCGTTTTCAGCATCGCTAAAGACATTCTGAATTCCAACTTTAGCATGTTGTTTTTCTTGTTTTTTCGCGACATGAACTTCGTTTTCTTCTCGTTTGCGCCAAAATAAACCCAAGAATAAACCAGCTAAAACCGGTAGTGTGACCCCCACCCAAAAAACGGGAGAATGCACGATGGAACGATGCTCTGTTGATTGTTCATTAGACGTTTTAAAGGGGAAAATGTCTTGTCCATTACGTTCAATTAAGGTAGTTGTCGTATTGTCAGAAATTTTAAATCCAGCATTTTTTTGAACGTTTAAGGTTGTTGATTGTGTGCTAATTTGAATGTATTTTTCTTTGATTGGATCAAAATAGGATAAGGTTGTTTCTGGGAAAATTAATTGGCCGTATTTTGCAACTTGTATGTTGTATTCGTATGTTATTTTTCCTTCGGCTCCTCGACTACCAAAAGCGATATCTTCTTTGACGATGGCATCTCCATAGACCACAAAACCTTTTGGTAAGTTCAGTTTTGGTTCACTTATGTTTTGCAAATTTCCGTATCCTGAAATCTCTATAATGAGCGTAAAAACATCTCCTTGTTTTAAATTTGTTTGATCAATGGAGCCAGTAAGTGTAAATTGTCCAACTCCTCCAATAAAATCTTTTGGTGCATTTCCTGGAAGTGGTTTTACTTCAATTGCGGTGCTCGAAGAAGTAATAGGTACACCTTCAATTCCGCGACGTAACATTAATTTGAATGGTTCGATGGTGAATTTTCCTGTCCCGATTGGAAAGATTACTTTCTTATCGTGTTCAAAAGCATAATAGGCAGTACGTTTTATTTTTTCTTCTCGTACTGTAATTCTTGAACTTGTTGTAACGTCGTGTTTGTCGAGCGCTCCGTCCAATTTATATTCTTGATAATCTTCCAAATGTGAAGGGTCAAAAATCGAATAGACTTTTGCGTTTAAAATTAACGGTTCACCTTCGTAAATAACCGATTTAGATTTTTCAATGATTCCAAATGCTGGTTGGCGTAATTGCTTTGCTGAAATTTCATTTCCGTTCGTAACCGGCGCAGTATTTTCCTTGCGAATCGTTACTGTAACGGTATTTGATCGATATACTTTATTCCCTTTTTTAACGTAAGCAGGACCAAATTTGAAGGTTCCAGCTTTTGGCATAGCACCGTTTTGTGATAAATAGAAATAATTAATAACCTTTCCTGTAGTGTAATCAATTTCTTGATTCATCCCGTTCATGATTTCATATCCATGTATGAATCCGCTAGGAAGATCTACATCTATTTCACCTTGCACATTGGCGCGAACGGTAATCGTAAGCATTTCACCAACCTCCGCTTCTTTCGGCTCAACTTCCAAAATTACGATTGGTTTTTGACCGAATGAGCAAAGTGCCACAAATAAAAATATGCTATGTAAAAATGCCTGTTTCATTACCAGTCTTTCCCTGATGTTGTTGTGCTTCCACCTGTTCCATTACCATTAATTTTACGTTTGGTAGCTGCTTCGGCTTTCATCAAATTGTCCAGCATGCGCTCAACTGTTTTGTTCGGTAGATTCGATTGGTTTCCGTTTCCAGATTTATCTTGATTTCCCTTTGATTTAGTTGCGCTTTGCGATTGATTATTTTGCTTTTGTTGACCTCCAGAACTAGTTTGTTTGTTGTTCTTATTCTGCTTCTTATTTTGGTTCTGATTTTTTTGGTCATTCTCCTTTTGATCAGGATTCTTTTTCTGTTCATCCTTTAAACGACGAATAGCTTCAGAAAGATTATAACGCGTCTGTTCATCTTTTGGATTATTGCGCAAAGCTTCTTTATAGGCATCAATTGCACCATTGTAATCTTTCGACTGCATGCGTGAATTGCCCATATTGTGGTATGATTTGGCTTTTGAAGTTGCATCTCTTTTTGAAGCTGCGCTTTGTTGGTAAATTTTTTCGGCTTTCTCGAACTCTCTTGCTTTGTATGCCGATTGACCCATTTCGTCTGATAAATCAACATCCGAAGGAGCATTCTTTTGGGCAGATTGGTAGTATTTAAGCGCTTTTGGATATTCTTGTTTCTTGTATGCATCCCGCGCCACCTTCAACGAATCACGCCATTCTTGCGAATAGGATCCGAAAGCAATAAAAAGAAAAAATAGGACTGTAAACTGTCTCATTGTTCTACTTTTTTAAGTTGTTTTGGAAGCTTTGTCCAAACTAAAAATAAACACCATAAAATCAATGATGCAAATAACGGAATTTGATAGTGATTCTCTTGCACGTCAAACGCTAAATCTTGCACCTCAGCACGCTTCATTTGGTTAATTTGTGTTAATAATTCCGATAAATCTGGAAATTCGTCAGAACTCAGTGTCGCGAAACCACCAGCTTTAGATGCAATCGTTTTAATGAAATCTGGATTTACACGTGAAATTACAGTTCTTCCAGTTGCTGTTGTTTTATTCCCCAATTCTGGTCGGAGTGGATCGATTGGTACTGGTCCACCTTGGGTTGTTCCGATGCCAAGAATACTTAATTGTATTTTTTTCTCATTCAGTTTTTGAAGGATTTCAGTTGGCTTAGCTTCGTGATTTTCGCCGTCTGTTACAAGTATAATTCCTTTGGTGGTTTTCGCTTCAGAGAACATATCACTTGAAACAATTAATGCTTCAGAGATATTTGTTCCTTGTTTGGAAACCATATTCGTTTCAATTTCAGAGATAAACATTTTGGCTGCTGCATAATCACCTGTTAATGGCAACTGAACAAATGCTCCACCCGCAAAAACACTGATTCCAATTTTCTCTCCATGAAGTTTGTTTACAAGTTCATTTAAAGCACGTTTAGCAATTTCCAGGCGCGATAAATCAGATGAAATATCTTTGGTATTCATCGAATTGGAAACGTCTAAACAAACAACTAATTCTAAGCTTTCCATGGTTCCATTCACTTTCTTCGTTCCAAAAACAGGTTGAGCCATTGCGAAAATAAGCAAGACGATTGCATTTCTGAAAAAGAAGAATGTCAGGAAACTGTTGAAGGAAGAAACAGGCTGTAAAATATATTTCCGCACAGTGGGATGCGCCTTATCGGCAGAGCGATTTAAATTGTTGACATTGAACAAGTAGACTCCAATAATTGGAAACAAAAATACCAATAACCAAAATTGTCCTGGAAATTTAAATCCGATTTGTTGACCAGTAGCAGAAGGATCTAAATAACCGATTAAAAACAAAACAAGGCCGCTCAACGACCAGAAAATAATTTCCCAAATCAGCACGCCTGCTAAAATCAGTTTTAGTCGATATGTGTAGCTGACATTATTCATTTGTTTTGAATAAAAAACGATTGGTGATGAATGAAAGAAGTGCTAATAACAAGGCCCAATTCATGAAGGCCATAGGAGTTGCTGGTGGCTCAGATTTGTAATGCTGATCGAGCATTTTTCGTTTTTCTAACTTTTCAATTTGTTGGTAAATTTCTTTTAAACCAGCTTTGTCAGTAGCACGAAAATACTGTCCCTTGGTTATTTCAGCGATTTTCATCAGTGAGATTTCATCAATTTCAACTTCTTGATTTTCGTAACGAATACCAAATGGCGTTACTACTGGAGTAGGAGCCTCCCCATTGCTTCCAACACCAATAGTATAAACGCGAATATTTTTTGCTCGCGCTAATTCTGCCGCTGTTAATGGATCAATCTCCCCAGCATTATTGCTGCCATCCGTTAATAAAATAATCACTTTCGATTGCAAACTATCACTCCGCAATCGCGTTACTGCAGTGCCTAAACCTGTCCCAATGGCTGTTCCACCTTCAATATTTTCTTGACCGATTTTATCGATTTGCTTTTTCAAAATGGAATAATCCAAGGTTGCGGGACAGGCCGTATAAGCTTCACCTGCGTATACAACCAATCCAATTCGATCTCCTCGTCTGCCATCAACAAATTCTTTTGCGACTTCTTTGGAAGCTTCAAGACGATTTGGCTCGAAATCCATTGCTAGCATTGAGCCCGAAACGTCCATGGCGATGATGATATCGATCCCGTTTTTGTAGTTTTCGTCAAAATCATCAAAACTTGACCAATGAAAAGGTTTTGCCATCGCGCTGATTAAAAGTGCTAGTGTAAGACACTGCAGAACAATATTCGCTCTTCTAACAGCCACAATCCAGCGTGTTGAAAATTTGCGTTGTGCTTCTGAACTGCCAGAGAATTTCCAATCTCCTTGGCGCTTTGATTCGTGTTTTAGCAAAATCCAACAAAATACAGGTACAATGAGCAATAACCACAACCAATTTGGTGATTGAAAATCGTATTCCCAAAAACGTATGTTCCAATTATTCAGCATGATCAAATTCAATTGGACTCGTTTCAGCGACTACTTGTCGTGCTAATTGAGCATGTTTGTAAATGGCAATTTCATCTGGATGTGATTTGGCAAATTTCACCATATCGGCTTCTTTCAATATTTCACTGATTACGCGCACTGTTTCGGCATGTAATCCGCGCTGCAGCAGCAGCAACTTTGTTTCGTGAGATGTTTTCTCGAGTAAATTTATGTTGTAACGTGAAGAAAGATAAGAACGCAAGATGAATGTTAATTCACTGAAATGTTCCTTCACTTGATTTTTCTCCCACAACTTACTTTTTTCTAAGGCATCAATCGCAAAAAGCGTTCGCTCTTTTAAAGTCATTTCTTTGACATTTTCGGTCGCTTTCTCGGCATTTTTGATCTTGCGTACGATCCAAAAAATAAGCGGAATGAGCATGATTGGAAGAAGCCACCACCAGTTGCTTGAAAAGAATCGCTTCAGTGAAAAAGGTTCATCAGGAATTTCTGCGAAGGATTCTTTGATGTCATATATATCTTGCCCCTTTTTAGCACTAACTAATTTTACATTGATTTCAGCTTCTGGAAAATAGATTGTTGTATCATCTACTGTAATTGTCGGTCCAGCAATGACATAGTTTCCCTCGTCCCATGCTGTAATTTCGTAAGTTCCTGTCCAAGTGGATTGCTTTTTCCCTTTTACTAACGTGTCTTTAAAAGGAGATTCAATTTCAATGTTATCCGAAATAGCATTGGATAAACTTCCCGTTTTTGATTTCAAGCGACTTGGTAAAACACCGACTGCTGGACGGAAAGATGGTTTTTTGGATTTGCTATTGATAGTTAATGTATAGGTCAGAATGATTTTTTCACCAACCAAAATTGATTTTTGAGACAACTTCGTTTGTGCTGTCTGGGCATTTACACCTACAGCAAATAGAAAAAGGACGATATGGGTATAGATCCATTTCATCCGCGTTGTTTGAAAAGTGCTACTAATGGTTTGATTAAATCATCTTCTGTGGAACAACTTACACTATCAATTCCCGCTTTTTTAAAGGCTTTCATTGTACTTGCTTCTTGTTCAAGAAAGTTTTGTTTGAATTTTTCGCGCACCTCAGGTGAGCTAGAATTCATCCACGTTGTTTCGCCCGTTTCAGCATTGTATAATTGAATAAAGCCCATGTTCGGTAATTCATATTCAGCTTTATCCGAGAGTTTAATGGCAATTGTATCGTGCCGTTTTTTCGTTAAACGCATCCCTTCCATGAAATCGTTCTGATCAATGAAGTCGCTAAGAACAAAGGTAATAGCTCTTTTTTTCTGTGTATTGCGTAAGAATTTTAATCCTTCATTAAGGTTGGTTCCTTTGCTTTTTGGTTTGAACTCAATCAGTTCACGCAAAATCATCAAGGCATGTTTCTTCCCTTTTTCTGGAGCAATGAAACGTTCAACTTTATCAGAAATTAATATTGCACCTACTTTGTCGTTGTTACTAATAGCAGAAAAAGCCAATACTGCAGCAATTTCTAAAGCAAGGTCTTTTTTAGTTTTATCGCTGGTTCCAAATTCTTCAGATCCCGAAATGTCGATTACAAGCATCACCGTTAATTCGCGCTCCTCTTCAAATACTTTTACATATGGGTCATTGTAACGTGCTGTGACATTCCAATCGATTGTTCGGACTTCATCACCAAACTGGTAGTTTCGTACCTCACTAAAAGCCATACCTCTTCCTTTGAACGCCGAATGGTATTCGCCCGAAAAGATGTGTTTGGTCAAGCCCTTTGTCTTGATTTCCAAACGGTGGATTTTTTTAATGAGTTCTTTTGTTTCCAAGGGAATTGTGCTTAAGGAACTTCTACCTTATTGATGATTTTGTTAACGATATCCGTTGCTGTAATATTTTCTGCTTCAGCTTCATACGTTAAGCCCATTCTGTGGCGCATAACATCTGGTGCAATTGCGCGCACATCTTCAGGAACAACAAACGCTCTCCCTTGGAGGAATGCATACGCTTTTGCTGCTAAGGCCAAATTAATACTTGCTCGGGGAGAACAGCCGAAACCAATCATCGGTTCCAAAAAGGCCAATCCATATTTCCCTGGCGTGCGCGTCGCATAAACTAAATCAACGATGTATTGCTCAACTTTTTCGTCAAGGTAAATTTCACGAACTAAGTCCCTCGCACGCACAATATCATTTGTTGAAAGCACTTTTCCACAGGATGGAATTCCACCTTTTTGCACATTTGCGCGTATAATTTGTTTTTCTTCTTCGATGGAAGGGTAGCCTAAAAACACTTTCAACATGAAACGGTCAACTTGGGCTTCAGGAAGTGGGTAAGTTCCCTCTTGTTCGATTGGGTTTTGTGTTGCCAATACTAAGAAAGGAGCTGGTAATTTATACGTTTCATCACCAATTGTAATTTGGCGTTCTTGCATAGCTTCCAACAAAGCACTTTGTACTTTTGCTGGGGCACGATTTATTTCATCTGCCAGAATAAAATTGGCGAATATCGGTCCTTTTTTAACAGAGAATTGCTCACTTTTCTGGTTGTAAATCAATGTTCCAGTTACATCTGCAGGTAATAAATCAGGTGTGAATTGAATGCGACTAAAGTCAACATCAATCGCTTCTGCTAATGTTTTAATCGCCAATGTTTTTGCTAAACCAGGAACACCTTCGAGCAATACGTGTCCATCTGCCAATAATGCAATCAGTAAACGATCAATCATGTAAGATTGACCAACAATTACTTTTCCTACTTCTTCTCGCAGGCTTTGTATGATGATTGTTTCGAGTTTGATTTTCTCACTGAGGATGCGTAATGCTTCCGCAGGATTTATCGGATTGATTGTATTATCTGTCATAAATCGAATAAGATGAATATACAAAGGTGTTAAAGTTAAGCTCTAAAACACTTGATTTTGCTGTTAAATATTGTTAACATTGTTTTGCAAAAACTACCAAACTAAAACGCATGGAACAACGCGCTTGCAAAGAATGTGGACAGAAATTATCTGGGAGAAAAGACCAAAAGTTTTGTTCGGACTATTGTCGAAATACATTTAATAATCGACAGAATGAAGATGCAACCGCATACATGCGTCGAATCAATAATATTTTGCGCAAGAATCGCCGTATTTTAAGTACAATGAATCCAACAGGTAAGAAGACCGTGGACGGGATCCGTTTAGCTGAAGATGGCTTTAATTTTCATTATTTCACGAATATTTATACGACTCAAAAGGGTGCGAAGTATTATTTCTGTTACGATCAAGGGTATGTGAAATTGGAGGGCGATCAGTATATGTTGGTGCATAAGCAGGATTATGTGAGGTGAACTGTGTGATTGATTTGAAGCACATTAAGTCATTTAGGAGAATAAGTTAGATGAGGTTTGCATGCAATCTGCAACGCTGATGTAATAGGGACTAATGTGTAAATCATTATTTATCACTTCATGAAACTATGATCTCGTGGGAATTGGAAGAAAAGAAAAAGCCGCATACACATTTCTGCATATACGGCTTTTATCATCAACTTACTACTATGCTTTATATAACAAAGAAGTTTGATTATTGTTTAATCAATTGCACTTCTGCGTTTAATTTTATTTCGTCGCCTACTACGATGCTTCCTGCTTCCGTGATTGCGCTCCATTTTAGCCCATATTCACTTCGCTTGATTTCTCCTGATAGCGTCAAACCTGCTTTTGTTTGTCCATAAGGATCTACCACTATTCCGCCGAATTCTGCTGCTAATTCAATGTGTTTCTTTACATCGCGCACTGTTAACTCACCCGCAATAATATAGTTTTCATCATCTTTTTTCGTAACTCTTGTACTTTTAAATGTGATTGCTGGGTATGCTTCTGCATTGAAGAAGTCATCTGATTTTAAGTGACCATCTCTGTCTGCTACGCCAGTGTTAATTGAATCTACTGCTGCAGAAAAGTCGAAGTTTGCTGTTGCGAAGTCATCACCTATTGTTATTGCATTTGCTGTGAATTGACCGAATGTTCCGTTCACGTTTGTAATCATCATGTGTTTCACTTTGAATCCGATCTCACTGTGCATGTTGTCAATTGCCCATTTTGTTTCCATGTTTTTTCCTTTTTAAATGTTACTTCCAATTTGTTGACGCAAAATTAACTGAAGGGAAAGCGAATTATCGTTGATGTAAGTTAAGGTTTTGTAATATGGTGAGAATTTTAGTAAAAGGAGTTTTCATTGATAAATAGTCGACGCTTTGCTGAGTTTATCAACGCAGAGGAGCAAAGAAAAAGAGGGAGCGGAGAGGGACGCTTTGCTTTGAATTGCGCTTTGCTTATTTTAATAATTGTTTTTTCATACGACTAAGACTCTCCGGGAGAATTCCGAGATAGGATGCGATTTGGTGTTGAGGAACGAGTTGTTCGATTCCAGGAGAGCGCTTGATTAATTCATCGTAGCGTTCAGCTGCATTGGCGCTAACGGTTAATAAAAAGCGTTTTTGAAGAACTGTTAAATGTTTTTGGGTGATAATTCTGAATAGGCGTTCAAGTGCAGGAACTTTTTTCAATAAGGCTTCTTTTTTAATTGGGTCGATCACGAGAGCTACACTTTCTTCAAGCGCTTGGGCAGCTAAACCGCTGGGTTCCGATAAGTTGAAAGAGGCAATATCACCAGCCCACCAATCTTTAAAAGCGAAATAGAGTACATGTTCTAATCCTTTTGAATCGACGTAGTATATTCGAAATGTTCCAGCGACCACGAAAGCCTCAGTAGTACAAATTTTACCTTGTTCGAAAAGGAAATGTTTCTTTTTGAACTTCTGAATGGAATAGGCATTAGCGATTAATTCACGCTCGTTTTGTGTTAGTTCAATGCGCGTTGAGATGTATTCAATCAGTTGGTTTTTGTATGCGGTTTCGTTCATGGTTTAAAGATATTGAATTTTCGTTGAAGTGCATGTGAGTGTTTCGGCACTTCGAGAACATTTCGATAAACTCAACGTATCACCTCAGTGACCTCAACATTGAGAACCTCAGTGACCTCAACATCGAGAACCTCAGCGACCTCAACTTTGAAAGACAAATTGACCTCACTGTATCACAAAAGTGTAAAGAGGCAATCTTCCAATATCGATGTGTTTAAGAGATTTTACGCGTTGATGGTCTTTTTTGCCATTATTGCATCATAGACTGCGTCCCAAAGTTGGATGCGTTGTTTTAAAGATGCGGTTACGGCTTGTTCAACTTCGTGCCATTTGGATTCGTCATTTCCACATAAATTGCTTGTCATTTCTAAAGCTAAATGGCTGTGATGGTCACCATCTACTTCAATGTGGCGTTCAAGATAATACTTAAAAACAGAAACACTCGATGGAATACGCTGGTAGATATCATTCACGATTGAAATGAACATACTTGGTATTAAATCTTCTCTTCCGAAGGTGAAAACCGCTGCTTGCAAGTAATCTTTATTTGAGTGAATGATATCAAATGTTCCATTAACGAACTGATTGATTCCGGCCGAAGAAGTTGTTTGAGTTAAAGCTTCTTGAACGGATAAATTGCGCGAGATTTTTTCTATAAAGGCATTCATTATATTCGTGTCTGCTCCACATTGCTCCATGGCATTCAAGTACAATTCAAAATGACTTCTTCGATTTCCTTCTAGGTCGACATCGCATTCTTCACCAACCACAATTTCGTTTATAAGGTAGCGCGTTTCGGCTGATCCTTTTGGTGTCCAAGGCACTTGGGTGCAGGTTAAATTATTTTGTAGCGATTTAAGCAAGGACATGAAATCCCATACAGCAAAAATATGATGCTCCATAAAGATTTGCAAATCTTCAATTTCAGTGATTAGTGTGTAAACTTTGTGGTTGATTATTTCTTGGCGGAGTGGTTCGATGTTGGTTTGTAACTGTTCAATGTGCTTGTTCATATCAACCTAATTTGAGTTTTTCGCAAAGTTAATTTCTCTGTTTTGATAGTTACCAATGAAAAGAGATTTATTACTTAAAAATATGAACAAAATGAAAATGAAATTGTTCGATAAAGAAAAAGATTATGTATCAATTAAAACGCACACAGTTCGTAAAGGCAGATTTAGAAACTTGTTGGGAGTTTTTCTCTTCACCGGCGAATTTGAAAGAAATAACGCCTAAATCAATGGGGTTTGATGTGCTAGTTGACACACCGAAAGAGATGTATGAAGGATTAATGATCGAATACCGCGTTCGTCCCTTGTTAGGCATTCCTATGCGCTGGATAACCGAAATAACGCACGTTAAAGACCGCAACTATTTTGTGGATGAACAACGAAAAGGTCCCTACAAGATTTGGCATCATGAGCATCACTTCAAGCAAGTGGAAGGCGGTATCGAAATGACTGATATTGTTTCGTATGAAGTTCCTTTTGGTATATTGGGCAGATTGATGCATCCGATCATCATCCGTCCGAAATTAGAGGCGATTTTTGCCTACCGATTTAAAGTTGTTGATGAGCGGTTCAAATAACTTATAACTTTTTTACTAATACCAAGGCTTGCTCAATGTGACCAAGTGGATTCGTCTGTGAATTGTAAACACCGCGTATTTTTCCTTGTAAATCGATAATGTAAGTAACGCGACCTGGAATTAATCCGAATAAATTTCCGGGAACACCAAATGCGTTACGTAATTCTTTTGCTGTATCAGCAAGCAGGTTAAAGCTTAAATGGTATTTTTCCGCGAACTTTTTATGATCCTCAATCGAATCGGATGAGACACCAATTACTTCGCAGCCCAAATCGTTGAATTCTTCATAAGAATCTCTGAACGAGCATGCTTCTTTTGTACATCCAGGAGTATCATCTTTTGGGTAAAAATAGATGACTAAGGTTTTTGCGCCTATTAAATTTGAACTGTCAATAAGTTCACCGAATTGATTTGCAAGTTTGAATGAGGGACAGTTGTCGCCAATTTGAAGAGCCATGATATATATTTATGTTAATGCTTCTTTGTAACGTGCTAATACTCGCTCACGCGCAAATTTATGATCGATTATTGGATTGGGATAGTCCGATGTTCCGTATTCTGGCACCCATTTTTTAATGTATTTGAATTCTTTGTCGAATTTTTCTTGCTGACTTGTCGGATTAAATACCCTGAAGTACGGCGCAGCATCGCATCCACAGCCTGCGGCCCACTGCCACCCACCAGTGTTACTTGCTAATTCGAAGTCCAACAGTTTTTCAGCGAAATAGGCTTCGCCTAAACGCCAATCGATTAATAAATGCTTCGTAAGAAAACTTGCCACCACCATACGAACGCGGTTATGCATAAAACCAGTTGCATTTAGTTCACGCATTCCTGCATCCACTAAAGGATAACCTGTTTTTCCATTGCACCAAGCGGTGAAATGGACTTCATTTCGTTCCCATTGAATTTGATCGTACTGTTTTTTAAACGAATTGCCAGCCGAATGTGGAAAGTGAAAAATAATCATTTGGTAAAAGTCGCGCCAAATGAGTTCGTTTAAGTACGTTTCGTTTTTTGCTTGGGCAACTCTAGCAATTTCTCTAATACTGATAGTGCCGAACCGTAAATGCAGACTTAGTCGACTTGTTCCAAATAGTGACGGAATATCACGCGTCTCGTTGTATGTTTCTATAGTCGAAAGTGGAAAATCCATTGAAGGAAAATCGACACTTTGACATGAATTAAAACCAATGTTTTCAATTGACATTAGTGGTTCTGGGGCACATTGAATCAACTTTCCAAAGTACTTTTCTATAGGATAACTTTTCAGATAAAAGTAATTCAATTTTTCTTTCCATTTTCGAGAATAGGGTGTGAAAACGGTATACGGAAGTCCGTCAGCCTTAAGCACTTCGTTCTTCTCAAAGATGACATGGTCTTTTGCACCAATTAGTTCGCAACTATGTAACTGAAGCGCGTCATAGAGTGTTTTATCACGGTTTAAGGCATAAGGCTCGTAATCGCGATTCGTGAAGACAGCTTGTGCATTGTAATTATCTGCGATAAGCGGAATTAATTCAATTGGATTGCCATGATAAACCTTTAAATCACTTCCGTATTCGGCATATTTCTCTTTCAGTTTTTTAATTTCTTGATAGATAAATAACACACGCTGGTCGGAAACTGGTAAACGTGAGAGTATGGTTGAATCAAAGATGAAGATGGGCTGGATTTTTTCATCTGACTTCAGTGCTTTGTATAAACCTGCGTTATCGTGTAACCTTAAATCACGTCGGTGCCAGAAGATGTTGGTCATTTTCCGTTGTATTCGACGACATTATTTTCAGTTTCCCACAAACGAATAACCAATCCACATTTTTCATCGATAAACGGACGAAGAAGGTTATAGATTACGATGGAGATATTCTCTGCAGACGGTTTCAAGTTTGCAAATTCAGGACAATCTATATTTAGATTGCGGTGATCAAAACGTTCAGAGATTTCATTATTAATGGTTTCTTTCAACACTTTTAGATCGATGACATAACCAGTTTCTGGATTAACATCACCTTCAACCCACGTTTCTAAGACATAGTTGTGTCCATGGTAATTAGGGTTCGAGCATTTCCCAAAAACTTCTTTATTTTTTTCATCTGACCATTCTGGATTAAATAAACGATGGGCAGCATTAAATGTTGTTCTTCTGCAAACTTTCATATGGTATGTGTAGGATTAATTGTTCAAAATGATTTTGTAAGATTGTCTTGAACCAAAATGTATAAACTTGTGGATTTGTGTTGATGTCGTCCAACAAATCCGTTAATGCAATCCATTTAAAGTTGATTGCTTCTTCTGTATTTAGAATGGGATTGTGGTTGCTATAACCAATTACCACATGATCTAATTCGTTTTCAATGAGGTCATTGTCCAATTCTGCTTTGTAGATAAAATGAAAAGCTTGCTGCATTTCACAGTCAAATCCCATTTCTTCTTGAAGTCTACGATGCGCTGCTTCAACTACTGTTTCTCCCGGTGAAGGGTGCGAACAACAGGTATTCGTCCACAAACCCTCTGAATGATATTTGCCAAAAGCTCTTTGATGTATCAGTAATTCGTTAGCTGAGTTGAAAACAAAAATTGAGAACGCTCGGTGTAAGAGCCCTTTTTTATGAGCTTCCAACTTTTCCATGGTTCCAATGGATTCGTCTTTTTCGTTAACAAGAATTACTTCCGGTGGCATTTGTTTATGATATCAAATCAAGTTTAAGTTATGTCTAACATATGAGGTCAAAAACAAACGGTATTTTTTATTATTCGGAATTCGAACGCGTTCGTTCAAAATAGTGTGAGCAGGAACCGTTTTAATTTTCTTGAATAATTTATAATAATAAATATAGGCCATATATACACCGAATCGCGCTTTCTTCGGTAATTGTTTAATACCTTCAAACCCTAATTGAAAATCAATTTCGATATCTGCTTCGATTTCTTTTTTAACGGTTGCATTGAATTCGTTCAAGTCGATTCCCGGGAAATAGGTTCTTCCTAATTCTTGGTAATCTGCTTTTAAATCACGCAAGAAGTTGATTTTCTGAAAAGCAGATCCAAGCTTCATAGCAAAAGGTTTTAAGTGCTCGTATTCCTTTTCGTCTCCATCAACAAAGATTTTTAAACACATTAAACCAACCACTTCTGCTGATCCTAAAATATACTGTTCGTATTTTGCTTTGTCGTAGGCGTTTTTCTCTAAATCCATTTCCATACTGTCTAAAAAAGTATCGATCAGTTCATGAGGAATTTGGTATTTATTAACGGCCCATTGAAAACTATTTAAAATTGGATTCAAGGAAATTCCTTGATCAATTGCACGGTATGTTTGTTCTTTAAAATCTAACAATAATGCTTCTTTGTCAAATCCGTGAAAAGAATCAACTATTTCATCAGCAAAGCGCACAAATCCATAAATAGCATAAATCGGTTTGTGTAAGGACTTATCTAAAAAAGAAATACCAAGAGAAAATGAGGTGCTATACCTTTTTGTTGTTAGCTCACTCATTTCATGTGATACGTTGTCAAATAATAATTTCATTCTTAATAGTAGTGGGTTAATACTTGTGTAATTCCAATTTGAAATCTTTCATGATTTCTTTTGCTACCACCTCTCCAGAGATGATTGATGGAGGCACTCCAGGACCAGGTACAGTAAGTTGTCCTGTATAATACATGTTCTGAAGTTTTTTGTTTTTTAGGGATGGTTTTAATATCGCGGTTTGACGTAGCGTATTTGCCAATCCATAAGCATTTCCTTTAAATGCATGGTAATCTTTCTTAAAGTCAGATATGCAATAACTTTTCTTGTAAATGATGTGTTCTTTGATTGATTGACCAGTTCTCGCTTCTAAACGTTTCATCAAAATATCAAAGTATTTTTCACGCGTTTCCTCATCGTCTTGTAGATTTGGTGCAATTGGAATTAACAAGAATAAGTTTTCTTTTCCTTCCGGAGCAACGCTCGGATCAGTTTTGGATGGCGCACTTGCATAAAAAAGCGGCGCTGATGGCCATGTTGGATCTTTGTAAATTTCTTTTGCGTGCTGTTCGAACGGCTCATCGAAAAATAAATTATGATGCTTCAATCCTTCAATGGTTTTATCAATTCCTAAATAGAATAGTAGACAAGATGGTGCCATCGTTCTCGAATCCCAGTATTTTTCGTTGTAATTTGCTTTGTCGGCTAGGATTTTATCATCCGTATGCTGGTAGTCTGCACCTGAAACCAAAATATCTGTTTCAAACTCACCCGAAGCTGTAACAACATGTGTTACTTTTCCGTTAGAAGACTTGATTGAAGTTACTTCTTGATTCACTTCAATTTTAACACCATTTTCTTTTGCTATTCGCTCAAATGCTTCAATAAATTTGTGCATTCCACCCATTGGGTACCACGTTCCAAGCGAAATATCAGCGTAATTCATTAGTGAATAAAGCGCTGGAGTATCTTTGGGCATAGCGCCTAAAAACAATATTGGGAATTCCAGTAATGAAAGAATCTTTTCGTTTGAAAAGTGCTTGCGTATGTATTTTGAAAAAGAGGAAAGTAAGTTCAATTTTAACAAGCCTTTCAAAATGCGCATATCCGCGAACTCCGATAATTTTAGACTTGGTTTATGCACCAAATCTTGCATCCCGACCTCATATTTGTATTTTGCTTCAGCAAGAAAGGTTTTCAGATGAACTCCACTTCCAGGCTCCATTTTTTCGAACCAAGCCATTAGCTCATTTTCATCTGCTGGAATAGCTGTTTTGTCTCCATCTTGCCAAAAAACGGCGTAAGAAGGGTCTAGCCGAACAAGATCGTAGAAATCAGCAGTTGTATAATCGAATTTATTGTAAAATGCTTCAAAAACATCAGGCATCCAATACCAACTTGGCCCCATGTCAAAGGTGAAGCCATCGACTTCAAACTGACGGGCACGACCTCCAATTGTTGCATTTTTTTCAAGAATGGTTACCTCGTAACCTGCCTTTCCTAAAAATGCTGCGGTCGATAAACTGGAGATTCCAGCGCCAATGATTGTTACCTTTTTAGCCATTAGTTCATTGCATAATTATAATCTGGCAAAAAAGTCATTAATTTCTTGCGTGCGATGAATATACGACTTTTTACGGTACCAATTGGGATTTCTAGTTGATCTGCAATTTCTTTGTACTTAAATCCTTGGAAATGCAATTCAAATGGCTCTTTGTAATCTTTTTCCAATTTGTTGATTTGTTTGTCTATTTCTTTTTCAATTATGGTATTCATAGGTGAAAAAGAAGTATCTTTTGTATTAACCAACAATTTTAAGTCTTCCGAGTTGTCGAAAATTGTTCCACTTTTCACTTTTCTTCTGTACTGATTAATGAAAATGTTTCGCATTATAGTAAAGACCCACGCTTTGAAGTTTGTCTGGGGCGTGTAATAATTGCGATAAGTGATTGCTTTCAACATAGTCTCTTGTGTTAAATCTTTTGCATCATCGTTGTTACGCGTGAAACTCATTGCAAATGCATGTAGGTTATTTTCTAAACCAATTAATGCTTCGTTAAATTCAATTGTGGACATAATTTTAAGTTTTGTTTAACAATCAACTCCTCAAAGTTAAACAAAAAATGTTTAACGAAACAAGAAAAAGATTAAACAAAATACTTAAATAATTTAAAGAGCCTTTGTTTACAGGCTTTTCAGAGCAGTAATTTTTGAAATTTTATGCAGAAAAGGTAGTTGAAATTACGCGAATTCCATTTTTCACCTCTATTGCAAGGGCTTTTACATGATCTAGATCTTTTCCTGCGATCGTTACATGTCCCATTTTTCGGAAGGCTTTCGTTTGTACTTTGCCATAAATGTGGGGATGAACTCCTGGTTTTCCAATGAATTTTTCTAAACCTTCGTAGTAAACATCTCCTTCATAGCCTTTTTCACCTAATAGGTTAATCATGGCTCCCGCTTGCAGGATTTCAGTGGAACCAAGTGGCAAATTCAAAACCGTACGCATGTGTTGCTCAAACTGCGAAGTAACATTACATTCAATTGTATGGTGTCCGCTGTTATGTGGACGAGGAGCAATTTCGTTTACCAATAAAGAACCATCTTTCTTTAAGAATAGTTCGACAGCCAAAATCCCGACCATTTCTAATTTTTCAATAACTGATTTTGCTAGTTCAATCGCATTTTTTTCAATTTCAGTCGAAATGCTGGCAGGGGCGAATAAGAATTCAACCAAATTAGCTTCCTCACTAAATTCGCACTCAACAGCAGGATAAACGGCTATTTCGCCATTTTCATTGCGTGCAACAATAATTGAAATTTCTTTTTCGAAGGGAATCATTTCTTCGATTACACTCGGCGCTTCAAATGCCTTTTCAAAATCGGCTTGTACGCTTAAGACTTGAACACCCTTGCCGTCATATCCTCCCATTCTCATTTTTTGAACAAAGGGTAGCTGTTCTGTTAAACGTTTTACATCCTCCAAATTTTCAGTCAATTGAAACGGAGCAGTTGGAATACCTTGGTCTTGGTAAAATACTTTTTGAATGCCTTTGTCTTTGATAATGCGCAAAACACGTGGTTGTGGAAATACTTTCTTACCTAATTTCTCAAGTGCTTCAAGTGCCTCAATATTCACGTTTTCAATCTCTACAGTTAAAACATCTTTGTCTAAGCCAAAATTGTAAAGGGTATCGTAATCATTCAACGAACCTTGGGTAAAAGAGTGAGCGATATTTTTACAAGGCGCATTGGCATCGGGATCGAGTACATGAACATGCACATCAAAATTAATTGCTTCTTGAATAAACATTCGGCCCAGTTGACCGCCTCCTACCATCCCAAGACGAGATGAATGTCCGTACCATATTTTTTGCATGCTACAAAGATAAGTGGCTTTTTTTGAGTGGTTGATAAGTTTAGTAACAATTATTTAACCGTTTTTTTAATAAAATCATACCTTTGCAACTCAAATTCAGCGAATAGGTGATTCAAATAAACGATAAATCATTCGAGGTGTTTATCCGCGAAAATGAACTTCAAGAGAAGATCAAGTCTTTAGCTGCGCGCATAAACGACGAATATCATGGCAAAGAAGTTATTTTTATAGCCATTTTAAATGGTGCATTTATGTTTGCTGCAGACCTTTTAAAATCAATTACACTTCCTTGTGAAATTTCGTTTGTTAAAGTAAGTTCTTATCATGGCGGAATGTCCACAAGTGGTCGAGTAGATGAATTAATTGGTTTGAATGCTTCCATTGAAAACAAAGAAGTGATTATTCTTGAGGATATTGTTGATACAGGAATTACAATCGATAAGATTATTACGCTTTTAAAAGCAGAAAGTCCAGCTTCTGTTAAAGTGTGTACATTATTGTATAAACCGGATGCTTTTAAAGGTAAAAAACCCCCAGAATTGGTAGGGATTACAATACCAAACAAGTTTGTTGTTGGTTATGGTTTAGACTATGATGAGAAAGGAAGAAATTTACGTGAAATTTATCAATTAAAAGAGGATTAACCTCACGCAGAAGTATGTTAAATGTTGTTTTATTCGGTCCTCCAGGAGCAGGAAAAGGTACACAATCAGAACGTTTGATTGAGAAATATGGGTTAGTTCATTTATCAACAGGTGATGTTTTTAGAGCGAACATAAAAGGTGAAACAGAACTTGGTACTTTAGCGAAGAGCTACATGGATAAAGGTCAATTGGTTCCGGATGAGGTTACCATCAATATGCTGCGTTCTGAAGTATTGAAGTATCCAGAATCGAAAGGCTTTATTTTTGACGGTTTTCCGCGAACAAATGCGCAAGCAACTGCCTTAGACAATTTATTAAGCGAGTTAAACACGACTATCAGCATAATGTTGGCATTGGAAGTGGAAGAAAATGAATTAATGCAACGCTTGTTGAAACGTGCTGAGGTGAGTGGTCGAGCAGATGATGCTAATCCAGAGATCATTAAAAATAGAATTGCTGTATATAACAACGAAACAGCACCAGTAAAATCGTTTTATCAAGCACAAAACAAATTTGTATCAATAGATGGAATTGGTACAATAGATGATATCACTGCGCGCTTGTATAGTGCAATCGTCGCAATCTAATACTATATACATAGGAATAATGCCAGCTTCTATTGGAGTTGGCATTTTTAGTTTATTGACTGAATAGTCCTATCTTTGTAAAAAAAAATCGAATATGGCCTCTGATAATTTTGTTGATTACGTTAAAATTCATTGTACTTCAGGAAATGGAGGAGGAGGATCAACTCACTTCCGTAGAGAAAAGTACATTCCATTGGGTGGCCCTGATGGTGGGAATGGTGGACGTGGAGGTCATATCATCGTTCGTGGTAATTCCCAATTATGGACCTTGCTTCACTTAAAATTCAAGAAACATATCAAAGCAAAACATGGCGGGCATGGTTCTGCGAACCTTCAAACGGGTTCACAAGGATCTGATGAATACATCGATGTTCCGCTGGGAACGGTTGCTCGCGACATGGAAACGGGAGAAATTTTGTTTGAAATCACAGAAGAAGGTGAAGAAAGAATTATTCAACCAGGAGGTCGTGGTGGATTAGGAAATAACAATTTCAAATCACCAACCAATCAAACACCTCGTTTTGCTCAACCAGGTGAAGAAGGCAAAGAAAGTTGGAAGATACTAGAATTGAAAGTGTTGGCTGATGTTGGTTTAGTTGGTTTTCCAAATGCTGGAAAAAGTACGCTTTTATCAGTATTGTCTTCTGCTAAACCTGAAATTGGAGATTATGCATTTACAACGGTTCGACCAAACTTAGGAATCGTAAAATACCGCGATTATCGCTCATTTATCATGGCAGATATTCCTGGAATTATCGAGGGAGCTCATTTAGGAAAGGGACTTGGATTGCGTTTCTTGCGTCACATTGAACGAAATTCATTGTTATTGTTCATGATTCCAGCAGATAGCAATGATATTCATGCAGAATACAAAGTCTTGTTGAACGAATTAAAGCAATACAACCCGGAGCTGTTGCACAAAGAGCGCTTATTGGCCATCACAAAATCGGATATGTTAGATGATGAATTGATTGCTGAAATTAAAAAAGATTTGCCCAAGATTCCATATTTGTTTATTTCCTCGGTTGCTGAGAAAGGTTTAACAGAACTGAAAGATTTGATTTGGGAAAGTTTAAACCATGATTGATTTTCTTGAGGAAATAGATCGCTCAATAGTTTTAACCATTAATGGTTGGAACACGCCTTTTTTGGATGAATTGATGTGGTGGATTTCTGCTCGCATTACATGGATACCGCTTTATTTAATTTTATTATTTCTTGCGTACAAAAAACTGAGTCGAAATCACTTGTTTTTATTTATGGGTGCGGTTGGCTTAACAATTGCTTTGACAGATTTAACATCCGTTCACTTGTTTAAGAATGTGTTTTTGCGCTATCGACCCTCGCACAATTTACTGCTGACCAATCAATTACATTACTATTTGATCAAACCAGGTGAATATTATAAAGGGGGTGAATACGGTTTTATTTCCAGTCATGCAGCCAACTTTTTTGCAATTATTACTTTCACTTATTTGGTGCTACGTAAGGCATATCCAAAGTTAATTTATCCATTGTTTTTTATTGGAATGGTGATTGCTTACAGTCGAATTTATCTTGGTGTACATTATTTGTCAGATGTATTTGTTGGAGCGCTCATTGGAAGTATAATTGCATTTGGAATATATAGATTTTTATATCTTCGCTTTTCAGAATCATCTAAATGAACATCGTTTACATATTTATCGGTGGAGGTCTCGGTAGCATTGCACGTTACGCCATTGGCAAGGTTACATTGAAAGCCTTTCTAGGCAATTTCCCTTTTGGAACATTTGTATCCAATGTACTTGCGTGTATTGTTTTGGGTTTAGTTGTTTATACCTTTTCTAATCAATTGAAAGAACACGCTTGGATTCAACCATTGATTGTCGTCGGTTTTTGTGGTGGATTCAGTACTTTTAGCACATTTAGCAACGAAACAATACAACTTATTCAAACAGGAAATTATGCGATTGCCTTTGTGAATATCTTGATTTCACTGATTGTTGGCTTAGGAATAATTTATTACCTCAGTGTTTCTGCTTCCAAATAAACCTAAGCAAGGGGTATTTCAGTCTTAATTTTTTCAATTAATTCGTTGCGTTTAGCGATAAACTTCGATAAATCTGCTTTTGACACAACTCCTTTTTCCTTGAATCGTCTAACATTAACGAACCACATATAGGCAGCTAAACCAAACAAACCGATTGATGCATAATATACAAAACCTAACCAATAGCTAGGGTAAATATATGCCTCGAACAAAAAGATTGCTGGAATATTAATTAGTCCTAATCCGATCATTCCTAATAACAATTTCACTGATCCCCAGAATACTTTTCGTTTGAAAGATTTCTCAACGAATTTCTTTATCAACAAATAAATTGGTGCGCAATGAATCAATCCTAAAAGCATAAATGGAAAAAGGAGGATCAATTTCACTAGTTCAGAATTTCTGGAAATTGAACCAGTAACTGATTTTTCAAACACATAATTTTCATTTAATCTCATCTTTTTAATCAAGGAGAAATAGCGATCCATATCAGTTTTTAATCCTTCAAGATGTGTTAATTCTTCTGGGCTGCGTTCATTCAACCAATGTGCTAATTTTTGAGAATAGTGCCAACGTTTTTCAAGTGGAATTGATGTGTCACTATTTTTTGCATTCATTCCCTTGCGGGTCAAACGCATTATATTTTCGTGGAAAGGAGCCCAATTTTTGTCCTCAACGTGCGTGATTTGGTCTTGCATCAATTTCTCGATACGTTTCGTTATGTCTGTTATCGTTTTGTTCGGATTTTCCTCGTATTCTGTGCGATAATCATTCAAACAAATTCTTTCAGAGGTGGAAATGAGTAAATCACTGCGCATTTGATTCGGGTCTGAATAATTACATCCAACAGCAGCGATGTAGATTTTTTTGTTCCAATTGATTTTTTCCAAAGCGAAGAAGCCTATTCTTACAGCGCCTTTTTTTACTGGTTTCAATCGCCTAACAAATGTATCATCAGTAAATCCTTCTCCAAAAATTAACAGATTTCGGCCGAAGGACAAAATACGGGTACATTTTTCAAATACTTTTTGATTTTCATCTTTCGTATCAACCCCATCATGTTGGCGAAAAATAGGTAGCATGTGTGATGCCCATAATATTGGTCTCATGAAGGTCGTAAAGATATCCGAACGTGTCATAAAGAAAACAATAGGCGGACGCAATGCAGCAACAGCTAAAGGATCCATAAATGAAGCGGCATGATTGCTTACATAAATTGTCCTACCCAGAAACATTTTTGGCGAATTCACGGTCTTGATGCGCGGGTAGAACACATACAAACTGTATTTTAACGTAAAAAATAAAATGAAATAAAGTAAACGCATTTAAATTAGTCAATTATAGTTTCCCTGAATTTTCTTTCAATTCTTTGTTAATGTTGCGGTTTCTTCCTAAATAATAGCCCAATTGAAACTCATGAGTTGAATTACCTGCTGTTCGTAACTTACCCATTGAAGATTCAAACGCATAGCTAATGTATAGATTTTTTATAAGGTTGCTTCCAACTTGGAACACTAAACTGCTGAATGTTCTGAATTGTACACCAAACCAACTACTGTTTTTGTAGAGTGCACGCGCACCCAAGTCGACAGAAATAGGGCTATTTTTAACCGTTTTCACTACAAGGTTTGGCTCAATTGAAACATCTCCAGAACCTTCAAGTTTATATTTAACAATCAAAAAATTATGACGGTTAAAATTACTAGCTGTCGAAATTTGATTCAATTCAACTTTGTTATTAAAGAACTGTGTTGTACTCAATCCAACGAAAATTTTCTTACCGTACAAAACTAAACCAGCTTGAGCATCTGCAAAACTTTGTTGAGATGAATTGCCCAAGAATTGTGCATAGGTATTGTCATCATTTTGATGTAAAACAACCTTTGATTCGTTCAAGCGGAAATTACTATAGCCGAGACCTAAACCAACACCAAATGTGAAGTTTCTGGTCAATGGTAAGTGATACGCATAACTTCCTTGAACAGACGTTTTTGAGAAGGGACCAATTGCATCATTCCATACTTTTCCTCCAATAACATGTTTTGATTTTGACATAGAAACACTTGGGCCTTGGAATAATTTTTCATCTCGAATGTTAAATTCATCCAATGCTTTCTCTCCCGATTTTCCAAATTTAAATTGACTGTGACCTGAGATTAAAATAGTTCTTGGTCCACCATCATATCCCAACCATTGCATGCGAGATAGTGCTTCAAATTGCATCACATCTGACATTCCACCAGCCGCTGGATTAAGTATATACGGATTGTTGATCGTAGTAGCAAATTGATACTCCTGTTGTCCAAATACCAAAGCACTCATGATTAAATTCAGTGCTATAAATCCGATTGTATTATTAATTCTTTTCATAGGACTTAAATCTATTGGATGATACTGATTGATCCGTTATAAACTGTCGATTTATCATCGTTTAATTCAATTTTGTAGAAGTATGTTCCCATGGGTAAATTTTCTCCATTGTAAGTTCCATCCCAAGGATCTTTGTATCCTACAGATTCAAATACCACTGAACCCCATCGGTTGAATATCGTCACGTTACATGACGGATAAGCAATTTCCAAATTCTCAATTTCAAACAAGTCATTTTTACCATCAAAATTTGGTGTAATAACGGTTGGAAAAATCGGATTTGTTTCGTCACAAATCGAGACCTCTATTTTAACTGAATCGCTTGTGGTTGGACATTCTGGATGTGTCATTTTGTAAACAATAATATTTAAGCCATAACCCAAGTCACTTGCAGTTGTAGTTGGTGAATTCGTAGAAGAAAGAACTCCTGAGCCAGAAATAAAACTCCACGTCCCAGTTTGACCGATTGATGGAGTTGATCCGACTAACTCCAATATTCCATTTTCTTCACATAAAACTGTGTCTACTTGAAAAATTGTGGCTTGCATGGTAGCGTATGCATGAAGCGTGTCAGTGCTTGCCAGACAACTTCCATTTGTCACAGTCCATACAAAGTCATTCCAGCCAGCTGCTAAATTCGTAGCATCAGGTGTTGTTGATAGACTATCTGAAATTGTCGCCCCTTGCAATGTCGACCAAATACCGATTCCGTACAATGTATTTGTTGCGGATAATTGAATAACGGCATCATTGCAAGCGATAATTGTATCCAATGTACTTGCCGGTAATGGTTGTTGAAATACAATGATTCTTAAAGTATCAGAAGTTTCACCACATTGTGCAGAAGAAATTGTCCATGCTAAAACATTCGTTCCATAACCTAAGTTGTTTACCCCTGTATTATTCGCAAATTGATTGTTGAATGTCGCTTGTCCTGAAACCAATGTCCATTCTCCAGTTCCGCTAGTTGCAGCTTGAGCTTCGGCCACTGAACTTGTTACTTGACAAAGCAAAATGGAATCTTCTAAGGCAACAGCAGGAGAAGGAAAGTCTAATACTTGAATTTGGAAAGAACACGTTTGTGCATTTGATGATGAATCAATTGCCATGAAAGATAAAGTTGTTGTTCCAACAGGGAAAACATCACCAGAACTCAATCCAGATGCATCTGTTTGTACCAATGATACCAAACAGTTGTCATTAAAAACCGGAGTGGCGAATGTAACATTCGGAACACATGTAGTAATGTTTGCTGGACAAGAAATTGTTGGAGAAACATTTTCTAAAACACTCAAAGTAAATGAACATTCCGCAGTGTTTCCACCTGCATCTATTACATTTAAAGTAATTATATGATCTCCTGATTGCACAATTGTTCCCATCGCCGGTGATTGTGTAATGGAATAATCTGAACAGTTGTCCAGTACTAAAGCTGTTGATCCATAATACCCTAATGCTAAATCGCAATTTGCGCCATTGTTGATCGGCGCTGGTGAAGGACACGTAATCGTAGGACTATCAGAATCAATAGGCGTTAACATTGTTAAACAAGTTGAACTGTTACCTTGTTGGTCAGTTAAGGTAAGCACGACTGCTGTTAATCCTCCATCTATTGCTCCAGCTGGTGGGTTTTGCGTTAACGTCATACTTGCAAATGAACTACAATTGTCTGTTCCAGTTACCTGTGAACTTAAGTTTGGAACCACGTATTGACAACTTGAATTAATTGCCACATTGAATGTCGATGGGCAGTTGACAATTGGATCAGTTGAGTCGATAAGAACTGCCGTGAAAGAACAAGCGTTTGTATTTCCATCCAAATCTTGAACCGTAATATTCACCGAAGTATTAGAAGAAATAGTTGTCCCACTTGGTGGCGTTTGCGTAACAATTAATTGTCCAATCGAAGTACAGTTGTCTGAAACGATTATCGATGGTAGGTAGTTAGACAGAATTGAAGAACAATTTGTAGAAACTGGAATGTTTTGGGTTCCTGGACAAGAGATTGTTGGGATGGTTTGGTCCGCAACAGTCAGTTGGTATGAACAACTCGATGAATTTCCCGCTTGGTCTTGCGCAGTTAGTGTAATTGTATGTGTACCAATTGCTAGCACAGTTCCTGCAATTGGAGATTGGGTTAAAATTAATGAACCAAAAGTTGTGCAGTTATCCAAAATTGTTGCACTCGGAATAATGCTTGAAAGTAAATAATTACACGCTGCATTAGCGCTCACCTGTGTGTTACTTGGACAAAAAATAGTGGGGGATACGGTATCAATTGGGGTAACTGTAAATGAGCATGATCCATCATTTCCAGCTTGATCCGTTCCCGTAATCGTTATTGTTGTTAATCCATTGATGTTGATTGAAGCTGCTGGTGATTGCACATAGATAAGGCTTGAAGCAAGTGAACAGTTTTCTGTTGAACTAATTAATGGAACATAATTTGGTAATTCAGCCAAACAGCTTGTTGATGAATACAACGTTTGATTCGGCGGGCAAACCAAAACGGGCGAAATGGTATCGACAACAATTTGGGTAAAGAAACATGTTGCGTTATTTCCTTGATTATCAAAAGCTGTAATTGATACTGATTGGTTGGATGTTAATATCGTTCCTACTGCTGGAGTTTGAACAAATGTCATATTTGCTAAAGAAGAGGTGCAATTGTCTGACCAAGCAATGGCTGATGTATAATCGGGCAATGCAATTTGACAGCTTGAATTCAGGTAAATTGTCGACGCAGTTGGACAAATCACATTCGGTTGAATTGTATCAATTGGCACAATGTTGAATTGACAAGAAACAGATCCATTGGGGATTCCTCCACTGACTGTGAGTGTTATTTGCTGTGCAGAAGAAATTAATGTTCCTGGGGCTGGTGTTTGATTAATCAATAAACTAGAACTTGAGACACAATTGTCATTTACCACGGCAAGCGAAGTGTAATTTGGTATTGCTGCTTGACAAGAACTATTCGCAAAAATGTTTTGCGTGTTTGGACAAGCGATTGTTGGTAGAATGGTGTCAGCGTTTGTAACATTGAAGGTGCATGTTGCTGTATTTCCAGCGACATCAGTTGCAGTTAAAGTAACCGGTGTAATTGTTCCATTTCCACTACTATTTGTGCCAGCAACTGGTGATTGCGTTATAGTTACAGCACCTGCACAGTTGTCTGTAGCAAGGGCAAGTGAAGTGTAGTTTCCTAAAACTGCATTACAGTTGCTATTTACATAAGCCAAAAGGTTTGAAGGGCAAGTCGTAAATACTGGATCGATATTATCAATAGCATTCAATGTAAATGAACATTGTGCTGAATTTCCAGCCTCGTCGATTGCTGTTAGTAAAATTGTTGTGCTTCCTCCTGGTGCGACAGGAACTACTGCACCTACAGCAATATTCTGGGTTACAATTATGTCAACTGAATCTGTACAATTATCTGAAAGGGCTACCAGATTTTTAGAGTAGTCTTCAGCAATTACCAAACACGACGAAGATACCGGTATGGTCAAATTTGGGGGACAAGAAATAATCGGATTAACATTATCTGTACCTGTAACTCTAAAATTATCAATTGCAATCGGAATGCCATTAATCGTAGAAGCGTTGTAGGTAAATCGCACGCCCAAAAGAAAGGTAGAATAGTTCAACGAAAGAGGTAAAGAAACAGTTGACGATGACCAAGTTGCTGTTGAAGAAAAAGCAGTTCCAACAGCTGTCCAGCTGGCTCCACCGTTCACACTAAACACCAATTCTGCTATATCTTCACTTGCTACACCTTGAATACGATAATCGAAATTTGCTTGTAAATTTTGGGCACATGTTCCATCAATTGTAGTGTACGTGATTGTTTGTTTTACACCTGATGGAGAATTTTCATAAGCAAATTGTTCTTGACCATTTCCTCCGCATCCTGGAACGACACCACCTTTTGTGATGTACATGGAATTTGAACCTGCACCATTTGCACCATTTCCAGCACAAGTGTTAGTTATCCATGTATTAGTAGAAACGTCGCCAGCGATAAACCAATCCAAGCGTGGTGGCTCAAAATTATCTTCGTACAGCGTTGCCTGACCGAATAAATTAGCGGAAACAAACGTTAAAACGCATAATAGTAAGTATCGAAACATAGAAATAAGAATATATTGTCTTTCAATTTTAGGTGCAAATATAAGGTAATTACTCTTTTCAAAAAAAAGAGGTGACAGAACCTTTTCAACAAATAATAAGCAGTTGTTAAGTGCTCACTTGATCTATTTTTATTAGGCTGAGTATATTTTGCTCAAAATAATTGGAAATTCGGTGTTGATTTGATGTTTTCAAGTTTTTTGTTAGAGTAATCAACACGTGGTTTGCTGATAACTTTTTCAATGAGTAACTGCGGATTGAGCGATTCATTATACTTTCGTTAAAATGTCACAAATGAAAACAATTGGAATCTTCTGCGGCGGATTTTCTTCTGAATCGGAAATCTCGTTAAAAAGTGCTCAAACAATTCAGGATAATTTCCCGAAAGCATATACAGTTTACAAAATTGTAGTTGACCGTAAGGGTTGGTATGCTCAAATTGATGGAAAGAATCTCCCATTTGATTTAAATACAATGACATTCAAGAATGCTTCTGTTGTAAAATTGGACGCAGGCCTTGTTTATGTTCATGGTGATCCAGGGGAAAATGGTAAGGTTCAGGCACTGTTGGAAATGAATGGAATTCCTTACGTGAATTCTAGTCCTTTAGCTTCTGCCTTGTCGTTTGACAAATGGTACTGTAACCAGTTTTTGAAAAATTTTGGAATTAAAGTCGCGAAATCCTTGTTTTTAACACGCATTAATGAGTTTACCCCAGCTCAAATTGTGGCTGAATTAGGGCTCCCCATCTTTGTTAAACCATCTGATAGTGGCTCAAGTTATGGAATTTCAAAAGTAAAAACGGAAAGCGGAATTTTGGAAGCCCTGGAAAATGCCTTTAGCGAGGGAAAAACCGTTGTAATTGAATCATTTTTAGATGGGACAGAGGTTACTTGCGGTGTTTATCGTAAGAAAAGCGGGGTCCATGCTTTGCCTTTAACTGAAATTGCTTCCGAAAATGAATTCTTCGATTATGCTGCAAAGTATTTGGGAGAGTCAAAAGAAATTACTCCAGCACGCGTAAGTGATGAGATTAGAAATGAAGTTCAACAACAAGCAAAATACATCTATCAGTTAATGCAATTACGTTCGATTTCGCGTATCGATTTTATGGTTGTAAATGGCGTTCCACACGTCATTGAAGTGAACACAACCCCGGGATTTTCTCCCGCAAGTATCGTTCCTCAAATGATCAAATGTGAAGGTGGCACAATTCACGATTTTTGGGAAGAAATTTTAGAGGTGGAATTAGTAAACGGCTAAGGCATTAAATACATTTTCCATTTTACCAACAACAAAAGTGCTACTTGAAGTAAAATTCGTAACGGTAAAGGCAAAAGCTATTTTTTTACCCGATTTAGAATTTACATACCCTGCATAAGATTTAATTTTATCCATTGTACCACTTTTTGCTAAAATTCGTCCTTGTCCAGGTTGATCGCGACATAAGCCCGCTAATGTGCCAGATTTCCCTGCTACAGGTAAGGTTTTTAGAAAAGCATCATAATTTTTTCCTTGTGCCATTGTTTTTAATAGATCAACAAAGCTAGTGGCGCAAATACCATTATTCCGCGATAATCCGCTGCCATCATTTAAGAAAATTCCACTAAAACTAAATTTGGTAGCCCAATATTTTTCCACCTGTTTTAGTCCCTCTTCAGTAGAGCCATTTCCTGTCATTTTGTATCCAACTAAACACAAGAGACCTTCTGCAAACAAATTAATGCTTTTTAAATTGGTCAAATTGGCAATCTCTTGTATGGTTTTTCCCTTGTGTGTATAAAGTAAGGTATAACTGGCCGTGTAACGATTTTTCTGAATCAAATCCAATTGTCGAGCAGATTTGGCACCTTCTTTTGCGGTAATTCCATTCGTTATAAGCTGATTGTAAAACTCATAGGCCAATTGATACTCCGGGTCTGGCAAACTTCCCTTTACAATAAATTTTGTACGATTTAGCGGTAACGACCCTTCGGCAAAGCGATCTAATGAATAGGGGCCGCCAAAGATAAAGCAGTGGTCTCCCGACACATTCTGAGAAGTGGCATAATTATGAAAAACAAGTCCTGGAACGGTTGGCCACATAGCTGTAATTTCTGTTTTGCTACCGGCTGTTGACCCTGTTTTAAAAGTGAATTTAACCATATTATCAAAAACCGAAATACCGCTTGCGCCAGCTCCGTAATAGTTGCCCATGTCATTCCAGCTCCATCCTTTAGGAATACCCGAATACCCAAATTCTGAGCCGTCGGCAATGATGGCACCAGAGATAGCTTTGATTCCTAGTTTTTGCAATGTATCGCTCCACGTTGTCAAGAAATCTTTCTCATGTCCATCTTCGGTGAAATACGCACTACCTAATGAAACATCGCCGCCACCACGAATCCAAATATTACCATTTAGTGTTCCATCGGTATCGATTTTTCCATCGATATAAATACGTGTTTCAGGGCGATAATTAGGGCCTAATATTTCAATTGCAGAAGCTGTTGAGAAAAGTTTAGCAGTTGAAGCTGTTGGTAGCGCTAATTTTGAATTGTACTCGGCAATTTTTTCGCCTGATGTTAAGTCAATTGCGTAAAAAGATATTCCTGAATTGTTGAATTCACTTGAAGAGGCGAAGGTGTTCAGTGCTTTTTGAACGAAATTTTGCGCAAAACTAAATTGAACTATCAGTATGATTGGTAATGTTAGAAATCTTTGTATCTTCATCGCGCCGAAATTTATGTAAAATTGAGTAAACATCGGATTGCTTTAAAAGGGGTTGGAAATAATTTTCAACAATCAAATTAAAGTAACTCGTTTTTGACTTAGCTCCGTAACTTGATAATTGTGAGACCATTTCTATAAATAGCAGATGGAGAGAGTGAGAAAAATAAAAGTATTAAGGATAATTAATCGATTTAACATCGGTGGTCCAACGTATAATGCTACCTTCTTGACGGGTTTCATGTCAGATGATTTCGAAACCTTGTTGGTGGGAGGATTGCCAGAAGAAGGAGAATCAGATTCGCTTCATGTCTTGGAAGAATATGGCGTGGAGCCACTTTTGATAAACGAAATGAAACGTTTACCTAATTTTTCAAGTGATCGAAAAGCCTATAAACGCTTAAAGAAAATTATTGAAGAGTTTCAGCCAGATATTGTGCATACACATGCTTCAAAAGCGGGAGCCTTAGGAAGAAAAGCAGCTCATTCGTTAAACGTTCCGATAATTGTGCACACTTTCCATGGACATGTATTTCATTCGTATTTTGGAAAAGTGAAAACAGCCATTTTTAAAGCGATTGAGCGCAACTTAGCAAAAAAATCAACGGGTATAATTGCGATTTCTGAACTACAGAAAAAAGAGCTTTCACGTGAACATCATATTTGCCATGAGCAAAAAATTAAGGTTATTAATCTAGGTTTTGATTTGTATAAGTTTCATGAGAATTTGGATGAAAAGCGAGCGCTTACGAGAAAAGAATTCAACTTGAGTGAAGATGAAATTGCCATTGCCATTGTTGGGCGATTGGCTCCGATTAAAAATCACAACCTGTTTCTTGAATCCATGCGACTTGTTGCCTTTCAAACGGTAAAAAAATGTGTGATATTTATTGTGGGAGATGGAACGGAACGCGCCGCGATTAACTCAAAAATTGAAAAGTTGTCATTTCCTTCACATTTCAGGATTGAGTTGACCAGCTGGATAAAAGATATTGGAACCTTCAATGCTGGAATGGATATTATTTGTTTATCTTCCAACAATGAAGGAACTCCTGTAAGTTTAATTGAGGCGCAAGCTGCAAATATTCCAGTAGTTACAACCGACGTTGGAGGAGTGAAGGATATTGTTTTAGATGGTGAAACTGGTTTTATTGTGCCTAAAAATAATCCAACTAAATATGCTGAAAAAGTACTTCTTCTGGTTGAGGATGAAAAAAAACGTAAAAAAATGTCACAAAATGGATGGACTTTCGTACAAGAAAAATTCCATTACACAACTTTGGTAAAAAATGTAGAAGATTATTACCTTGAGTTGTTAATTGCAAAACAAAAATGAACGTGACTTCTATGTATAAATATTTTCTGGTTTTATTGACTTTTTGGCTCTTTCAAAGCTGTGGAGTTAATAGTAATATCATGTTTAAAGTTCCGAAAGGAGATGAGGTACAAACTGATTCAATTCCGATGACTCCAAACGAAGATTATAAAATCTCGGTTGACGATAAACTGAAATTTTCGTTGTCCACGAATAACGGTACAACGATCATTGAATCAATGAGTGGGATACGTGAAGGAGCAGTTGCGTCCAATGGATTGTCTGAATACATCGTTAGAAGAGGAGGTTCCGTTGAATTACCAATTGTAGGAACTGTAAAAGTGGAGGGGCTTACGGTTGCACAATGCGAGGATACTTTACAACAACTTTTTTCCAAAGAATACCAAGAGCCTTTTGTGCAAGTTCAAATTACCAATCAGCGCGTTATCGTTTTTCCAGGAAATGGAGCCGATGCAAAAGTGATTCCATTGGTCAATGCAAATACAACATTAATGGAAGCAATTGCTCAAGCAGGCGGAATAACAGAGCGAGGAAAAGCTAATTCTGTAAATTTAATACGCCGTGAAAATGGAGAGCGCCAAATTTATAAAATAGATTTATCCACAGTTGATGGACTGCGCTATGTGGATATGGTCGTTCAAGCAAATGATTACATTTACATTGAACCAAATCCCGATATTACCAAAGAAGTAATAAAAGAGGTCGCACCTATTTTATCAATTTTAACAAGTGCCATTATTATTTATACAGCAATAATAAAATAGTTTCAGATTGAACAACAAAAGCTTAATCATCAATAAGGATTACGATCCAGCAATACTCCAAACAATCATCAAACGATATTGGTGGTGGCCTGTTTTATTCGTTGTTGTGTTTTCAACGATTGCCTATTTTTTCTTGCGTTATACAAAACCGACATTTGAATCATCAATGGTGATTCAGTTAGATAATCAAGATAATGCAAAGGATATTATTGAACTTGAAAACATTAATTCAAAGGAAGATGATATTTCTTCTGAAATCGAATTAATGCGGTCACAATTTATGTTCGAAAAAGCAATTAAACGAACAAATTATAATGTTAGTCTATTCTCGAAAGGGCAAGTTTTAACTGAAGAAAAATACCTTTCAAGCTCTTTTTATGTAACGCCTTTCGAGTTGAAAGACTCATCGCTGATTAACGTTCCAATTTTCGTTCAATTCGACGGAAAAATAGTGAATGTTCATTACACACATTTAGGCATTAAATGTAAGTTAAAAGGAAAATTAAACGAACGCATTTCAAACCAACATTTTAATATTTCAATTGATACGCCAAATCCAGGTGAGTTTAGTGCTGAATGTGAAGATAACGAGTTGTACTTCGTTTTTAACAGTGTTGAATCTTATGCTGCTCGCTTGCTACCTTCTTTACAGATTTTTCCTGTAGATCCCGAAGCAAAAACAATTCAAATTACGTTTCAAGGAAATAATCCTCAGCTTTGTCATGATATCAGCTTGGCTGTTGCGGAAGCCTTCATTGAATACGATGAAGAGGTTAAACGAAAAGGTTCCGAGAATATCTTGATGTTTATTGATCAACAGTTGGATAGCTTAGCGGGCGAATTAAAAAGTTCGAAAGATAGTTTAATGCTTTATCAGCGTAAATCGAATTTACCTGATCCGGATGCAATCGGAACAACAATTTCTGGCAATATTTCTAAATTACAAGATAAGCAGTTCGAAATCGATGAGGAAATTCGTTCGTTGAATATCGTGAACTCTAAATTAAAATCAGAACCAAATCGTTTAGATATTTACCGACTTTTACCAGAGATGCTTGGGAAGAGTTATGAGCAATCATTAACTGGGCAGATTACAAGTTTGTATGAGTTGTTAGAGAAAAAAGAAGACTTACTTTATCGCGTAACGGATGAAAATAGTGAGGTTAAGGCCCTTAATTCTAAAATTCAGGCAAAGCTCAATTCTATTCGTAAAAGTGTGACAGCTATATTAGAGCGATTATATGCCAATAGTCGATCGATACAAGGCAAAATTCAAGGTTTCGAAGGTGAATTTTTTGAATTACCTGAAAAGAAAATGGAATTTAGTCGCTTGAAAAACATACAAGATTTAAATGATAAGTATTTCAGCCTTTTAACAGAGAAAAAGGTATTGTATTCTATTTCTGATGCAGGTTATGCATCGAATAACCGAATTTTATCGAGACCTGCTGTAAATAATACGCCAGTTTCGCCGAATAAAAAATTGATTTATGTAACCTTCGTGTTTTTCGGTATTGTTATCGGATTGGGTATTATGTTCTTCAAATATTTGACATTCAATGAAATCAATATGTTGGATGATTTAAAAAAATTACTACCAGATCGGGCAGCAATTCTTGGCGGTGTTCCCTTGTTTAAATCAGAAATGGAATTCTCTCAACTGGTAGTGCACGATTCTCCTAAATCGATGTTGGCTGAAGCGATGCGAAAAATTCGAACGAATTTAAGTTATATTCATCCTGATTATAAAACAATTGCAATTTCTTCCTCCATTTCAGGTGAAGGAAAAACATTCGTTGCATTGAACCTAGCGGGTATTATTGCCATGTCTGGTAAGAAAACTATTTTACTTGATTTGGACCTGCGTAAACCAAAGGTACACTTGGGGTTAAATACGAACAACAACTTCGGAATGAGTGGATTAATCATCAATAAATTCAAACTTGAACAATGTATCCAACATTCTTCGATAGAAAATCTTGATTTTATTACGGCTGGACCAATTCCTCCAAATCCTTCTGAGTTGTTATTGAGTGATCGATTCAAAGAAATTGTCGATGAATTGAAGCAAACATATGATGTGATTATTATCGATAATCCACCGATAGGATTGGTTTCTGATGGAATTAAAAATTTAACAGAAGCGGATATTCCTATTTACGTATTCAAATCACATTATTCGAAACGGAATTTTGCTTTCAGAGTAAAAGAGTTATTTGATATGCAGCAGTTGAATCAATTGAATGTTATTCTAAATGGTGTTCAAACCTCTAAACGATCATCCGCATATGGTTATGGTTACGGTTATAACTATGGTTACGGTTACGGCTATTATGAAGGTGATAGCGATATTGAAAAACGCAACTGGCTTAAAAGAATTTGGTCTTTTTTAAGAGGTAAATTTATACGATGAATACTACAAAATTTGAAATAGAAGGCTTAGTTCTTATTGAACCGCGCAAATTTCACGATGATAGAGGATATTTTTTTGAATCTTTTAATGAGCGCATCTATCAAGACTTACTGGGAGAAGAAACAGTATTCGTTCAAGACAATGTATCTTGTTCGAAAATGAATGTTTTGCGTGGATTACATTTTCAATTACCGCCTTATACCCAAGGTAAATTAGTTTCTGTTTTAAAAGGTAAAGTGTTGGATGTTGCTGTTGACTTGAGAAAAAATTCTACTACTTATGGGCAACATGTTTCCGTGGAATTGTCTGCTGAAAATGGCCTTCAGTTTTATGTTCCTCCAGGTTTTGCGCATGGCTTTGTTTCCTTAGAAGAAGACACACTGTTTTCTTACAAATGCACAAATTATTATTCGCCCTCTCATGAGGAGACACTTTTGTGGAATGATGACAACTTAAGGATTGATTGGAAATGTTCATTTCCAATAGTGTCAGCGAAAGATATAGTTGGTAAAAAATTTAATACTTTTGAATCCTTATTTTAATCTTAGGTAAACGTGATAGATAAATTAATACAAATTGCCGGTTTTGGTTTAGGTGGTGTTTTCGTCTCGATGATATGTAATATATTACTTCTGAATTTTTCAAAATCACTTGGGATTCGAAACAAAAACGATGTTGTTGTTCGCTGGAGTAATGAATCAAAACCTTCACTTGGAGGAGTCAGTTTCTTTGTGGTTTTTGTCTCAACAGCAATTGCTCACTCAATTATTTTTTACGACGAGGTAATTTTCCATAATTTGCAATACATTGGGTTATTTGTTGCTGGAGCAATGGCCTTTTTAATGGGATTAGCGGATGATGCTTACAACACAAAACCATTAGTTAAACTTGCCATCCAAATTCTTTGTGGAATCGTTTTTGTTTTCACCGGTACTTTTATTGATATTTTTCATGTTTTTATAGTTGATGCTGCTCTCACAATTATTTGGGTAATCATTATAATGAATTCACTAAATATGTTGGATAACATGGACGGGATTACCGGAACAACTGTTTTGTTTATTTTGTTGACTTGTCTTTTTGGTGATTGGATTGTTAATGGTTTCACCGTTGATGTTTGGTCGTTAACGCTATTGAGTGTGATTGGTGCGGTTATTGGTTTCTTGCGCTATAATATTCATCCGTCAAAGTTGTTTATGGGTGACGCAGGCAGTCAGTTTATTGGCTTATTCGTTGCCTTTTTTGGGGTGAAATATTTGTGGAACGTTAGTTCTGCAACTGAAACTAGTGCTTGGGCCAGTGTTATTGTTACTTTGGTGGCATTTACTCCTGCAGCTGCAGATACCTTGACTGTTGTAATCAACCGTTTGAAACGTGGTCAGTCACCAATGGTTGGAGGTAAAGACCACACAACACATCATTTGGTTTATGCAGGATTCAAGGACATACAAGTATGGTATGTGTTTGTGGCGATTGGTTTTGTTTCATTAGTGCTTGCGTTGTTAATGATTTATATGATTCAAATGAACATAATTTATCCCATCCTCCTATTCGTGCTCTATTTTGTTTTGGTTTTTGCTTATTTGTACCGAAATACCATCAAATTTCCGCAGAAGAGTAAATAATTCTATTTCATTTTCATTACTTTCGTTGGCTATTTAAGTTCAAATGAAAGGAATCCTTATTTTATCGACAATTAGTTTATTGGCAGCTTGTCAGGCTGAAAAAAAGCATGAAGAACTAGCCAAAGAAATCCATAAAGTAAAATTACATACCGTTCCAGATTTACCAAAAGAAATGACTTTTTGCGGTAAAACGATTAATTTGGAAGATGAAGATGTTCGGGAACGTCTTGATAAGGAGTTATTAGTGAATGCCTATTTCCAAAGTGCCACTTTTCAAGCTATGAAACGCGCAAATCGTTTTTTCCCTGAAATAGAACGAACACTTAAAGCCAATGGAATTCCTGAAGATTTTAAATACTTAGCTGTTATTGAAAGTAATTTAATTCAAGCAGTAAGTCCAGCGGGTGCGCAAGGGTTTTGGCAATTCATGCCCTTTACAGCCAAAGAACATAATATCATCATGAACGATGAAGTTGATGAGCGTTTGAACATCAAGAAAAGTACAATTGCTGCTTGTGAATACTTGAATACTGCTCACGATACCTTGAAAGATTGGGTGCTTACGGCTGCATCGTATAACCGCGGAATTGGTGGCATTCGCAGTGATATGCGCTGGCAAGGAACAAACAATTATTTTGACACACACATGAATTCGGAAACAGGGCGTTATGTATTTCGCATTCTAGCAATCAAATTGATTTTTGAGAATCCTGAAGCATACGGTTATGACATAAAAGCTATTGAATTATATAAACCTTTTAAGACGAAAACTGTTGTAGTAAAAGAGTCGATTCCGAATTTGGCTCAATGGGCAATTTCACAAGGTTTTAACTATAAAATTTTAATTAAATTAAATCCTTGGTTACTAACCAATCGATTGACGATTAAGAATAACAAGGCATATGCCCTTCAATTACCAGCAAAGGGAACAAATTTAAAACCATACGAATCGTACAAGTAAAGTGGAAGAAAACGAAGAAGGATATATCGAAGTATTTGGTGCCCGCGAACACAATTTAAAAAATGTGGATCTACGTATTCCACGTAATAAATTAGTTGTGTTTACTGGCTTGAGTGGAAGTGGAAAATCATCCTTGGCGTTTGACACCATTTTTGCAGAAGGACAACGTCGTTATATTGAAACCTTTTCTGCTTATGCAAGACAATTTCTCGGCGGATTAGAACGTCCAGATGTCGACAAAATTGATGGTTTGAGTCCTGTGATTTCAATTGAGCAAAAGACTGTTTCTCGTTCTCCACGTTCAACGGTAGGAACAATTACTGAAGTATACGATTTCTTACGTTTGTTATATGCCCGCATTGGTGTTGCCGTTTCGTATGAAACTGGTGAATTGATGGTGAAGTATTCCGATGAGCAAATTGTTGACTTGATCATCGAGCAATATGAAGGAAAAAAAGTGATTTTCCTTGCACCAAAAATCAAAGGTCGTAAAGGTCATTACCGAGAATTGTTTGAGCAAATCCAGAAAATGGGATTCACCAAAGTGCGAATTGATGGTGAAATAAAAGACATTGACAAAGGAATGAAGTTGGATCGTTACAAGATCCACGATATTGATATTGTTATCGACCGTTTATCCATTAAGGCTGACGACCGAAAGCGCATTTACGATTCAGTAATTACATCCATGAAACATGGAAGTAAAGCAATGATGGTCATGGATTTTGATACCGAACAAGTACGTCATTTTAGTCGTTCGTTGATGTGTCCAACTTCTGGGATTTCATATCCCGAACCAGAACCAAGTTTATTTTCTTTCAATTCTCCTTATGGAGCTTGTCTTTCCTGCAGTGGATTGGGTGAAGTTTCAGAGGCAGATATCACCAAAATTATTCCAGATCCAAAACAATCGATTAAAAAAGGTGGTTTGGCACCAATCGGTGAATACAAGCGAACGTGGATTTTCGACAAGTTAGAATCCTATTTAACGCAAGAAGGTTATTCGATTACAACGCCCTTGGAGGAAATACCAATTGAGGTGATGAACGTCTTGCTTTATGGTAACGAAGACATCGAGCGTTCGAAGAAAAACACGATGGTTTATTTCGAAGGAATTATCAACTTTGTTACTCGTCATTCAGAAGAAAGCACCGCTGCGATTCAACGTTGGGCAATGAGCTTCATGAATAAGAAAGTATGTCCAACCTGCGAAGGAACGCGCTTGAAAAAGGAATCACATTACTTTAAACTGGATGGAAAACACATTGGTGATTTAGCACAAATGGATTTGATTGAGCTAGCGAATTGGTTCAAGCAGTTGGAGCCGAAGTTAACAAACGATCAACGTATCATTGGAACTGAAATCTTAAAAGAAATCAATACACGCTTAAATTTTATTTTAGAGGTAGGCTTGGATTATTTGACTTTGCATCGTTCAGCAAAAACACTTTCAGGAGGTGAGGCACAACGTATCCGTTTGGCAACCCAAATTGGTTCTGAGTTAATGAATGTTTTGTATGTCTTGGATGAGCCTTCCATTGGTTTGCATCAGCGCGATAATACACGCTTGATTAATTCTTTAAAGCGTTTGCGCGATACTGGAAATTCTGTGATTGTCGTTGAGCATGACAAGGAAATGATTGAAGCTGCAGATTTTGTTGTCGATATTGGTCCTGGTGCTGGAATTCATGGGGGACAAATTATCAATGCTGCTCCAATTTCTGAATTGAATACGGTTGATTCATTAACAACAAAATACCTTACAGGTGAGTTAAAGATTGAGATTCCTGCGAAACGCCGTAAAGGAAATGGAAAATTCTTAACATTGAAAGGCGCAACAGGTCATAACTTGAAGAATGTGGATTTGAAAATCCCATTGGGGACCTTTTGCTGTATTACAGGAGTTTCAGGAAGTGGAAAGTCCTCATTAGTCAACCAAACCTTGTATCCAATTTTATTAGCACATATCTATAATGGTGTTCGTAAGCCTTTGCCGTATAAAAGTATTGAGGGTTTAGAGCATTTGGATAAAGTGATAGAAATAGATCAAAGTCCGATTGGACGCACTCCACGTTCCAATCCCGCCACCTATACCAAAGTTTTTGATGAAATTCGTTCCTTGTTTGCAGGTTTGCCTGAAGCTCAAATTCGTGGATATAAAGCTGGAAGATTCTCATTCAATGTTTCAGGTGGACGTTGCGAGACGTGCAGTGGCGGTGGATTAAAAATGATTGAAATGAATTTCCTCCCCGATGTATACGTGGAATGTGAAACCTGTAATGGAAAGCGCTACAACCGTGAGACACTAGAAGTGCGTTACAAAGGAAAATCCATATCAGATGTGTTGGACATGACAATTGAAGATGCAACACCCTTCTTCGAACTAATTCCAAAAATTTATCGACCATTAGCAACCCTGAAAAGTGTTGGTTTGGGCTATGTGAAACTTGGACAGCCTTCCACTACATTATCGGGAGGTGAAGCACAACGGATTAAACTATCTTCTGAATTAGCGAAGAAAAGT
This sequence comes from Crocinitomicaceae bacterium, assembly GCA_044361115.1. Lineage (GTDB taxonomy): Bacteria > Bacteroidota > Bacteroidia > Flavobacteriales_D > Crocinitomicaceae > M0103. Next base: position 85,560 of record JBIKJH010000004.1, read on the forward strand.
ACTGGAAATACCTTTTATATTTTGGATGAACCATCAACTGGTTTACACTTTGAGGACATTCGCATGTTGTTAGAAGTTCTGCAACGTTTGGCAGAAGAAGGAAACACTGTACTTGTAATTGAACACAATTTGGACATTGTAAAAGTGGCCGATCATTTGATTGATGTTGGACCAGAAGGAGGAAAGGGAGGTGGAATGATTATAGCTGAAGGTACACCAGAACAAGTGGTAAAAAAAGCGAAAGACACTTCTCATACAGCGCGTTATTTAGCACTTGAATTGAACTAATTTACTGATTTTTCAAATTCAGTTGTCTCAATCCTTCATAGGTCACGATTCCAACAGCATTTCCCAAGTTTAAACTTCTGATTTTATCACTGTACATTGGAATCTTATACAAATCATTCGGATAAGCATCCGTGATTTCCTTTGAAAGACCAACCGATTCTTTTCCGAAGACGAGAAACATATCTGCTTCAAACGGAATGTCCCATAGGTCTTTAGTGCCGTGGCTTGAGAAAAAAGCAAACTGTTTGTCTGTATGTTGCGCAAAGAAAGCATCCACATTTTCATATTCAATGATAGTAATGTATTGCCAATAATCCAATCCAGCACGTTTCAATCGGGCATCTGTAATCTCAAAGCCAAAAGGCTTTACTAAATGCAAGGTCGAACCTGATGCTAATGTTAAACGGCCAATATTTCCCGTATTATTCGGTATTTCTGGTTCGATAAGAACAATGTTGAATCCCATAGATTAATGTAACAATGCGTAATTTATTTAATCATGAATCATGTATCATGAATCATGTATCAAGAATCATGAATCAAGAATCACGAATTTTTCAAATGTTTACATAAAATGCCAATTTTGCACCTATCGGACTTGTACTAAACTTAGGCGTTCCTTGCATTGTTTCTTGAAACGATTCATTTAAAATAAAATATTTGTATACCAAAAGTTCCATTGCGAATGAGTGTTTATTCTTCATCATAAAATTAAAACCATGACCAATACCGAAGTTTACGGCTGATGTTTTTATGGTATAGTTTTGTTGTTCGAAACCCATGAAGCTGGTTGTATCTTCTAAGAAAAAACTTGTTGAATTAGTTAGCGAAGTGTAGCCTAATTCAATTGGAACATACAGCGCTGTATTTTTCTTGTAGGCATCATATTGGTAGGAATAGCGACCATTTAAATTAATAAGAGGTGATAAGCCAGAAATAATTGAAAATTCAGCATTTAGCCCAACATAATGTTGGCGGTTAAAGTACTTCCCTGCCCCAACGTGTAAGTTGATTGGATAATATGAATTATTATTTAAATTTTGGAGATAATAAGCATCTTCAGTGAAGCTAACGCTTGGATTGTACCAACCATAACTCAAGCCAACTGAAAATTCAATTTCATTTTCTTTGCGACTTAACACAACTGTATCTCGTTTACTTTTGCGGTCTCTTACTAGTTGATTTTCTTCAAAGTACTTGTATTCTTCGCGGGTGATCGAATATTTTCTACCGTAATTATCTTGAAAGGTAATGTCGCCATCCTTTTCTTCAAAAATTAAGATTTGACCTTGTAAAACGCGTCCATCTTTCATGTAAATCACGTCGATTGTTTGTGTTTCGGCAGTTGGTTGTGCAAAAGCTGTTGTAAACAAGCACATGAATATGAATAAAGGGAAAAGTGGTTTGAATGAAGTTAAAGAATGTGTTTTCATAATTTCGAAAATGGTGCAGTGCGAAAATAATGAAAAGTCTTTGAATAGTTGTTGATAAAGCAAATTTTGATGCTTGACTAAATGCTACGTTTAACTGGTTTTTTTATCTATGAATTTTGCGTTTTTTGGGTGATTAAAATTTCGCAACAGCTGTGAAGGGGGGGGGGAAGATTCAATACAATTCAAAAATTGCTTTTTTTAGAAAACCACTTTTAATTCTTCTGCCAAGCGTTCTGACTGAATGCGTAATTCATTTACAGCAGTGCTCTCCCACAATTCACCTTTCAAATTTCCTCCTAGTGTAAAAAGGTTAGAATGGTATGTGCCATCGGATTTTTTTACTTGAAAGGTTTCCGTGTTGGTGTTGATCCCCAGTTTAAGAGCGTCTTGAACGATGTCGCCTTTTAACAAACAATTTTTCAAAAAGCTATTTTCGACTTTGCGTAAATCTGTTTCTGGTCCCGTGCAATTAATTATGCGCGAAACGAAAAGAGATTTTATAGTACCTTCTTTTTTGTCGAAATAGCTTACTTCGATGGCATTGGATTGTTCAACAAAATCTACAATTCGACCGGATTGAATGTGCAGTTTTCCATCAATGCGCAATTGTTGAATTTTATCGTATGTATGCAAAGGAATGCGGTGGCGAGCTACTCCCCACAAATGGCGTAAACGCGACATGAAAAAGCGTTTTTCCTCATCACTTAATCCTTTCCATAAACGCTGCGTGTGTGGACGCAAGGAATCAATTACAGGTTCAGCAGAAACGCCGTATTCACGAACAGCTTTGATGTGTTTACTAACCAATTGATAGATTTCTCTCAACGACATATCGTCCGAGAGTTCTTCCACCAACTTTTCGTATTTCAATCCATTGTGACGATGAGGTAGAATATTGAATCCTTTCGGGGAAATAGAATAAATCTCGCCATTGAAACCATTTTCTTTCAATCCCAAGACAGTATCTACCATCGTTAATCCATTTCCTACAATCAACACTGGTAAATTAGGAATCACATGCTGAACGGCTTCGCGTATCCATGGATTTTGGTAGTAGTTTTTATTCGGATAAAATGTTTCGTTTTTTATCGAAGGATTGCGGGGTACTTGATTTCCTGTTGCAATAACACATTGGTCAACTAAAATTGTTTCACCATTGTCTAAAAAGAGTGAAACGGAATTAGTTTCAATATTTATATCAACGACAAACTGATTGAGGAGCCTTACTTTAATCCCTTTTTTTGCAGCTAGTGGATAGTTTTGGTTCCAAACATCCACGAGATAAGCACCATACAGTTTACGTGATAAAAATGAATTGGCAATCAAGGTTCGATCTCTATTTTTGAATTCATTTTGTTCCATCACCCAATCCAAGAAATGGTCTGGTTGTTCTGCAAAAGCACTCATTTTAGCAGCGATAACGTTGAGTAATTGCTTATCGGAGTAGGGATTATATGCAAATCCTTTGTTAAAGGTTTCTTGTTTATTAATAAGAATGATTTCACATGCATCACTTTTGTGAATCAACTGAATGGCAGTTAATGATCCTGAAAACCCGCCTCCAATTATTCCAATTCTCTTCATTTTTGTTGTTTTTCGTCATTAAAAGTAGAAAAAGAAACACTAGAAATGATGGGAAAAGGGCATTTATTTGAGGATTTGCTCGATAAAATAGATTCGATACTACTAATTTGTTGGATTTATTCGGTGAATTGCAAATACAAGAGAAATAGTGCAGCTGCAGTCATGATAAGCAAGGCAATTGTGCCAAAAATATTCGACCAAAGACTATTCACGTTGTTACCCATGATGGCTTTGTTATTAGAGATATGAAGAATAATTGCAATTAACACGGGTGCAGTGATACCATAAAGCACTGCCGTATAAATTAGCGCTTGTATTGGAGAAATACCGAGGTAGTTCATACATAAGCCAAGTAGTAAGGAAATGGCAATTATTACATAAAAACCTTTTGCTTCATGGAATTTTTTATCCAAGCCTTGTTCCCAACCAAATGTTTCAGTAAAAATATAGGAAAGTGAACCACTCAGAACAGGGATAGCAATTAATCCTGTTCCAATTACTCCTATCGCGAACAACAAATACGCTAAGTTTCCAGCTAAAGGTTTTAGTGCCATTGCTGCTTGTTCAACCGTATCTATGTGATGAACACCAGCCTTGAACAGAACTGTACCGGCGGTTAAAATGATGAAATACATGACGAATCCTGAAAAGGTCATTCCGAAATCAATATCTTGTTTCATTTCATTCAGAATTTTTTTGTTGACGATCACATGTTTTGATTTATTTTTCATTTCTTCGACTTCGACTGAAGCTTGCCAAAAAAATAGATAAGGTGATATTGTTGTTCCTAAGATCCCAACAATAATGGCCATGAACTCCTTGTCAAAACGAATGGTAGGAATAAAAGTAGCTTTCGCAATTTCACCGAAATCTTGCTTGTACAAGAAGGGAACAACAAAATAAACGAGCATAACAATGCACAAGTATTTCAACACTTTTGCGATTTTTTGGTAAGGTAGGTAGATGATTAATCCTAACAATAGTAAGGTGAAAAAAACACTAAAAAACAGTGAGTCTATTGAGGGAAACAGCATGTTTCCAACCGCACCCATTCCAGCAATGTCGGCACCGATGTTCATTACAATTGCAGGGAAACTGAATAGAAGCATCACTTATAATAGTGGACGTGAGTAGTGTTTTTTTAATGTTCCAGTTAATCCTTGTGAGGTCACTAGTCCAATACGAGCGCACATTTGCTGAATTACAGCCATCAATGGAAAAGCCACGATGGATGTCCAAAGGGTTGCTAAACCAAATGCAGCTCCTGCTTGAGAGTAGGTTGCTATTCCGGAGGGATCATCATCACTTGCACCAGTAACGAGTCCTGGACCAATCATTTTCCAGAAACGTTTGATTTTGATTTTTAAAGAAGTCGGTGTTTTCATGAAGGTTTTAAAGCGTTTCAGTAAGATACGTTTTAAAATAGAAAACCTGAATAAGACTGTGATTTATGTAACAATCAATTTTTGTTCAATACTAAACTGCGTTCATCCAAAAATCACTTTGATAGAACAACATGATTAACAGGAAGATTTAACCAAAATTCTTTTACAAAGAATGTTATTTGATCTCGAAAACGAAAATACGTTCTATGTAAGTTTTTTTGCTTTCTGGTTTCAGGTTGTTTTCACCTTTTTCCAAGAGGTTGTTGATCATATCAAGATACGATTCACCAAAGTTTGAAATGTCAATCACAGGTTCTTGTTCGTATACACGTATTACTTTGGTAGGAGTTGCCCCAAGTACTTTAGCTAATGCAGCTGCTTCAGCCTGTGCCTTCTTATATAAATCAGCGTATACATCAGCCATTTTTGGTTCAATTGATTCATGATGTGTTGCTGTTATACTTGGGTAAGAATTCTCGACAGAATCTGTAAATTGGTATACTAAATCCAATTTTTCTGAAGACAATTTATTCAATTGAATATTGAATGAACCATAATCTGAATAGTCAGTTGTTTCTGTTGCTGTGGTGTCGAAAGCAATCGTATTTTCAGTTAAAAAAGTAATCCATTTTGCTTTACGCTCTTCAAAGGTCATGTATAAGAATTCATACAGTTCGATTGGATATGCTGTTTCAGTAGAGTCAATAACGGCCTCTTCAATAATTGGAATTGATTCCTCATATTGACGCATCTCTTCCTCCATTTTTTTCATCTCTTTTTCGAACCTCTTAGAGTCCTTTTTCTCTTGACGCTTTTCTTTTTTCGTTTGATTTGCATAATAATCAGCTTCGTAGTCGTAGTAGTCAGACTCATCATAGCCCTCATATTCATCTCCGTAGTAATCAACTTCATATTCATTATAATCTTGTGTAAGTGTTAATTGAACATCTGATGTAATAAGCTTAAGCTCAACGGTATCTTTTACTTTCACTTCAATTGATCGAGTCGTTTGAGCGAATGTTAGAAATGAGCAGAAAATTGCTAAAATGAATAATGTATTTTTCATGATCATAAATTTACGAAGATTTACGCTTCAAATTTTTTAAAAATAACGCTGGCAATGTGTCCTCCGAAACCGAAAGTATTACTCATTGCGTATGATAACTGTTTTCCTTTTGCCTTTCCTAAAGGAAAATCGAATAAATCTACGAATTCTGGTTCAATTTCCGTTGTATTGATTGTTGGGGGAACCAAATTTTCTTGTAGAGCCATCACGCAAGCAATTCCTTCAATTGCTCCAGCGGCACCCAATAGATGCCCTGTCATTGATTTTGTTGCTGAAACCGCTAATGATTTACGTTCGCCAAATACACGTTTTGCAGCGATTAATTCAGAATTATCGCCTTGAGAAGTTGATGTTGCGTGCATGTTGATGTAATCAATTTCATCGGCTGAAATACCAGCTTCTCGCAAGGCTTCATTCATTCCCAAAACGGCCCCATCTCCTTCTGGATGTGTACCTGTTAAATGGTAAGCATCAGCTGCCATTCCTCCGCCAACAACCTCACCGTAAATTGTGGCTCCACGTTTTTTGGCGTGTTCATATTCTTCAAGAATCATTGCACCAGCGCCTTCACCCATAACGAACCCGTCCCGCGTCACATCGAATGGTCGAGATGCCGTTTCGGGAGAATCATTGCGTGTAGACAAGGCCTTGGCAGATGAAAAACCACCGATTGCCGATTGATTAATTGCAGCTTCAGAACCTCCAGAGATAATCATATCTGCTTTATCCCATTTGATATAATTGAAAGCTTCTATAAGCGCTGTGTTAGATGTTGCACAAGCCGAAACTGGGCAGAAGTTTACACCGCGTAAGCCATATTTAATTGAAATAATTCCAGATGCGATATCAACCAAAATTCTTGGGATAAAAAAAGGTGTAAAACGGGGCGTTCCATCGCCTTCACAAAATTCCATCATCTGATCTTGAAACGTTTGAATTCCACCATTACCTGAACCCCAAATAACGCCAATTCGATCTTTATTTAAGGTGTTAAAATCAATGTTTCCATGTTTCACAGCCTCGTCAACAGCCACTAAAGCATATTGTGAAAATGAATCGTATTTGCGAATTTCCTTCACATCGAAATGCGCTTTAGGGTCGAAGTTTTTCAGCTCACAAGCAAACGTCGATTTAAATTTGGAAGTATCGAATTTGGTGATGGTTGCAGCGCCACTAACACCGTTTTTTAAATTCGTCCAATAGTCGTTTAAATTATTTCCAATCGGCGTCAACGCACCTATTCCAGTAATAACTACTCGTCTCATTTTTTTGATTTTTTAATTGACTGAAGGTTCCAATATCCTAACATCCTAATATCTTAATGTCCTTATTCTATAAAAAACCCAATTCCAACTTAGCCTCTTCACTCATCATGTCTTTGTCCCAAGCAGGATCGAAAACGATATGCACTTTTGAACCAGAAACACCCTCAATCGCACGAACTTTATCTTCCACTTCTTTTGGCATAGTTTCAGCCACTGGACAGTTTGGAGAGGTTAAAGTCATATCGATTTCCACGAATTTATCTTCATTAATACGCACTTCGTAGATTAATCCTAATTCGAATATATCTACGGGAATTTCAGGGTCATAAATAGTTTTAAGTACCTCAACAACTGTATTCTCTAATTTGATAATGTCTTGTTCCATTTTTTTATATAATGCACCACGAAATCACAGCTATGAACCGCATTCTTTTCGTGAAACAGTTAATTGTTTATTGTAGCTTTTATCGCGGCCAATTTCATTTTCTTCACCATGCTTGCTAAACCATTTGCGCGCGTGGGTGACAGGTGCTCTTGTAAGCCAATGTCACCTATGAAATGTAAATCTGATTTAGCAATTGTTTCAGGCGTTTCATCGTTCATCACACGAATTAACAATCCAATTATCCCTTTCGTTATAATGGCGTCTGAATCTGCGGAAAACTGCATTTTGCCATCCTTCACTTCGGCATCTAACCAAACACGCGATTGACAACCTTCAATTAAACGATCGTTCGTTAATTTATCAGGATCAATAATAGGAAGGTCTTTTCCGAGTTCTATGATGTACTCATATTTTTCCATCCAATCCTCATAGATGTTGAACTCGTCAATAATTTCTTGTTGTTTTTCTTCGATGGTCATTGTTCTAGTTTTTAGTATTCAGGCAAAAGTCATGAGATTGTTATACTTGTTTAAGTCTTTGTTCTTTGTTTTCTGCTCCTTTTTCCATTTGTTGTACTCATATTATCCCTGCACTATCGTTTGGTCTTCGAAAGCAGTGCTTTCTCTTATCCAATCCTCATAGATGTTGAACTCGTCAATAATTTCTTGTTGTTTTTCTTCGATGGTCATTGTTCTAGTTTTAAATGTTCAGGCAATAGGCACTAGTTTGTTATACTTTTTTTAAGTCTATGTTCTTTACTCCTTGTTCCTTGTTCCTTGATCCTTGTTCCTTATTCCTTATTCCAACTACTTCAACATATTAATACTCTTCTCAACCGCAGCAATGAATGTGTCTACTTCTTCACGCGTATTATAAAATGCGAAAGAAGCTCTTACCGTGCCAGGAACTCCGAAGAAATCCATCAATGGTTGTGTACAGTGATGACCTGTTCTTACCGCAATTCCTTGTTTGTCCAATAATGTTCCGATATCAAAAGGATGAATTCCTTCCATTACAAACGAAACAACAGAAGTTTTGTTCTTTGCTTCTCCGATGATGCGACAACCTTCAAAGGTGTCAAGCATATCTTGAGCGTATTCAGCTAATTCTTTTTCGTATTTCTGAATCGCAACCATGTCCAAACTTGAAAGGAATTCAAATGCTTTTCCTAAACAAATGCCGCCTGCGATATGAGGCGTTCCAGCTTCAAATTTGAAAGGCAATTCATTGTATGTTGTGCGCTCAAATGTCACCTTTGATATCATATCACCACCACCTTGATACGGAGGCATACTATCTAAAATCGCCTCTTTTCCATATAAAACGCCGATTCCAGTTGGACCAAACACTTTGTGTCCAGAGAAAACAAAGAAATCACAATCCATATCCTTCACATCGATAGACATATGTTGTATACTTTGTGCACCATCAACGAGAATTTTGGCACCAACGGCATGTGCTTTTGCACCCATCTCTTTTACTGGGTTAACCGTTCCAAGTGTGTTTGAAATATGGGTTACCGCAACTAATTTGGTTTTTGAATTCAACAATTTGTCGTATTCATCCATAATTAATTCACCCTTCTTGTTTATAGGAACAACGCGCAATGTCAAACCTTTCCGCTGACACAACATTTGCCATGGAACGATATTCGAATGATGTTCCATGGCAGTGATAATGATTTCATCACCAGCTGACAGCAACTCTCCAAAGGAATAGGCAACCAAGTTGATTCCGTCTGTAGTTCCTTTCGTGAAAATGATTTCTTCTGATTTTTTTGCGTTGATGTATTGCTGAATCGTAATGCGAGATGCTTCGTATTCAGTTGTCGCTTTTTGACTCATGTAGTGAACACCACGGTGAATATTGGCATTATCTTTCGAGTAATACATATTGATTGCATCGAGCACCACTTTGGGCTTTTGCGAGGTTGCTCCATTGTCGAAATAAATCAAATTTTTGTTGTAAATCAACTGGCGCAATGCAGGAAATTCCTCTCGAATTTCACGGACACTGAATGGTCTTTTTGTTCCTTCACTCATAACTGAGTACAAAGATACAAAACGGTTATTTTGAATGGTTCTAAAAAAGCTTTTTTTTACGAACGACAATCACGAATTATGAATGAGAAATTATTAATCCTTCAGAAGAAGCATTAAAAACTCTTGATTCCCATCGCCTCCTAAAATTGGGGAAACGCTATAATCTTTATAAATGAGATTATTTAATTTGGCAGAAGCCTTAATTTTTTCGATGACCTCTGGATATAAGCTTTTGTTTTTAACAATTCCGCCTTTCGCAATGTTCTCTTTCCCTACTTCAAATTGGGGCTTCACTAAGGCAATAACAAATGCTCCAGGTTTTAAGAAGGTGTGAATGAATGGGAAGATTTTTTCCAATGAAATGAACGACACATCGATTACACAACCATCAATTTCATCCTTAATTAAATTCGAGGTTAACTCGCGTACATGTGTTTTCTCCAAGTTGACAATGCGTTCATCCGATTTAATTTTTTCATGTAATTGGTCTTTCCCAACATCTACACAAACTACTTTTGAGGCACCATTATGCAACAATACTTCAGTAAATCCACCAGTCGAAGCACCAATGTCCATCATTGTGCCACCGCTGATGGCTGGTTTCCAACGTTCAATTGCTTCAATTATTTTCAATGCGCCTCGAGAAACCCAGGGAATTTCTTCTTGTATGATTTCAATTTTGCAATCGATGGGGAACTTTTTCCCTGTTTTATTGATTAGTTTTCCATCCACACGAACCCCAACTTCTCGAATCATGTGTTCTGCGCGAACACGAGAACTAACCAAATTTCGTTGCAACAATATCTTATCTAAGCGTTCTTCCATATCACAAAGGTATGATTTGCGATTGTGATTTCCGAATTCTGTCTATCTTTGTACTTTAAATTTTGCATCGTGAAAACTGTTTACATCACACGTCGAGAGACGTTCAATGCTGCGCACAAATTGTGGAGAGAGGATTGGTCAGAGGAAAAGAACTGGGAAGTATTTGGGAAATGTTCAAATAAAAATTGGCATGGCCATAACTTTGCGATTTATGTGACAGTCAAAGGAAAGCCTCACGAAGACACTGGTTTTGTGATTAACTTGAAAGAACTCAGCGTATTATTGAAAGAGTTGGTGGTTGAACCCTTAGATCATAAAAACTTGAATTTGGATGTTCCGTTTTTAAAAGGAATGTTGGCATCAACAGAAAATATGGTGATTCAAATTTGGGATATTATCAAAGAGCCAATTGCCAAAGCCGGTGGGGAATTGGTAAAAATCAAATTGATTGAAACTGAAAATAATTTCGTTGAATATTACGGAGGTGAAGAACCATATTGAGTTATAAGGAACATCGTAATTCTTATTTATCGACAGAACTTGTCAAATAAAAACGAAACATCTTTTAAGTCATTCAATATAATTTCGAACAAAACAGCTTCGAATGTGTTTTTTTAGAATACTCAACTTTAACAAATAGCGCAATGTACGACGACAAATTAACAGCGGATTTAGCAAACCACTACGAAGAGGTTCTAAAACAAATTGGAGAAGATCCAACCAGAGAAGGCTTATTAAAAACACCGGAGCGCGTAGCAAAGGCAATGCAGTTTTTGACCCATGGATATGATATTAATCCGGATGATTTAGTTAAACAGGCAATTTTCCATGAAGCATATTCTGAAATGGTGATTGTGAAAGATATTGAAGTGTATTCCTTATGCGAACACCACATGTTACCTTTCTTTGGAAAAGCACATGTTGCCTATATTCCTGAAGGAAAAATTGTTGGTTTAAGTAAAATACCACGTGTTGTTGATGCTTATTCGCGCCGTTTGCAGGTACAAGAGCGTTTAACAATTGAAATTCGCGATTGTATCCAGCGTACCTTAAATCCAAAAGGTGTTGCGGTTGTGATCGAATGTTCGCACATGTGTATGCAAATGCGTGGTGTTCAAAAACAGAATTCCGTAACAACTTCCAGTGCTTTTACAGGAATATTTTTGAATAATGATGCAACTCGAAAAGAATTTATTAATTTAGTTCAAGCAAAATTACATTAACATAGAATTAAACGTTTTAAACCTATGAATTCAATTTTAGATAACAATACGGCTTACTCAAAAGAAATTTCTAGAGAATTTTTCCGAAGTGTATATAGTTACATGTTTGCAGCTTTGGCGATTTCAGGAGTAATTGCCTATTTAGCTGGTGCAGGTGAGCAAATTACTTTTGAAAATGGTAAACAGTTGCCAGTGTTTTTTGTAAAATATTTTTTAACCGCTGAAGGTGCAATTTCTCCTTTGTTTTATGTTGTAGCGTTTGCGCCAGTTGGTTTGGGATTGTTAATTCAAATGGCATATAGACGCTTGTCTTTAGGTTTGTTGATGGGCTTATTCATACTTTATTCTGTATTGATGGGCTTAAGTTTAAGTACGATTTTCATTGTTTATACAGAAGCGTCAATTGCTTCAACATTCTTCGTTGCTGCAGGAGCATTTGCCGCAATGGCGATTCTTGGATATACTACGAGTACTGATTTGACTAAATTCGGAAGTTTATTATACATGGCTTTCATTGGAATTTTCATCGCTGGAATCGTAAACTTCTTTATGCACAGTGAAACAATGAGTTATATCATTTCGGCTGTAGGGGTATTTGTTTTTACCGGTTTAACAGCATATTACATGCAACAATTGAAAGGCGTTTCTCAAGATGAAACCTTGTCTGGTTTGGATAGAAACAAATTATCTTTAATTGGCGGACTTCAATTATACATTCTTTTTGTGAACTTATTTTTGTCATTGTTGCGTTTGTTCGGATCAAGAGACTGATAATAGATTAAATAGTAGTAAAAGCCATTCGGATTCGGGTGGCTTTTTTATTTTAGCATCATGGTAAAATTTTCAAGAATTGTTGCAGGAACAATGGGCTGGGGGAAATGGAAAAAAAACTTCACTACCCAAGAATTTATTGAGCGCATTGAAACCAGTGTAAACAATTCCATTACAACATTTGATCATGCCGATATTTACGGCGATTATACCACCGAAATTGAATTTGGAAAGGCTTTTCAATTGTCATCAGTGAAACGCGAGCATGTGCAACTTATTTCGAAATGTGGCATTCAATATCCTTGTGAAAACAATGCTTCGCGATTGAAACATTACGATTACTCAAAGCAACATATTCGTCAGTCGCTTGAAAAGAGTTTAATTAACTTAAAAACAGACTACTTAGATGCTCTACTATTGCATCGCCCAAGCCCTTTAATGAACAGTGAAGAAATTGGTGAGGTAATTAATGAATTAAAGAATGAAGGAAAATTACTACACGTTGGTGTTTCGAATTTTACTCAGACGCAAATTGAATTAATTGAAAAACACACTGACGTTGAAATGAATCAAATAGAATGCTCGTTGACGCAGTTAGATGCAATGAAAAATGGTTTGCTCGATGCGCACCAGGTTAAATCAATCCTAACAATGGCTTGGCGTCCTTTGGGTCTTGTTTTTGATGATAATTCTAACATAAAATCCAGTGTTTTGAGGATGGCGAATGAATATGGATGCTCGGCTGATGTTCTGCTACTTGCCTGGTTACTAAAGCATCCTGCAAGCATTCATCCAGTAATTGGAACAAGTAACTTAGATCGGATAGCTAAGGCCAATAACGCATTAGAAATTGAATTATCCATAGAAGATTGGTTTGAGTTGTTTGTTGAAAGTCAAGGCCATAAGCTTCCCTGATTTAGTTAGATCTAAAATGAAAGGAATAAAGTTTTGAAAAGCCGTTTTTCATTTTAAAATATTTAATACTTTTGAAAGAAAAACAAAATAGTATGTCAGATAATTTCTTCGAAGGTTCGACAGCAGCAGTAGGAACGATATACACAATTATCGCTCTTGCAATTCTAGCTACGATTTTGATTTGGGGTTAAGCTCTTCTCAAAAGCAATAGTTAAAAGCGTATTCTTTTAAAAGCTATTCATAAATTGAATGGCTTTTTTTATGTCCATTGTTTTTCATACTTTAGATGAAAATTCCTTATAAGAAAATGCCGTTCAATTCGATATTTGCTTGGATCATCAAAAAACGAATACATCAAATCGATTTATTCAAGAAATATCCTTTGGAAGTGCAACAGGAATTGTTCGATAAAATGATTTTTTCTGCCCAAAATACAGAATGGGGAAAGAACTATCAATTCACCTCTATTCGCAATTACCACGATTTTCAAATAAATGTTCCACTGCAAGAGTATAACGACGTTCAGCCATTTGTCGATCGATTAATGGAAGGAGAACAGAATCTTCTTTGGCCCACCGACACAAAATGGTTTGCCAAATCATCAGGAACAACTGCTGCGCGTAGCAAATTCATTCCGGTAACAAAAGAATCCTTAGAAGATTGTCATTATAAAGGAGGAAAGGACTTATTGGCTATTTACTATAACAATCATCCGAATCGGAAATTATACAATGGAAAACATTTAATTGTAGGCGGAAGTGCACAGATTAATCATCTGAGTACGGATTCCTATTTTGGAGATTTATCCGCAATCATCGTGAAAAATTTACCGTGGTGGGCGGAATTGCGACGCACACCTGCGAAGGAAATCGCCTTGATGAGTGAGTGGGAATCGAAAATTGAACGTATGGCCGAAAGTACGATTCACGAAGATGTCTTGATTTTAGCAGGTGTTCCAAGTTGGACAATGGTTTTAGCGAATAAAATTCTTGAAATTACCGGAAAGAATAACCTTAAAGAAGTTTGGCCGAATTTGGAGTTATTCATGCACGGCGGCGTTTCGTTTGATCCCTATCGTGAGCAATTCAAGAAATTGATTCCCGACGACAAGATGAATTATGTTGAAACCTATAATGCTTCAGAAGGATTTTTTGGAATTCAAGACCAGTTGAACTCCAGTGAATTGTTGCTAATGTTGGATTATGGAATTTACTATGAGTTTATTCCGATGACATCCTTTGATGGAGTTAATTCAACTGAAGTGGTCAATTTATCAGAAGTTGAAATCGGAGTGAATTACGCATTGGTCATTTCTACCAATGGAGGTTTATGGCGCTATATTATTGGAGATACAGTACAGTTTACTTCACTTTTGCCATTTCGCTTTAAAATTACAGGGCGCACTAAAAGCTATTTAAACACGTTTGGAGAAGAGGTGATTGTAGACAATGCTGAAAAGGCAATTGCCTACGCAAGCTTGAAAACGAATGCGCAAATACGCGAGTTCACGACCTGTCCAGTTTATATGGATGGAATTGATCGAGGTGCACATGAATGGATCATCGAATTTGTGCATCAACCAGATGATTTTAATCGATTTATGGTGTTGTTAGATGAACATTTGCGCGAAATCAATTCGGATTACGATGCTAAACGCTATCAAAATTTGGTGATGGATTTTCCATTGCTGAAAGTTGTTCCACAAGGCACATTCGAAAATTGGTTAAAATCGATTGGGAAATTGGGTGGACAAAACAAAGTTCCTCGACTGGTCAATAATCGAACAATTTTGGAACAACTCTTGCAAATCGTTGAATCTCAAAAAATACAAAAGTGAAAAATAGTCTGCTAGTTCTTCTTTTAATCATAACAGGTTTTTGTCAAGGACAAGATTCAACGCATTACACGTGGACGAAACAATTAGAACTTTCAATAGGTGAAAACGATAACTGGTCGGTCGATGTTTTAGGAAATATCTACATAACTGCAAATCGCACCATACAGAAATTCGATTCTTTGGGAGCGAATAAATTTTCTCAAAGCATTAAATCGCTTGGACATTTGAAATCCTTGAAGCCCATTAATACAATGAAATTGTTAACTTTTTCAGAGGAGCAACAATTGATTTGTGTGTTGGATAACACCTTAACGCTTTCAGAAGAATGCATTGATTTAAGCAGTTTTGATATTGGGAATGCCACAATGGTTGCTGTTTCTGGACAACCTGATAAGGTGTGGGTGGTGGATCAACTCAATTCGAAACTTCTGCTTTTAAGTTTGGGACGTACCGATCAATTTCAAGAAATCAAAAACCTACAAGGTATTTTAAATATCTCAGAAATTGTAGCGATTCAAGAGGTTGAAAATGAATTGTTTCTAGCAAGTTCGGAAGGAAAAATATATCGTTTTGATTTGTACGGTTCTTTGATTAATGTGCATGATATGGGCGAATTTTCGAGTTTCATTATTGAGGGAACTTCACTTGTCGCTTTGAATGGAGATAAACTAATTTTACACAATTCTGAGGATTCAAGTCAATTAAGTGTCAATTTGCCGATAAAAGGTGTAAAAGATATAGCGCTATCGGGTAATTTTTTCTATTTTCGAACAGACAATAAAATTTTAAAATTCGTGCTTAGTTTGCAAGATTAAACCTTGTCAGTTCAATCAATTGTTGTAATTTAGGCAGTCTAAATTTGAATGAATATGCATATCGCTATTGCTGGAAATATCGGGTCGGGAAAAACTACGCTAACGAAGTTGTTAGCAAAGCATTACGGATGGGAAACGCATTTTGAAGATGTTGAACAAAATCCATATTTGAATGATTTTTATGAAGATATGCAACGCTGGTCGTTCAACCTTCAGATTTATTATCTCAACAGTCGATTTACGCAAATTCAAGAAATCCAAGAAACGGAGAAAAGTGTGATTCAAGATCGCACGATTTATGAAGATGCATTTATTTTTGCACCGAATTTACATTCAATGGGATTGATGACAACACGTGACTTTGAAAATTATTTTTCATTGTTCAACTTGATGGATTCTTTCGTTTCTTCTCCAGACTTATTGATTTATTTAAGAGCAAGTGTTCCTACTTTAGTGAATCAAATTCAGCAACGTGGTCGTGATTATGAAGAAAGTATTCGTTTAGATTACTTGAAGCGTTTGAACGAGCGTTATGAAGCATGGATTTCAACCTATGACAAAGGTAAATTGTTGATCATCGATGTTGATAACAATCGTTTCCCTGAAAGTCAAGAAGATTTAGGTAAAATCATCAATTCAATTGATGGTGAAATCAACGGTTTATTTTAATCGTCTAGCTTCTAATTTCTCACTCAATAGTCTAATTTCAAATGATTGTAGTTACTGGTGCAGCAGGATTTATCGGGAGTTGTTTAGTAAGTCGTTTGAACAAAGCGGGATACGAAGACATCGTTGTTGTTGACGATTTTTCGAAAACAGAAAAAGCAAAGAATTTAGAAGGGAAAATAATTACAGCAAAAGTTGGCCGTAAAGATTTTATCAAATGGTTGGCTGATTTTGGACACGAAGTAGAGTTCATTTATCACATTGGAGCGCGCACAGATACTACAGAATTTAACAAAGCAATCTTCGATGAATTGAACGTTGATTATTCAATCGCCGTTTGGAATGCTTGTGTAAAATTTAATATTCCATTAGTCTATGCTAGTTCAGCTGCAACTTATGGTTTAGGAGAATTTGGCTATAAAGACGACCATTCTGTAATTCCAAGTTTAAAACCCTTGAATCCATACGGTGATTCTAAAAATGATTTTGACAAATGGGTCTTGACACAAACTGAATTTCCGCCTTTCTGGGCTGGATTGAAGTTTTTCAATGTGTATGGTCCAAATGAATACCATAAAGGACGAATGGCAAGTGTGATTTTTCATGCCTTTCGTCAGATCAACGAAAACGGCGGTATGAAATTGTTCCGTTCACATAATCCAGATTACACAGATGGCGGGCAATTGCGTGACTTCGTTTATGTAAAGGATGTTGTTGAGGTTTGTTTGTTCTTGAAAGAAAAACATCCAACTTGTGGAATTTACAATTTGGGTTCGGGTAATGCGCGTACCTTCCTCGATTTAGCGAAAAATACGTTCAAAGGAATGAACAAGGCAGAAGATATTTCTTTTATAGATACACCAATTGATATTCGCGATAAATACCAATATTTCACAGAGGCAGACATGTCAAAAATGCTTGAAGCAGGTTATGACGGTGGATTCCATACCTTAGAAGAAGGAGTTCACGATTACGTTCAAAATTATCTTGTTGGAGAAAACTACTATTAATTCCAACTTTTATTCGACACAATAAAGCGTATCGTAGCTCGGCGAGAATCCTGACCAAACACCTAATGCTCCTCCAGTAATGTTTGTTGGAACGTTTGTTGGCGTAGCGAATGGATTTCCACCATTTAACAATTGTGCGTATTTTTTCTCATAAAATTCGTAAACTTTCTCGTCTACTTTTGACAGTTTTATAACGACTGAATCGCCCATCTGAAAATATCCTTTTCCCTCTGCGGGTGTCATTGGATCATCCCAACTCATAGGATTTTCATAGAAGAATTCAAAGGTTAATCCATCAAAGAAATTATCATCGAAAAATGGATTGTATGTTTTTGTAAAAAAGGCATCCCGTGGTTCTCCATTTATTCCGGTATTGATGCGCTTAACTTCCCATTTATAACCATCATATTGATTTGCTGGATCCGCCAAGGTTGCCCAAGAATAACCCCAATTTGTCAATCCAGCACCTGGTTTCCAAAATGAATTAACCAAGTTTGTCGGTTGTACAATTTGAGTTGAAGAGGTGTAGGTTTTTCCTTCGTAACTCACTGTCAAGTAGTAGGTTTTTCCAACTTCACCCCAAACGCTTGTGTTCAAAGTGGTGTATGCGCATAAATGATAGTTTGCTAATTCAGTTTCTGGAATACCAAATAGCTGTGCTGCCAACGCTTCTGAACCAGCAGGTAGATTGTCGGTACAAATTTCATCCAGTACAACAGAACTCGTTCCATTGCTCACAGTAACGGTTGCTCCTGAAATAAAACTGTTCAAAAAAGCATTCAGATTGGTTGGAGAGTAAATATCTTGTGATTTTGAAAGTAGCACAACCGGTGGCATTCCTGTCTCAATAGAACCATCAACACACAATTGTTGCTCGTATCCCGGTATATCAATTTTCACTTCTTTCGAGCAAGAAAAAAGCAATAGCATCAATATGAGTGGTAGAATTTGTTTCATCGTTTCACTTTATCTATGTGTCTATCCCGAAATGCGGGACAAGTTGTTGTTTAAATTAATTCAAAATTCAAAGTTCCAAGTCACACTCGGTATTATAGGAAAAAGCGTTACTTGTTTCACGGAGATTTTAAAATCACCATTCAAGAAATCCCCATCATTGTCAACATACAAGAAAAAGGGATTCGCTCTGTTATAAACATTGTAACATGAAAACGACCAGTTGCTTCTAAATTTCTTTTTCACTTGTATTGCTTCACCTGTGGTTTCATCTATTTTTGTCTTGTAGGCTTTATCATAAAGAGTTGCTGATAAATCTAAACGATGATAAGGCGCCATGCGAGTCGAGTTGCGAGCGCCATAATTGAACAAGAGGCTTTGTTCTTGCACATACCATGATGATGGAAGGGTTAATGTGTTTCCTGTGGCATAGATAAATGATGCACCAAATGTCCATCGGTCATTCAATTTGTATCCAGCAACAACCGTTAAATCATGGCGGCGATCATATTTTGCTGGAAAAACATTTCCATTGTTTAAATCGGGGAATTTACGTTCTGTTTTGGCCCATGTGTAACCAACCCAACCAGTCAATTTCCCGACTGATTTCTTAAAGAAAAACTCAATTCCATACGCCCAACCTTCACCAAAAACCAATAAATTGTCGGTGTTATCATTTAAATTATCACCAGGTAATGCTCCTTCTTTGAATTCGATTAGGTTCTTCATGCCTTTGTAGTATACCTCAACGGAACCTTCGTACTTGTTCTTGAAAAAGTTTCTAAAATATCCTACAGTTCCTTGCCAACCTTTTTGAGGTTTAGCTTTGTCGGTTGAAGGATACCAAATGTCTGTTGGCAAGGAAACAGCGCTCAATGAGGTTAAATGAACATATTGATAATTGTAAGAATAACCGAATTTTAGAGAGTTGTTTTCATTGATTAACCAACGACCAGAAAAACGAGGTTCAAGTCCATTGTAAAACTTTACAACGTCACCTTTGTCATACGAAATTGATGTATCTGGTGTACTAATATCACCTTTAACATAGCGCGTAAATGGACCAATATGCTGAAACATACTATAGCGTAATCCTGCATTTATCTTTAGTTTTTCATTCACATCAAATTCATCCATGGCATAAGCTGCACTTTCTAATGAGTAGAGCATTTCAGGTGATCCAGTATTGAAAACTACATCCTGCGATTGAGCAGAAACACTGGAAGGATTGAACGTATGAAAGATAGTTTCAGCACCCCACTTTATTGTATGGCGAGTCGATGGAAAATAGGAGAAATCAACTTTTGCTGTTAAATCGCGAACTCCAGAAGTTAATTTTATTTGAAATTCATCCTGTGCTGAACCAAAACTAAATTGATAATCAGAAAAACTAGTAATCACATTCATGAATAGTTTACTCGAAAATTGATGGTTCCAACGCAATGCTGCAATTCCATTTCCCCATGGCATCTCAACTTTGAAATTATCTTCCTTGCTACCAAACGTAAATTGGTCTTTTCCATAATAACCACTCAAGAAAATGCGGTCTTTTGGGCCAAGTCGGTAGTTCAATTTCAAGTTTAAATCATAGAAATAATAACCAGAACCAGCAAAAGGAGAAGAATCTGGAATAGCAGCTTTCATAATTAAATCAATGTACGTTCTTCTGCCTGAAACGATGAACGAGCCCTTGTCTTTTTTTAGCGGTCCTTCAACTGTAATACGTGAAGATATAACGCCCAATCCTCCTTTAACTTTGAATTTTTTATTGTTCCCCTCGTTCATATTTACCTCCAAAACGGAAGCCATTCTTCCACCAAAATTCGCGGGCATTCCGCCTTTAATTAGGTTAACACTTTTAACCGCGTCAGCATTGAAGACCGAAAAGAAACCAAACAAATGGGCAGCGTTGTATACAACTCCTTCATCCAATAAGACTAAATTTTGATCTGGTCCACCGCCGCGTACATAAAATCCTTGACCGCCTTCAGAAACAGAAGAAACACCCGGTAATAACTGAATTGTTTTTATGATATCAACTTCACCCATGAATGCAGGCAGTGTTTTGATTTTTTCAACATCGAGTTCAATTTGTCCGATTTTAGTTGAATTAATGTTTTCCCCTTTTTTAGCGCTGATAACAACTTCTTGTAATTGCTTTTCAGTTGTACCCATTTCGTGATTGAAACTAATGTCTTGGGCTAAGTCGAATTCCTTTGAATAGGTATCAAGTCCAGTAAATCTATACTCGATGGTATAAACTCCTTTTTCGACAGTCAGTGAATAGAAACCATACGTATTTGTTTCTGCCCCAACTTTTAATGAAGGAATATACACCTTTGCACCGATTAATGCTTCACCACTTTTAGAATCGGTTAGATAACCGCTGATTGTACTCTTTTGTTGAGCAAACGTTGTGAAACCTGCAATAAAGATGAAGAACAATAGAAATAAGCGCATCATAACGTTAATTAAATCAAAAGGATGTGTGCAAAAATACGAACAACTGATTGAGAATGAATTAAAGAAATATATTTTTTTTTAGATTACTTATTTCGTTGGCTTTTGACGGTTTTCCATGTGTAATTATTTGGCTGGAATCATTAAATTCGCAGTTCAATTTAAAAGCTAACAATGAAAGTATCTTACAATTGGTTAAAAAAGTATGTAAATACAGATCTTACCGCTGAAGAAATGGGGAAAATTCTAACCGAAACAGGTTTGGAAGTGGAGAGCGTTGAGAAAATCGAAGCGGTAAAAGGTGGATTGGAAGGTGTTGTTGTTGCTGAAGTGTTGACATGTGAAAAACATCCAGATGCTGATAAATTGAAAGTAACGACGGTAACAATTGGTGGAGAACCAATACAAGTAGTTTGCGGTGCGCCGAATGTAGCGGCTGGACAAAAAGTGATTTTAGCAACTGTTGGATGTACTTTGTATCCAAGTCCAGAAGAACCATTGAAAATTAAAGTATCCAAAATTCGTGGAGTAGAATCATATGGAATGTTGTGCGCTGAAGATGAACTTGGATTAGGTGAATCTCACGCAGGAATTTTGGTGTTGGATCCATCAACTCCTGTTGGAACACCAGCCGCTAAATTGTTTGAATTAGAAGATGATTACCAAATAGAAATCGGTTTGACACCAAATCGTGCAGATGCAATGGGACACATTGGTGTTGCACGTGATTTAATTGCTTATTTGAATTACCATAAAAACGCAAATTTACAATTGAATTTGCCTTCAGTTGAAACGTTTAAAGTAAACTCAACGGATTTGAAAATTTCCGTTTCAGTGGAAAATACAGAATTGTGTCCCCGTTATTTGGGACTTTCACTTAAAGGAGTTTCTATCAAACCATCACCAGCATGGTTGCAAAATAGTTTGCGCGCAGTTGGATTATCACCAATTAACAATGTGGTGGATGTAACGAATTTCGTTATGCGCGAATTAGGAACGCCATTGCATGCATTTGATACACGTGCTGTAAAAGGTTCAATCGTTGTGAAAACCGCAGATCAAGGAGCGAAATTTGAAACCTTGGACAATGTTACACGTGAACTTTCAAATGAAAATCTAATGATTACAAATGGTTCCGAGAATTTGTGTATTGCCGGTGTTTTCGGTGGGTCAGAATCAGGGATTAAGGACGATACAACAGACGTTTTCTTGGAATCGGCTTATTTCAATCCTGTTTCAGTGCGTAAAACAGCAAAATTCCATGGATTAAATACGGATGCAAGTTTCCGTTTTGAACGTGGAGTAGATCCGAACTTAACAGAATATGCTATAAAACGAGCTGCTTTGCTGATCCAAGAAGTAGCTGGAGGTCAAGTGTCAATGGAAATTACAGAAATATATCCTTCCAAAATTGAAAACAAAATTGTTGAATTTAGCTACGCGCGCTGTAATCGTTTGATCGGTTCAACAATTAGTGAAAATGATATAAAGGCCATTTTGAACAGCTTGGATATTCACGTTCGTACAGAAGAAAATGGAATAGCTCAATTGGAAATTCCAGCTTATCGCGTAGATGTTACACGTGAAGCGGATGTGGTTGAAGAAGTGTTACGTATTTACGGCTTCAACAATGTTCCGTTGCCAGAAAAATTGAATACATCGATTGGCGTTTTCCCAAAACCAAACATCGAAAAAGTTCAGACGGTTATTTCTGAAATGTTGGTTGGAAAAGGCTACATTGAAACCTTAAATAACTCCTTGACTTCTTCAGCTTATGTTGAGAAATTGGGTGGAGAAACCTTAAAATCTGAGCGCAATGTTCCAATGTTGAATCCATTGAGTCAAGAATTGGATGTAATGCGTCAAAGTTTGATATTTAACGCCCTGGAGGTAATTGAGCACAATCAAAATCGTCAGAATGCAGATTTGAAAATCTTTGAATTTGGGAAAACCTACCACAAATACGAAAGTGGGTATGCTGAAAATAAACGTTTATTGATTGCTGTTTCGGGTAAGAAAGAACGTGAATCTTGGAATTCGAACAAAGAAGCGGTTAGTTACTACACAATTAAAGGATTGGTTAATGCTTTGTTCCAACGATTAGGATTGGGAAGTATGCTTTCTGAATCGGCCTTGAAAACGTCTCTTTTGCAAGAAGGTGTTCAGCTTTCAGTCTTGAAGAAAAAAGTAGGTGAAATTGGTTGGATTACAAATGCCGCTAAGAAACAGTTTGGAATTAAATCGGATGTATTTGTCGCTGATTTAGACTGGGATGGGATCTTAGAATGCTTGCAATACGTGAAAGTGAAATACACAGAATTGCCAAAAACCTTTGCTGTGCGTCGCGATTTCTCCTTGATGCTGAATAATTCAACTACATTCGCTGAAATTGAAACAATTGCCAAAGCATGTGATAAGAAATTGTTGAAAGAGGTAGGTTTATTTGATGTTTACGAAGGTAAGAACTTGGAGGAAGGTAAGAAGTCGTATGCCGTATCATTTATCTTTCAAGATACAGAACAAACATTAAAAGATCAGCAAATTGATGCAATCATGGATAAAATTCGTGTTGAGTTAGAAGAAAAACTTCAAGCTCAGCTGAGAAGTTAAATTTCATTTGAGCTTAAATGCTTAAATTTTTCTATTATCTTTTCCTACATATTAATTCAAATTGCCGTTTAAAGATTACGTAGAATGAAAAATTTAGCACTATCAAACTTATTGAATTCATTAGAAAGAAATGGTTTAATTCCTGCAAACGCGAACAAGGAAATTCAGCATTTTATTGGCAATCAAACCAAAGCCGTTGGCAAATTATTTTTAGTCCTAGCGGCCTTAATTGGGGCAACCTTCATTTCTGCAGGTGTGTTTTCAATTGTTTCTCATAACTGGGATGATTTCCCAAAAAACGTGCGCGGAATTATTAGTTTCATTCCCGTTTTGGCTGGTATTTTCGTTTACTATTTGGCTGTATTTAAGCATAGCAAATCAACATCCTGGATTGAAGCGTCGTCATTGTTCTTAATGCTGATGATTGGTGCTAGTATGGCTTTGGTGAGTCAGACCTATCAAATGGACGGCGATATCGACTTTTTTATCTTCGTATGGTTGTGTTTAACGATACCACTTTTCTATATCGCACGTGCTTCTGGGATTGCATTTTTCTACTTGCTTTTAGCTTGTAAGTTCATTGTTCCGCATTTTGGGTTTAGTTTATTTGGTCCATCTGATTTTTCCTTAAACGATAAGTATTATTATTTCTGGTTTTTCTTACTAGGTGTGTTGCCGCATTTTTACATCACACTGAATAAACAGGGCGATAAACAAGGTTTTAGATCCATCTTTTTAGGCTGGCTATTAGGGATTGTATTTTTGATAGCAATGCCAATTATTGTAAAATCAGGTTATTTATGGTGGTCAACAGCGGCTGTAATTGGCTATTACTTACTTGGAAAACGATTCTATGGAGGAAACATCAGTAGCTTAGGGCGACCTTTTCAAACGATTTCACTTTTCATTTTGTATTACACCATGATCTATTTCACAATCGAACAGATCTTTCCAATCGTTTTTGGAGCCAACGATATTCGTGAAATCGGAAGCTGGAATGATGAACAATTAAGTTTTTATTTTCTCGGATTATTTTTAATGCTCACGTTTACATTTATCGCAGTTCGTCAGCGTCTAAAAGGAGTAGAATTGAATCGCTATATTGTTTTAACACCTTTCTTAGTTGTCTTGTTATTCGCTGTTCACTATTTGAAGGAATTGTTTGATTTTGACATGGTCTCACTTGCTTGTCTTTTCGTTAATTTCTACATTTTAGGATTTGGAATAAATGCATTAATCAAAGGAAAGCGATACAGCAATGTGCTTTATATGATATACGGTTTGTTCATTATTGCAAATCTAATGTGGGTACGCTACTTCGATATGGATATTGCATTTTGGTTAAAAGGTTTGTTTTTTATTGGAGTTGGTTTAATTTTCTTGTTGATTCATCGCAATTCGCAAGATCAATTTGAAGCGTAATATCTATGAAAAAAGTAGTTTTCTTGCTATTTGCATTGGTCCTGATAGCTGTTCCGATTTACATTATTTATTCTTCTGAAGCAATTTTAGAAAAGGGTCATCAGCATAAAATACAGTTGGAAGGTTATGACCCCTTCGATCCATTTAGAGGAAAATATTTAATGCTTAATTATGACTTCAATGCGCCCATTGAAAAAGGTATGAAAGAGGGAGATAAAGGGTTTGTTGTTTTAGAAAAAGATCAACAAGGATTTTCTCATTTTGCCATGGTAACAGTTGAAAAACCATCTTCAGATGATTATATAAAATGTCAAGTGAAGTATGTTTATGGCGATCGTGCAGAGATAGAAATATCCAACATTGGCAAATATTTCATAAATGAATCGAAAGCAAAAAGAACGGAAGCTATTTTAATGAAAGCTGTTGAAAACAACATGAATACCACTTATGCTACCATCCGTGTGCTTGATGGTGAATGCCGCTTGGAAGAAGTTTATGTCAACGGAAAATCACTTAAAACTTATTTTAAAAATTAGGTAATTCTCTAAACTCATTTTAGCTGGTTGTTTGTATGCGTGTTTGAAATATCTTTGTGCTCTAAAGGTATGGTGAGATGGAACAAAAGAAATATATTATTTCTGGCATTGGAACAGATGTTGGTAAAACCGTTGTAAGCGCTATTATTGCGCAAGCTTTAAATGCTGATTACTGGAAACCAATTCAGTCGGGTGAGTTGGAAAATTCGGATAGTCATAAAATCGATCGTTTGACAAATGATCGTGTGCAAATTTTGCCGGAGCGTTTTCGTTTGACAGAACCATTGTCTCCTCATGTCTCAGCTGCTATTGATGGTGTTCTACTTCAACTTTCTCAATTAACACTTCCTGAAACCAAACGAAATTTGCTGGTAGAAGGCGCAGGTGGATTGATGGTGCCCATAAATGATACTGATTTATTAATCGATGCATTCAAACAATGGGGCTTACCCATAATTATTGTTTCACGCCATTATGTTGGAAGTATTAATCATACGCTATTGACAATTGAAGCGCTAAAGAATCGTGGAATAGCTATTAAAGGGCTCGTCTTTGTAGGTGATGAAAATCCAGCGACAGAATCATTTATTTTAAATCATTCGAACGTTCCATTTTTGATGCGTATTCCGCTTGTAAGTGAAGTAACAACTCATTTTGTGCAACAACAAGCCGAACTAGTAAAAGAATTAAATTTTTTGTAAGATGTCAGATGTATTAAAAAAAGACAAAGCATACGTTTGGCATCCATTTACGCAAATGCAAACAGCGCCTGAACCGCTTGATTTAGTGAGAGCAAAAGATACTATCTTGTATACTGCCGATGGCAAAGAATACATTGATTGTAATTCATCGTGGTGGGTAAATGTTCACGGACATGGAAATGAACATATTGGAAAAGCAATCAACGAGCAATTCAAACGAATAGATCATGCCATTTTTGCAGGAGCAACACACCCTAAAGCAGTTGAATTAGCAGAACGCATTGTTCAATTGTTACCAAGCCCCTTAACAAAAGTATTCTTTTCGGATAACGGTTCCACTGCCGTTGAAGTGGCTTTAAAAATGGTTTTTCAATATTGGTACAATAAGAATGAACCAAAGCATCGTATTCTGGCGCTCGATGGAGCATATCATGGCGATACGTTTGGTGCCATGGCGGTTGGTCAGCGGGGATATTTTAATGAACCATTTGAGCATTTCTTTTTTGACGTAGATTTCATTGATTTCCCAACATCAGATAATGAAGAAAAGTTATTAAATCAGGCCGAGAATTTCTTTAAAACAGCTGAATTTGCTGCAGTGATTTTAGAACCTTTGGTGCAAGGATCTGCTGGAATGCGCATGTATTCTGCTGAATTTTTAACCCGTTTGGTAAACCTGGCTAAGCAACACGAGGTCAAGGTAATTTTAGATGAAGTCATGACCGCTTGGGGAAGAACAGGAACTTATTTTGCTTTTCAACACACAGAGATTGTTCCTGATATTATTTGTTTATCGAAAGGTTTAACCGGAGGTGTTTTGCCTTTGGGTTTAACTGTCGCTACAAATGAAATTTACGATGCATTTTTGTCGGATGAAAAGGCAAAAGCATTGTTACATGGCCATTCATTTACAGGCAATCCATTATCGTGTGCAGCGTCATGTGCAAGTTTAGATATATTTGAACAGCAATCAACTTGGGATAATGTAAGACGTATAGCTCGAGTAAATGAGCATTTTGCGAAAGAACTTTCTTCTTCAGCGGTTAAAGAGGTGCGTTGTTCGGGAACAATTTTAGCAATCGAACTGAAGGTTTCTGGGGAATCATCTTATTTTTCGACTATACGAGATGAAGCTTATGCCTTTTTCTTGGAAAAGGGTATGTTGATACGCCCATGCGGAAATGTAATTTTCATCAATCCGCCATATTGTATAACCGATAACGAACTAAATAAAGTGCATGGAGCGCTTTTAGCATTTATTTCGTTACAAGAAGCAAAAGCTTAAAATTTGTTAACAATGAACTTTCCTCTCAATAGAAACGTTTAACAAGAAAACAGTTATATGAAATTTCTTTTTTTAGGCTTATTTTTTGGACTTCTGACGGGATGTCAGGCTCAATCAAACTCAAATCAAACAGCAATGGATTCAACAAAGAATTACAATCAATTAAGCGAACAAGAACAACGCGTAATTTTACAGAAAGCGACAGATCGTCCATATACGGGTGATTATTACCAGAAAAAAGATGAAGGATTGTACATTTGTCGTCAATGTAATAACCCGCTTTATAAATCAGATGACAAGTTCGATTCACATTGCGGATGGCCAAGTTTTGACGATGAAATTGATGGTTCTGTGAAAAGAGTGCCTGATGCAGATGGTATGCGCGTTGAAATAATTTGCAACAATTGTCAGGGACATTTAGGACATGTTTTTCTTGGTGAAGGTTTTACAAACAAAGATACGCGTCATTGTGTAAATACAAGCTCAATAAAGTTCATTCCTTCAAAGGATGTTGATAAAATTCCAGCAACAATCAAGTAAATATTTCGTAATTTTGAGTTAACAATTCATTACGAAAATGAGCATTGACAATTTATTTCGTCAGCTGAAGGATATACAATTTCAAGCTGACAAAATTTTAAAATCGAAGAAAATAGAAGAGGAGGCAATCGAACGATTTGCGGACTATTCGAATTCCTTAAAATTAAATTTAATTGGCTTGCAATTGAATGAAGAATTGGCAATTCATGTTGAGGATATTGAGCCGATTGACCCTCAATTTGGTCCTAAACTGCCCGTGATAACGACAATCATTGGTGCCTTGAGCTTTGGTGTTGCTACAAAGAAATACCGTGCAAAAAAACGTGAATCGTATTTTCGTTTGAAAGTAAAAAACACCAAAGAACAGTTCGCTCACATTGATTTTTTATTGAAAGAAATCTAAGCGAATTAAGCAGTTTCTAAGATAGAGGAAAGGATAATTTCTCCTGCCTTCCGAATCTCCTCTTCGGTAATCGTTAATGGTGGTGATAATCGAAAACTGTATGGATGCGATAAAAACCAAAAGCTGATTAATCCTTTTTCAAGGCAACGTTTCACTACTTTTTCGACACGTTCAAACGATTCCATATCGAAAGCGAACATCATACCAATCCTACGAATTTCTTTGATTTCTGCGCTTTGTCCAATGATTGATTCCAGTAAAGCACCTAAGCGTTCTACTTCTTCATAATCAATTTCGGTTTCCATGATTTCAAGAAATGCATTTGCCGAAGCACAAACAACTGGATGCCCACCAAATGTTGTAATATGTCCCAACATCGGGTTATGGGTGAATTCCCACAAATTTTCATGCGAAGAAACAACAGCTCCAATTGGCATTCCACCGCCAAGTGCTTTGCCTAAGGTTAATATATCAGGAATTACCTTGAAATGTTCAAAGGCAAATAGTTTTCCCGTTCGTCCCATTCCACATTGAATTTCATCGAAGATTAATAAAGCACCAACTTCAGTACAACGCTTTCTTAATACCTGCAAAAATTCAGGAGACGGAATACGAACACCTGCATCACCTTGAATGGTTTCGATGATAACACCTGCTGTTTTTGCTGTGATTTGTTCTAAGTCGCTAATCGAATTATGATGTAAAAATCGAACATCGGGTAATAATGGTCTAAACGCTTGTTTTTTCACTTCATTTCCTGACACACTCATCGAACCATGTGTAGAGCCGTGATACGAACCACGAAATGAAACGAGTTCAGTTCTTCCTGTTACACGTTTAGCAAGTTTTAAAGCAGCTTCAATGGCTTCAGTTCCAGAATTTACCGTGTAAACAGTGTTTAAGGATGCTGGTAGCAAACGAACCAATCTATGAGCAAACGCTAATTGAGCATCTTGAATGAATTCACCATAAACCATCACATGTAAATGTCTGTCAATTTGCGTTTTTAAAGCCTGTTTGATTTTAGGATGATTGTGACCGACATTATTAACGGCAACACCAGCAATCATATCCATATACGCTTTGTCTTCTTTGTCGTAAATGTAAATTCCTTCTGCGCGATCTACATCGATTAGATAAGGACTTTGATTTGTTTGTCCAAGTTTTTGGATAAATTCTGAATTTCTAGACATCTTGATCACAAAAAAAACCGTCCATAAGTGCGGGACGGTTTAAAATTACGTATTTATTTTCTCAGGACTTATCTAAGTTCATTGAATTATGCGTTTTTACGAGCGATAACTTTTTTGGCAGCCTTCACAACATCAGCTGAATCAATTCCATATTTCGTCATTAATTCCATTGGTGTTCCACTTTCACCAAATGAATCATTTACTGCTACATATTCTTGAGGTGCTAAGAAGTTTTGAGCCAATACTTGTGCCACTGAATCTCCCAAACCACCGTTCATCATATGCTCTTCAGCTGTTACAACACATTTTGTTTTTTGAACTGATTTCAAAATTGCTTGAACGTCCAATGGTTTAATTGTGTGCATGTTGATTAATTCAACAGAAATCCCTGCCGCTTCCAATTCTTTTGCTGCTTCAATGGATTTCCACACCAAGTGACCACAAGCAATAATTGTTACGTCTGTTCCTTCTGTTAACACATCCGCTTTACCGATTTCAAATTTCGCGTCTGGCTGCACGAAAATAGGCATCACTGGGCGACCAAAACGCAGATAAACAGGACCGTTGTGTTCAGCGATTGCAATCGTCGCTTGTTTTGTTTGATTAAAATCAGCAGGAACTATAACAGTCATGTTTGGTAACATTTTCATCATACCGATGTCTTCAAGAATTTGATGCGTTGCACCGTCTTCACCTAATGTTAATCCAGCGTGAGAAGCACAGATTTTTACATTCTTTTGAGAATAAGCAATTGACTGACGAATTTGATCATATACGCGACCAGTTGAGAAGTTGGCGAATGTTCCTGTAAATGGTATTTTGCCTCCAATCGTCATCCCCGCAGCTACACTCATCATGTTTGCTTCAGCAATTCCAACTTGAAAAAAACGTTCTGGGTTTTCTTTTAAGAAAGTGTCCATTTTCAATGAACCAGTTAAATCTGCACAAAGAGCGACAACATTTTCGTTTGTTCGTCCTAGTTCAGCTAATCCTTCTCCAAAACCTGAGCGTGTGTCTTTATTTCCAAGAATTTCGAATTCCTTCATGTTTAAAAAGTTAATGTTGTTGATTTATTTGAATATATTCTAAAGTTCTTCTCGATAGTGTAAGAAGAAGATTTGAGACTTTTTTGGCGATAAACTAAGCGATAATTTCCAGGTTGTAATTGGAATCCACCCGTTAATAACGTTTCGTCTAAATTACAGACCCATTCCATATTTCCATTTTCACGGATCACAAAAATTTGAGCAATCACAAAATTTGTAGATTTATAGGTAAATGAACCCGGTGCTTGGATGTCAACATTTATTGTGCTGCTCTGAGTGACATCGACTGTTAAATATGTTCTTGGTAAGGTTAATATTTCGAGATCATACTTTCCAACAATGTATTTACCGGAGGTATTGACTTTCTGTACATTTATTGTTGTAGATTTTGAAGCTTGCATAACACGGATTTCAAGAGGATATTGTTTCGTAGCATTGGCAAATCGAGGCTTGATAAATCCTTGAGGGGCATCAACTACAATTGTGTTATGTGTATTTTTGATAAGCACAATATTTTTCTTTTCAATCAGCGGTAAGGTATTAACAACAAGATCATATTTCACTGTAGGATCAATGATTAAAGTATCAGGATTACCAAAGCGATTGATGGTGTGAACAAATGTGTATTTTAAATTTTTCGTTCCAGCCTCATACAAAAACAGTGTAACATCTGTTTCTTTTGGGGCCTTGTAACTGTCATTTAAATTGATTTGAACAGTGGTGTTAACCAACGCTTTATTCACAACATTTTTCAATACATTTCTGAAAGCATCTTTCGTTTCAGCATCAGCATATTCACCAATACAATTGAATTTTTCCAAATAGGACAAGTCCATTCCGAGACCAATGACAAATGGAGTAACTTTCACTCCTTTGTCTTTTAGTTTTTTTGCAATTACACACGGATCATTGTCACAAGCTTCTAAGCCATCTGTAATTAAAATAATAATATTGCGAGCGGTTTGATCTGGAAAATCTGCGGCAGCAGCTTCAAGCGATCGGGCAATAGGTGTCGTTCCTTTTGCAACAATAGATTTCACACGATACTTTACCTTGTCGTAGTTATCAGGACCGAATGGAATTTCTAATTTTGTATCATTGCAATCTTCAAAAGTAGCAGTAATTGGCGATTGATGACCATACACACGCAAGGCAATTTCAAGATTTGGTGTACCTTTTAAACTATCGACGGTTTGGGCAAGTAATTCTTTGGCTGCTTCAATACGCGTTTGTGTTCCTTCCCATTTTGCATTCATACTATTTGACGCATCAAGAATGAATAAAATGCGCGTAAGTTTCTCTTGACCAAAAGCAATTGGCATTAGAAAAAGGAATGCTATGAGTAGAAGTCTTTTCAATTAATAGTCCCCAATTGTTTCTTCTAGCTGACCTAAGGCATTTGCCAATTGTTCTTGATTTGGGGCAACACCATGCCATTTGTGAGAACCCATCATGAAGTCAACTCCTTGTCCCATTTCTGTTTTCATAATGATTACAATTGGTTTCCCATTTCCACAAAGTAACTTTGCCTGAGCAATTGTGTTTTTCATTTCTTGCATATTGTGACCGTTCATTTCAAGAACTTCCCAACCAAAAGCTTGCCATTTTTGTCCCAAATTGCCTAATGACAAAACAGTTTCCACGTCACCATCAATTTGGCGCCCGTTGTAATCAATCGTTGCAATAATATTATCCACCTTGTTTGCAGACGCATACATTGCCGCTTCCCAAATTTGGCCTTCTTGTAATTCACCATCTCCGTGAAGACAATATACCAGCGATTTGTCGCCATTTAATTTTTTTGACAAAGCAGCCCCAATTGCAACAGATAAGCCTTGTCCCAGCGACCCAGACGCCATACGTATACCAGGTAGTTTTTTATCAGTTGATGGGTGACCTTGTAATTTTGAAGATAATTTTCTAAATGTACCTAAGTCAGCAACAGGGAAATAGCCTGCACGCGCTAAAACACTATACCAAACTGGAGAAATATGCCCATTGGATAAGAAAAATAAGTCTTCATTTTTACCATCCATTGTAAAGTCTTTTGGATTGTGGTTCAAAACTTCAAAATACAACAAAGTTAAAAAGTCGGCACAACCTAAAGATCCTCCTGGGTGTCCAGAATTAACCCCTGAAACCATTCTTAAAATATCTCGTCTTACTTGTGAAGCAATGTTCTTCAATTCTAAATTTTCCATTCTTTCTAAATGTCGCTGTTTAATATTGCAAAACTAACTTTAATTATTAATTTTAACCTTGATAAAAATTAACTTTTATCCCCAAATGCAACTTTTTTTAAACAATTTGGGTCTGTGTTTTATATCAATATTATAATAGTATGAAATTAATATTTTCCCTATTTTTTGTTTTCATTGGAACCACTTTATTTAGTCAGGTTGTAATCAATTCTGCTGAATACGAAAAACTGAAAAAATCCAACAGTTTAAGTGGAGTTCAATTGTTACAAGATACTTCCGTTCAGAATAGTAGTAATGTTGTTATTTCTCCAACGTATAATACAAAATCGAATGGATGTGAGTGTTACATTGAGCCTGATGCATCATATTCACTTGCTTTGGCACCAAATGATGATGGGTCTTCGGCTCCAATTGCATTGCCGTTTTCGGTTTGTCTATATGGTCAAACATATAATCAGATATATATCAATAATAATGGTAATGTAACATTTGATAACCCAATGGGAACCTTTTCTGCTACCGCATTTCCATCAGTAGGAGATGCCATTGTTGCTCCATTTTGGGGGGACGTTGATACTAGAAATGGATTAGGTCAGGTTCTGTATAAAATTACTCCAACGGCTGTTTATGTTAACTGGGTAGATGTAGGTTATTATAGTACTCATGGTGATAAAAGAAATACATTTCAGTTAGTATTAACAGATGGAGCTGATCCAGCAATTGAAGGTGGGAATGTTGCTTTTTGCTACAAGGATATGGCGTGGACAACAGGTGATGCATCATCAGGAGTAAATGGTTTTGGTGGTGTACCTGCTACAGCAGGAGCAAATAAGGGTGATGGTACTGCTTTCTTTTTAATATCTCGTTTTGATCATGCGGGGGCAGATTTTGATGGAGCTTTGGGTAATCCTGATGGGATTAGTTGGTTAGATGATAAATCTTTTTACTTTGATGCATGTAATGTTGGAAATGTACCCCCAATTCCGGATGGTATTTCAGCATGTGATACGTTTAAAATTTGTGCGATGGGAGATACAGCGGACATTTCTTTAAATTTCCTTTCACCTGAGAATAATCAAAGCACATCAATAACTTGGACAAATGGCGGTTTAACGAATCTCCAAGAAATTGCAAACCTATCAGGTAATACGGCAAGTTTAATTTTAAGGGTAATTGGAGATGTTGCTTCAATTGGAACGTATAATGTTACGATAACGGCAACCGATGACGCAGCTCCGGTAGCAGGAGTTACCACGTTAAGTTTTGTAATTCAAATTGACACAATTGGACTCAATTTAAATCCTATTTTGACACCATTAGGTGGTTGCGGTAGTGTCGTTGCTTCTGTGTTAAACGGACCTTACGACTCATATCTATGGGACGATTTCACAGTAAATCCGACTAACACAATTTCTCAAACACAAAACGTAGGAGTTACAGTTAGTTTAGATGGATGTTATAAAAGGGTAGAGAATGAATTTATTATTGGACAACCTTTTACAATTAGTTTGACCGGTAATCCAGTTATTTGTGCTCCAGATACAACAGTGTTAATTTCAGTTGTTAATCAAAATCAATATGATTCGATAACTTGGGGATTTTCGGACATAAGTAAAGATTCCTTATTTTCAAATAATTTAACAGTGGGAAATTATACATTAACATTATGGGATATCAATCATTACTGCTCTGAAGACACAAGTTTTACGATAAGCTCAGTAATTGAACCTGTTATTTTTGAAGAGACAAATACATGTGATTTTAATTATTATGTTCAAGGTACAATTTCTCAAACTGGAGGAATTTGGTCTTCAATTGACACGTGTATTCATTT
This sequence comes from Crocinitomicaceae bacterium, assembly GCA_044361115.1. Classification (GTDB taxonomy): domain Bacteria; phylum Bacteroidota; class Bacteroidia; order Flavobacteriales_D; family Crocinitomicaceae; genus M0103. The sequence continues at coordinate 120,255 of JBIKJH010000004.1, forward strand.
TTTACCCAACAATGCAGCTTTAAATCCACAAATTGTTTCTACTGTTTCAGGTGAACATACAATTGTGTTTACCGATAATTTGTGTAATAACGTTGTTTCTGCAATAATTGATTTTATTCCATATCCTTGGACACAGACGTTTGATTCAACAATTTGTACTGGATCAACCATAATTGTAAGTGCTAATGTGAATAATACAATTGATACCTATCAATGGAGCACAGGGGCAACAACGCCGACCATTGAGGTAAGTGCAGCAGGTGAATATATTGTTACTGGCACTAATGAGTGTTATTCTATTATAGATACTGCTTCAATTAGCACTAAAATTTGTGAAATAAATGCACCAAATGTAATGAGCTTGTCTTCTCAAGTTGGAAACAATATGTTTTTCGTCGATTATGCTGGTGTAAAAGAATTTAATTGCTCAATTTTAAACCGTTGGGGTAATGTGATATATGAATATACAGACCCTGCAGGAGGTTGGGATGGGAAATCGTCAAACGGAAATGTGGTGGACGAAGGAACTTATTTTTATATCATAAAGGCTACTTTTGAAAATAACGAAGAAATCACCAAACACGGTTTCGTTCAATTAAAATACTAAATTGATACATTAACAAAAAGAAGGGGGTGCGAGATGCTTCCCCTTTTTTTGTTAAAAGAAAGTCTTGTTTCGAAGTGGAATATTAACTTTGAATAAAAAAGTATGAAAGTCATTGGTGTTAATGGATTTGGAAGAATTGGGCGTTATTTCACACGCTTAGCATTGGATTCTTCGTCGGTGAATGTAGCTGTTGTTAATGATGTTTCAGATATTAAGACGCTTGCTCATTTATTGAAATATGATAGTGTTCACCGAGGATTAAAACATTCACAAGTAATTGATGGCAATAAAATAATTTTTGGAAATGGAAAGGAGATTCATTTCACACAGGAAAAAAATCCTGCTTTGATTCCATGGGGTAAATATGGTGTTGAAATCGTTTTAGAATCAACAGGCTTGTTTTTAACAACAGAAACAGCGTCAAAGCATTTTGAAGGTGGTGCTAAAAAAGTCGTAATATCGGCACCAGCGGTGAGTGAAGAAATTAAAACGATTGTTCTTGGTGTGAATGAAGAGCAAATAGAAGCGACGGATTTGGTGCTTTCAAATGCATCATGTACAACAAACAACGCTGCTCCAATGGTAATGGTGATGCGTAAATTATGTGAGATAGAAAGCGCTTATATAACAACTATTCATAGTTATACGACGGATCAACGCCTGCACGATGCCCCACATAAAGATTTGAGAAGAGCGCGAGCAGCCGCACAATCTATTGTGCCAACATCAACTGGTGCTGCAAAGGCAATTACAAAAATATTTCCTGATTTGGAAGGGAAAATAGGCGGGTGTGGTGTTCGCGTTCCTGTTCCCGACGGATCATTTACGGACTTAACTATGGTTGTGAAAAATCCTCCGACCGTTGAACAAATTAATGCAGAAATGAAGTTGGCTTCTGAAACCTACTTAAAAGGAATTTTAGCCTACACAGAAGATCCAATTGTTTCTGTTGATGTTCTTGGTAACTCTGCAAGTTGTTTGTTTGATGCTGAGTTAACCAGTGTAATCAATAACATGGTAAAGGTAGTTGGCTGGTACGACAATGAAGCGGGTTATTCAAATCGTTTGATTGATTTGATGGCAAAGCTTTAAGGAAATCTAATTATCCAAGCATTAGCTGAAATTACTTTCGCTTCATTAAGTTTATTGTTTGCTTCGTCTTGACTTGAATGAGACGAAATACTCACAATGTACAATTGGTCAAATTTACCGATGATTACAGAAGCATGGCCACCAACAGTAAGTTTCTTTTGATAGCGTTCTGCATTGGAAAGTGCTGTGAATGCCCCAACAATAATATGATACGGTTTGTTTTTGTCGATTTGTCCGGTTGAGGTTTGAATTATATCCGAAGAATTCGATGCGCTTTGTTCTGCTAGTTCTTCCTCAATAGGTGTTTGCATAGCAGCATTTCCTTCAGTATCTTCTATCTTAGTTTTTATGTTCATTGATTTTTCTGGCTCCGTTTCTTCCTTTACTGCTTTCGATTTATCGTCCGTTGATTTTTTTGATGCACTTAAAAATGGAATTGTAATTCCCAGCTGATCACGTATTAAAATAGTGGTTGTTCCACCAGCAATTAATAAAAACAGTAGAGTGAGAATAATTACTTTTGCAGGTGATTTCTGTTTTTTGTCTTTTTGTACCTTTTCAATAATAGGTTTTTTAGGACGTTCAATTTTCGCATTGATTGGAGGTAAATCCAAATCATCGTTCCATTGTTGTTCTTCAGTGTAAGCGGGTTGAATAATTGTTTGGTGTGTGATTTTTTTACTTATTGGAAATATAACACCTTCCTCTTTTTGTTCAAACTCTATGTACGAATCCGAAGCGTCAATTGCTACTGCTTGAATGGTTGTCGTTTCATCAATCGTTTGAATTTCCTCTTCTTTTGTTGTTTTTGGATCAATAATTGGCGTTTCAATTATCCGTTTTTCATCAACTAGTTCTGGAATCATTTCATTGGTATCAATCGAGGTATCCGTCCTTGCCGCTGTTTCAGAATCATATGTTGCATTATCAATCACATTTTTATCACTTTCGCTATCATTCTCTTTATTCCACTGTGTAAATTCAATTTCACCTTCGCTACTTTTTACGAAAGAACCAAATTGATACATGTCGTATGATTCACCAATATTCAATTGTGCTTCAATTTCACGGACATATTTAGCAACAAGATTCTTCGCGTCGTTCAAGTCTATACTTTCTTTCTCGGAAATATGTTGTGCCAATTTCCCATCATCAAATTTTAAATATGGCATAAACATGATTTCACCTGTGGCAGCATTTGTAATTGTCAATGCGCCGATGCCAGGAATAATGATCGTGTTAACTTCTTTTAAAATGGAAAGTAGATAATTGTTCATGAGTCGATGTTTTACATGAAAATAGCAAAGATTTTTGAGCATTTCAGATTGCAAAATTTAAATATTTAAATTTTGCAAATTTGACATTGCCGCTTTTCACATCCAAATTAAAACAAATCACTAAAACGATAAGTCTCATCCAAACGAACGCCTTTTTCAGTCATTTGCAAGGAACAACATTCATGCGCACTGTCATGTTCTAAAAACAAAATGTAGTTTTCATTTGTAGCAGTGCGTAAAAATTTCTCTTTTTCAGACAAAGTCAACAAAGGACGCGTATCGTATCCCATAACAAAGGGCAATGGAATATGTCCAACACTTGGCAAAAGATCAGCCATGAAAACGATTGTTTTACCATTGTAATGAATGTGCGGAATCATCATGCTTTCTGTATGACCATCTACAAACAATACATCGAAATTTGGAAATACATTTTGTGTAAAATCACCTATTCGTTCGATAAATTTTAATTGCCCACTTTCTTGAATCGGAAGAATGTTTTCACTTAAAAAAGAGGCTTTTTCACGTGGGTTTGGAATCGTTGCCCATTTCCAATGATTTTCAGTGCTCCAATAAATGGCATTTTTGAAAACAGGTTCAAATCCAGTTCGATTCTTGTTCCAACGGATAGCACCACCACAATGATCAAAGTGTAAATGCGTTAAAAAAACATCTGTAATATCATCCGGAGAAAAACCTAGCGCTTTTAGATTCCCCTGTAAGTTGTCGTCCCCAAACAAATAGTAATGCGAAAAGAATTTTTCTGATTGCTTATCTCCAATTCCAGCATCAATTAAAATCAAACGATTACCATCTTCAATCAATAAACTACGCATTGACCAATCACACATATTGTTTTGATCCGCTGGGTTCGTTTTTGACCACATTGTTTTCGGTACAACGCCGAACATTGCACCACCATCTAGTTTGAAATTACCAGTATTTAATGGATGTATAATCATCTTTTTTTAGTTAAGATTTGCGAAATAGAGTAAGAGGATGGCACTCACTGCAGCAAGTAAGCCAATGATTTTTTGAACTGTTACATTTTCTCGAAACGCTATGAATCCAATGACTGCCGAAATTAATACTGTCGAAACATTCATAATCGCTAAAACAGTTGAATCGGTCCAACCTGTTGATTTGTATGATAGGATTAAGAGATATATTGAGAAGTAATTTGGAATACCTAATAGGATTCCAGCAAAAACATTTCTGAATTCAAATCTTGCTGATTTTCTGATAATTTGAACACCTAAGATGACTAAACCAATGAGTCCTGCAAGTCCAAATCCGAAAGCTGAAAATAAAGAGGCGGGAATGTGCTCGAATTCAAATTTCTGGACATAATTGAGTAAGACATCCAAAATAGCACTTCCAACAAATAAAAGAATCAATAACCAAATCGAATTAGAATTTTTACCGTCGTTTGATTTCGCAAATGAAACAAGAAAAACCCCAAGGAAAGCCAGTAGAATTCCTCCAATTTTCATCAATGAAAGTGGTTCATTGTATAAACCAATCATAAACAACATGGATAATCCCATGCTCATTTTACCAGCTATTGAAGTCAAAGCAACACCGTTTTTCTGAGAACTAATTCCCATAACGATGAACAAGGAAATGAACAACACTGCAGATAAAATCACAAAATATGGCCAGTTACCTGTTTCGAGCGCCTTAGAATTCCAATCCTTCCCAAATAACAAAATACCGCATGTAAATGCCGTGAAATAGTTAAATACGATTGCTTGGAAGGTGTTGATTCCATATTTCGGGAAAAGCTTGAATATGACAAAAATTAAGCTAGAGCAAAGAATACTTACAATTAATGGGATCATTTTCTAAAATAATGGTGAATAGTATCGCTTGAGAAAGAATAACTATAGGTTGGGACTTTACTTATAATTGGTGCTTTTGTTCCTTCTCCGAAAACGGTTTCGCCAACAATAATGCGCGCTTCATCCCAAACATTATCAAAAATGAAGTATTGTAATGTACGACTTCCGCCTTCCACAAAAACGGAAAGGATGTTTCGTTTGTACAATTCATCCAAGATTAATCGTGTGTTCGTTTCAGCTATGCGAATCCATTCGATGTTATCTTTTACTTCATTTTTTACACGGTTGAAAATAATCGTTGGCGCTTCATTTGAGAAAATGTTCGCATCCATGGGCAATTGTAATTGACTATCGATAATAATACGCGTGGGATTATTTCCGCTGAATTCCCGAACAGTTAATGAAGGATCATCATTTTGAATGGTTTTCCGACCGACTAAAATGCTTTGCTCTTCTGCCCGCCATTTGTGTACTAAGGCTTTTGTTTCAGGAGCAGAAATCCAATTTACACCTATTTCATCTGTTTGACGCACCTTGTCTAGATAACCATCTTTGGATTGTGCCCATTTTAGGATTACATATGGTCGTTGACGTTCATGAAAGGTGAAAAATCGTTTGTTTAAATCACGGCATTGCGCTTCTAAAACACCAACCTCTACTTCGATTCCAGCTTTTTTTAGTTTATCAATGCCTTTACCACTTACTTTGGAAAACGAATCTTTACAACCAATTACAGCGCGTTTGAGTTTGTTTTCGACGATTAAATCTGAACAGGGTGGTGTTTTTCCATGATGCGCACATGGTTCTAAGGAAACGTAAATGGTTGCTTCGCTTAATAATTCAGGTTGTTGAACAGAGCGAATAGCATTGACTTCTGCATGCGCTTCACCATATTTCTGATGAAATCCTTCACCGATGATTTTGTTGTTGTGAACAATCACTGCTCCAACCATTGGATTTGGAGCAACGTGCAATTGTCCTAAACGCGCTAAATCTATGCAACGTTGCATGTATATTTCGTCCATGTTCATCGAATACGAAGATACAGATTTCGTTGTGAAGTTTGGTCCTTGTATAGAATTTCATTTTTTCTTTAAAGATTTGAATTATTTTAGCCGAATGAATACTACTAAAAATCAAAAGAAAAACCGTCAAATCGCATTAATTCTAATTGTGGCAGCTTTGGGCTATTTCGTAGATATTTATGATTTAGTACTTTTTGGAGTAGTTAAAGCGGAAAGTTTGACCCAGATTATGCACGGTGCATCTGAAGCTTCAATAGCTGCAACAGGGAAATTCTTGTTCAATATGCAAATGCTTGGAATGTTAATTGGCGGTTTATTGTGGGGGATTTTAGGGGATAAAAAAGGCCGTTTGAAAGTCTTATTTGGCTCAATTTTATTGTATTCTGTCGCCAATTTAGCCAATGCCTTCGTGACAGATGTTCCGACTTATACGATTATTAGGGTCATTGCTGGTATTGGTCTTGCAGGAGAATTAGGGGCAGGAATCACCCTAGTTTCTGAAATGATGTCCAAGGAAAAACGCGGTTATGGAACAATGATCATTGTTACGTTCGGGGCGCTTGGAGCAGTTGTTGCTTCGCTTGTTGGTTCGAAAGGTGAGGTAATCGGAAATTTCTTAAAAGCACTTTCTGGCATTCAATTCGCGAATTGGCAAGTCGCATACATCATTGGTGGACTAATGGGTATTGTTCTTTTACTTTTAAGAGTTGGAACCTTGGAATCTGATTTTTTTAAAAATGTAAAACATGATTCCTCCATTCGTAAAGGTGATTTGAGGTTGATTTTTGGTAACAAAGTCAATCTGATTAAATACCTTCATTGTATCGTGATAGGAATTCCAATTTGGTATGTTGTCGGCTTACTAATAATGAATTCGAAAGATAATTTTGGACCATTGTTAGGTGTTGAAAATGTTGTTAATGGTGACGCTGTAATGTATGCATACATTGGTTTATCCTTTGGTGATTTACTTTCTGGTATCTTAAGTCAACTTTTAAAAAGCCGAAAATTGGTCGTATACCTTTATTTGATGTTTACAGCGATTATTACTTTTATTTTCCTATTTATTTTGAAGGATGTTTCTTTATCGACTTATTATTTCTTGTGCTTTTTGCTGGGAACAGGAACTGGTTATTGGGCCATTTTTGTAACAATTGCGGCAGAACAATTTGGAACGAATATTCGATCTACGGCAGCCAATACAATTCCAAACTTTGTAAGGGGTTCGGTTAATATTGTCAGCCTTTTCTTCGGATTATTGGTTGCGCAGGGATTAACAGATGGGATTGCTGCATTTGCCGTTGGTTTATTCTTTTTATTACTTGCTTTATTTAGTATTTCAAAATTGAAAGAAACGTTTGGTAAGGATTTAAACTACATTGAGACGGGAGAAATAGCCTAGTTATTCCCTTTCCCATCGACGTTTGTGTGTTCCTTTGTGTTTCTCAAAAATCCATTGGTGTTCACGGGCTTGATGCATTAATTTTCGACGTACAATTTTAGGATAAAATATTTTTGACCATGTTTTGAAGAATGAATATTCTTTAACGATTCCTAATTGTGCTAAAATATCATAGGTGGATGATCCACAACGATACCCAAAAAAGGCATAATCATAAGGCGATTTTTGAATATAACGCGCACATATACTGTCAAATTTTAAACGTTTATCGCGTGAGATGGGAATATAGATCACCAATGTTTTTACACTATCAACGTCTTTATCCATAATATGATTGAATTCATCAACCGATTGAAAATCATACTTTCCGTTTTTAGAATTCTTGTGCTGAAGAATATGGACGCGACCTTCGTAAAAGAAACTCAAATAGCATGTATCATTGTAGCGAATCCCAACATGACCACCGAGCATACCACCGAACCAAATCTTCTGTTCTTTCTTGTGTTCTGGTCGTGGCTTTGAACCATAAAGAAATCGGACTTGTAAAGTGTCCATTTGTCCAAAAACACTTGAATTTAGACTTAAGAATAGAGTAAGAAATATCAGCCGCATTTTCAAAAATAAAAAAAACCGTCCAATATGAATTGAACGGTTTTTAAAAGATTATAAAAATTTAATCTTAGTGTGCAGATAAGTAATCAGCAACACCATCAAAACTTGCTTTCATTCCATCATCACCTTTTTGCCAGTTAGCAGGACAAACCTCTCCGTTTTCTTCGAAGAATTGTAATGCGTCAACCATACGTAATGCTTCGTCAACATTTCTTCCCAATTGGAACATATTTACTAATTGGTGCATAACCGTTCCTTCTTTGTCAATTAAGAACAATCCACGATACGCAATCATTGGTCCTGTAGCTGTTAAGTTACCTTCCATGTCGTATTCGTATTCTCCAGCAAGTACACCGAAAGCTTCAGAAATTGTTTTTGAAGTATCTGCAACGATTGGATATTTTACACCCTCGATTCCACCTTTGTTTTTAGGAACTTGTAACCATCCCCAGTGTGATTCTTCTGTATCTGTTGAACAAGCAACAACTTTCACTCCACGTGCTTCAAACTCATCTAGTTTTGCTTGAAATGCATGTAATTCAGAAGGACAAACGAATGTAAAATCTTTCGGGTAAAAGAAAAATAATACGTGGTTTTTTCCTACATATTGATCCAATGAAAAATCATTTACAATTTCGAATCCGTTTACTACGGCAGCAGCCTTGAACGATGGCGCTTTTTTTCCTACTAATACTCCCATTTTATTTTTGATTGTTTGTGTTTATCTTATTTAACAAATTTACGCTTTTTAGGTTCTAACAAAAGCAATTTTTTAGTTTTTTTATCCAAGCCATGAAGCGAACATCCAGTTGGTTTTTTCTTTTTCACGGACTAAATCACTCATTAATGCAGCGGTTCCTTCATCTTCATTTTCATTTGCTTGGTTGAGAATCATTCGCTCAAGTTGCAGCAATGAATTTTGAGCCTTTAAAATGTAATTCATCCCTTTTTTACCGTCCGATATTAATTCGTTTTCAGCAATATTACTGTGTTGTAAGTAATCACTGAAACGAGAAAGGGGAGTTGTTCCTAAGGTTAAAATGCGCTCTGCAACTTCATCAATGATAACTTGCGTTCTTGTGTATAATTCTTCGTATTTAAGATGAAGTTCGAAAAAGTTATTCCCCTTGACGTTCCAATGCAATGATCTTAAGTTTTGATAATGAATTTCGTAGCTCGCTAACAATAAATTAAGTTGTGCAGTATAGGATATTTGTTGTGCTGTCATAATATGTAAATAAGTTGATACAAAGTTAGTAAAGAAGAATTATAATAATTATCGATAAGTTTTATATTTGCATAAATAGTATCTATATGCTTTCAATTCAACAAATGCACTACATTTTAGTTCTAAGTGAAGAACTTCAGTTTCAACGAGCAAGTGAACGCTGTTTTGTTACCCAACCTACGCTTTCAATGCAGGTGAAGAAAGCAGAAGAGCTATTGGGTCATCCAATTTTTGACCGCTCAAGAAATCCAATCGAGTTAACACCTTTTGGAAGTTCACTCTTGCCAATCATTCGCGAGGTTGTTAATGAGGCAAATAAAATAGACAATCTAATTGAGCGGATGAAAGGCAATTATAAAGAGGTCATTAAAATAGGAGTGATTCCTACAATTGCTTCGTATTTGGTTCCTGATATGTTTCACAAATGGCAGGAGCGAATTGGCAATGTTCAATTGATGATTGAAGAATTTAAAACGGAAGAGTTGATTTTGGTATTGGAACGCAAAGAAATAGATCTTGCTATTTTGGCTGGACCGTTCAATGATAGTCGTCTACGCACAATTCCCATGTTCAAAGAGGAGATATTGGCGTACATACCAAGTCGTAAAAAGAATGAAATTTCGGTTGAGGAATTAACAGAATTGCATCCTTGGCTTTTAAGCAGGGGAAATTGTTTACGTACCCAAATGATTCAATTTTGTCAGCTTAAAGAAGGACAAGAAATAGATGCATGGAACTATGAAGGAGGGAATTTGGAATTGTTATTAAAAATGGTTGACATGAATGGTGGCTATTCCTTGGTTCCTGAATATTTTCATTTGAATGAAAATCAACGAACACATTTAAAATCAATTAGCAATGGTACAAATTCTGTTCCAGCTAGAGAAATTATAGCATTAGTGCCCAATCGCTCCTTAAAGTGGGAAACGATTGAAAAATTGATTCGCGAAATTCAATTCAATTACAATCGCGTTTCAAAAAGTGAAATGCATGTTCTAAATTGGAATGGTAAATAAAATTAAAGACCGAAATGTTGCTCCAAATGATCTAAAATTTTCACAGATGCACCTGTGTTTTTTGAAACCGTAGTAGATGTTTTTTCTGAAATAGCCAGAATATTTTTGTAAATCGAATTTAGTTCAGAAGTCAATTCTTCACTTGTTTTAACAGTAAACCCAATGCCTAAATTGATGAACTGACTGGCCTCAGGAAAACGTTTATATTTAGGACCAAAAAGAACAGGTAAACCAAAAACAGCTGGTTCCAGAATATTGTGCAAGTTCCCACTGAACCCACCACCAATATAAGCGATTTCACCGTAAGAATATGCACTAGCTAAATGTCCGATTGTATTTAAAATTAATATGGTTTTACCCTTTGTTTTTTCGGTAAAACGCTCAGTTAAATTCATTAATTGTGCTTCAATAGCACTAACATGTGCCTCGTCAATGTTGTGAGGAGCAATGATAAATTTCTTGTTTGGATTTTGCAAAATGTAAGGTAGTATAATTGCTTCATCATCAGGCCAAGAACTTCCAATAATAATTGCTTTTTCATCGTTCAAAAAGGCTTCAATTCTCAGATTTGATTCAAGTGATTTTTTGTTCTCAATGACGCGATCAAAACGTGTGTCTCCTGAGGTCATGAATTTGGTAATTCCAATAGCTGCAAGTAGCAAAGTTGACGTTTCATTTTGGGTGTAAAAGAAATCAACTTCTTTCAGCGTTTTTCTGAAAAATCCGCCATACCATTTGAAAAAGCGATGGTCTTCCCGAAAAATGGAACACAATGAAAAGACCTGTACATGTTGTTTTTTTGCTTCAAAAATATAATTCGACCAAAATTCATACTTCACAAAAAACACTTTGTCAGGATGGAAATACGTGATAAACTTTTCTGCATTCGACGGTTTGTCACTTGGAAGATAAACGGCTAAATCTACTTGATGCTTGCGTTTACTATAATGTTCCATTCCCGAAGGAGAAAAGAAAGTTACAAGTAAGAAAATTGATGGTTGTCGTTCTTTGATGAGATTCATTACAGGCAACGCCATATCAAACTCGCCCAAGGATGCGCAATGAAACCAAATGACTTTTTGATTGCTTGGAATTTTAGGCAAATCTCCGAAATAGTTTTTTCGACCATCGACCCAATTTTTCGCCTTTGGATTGAATAATGCCGCCGTTCGAATTGCTAATTCATATAGCCGAATTCCGCTATTGTAAATAAAGTGCATTAATCGATGTAATAATCTTTCGGCATTCGCTTGTAGAAAGGAATATACCAGCCAACTCTGAAACCAATTTGCATGTCTAAACGTGTAGTTGTTGGAACAGTAGTGCTTGGTTGGTCATAAAAAATCGTACGTTGATTTTTTGTAAATCCTTCTTGTGCATAAAACCCACCATAAAAGTTGTAAAACCCACCATTTGACAAGAAAGTGTAACCTATAAACTGGTGCAGATTTGGTCCAACAGTTAGACGATCGTAGCCTTTTCGATAATTTAATTCTAACTGCGGAATTACCTGCTCTTGTGTTTCAATTTTCATTTTATGCAAAAGGTATCCGCATCCAAAGTTGATCATGATTCCAGAGTTTTTGTTCGGACTGAGAATTGGAATAACCTTACCAATCGCAAAGTTTGCATTAAAGCCTCGCGCAAAAACATACACCTGGGCAATATCTCCATTGATGTCCGTTATATTGCCATATGAATCAATTAAATGATCAAAAATTCCTGTCAAACGAATTTGATTGCCGAATATGAAATTTCCATCAAAGGACCAATACCAATTCCTATCGGTTTTGTATCCAGCCATAATTCCGATATGATTCAAATAGCCATAGCGGTCGGCTAAATCACCAAGGGTGAAATTTCCACCATAATGCGCGCCTATGAGTGGTGTTCCAATCACTGAATCTTTTACATTTCGTTGGGCGAAAATACCTGCTGAAATGAAAACTGAAAACAAGATTAAAATGCATTTTTTCATATGCTCAAAAGTAATCGCATTTTTAATTTCTTTACCTAAATAAATGTAAAATGTATGAATCATTTATTGTTTAAAACTGACTTTTTAGACAAATAGTGTAAAATGGAGATTAAATTTCCAATAACATGTTAAAAAAAACAGTGTTTTCAAATGCATCTTAATTGAAATTTTTATCTTTACCCCCTTAAATACGTTAATGCCATCATTGGATGAAAAAAATACAAATGGTCGACTTAATGTCGCAATATCAAAACATTAAACCAGCAATAGATTCTGCAATTTTAAATGTAATTGAAAATGCCCAGTTTATTAACGGCCCTGATGTTGCCAACTTTCAATCAGAATTAGAAAACTATTTGAATGTAAAACATGTTATTCCTTGTGCAAATGGGACGGATGCTCTGCAAATTGCTTTAATGGCTTTAGGATTAAAACCAGGCGACGAAGTAATTACACCTTCTTTTACGTACATCGCTACAACAGAAGTGATGGCTTTACTTGGCTTGAACCCTGTTTTTGTTGAAGTTGATAAAGATACATTTTGCATCGATCCAACGCAAATTGAAGCCGCCATTACTTCAAAAACGAAAGCAATTGTTCCGGTTCATTTGTATGGCCAAGCAGCAAATATGGATGCGATTATTGAAATCGCTAAAACACACAAGCTTTTCGTAGTTGAAGATAATGCACAAGCAATTGGTAGTGATTATTATCACACAAACGGTTCTGTTTCCAAAACGGGTACGATTGGCGATATCGGATGTACTTCATTTTTTCCATCTAAAAATCTGGGATGTTACGGTGACGGCGGAGCAATTTGTACGAACAACGATGAATTAGCTGCTCAAATGCGAATGATAGCGAATCATGGTCAAAGTAAGCGCTATTATCACGATGTTGTTGGCTGCAATTCACGTCTTGATACAATACAAGCGGCTGTGTTGAGAATTAAATTACCGAATTTGGATTCCTATATTGAAGCAAGAAGAAGTGTGGCAGATCATTATGACAAATTTTTCGCACAATTTCCGCAACTAAAAACGCCTGTGCGTGGTAAAGAATCGAAACATGTTTTCCATCAATATACTTTGACAGTGAATGGCATAGATCGTGATGAGTTAAATGCCTTCCTTGCAACGAAAGATGTTCCATCGATGATTTATTACCCTATTCCAGCTCATAAACAAAAAATGTTCTCGGCGTTTGGAAGTGAACATACTGTTTTACCAATCACTGATTGGTTGACTGAACGCGTTATTTCATTGCCAATTCACACTGAAATGGAACAAGACCAATTGGATTACATTTGTGAAGCTGTTAAAGCGTTCATAGAGAAAAATTAATTAGGAATTACAAATTCGAAATTACGAATTGTTAGTATGAAGAAAATAGCAGTTGTCGGAACAGGTTATGTTGGATTGGTTACAGGAACCTGTTTTGCTGAAACTGGAAATCAAGTTATTTGTGTAGATATTGACGCCAATAAGGTGGAGCGTTTGCGCAATGGAGAAATACCTATTTATGAGCCGCATTTGGATGTTTTATTTGAACGAAACATAAAAGCAAACCGACTATCATTTACGACAAATCTGGAAGAAGGGATTAAAGATGCAGAGATTATTTTTTTGGCATTACCAACGCCTCCAGGCGAGGATGGATCGGCAGATTTACGGTATATTTTAGGTGTTGCTGATGATTTAGGTAAAATCCTTACAGATTATAAAGTAATTGTAGATAAAAGTACAGTTCCAGTTGGTACCGCAGAAAAAGTACATGCAGCAATTGCAAAAAATGCAAAAGTTGATTTTGATGTGGTTTCCAATCCGGAATTTTTGCGTGAAGGATTTGCGGTGGATGATTTCATGAAGCCTGATCGCGTCGTAATCGGAACATCTTCGGAGCGTGCCGAGAAAATGATGGAACAGTTATATAAACCATTTGTTCGTCAAGGAAATCCAATTATCTTCATGGATGAGAAATCAGCTGAATTGACCAAATATGCTGCAAATTCTTTTTTGGCAACGAAAATTACGTTCATGAATGAAATTGCTAATTTCTGTGAATTGGTTGGTGCTGATGTAGACAAAGTGCGTATTGGCATTGGTTCGGATGATCGTATCGGAAAACGTTTCTTGTTCCCAGGAATTGGTTACGGAGGTTCATGTTTTCCGAAAGATGTGCAGGCCTTGGTGAACTCAGGAAATGAAAATGGATTTTCATTTGAGATTTTAAAAGCGGTGATGAATGTCAACGAAGAGCAAAAAACTGTACTTTTTCCAAAAATGTTAAATTTCTTCCGAGGCAATTTGATCGGAAAAAAAATTGCGTTGTGGGGATTGGCATTTAAGCCTGATACCGATGATATTCGTGAAGCCCCCGCTTTGTATATGATTGATGCATTGGTAAACGCAGGGGCAAGTGTTTGTGCGTACGATCCGGAAGCCATGAAAAATGTAGAAGGGTTAATTGCTGATAAAATTGCTTACGCAGATAGTGAATATAAGGCCTTGGAAAATGCAGATGCTTTGCTGATTTGCACGGAATGGGGCGTTTTCAGAAACCCAGACTTTGATCAGATTGGCAAGTTGTTGAAAGATAAAGTAATCTTCGATGGCCGTAATTTGTTCGAGGTTCAAGAAATGAATGAAAAAGGATTTTACTACAGTTCAATTGGTCGAACTACAATTGATAAATAGAAGTTATGGGTGAACGCAAAAGAATATTAATTACGGGTGCTGCAGGATTTCTTGGCTCACATTTGTGTGATCGTTTTATCAATGATGGCTACCATGTAATAGGAATGGATAATTTGATTACTGGTCGTTTGAAGAACATTGAGCATTTATTCAAATTAGAAAACTTTGAATTTTACAATCACGATGTTTCCAAATTTATTCATGTAGCAGGTGACTTGGATTATATCTTACATTTCGCTTCTCCAGCAAGTCCAATTGATTATTTGAAAATACCAATTCAAACCTTAAAAGTAGGTTCTTTGGGAATTCATAATTGCTTGGGATTAGCCAAAGCAAAAGGAGCGAGAGTTTTGATTGCTTCTACATCTGAAGTGTACGGAGACCCTACCGTGCATCCTCAAACAGAAGATTATTGGGGAAATGTTAATCCTGTTGGACCACGGGGTGTTTATGACGAAGCGAAACGTTTCCAAGAAGCAATTACTATGGCCTATCATAATTTCCATGGAATTGAAACACGTATTGTTCGAATTTTTAATACCTATGGACCAAAAATGCGCTTGAATGATGGACGGGTTTTGCCTGCTTTTATCGGACAAGCTTTGCGTGGTGAAGACTTAACAATTTTTGGAGATGGTTCACAAACACGCTCGTTCTGTTTTGTAGATGATTTAGTTGAAGGAATAGTCCGATTGTTGCAGAGCGATTATGCTTATCCGGTAAATATTGGTAATCCATCTGAAATTTCAATCAAGGATTTTGCTGAAGAAATTATCAAATTAACGGGAACGGATCAAAAAGTAGTTTACAAGGATTTGCCAGTTGATGATCCTAAACAACGCCAGCCAGATATTACAAAAGCACGTCAGTTATTGAACTGGGAACCAAAAGTAGATCGCGCTGAAGGTTTAAAAATTACATATGAATATTTTAAAAGTTTGACTGAAGAAGAATTGAAACAGACAGACCATAAAGATTTTGATAAATACATTATTCGCTAATGAGTTATTTTGCACACGAAACAGCCATAATTGATGAAGGCTGTATTATAGGAGAAGGAACCAAAATATGGCACTTTTCACACGTAATGCCGAATTGTACCATAGGAGAGCGTTGTAATATTGGACAAAATGTTGTTGTTTCGCCAGAAGTGAAATTAGGGAACAATGTGAAAATTCAAAACAACGTATCGCTTTATACTGGTGTCGAATGTGAAGATGATGTTTTTTTAGGACCTTCAATGGTATTTACGAATGTAACAAATCCAAGAAGTGGTGTAAATCGCCGTGATCAATATTCGAAAACCGTAGTTAAAAAAGGCGCAAGTATTGGTGCCAATGCAACAATTGTTTGTGGACATGATATCGGTCAATATGCCTTCATTGGAGCAGGTGCTGTTGTTACGAAAACGGTTCCAGCATATGCTTTAGTCGTTGGGAATCCTGCTCGTCAAATTGGATGGATGAGTGAATTTGGTCACCGCTTGGAATTTGACATAGATGGACTGGCGGTTTGTCCAGAAAGTAAACATAAATACCAGTTGGTGAATAATATAGTAAGTAGAATAAAGTAACTAAATAAATTACTTTTAATTAATAAAATATGGTCACAGAAGATCAAAAAGTGAAATTTGCAGTAGTTGGTGCCGGTCATATCGGCAAACGTCATGCAGAAATGATTCATAGAGAATCAGAAGGAGAATTGGTGGCAATGGTTGACGTTCGTTCAGCAGAGGATTGTGATGCTCTTGACTTCAACGTACCTTTTTTCGCAACAATTGAAGATTTGCTGGCATCTGGATTGGAATTTGACGTTGTAAATGTTTGTACCCCAAACGGTTTTCATGCTACACAAAGTTTGGCAGCCTTAGAAGCTAAAAAACACGTAGTCTGCGAGAAACCAATGGGCTTAACAAAAGACGCTTGTGAGAAAATGATTTTTAAATCACTTCAAGTTTCACGTCAAGTGTTTTGTGTAATGCAAAATCGTTATTCTCCGCCATCAGAATGGATAAAATCGGTCGTTGAAACAAGAAAGCTTGGAAAAATATTCATGGTGCAATTGAACTGTTATTGGAACCGAGATGATCGCTACTACAAAAAAGGCGGCTGGAAAGGTACGGAAGAGTTAGATGGTGGAACCTTATTTACACAGTTTTCTCATTTTATTGATATCATGTATTGGTTGTTTGGTGATATTGACAATATTCAAGGAAAATTCGCTGACTTTACACATCAAAACTCAACAGATTTTGAAGATTCTGGATTTGTGAGCTTTGATTTTGTAAATGGGGGAATGGGTTGTATCAACTATTCAACGGCTGTTGCAAATCAAAATCTAGAAAGCTCTATAACGATTATTGGTGAGAAAGGAAGTGTTAAAATTGGAGGTCAGTATATGAACGAAGTAGAAGTTTGTAATATTGCAGACTATGAAATGCCTCAATTAGCTCCGACAAATCCAGGCAATGATTATGGAGCCTATAAAGGATCTGCAGCAAACCACAACTATGTTATCAAAAATGTAATCGACACATTAAAAGGCAGAACTTCAGCAACAACAAACGCACTTGAAGGATTAAAAGTAGTAGAAATTATTGAACGAATATATAAAGTAAGAAATGAACAATTCAATTTACAATAGACTTCTTTCTAAAGAAGCAAAACTAGCAGTTATAGGCCTAGGGTACGTTGGTTTACCAATTGCATTAGAGTTTGCACGAAAAATAAAAGTGGTTGGTTTTGATATCAATCAAGAACGTGTTGATTTAATGAAAAACAACATTGATCCTAGTAATGAACTTGAAGCAAGCGCATTTGATGGATGTGATATAACTTTTTCAGCGGATATCAACGATTTAAAGGATGTGCAATTTTTTATTGTTGCAGTTCCTACGCCTATTGATGATGCCAATTTACCAAATTTAAAACCCTTACTTGGCGCGAGTGGCACAGTAGGAAAAGTCTTGAAAAAAGGAGATTATGTGGTTTTCGAATCAACGGTTTATCCTGGGTGTACAGAAGAAGATTGTATTCCGGTTCTAGAAACTGAATCTGGTTTGAAATTCAAGGAAGATTTTAAGGTAGGTTATTCTCCAGAGCGCATAAATCCAGGTGACAAAGAACATACTTTACAAAATGTCATAAAAGTTGTTTCTGGATGTTGCGATGAGTCATTGGATCAAATTGCAAAAGCGTATGAATTAGTTGTTGGAGCTGGTGTTCATCGCGCAACAACAATTAAAGTTGCAGAAGCTGCTAAAATTATAGAAAACACACAACGCGATTTGAATATTGCTTTGATGAACGAGCTTTCAATCATTTTCAATAAATTAAACATAAATACGTTTGATGTGCTAGAAGCGGCTGGTACAAAATGGAATTTCTTGAAATTCTCTCCTGGATTAGTTGGTGGTCATTGTATTGGTGTTGACCCTTATTATTTGACCCACAAAGCACAGCAAGCAGGGTATCATTCAAAAGTTATTACGAGTGGACGTTTTGTGAATGATTCAATGGGTGCTTATATCGCTAAACAAACTGTGAAACGAATTATTGCCCAAGGAAAACACATTCAAGATGCGAAAGTTTTAGTGATGGGGGCTACATTCAAAGAAGATGTAAGCGATATCAGAAACTCAAAAGTGATTGACGTAGTAAATGAACTTACTTCATTTTCGGTGCATGTCGATTTAATTGATCCGCATGCGTCATCTGAAGAGATGCTTCACGAATATGGAGTTGGATTAATTGAAGAGCCTACAACAGATTATGATGCGGTTTTGGTGGCCGTGAATCACAGAGAGTATAAATTAATGACTGAAACTGATTTCAAAGGCCTTTTGAAGGATGGTAAAGGAGTTTTCATAGATGTGAAAGGTATTTTTAAAGGTCAAATTAAAGACCTTGAATATTGGT
This sequence comes from Crocinitomicaceae bacterium, assembly GCA_044361115.1. Classification (GTDB taxonomy): domain Bacteria; phylum Bacteroidota; class Bacteroidia; order Flavobacteriales_D; family Crocinitomicaceae; genus M0103. The sequence goes on from JBIKJH010000004.1 coordinate 138,946, forward strand.
CATTATAAGCAGAATTGATGAACTTTAAAAAGCGAATTTTAGTAACTGGTGGAGCTGGATTTATTGGCTCTCATGTTGTCCGTTTGTTCGTCAACAACTATCCAGATTGTCAAATTGTTAATTTCGATAAATTAACCTATGCTGGAAATTTGGAGAATTTGAAAGATGTTGAACTTGCCCAGAATTATGTATTTGTTAAAGGAGACATCGTTTCAGCTGAGGATGTTCGTACCGTTTTTGAACAATTCCAAATTTCTGATGTAATTCATTTAGCAGCAGAATCACATGTAGATCGTTCAATAGAGGGCCCAATGGACTTTGTAATGACAAATGTGGTTGGAACTGTAAATTTGTTGCAAGCCGCTAAAGATGCATGGAAGGAAGGGGAACACGTTTTTCATCATGTGTCAACCGATGAGGTATATGGAAGTTTGGGTGAGGAAGGTTTGTTCATGGAAACAACTCCCTATGATCCAAGAAGTCCATATTCGGCTTCAAAAGCATCTTCTGATCATTTTGTTTCTGCATTTCACCATACGTATGGTTTACCTGTGAAAATGTCGAATTGTTCCAATAATTACGGAAGTCATCATTTTCCAGAAAAACTTATTCCATTGATGATTCACAACATTGTCAACAAAAAACCACTTCCAGTTTACGGGAAAGGCGAAAATATTCGCGATTGGCTATGGGTAGAAGATCATGCGCGGGCAATCGATACAATCTTTCATAAAGGAAGAATTGGTGAATCATACAATGTGGGTGGATTAAATGAATGGACAAATATTGAGCTAGTTCGTTTCCTGTGCAAAATGATGGATAGTAAATTGGGCCGTTCTATTGGTGAATCAGAAGAATTAATAACCTACGTTACAGATCGTAAAGGCCATGATTTACGCTACGCTATTGATGCAACAAAATTGGAAGCAGAATTAGGTTGGACACCTTCAATTACATTCGAAGAAGGTTTAGATAAAACAGTTGATTGGTATTTGAATAATGATGAGTGGGTGCAAAAAGTAACTTCAGGTTCATACCAAGATTATTACTTACAAATGTATCAGGATCGCTAATTATGGGAATTTTCTCATCCCTTTTTTCAAGTAAAAAACAAGTGCTAGATCCATTCGATTTATCAATCTTTGGAATCGATATGCACAGTCATTTAATTCCAGGAATTGATGATGGAGCACGAACAATGGATGAGACAATTGCCCTTTTGGCCAAATTTGAAAGTCTTGGTTACAAAAAAGTGATTACGACACCTCATATAATGAACGAAGTCTATCCAAATGGACCTGAATCGATACTAGGTGGATTAATCAAGGTTCAAGAAATGGCAAAATCTCTTGGTTTATCGATTCAAATTGAGGCAGCAGCTGAATATTATTTCGATGAAACACTGGTTGAGAAAATCAGAAATAAATCAGTTCTTTCATTTAATGATTATGTGCTTGTAGAATTTTCATTTCATTCGATGCCTGAATTTGAAGATCAATTGTTTTTTGAAATGCAAACAGCAGCTTATAAACCTATTTTAGCTCATTTTGAGCGTTACCAATACTATCATGGTTCAACTGAAAAAGCAAAATATTTCAAAGAAAAAGGAGTAGCGATACAACTGAATTTAAATTCACTTACAGGCCACTATGGACAAAGCGTAAAAAAACAAGCTGAATTATTAATCGATGAGGGCTTAGTTGATTTTGCTGCAACGGATTGTCACCGTATGCAACATTTAATGTTGCTGGAAGAACATCTCAAAAATCCTTATTTTCATAAATTGGGTCAATTGAATCTTCTGAATAAAACACTTTGATTTTTTAATTTGTAGTTAAATCACACTTCTAATTTATTAAAATAAATATACCATGGTAAATAAAATCATTTATCTTTGGTAGAAATAATTGAATATGGATACAGTAAACGCTTTGTCATTTTTATTAATTGGATTCGCTGCCATTACAGTTGCATATAGAAATCAGTCTAGACTCGATGGAATTATCAATTTTTTATTAGTTCTTGGCACCACCTTGTTAGTTGTAAAGCATGTCTCTTCGATTGAACAGTCAGCAAAAATTACATGGATCATTATGGCCTATGTAGCGCTTAATTTTGCTTTGTCCAGAATTGAATCATTGAAAATAAAAAAATGGCGTTTTCTTATTCCAATTATTAGCGCGTTTGCTCTGGTAATTATCGGAAAATCAACAGTGACCTATTCGGAATACGATTTTTCTTTCGGACAATTGCCAATTATCTTATTAACTGTCTTTGGATCAATAATTATGCCTTTGGTACTAGCGAAATCAGCAGTAGTTAAAAAAGTGTTTGGATTGTCAGATACAACAGGAATTGAAAAGGCATTGATTATCTTATTCATTGGAATTGGTGCATTTATAGGAATGTTCTTCGCTTCTGGTTTTGGATTGTTTTTGATTACAATCGGATTTTCAGCACAATCATTCTACCAAAAGAACACCAACGAACCGGCACTTATTTCACTCTTAAGTTTAACACTGATCCATTATTTTATTCAATATGTTCCTACTGACATAGTTGAATTATCCTTAGGTAAAACGCTTGAAGGATTATTCATTGGTGCTTTTTCAGTCTATTTTGTAAATGAAGTTTTTAAAACCACAAAAATAGGTTTAACCTTAGTTTCGCTTTTGCTAAGTACTGGTTTGATTGCAGGAATTCTATGGTTAACAACTCAAAAAGCAGATTTCGGTGGAATGGATGCTTTTATTGGCGTTTTAGTTGGTTCAGCATTGATCCGCATGGCCCTAAACGAATTTGCTCTATCTTCAGCCTTATTTGCATTAACAGTAGCAATTGGTTTAATTGTTGGACCTTCAACTATTAATAAAGAAGAACAAGCAGCAACTTCGATTGAAGTGAATACTGCTAAAACAACTTCAATAGAGGAGGAAAAACAAATAAGTCCATTTGAAATGAAAGGAATCAATTTGGCAACCATTAATGGGACTTACAAGTTGGATGAGAAATCGGTACAATTGACTTTTCAGTTGGGTCCAAAAGGGGGAGTGACAAAAGGTACTTTTAAATCATTTACTGGAAAAGTTAGTATTGCTCCAACTCTTGAAAATTCAACGTTTGAAATCAATTTACCTGTCAATCAGTTGTCAACATTTAATTCAATGCGGGATGAATCATTAATGGCAAAAGAATATTTTGATCTTGAGAAATTTCCAACAATGACATATCAGTCTAAAAAATTAGTCGTTAATGGGGATGCGTATGAGTTGAATGGTAAATTCACAATGCTTGGAATGTCCAAGGATATCAAGGTTAAACTGAAATATGTTGGAAACAATGAAACAAGTGGTCAGCCAATTCTGGTTGGTAAATCATCCTTAGATCGCACGCAATTTGGGATGAATCCAGACTCCAAAGAAGGAAATATAGTTGATTTTGAATTCAAAATTGAATTGATCAAAATCTAAAAATAGATTCCTGAAGCGCGCAACTTACCATCGCTCAACATTAGAGCCGGGAATGGTATTTTGATGTAATTGAACTGCTTTACCACTGCTTTTAACCAAGGTTTTTTAATTGGTAAACGACTAAAGTCAACATCAAATGATAAAAGAAATTCACGTTTTGCTAAATAGGTAGTTGTTCCTTGTGTATACGTGTCTGAATCGCCTACCAATTTTGCATTTGCACTGTAACCAAACGAAAGACAAATCCATTTTGGAAAGGAAGAATTTTGTGTGAATAGAAATGGATTAAAACTCAACCAATAGGTTTGACCATTGTAATCCTTTAAAATACGTTCCTGAAAATTGGCACCTAATACCGCTGGACGCAATGCCGCATATTCAGTTGGATGATAGGAAAATTTTAAATGGAATCGTTGCTCGTTCCAAGCTAATTCCTGACCTAAATAAATTATACTTCCTGCCGCGTTTGCTGTCATGTCAGCCCAAGAAAATCCCCAATCCACAGAATATGCATCCAACAATTCAAGTGAAGTTTGATACCCTAAGCCAATACAACTTCCAATTAGGGCAGCTTTTTTTGGTTTCATTCCAGACCATTCATATAATTCACCAGAAAGAAGACTGAGTTTATTGGCTGTATAAACATGTCCTGCTTTATCCATTTGCATCCAATTGTTAGCATCATTGAAAGTGTGAAAACTTGATTTCTGGACATTAGAATACCATATTTGTTGCAAGGCTATGATGCTTCCTGCCCATAGTGTTCCAATAGATGAGCTCGTTATTACAAGTCGTTTCGGGTTGAGCGAATCACTTTTGATAAAAAAATGCTGTTGCGCATTCAGTGTAGAATGTGTTAAACAAATTATAACCAAAAGTAACATCATGCGCATATGAATTCGAAAGTAGTAGATTTCATTGAATTATTAGAATTCTCTTGTTGAAAAAATAAAAATAAGTTGGCTTCGTTCTTACTGTAATCATGTACTTTTAATTGCTGCGAATACAACCAACAGCGCGAATCGTTAGTAGATGATTAAACGGCACTTCACTTTTCGCCTTTAAACAAAGAATTATGAACAAAATCAGAAAAGACTGGAACGACATTAAAATTAATGATAGTTGGGCAATTTTTAAAATTATGTCCGAATTTGTTGAAGGATACGAGCGAATGGCAAAGATTGGTCCATGTATTTCTATTTTTGGTTCAGCTCGCACAAAACCCGATAATAAGTATTACCAAATTGGTGTAGAAATTGGCGAAAAACTGGCTGAGGCGGGTTATGGTGTGATTACTGGTGGCGGACCTGGGGCAATGGAAGCAGGAAATAAAGGTGCACAGCAAGGTGGTGGAAAATCAGTTGGATTAAATATTGATTTACCATTCGAGCAAAATCATAATGCATTCATCGATGCGGAACACAATTTGGAATTTGATTATTTCTTTGTGAGGAAAGTAATTTTTGTAAAGTATTCGCAAGGCTTTGTTATTTTACCTGGTGGATTTGGAACAATGGATGAGCTATTTGAAGCACTGACGTTAATTCAGACGAAGAAAATCAATTATCGACCGGTTGTATTGATTGGTAAAGATTATTGGCAAGGATTAATTGACTGGATCAAAGTTTCTATGATGGATATGGAACAGAATATTTCAGCCAAAGACATGGATTTGTTTGCAATTGTTGATACAGCAGAGGATGCGTTTAAATACATTGACGACTTCTATAAATCTCATGCTTTATCTCCGAATTTCTAGTTGTTTAAATTGATGAAGTTTTCTATGATTATTCTTCATGCTTAATTCCTATATTTGTCACATTCAGTTCGAACTATGGAATTTTTAAGAAAATTAAGATCGTTTATTTGGAGTAAACATTTCCTAAAACATTTAGGATTGGTTGTGTTAACCTATTTTGTAATCGTAAGTATTACCATTTTTTATTTGGATTCCTATACGAACCATGGTCAGCAAATTAAGGTACCAAATTTTGTTGGAAGAAATGCGAGCACTGTGAAGGCTGAGATTGAAGAGCTTGATTTACAATATGAAATTCTTGATTCCATTTACGATCCATCAAAAGCAGAAGGAACGATTTTGCACCAAGATCCAGCACCAACCATGTTTTCATTGGTTCATGTGAAAGAAGGCCGCGTCATACGTTTTAGGGTTTCTAAAAAAACGCGTTTGGTCGAAATGCCGAGTTTGGTTGATAAATCGCAGCGCTTTGCAGAAAGCATTCTCGAAAATAGAGGATTAAAAATCAGAATTCAATATAAACCGACGAATGAGGCGAATGGCGCTGTTTTAGAACAGTTGTATAAAGGAAAACCAATTAAAGAGGGTACAAGAATTCCAATTGGTGCAACCATCACATTAATCGTTGGACAAAATGATGCTGGTGAGCCTGTTGAAATTCCAAATTTATATGGTTTAACAATATTTGAAGCAAGAGACCGTTTGTCTCAATTGGGTTCTTTTGGCTATTTACCAGTTTGTGATGCTTGTTTGTCATATGAAGATTCACTTGCAGCGCGTATTGAATCACAATCGCCTGAATACATTGAAGGAATTTTAATTCCAGCAGGAACAACGATTACCGTGTATGCAACAAAGGATTTTTCTGGAGATGCTGAAAACCCATAATTTGTAAAATTTCATTTTATGAAAAATCTTTTTGTTGCAATTTTTTTATTGCTCATAAATTACACGTTTGGACAAGGGGAATCAATCGCTCCTATGACGAGTAATCCAGCTATTTATAATCCAATGAAACGTCAAAAAGGGTTAGAAAAATCTACACCAACTTTTGACAGCACATTTATCTATATTTCAGATACCTTAAGTCTTCCGTTTTTTGATGAATTTTCAAAAAATCACTTTCAAACCTATGACGCCGATTTCAGTGATCCAGGTGTGAGCAGCGATAAAAAATACAGAATATTAAATAATACAACCCTACTACCAATTTCAAATAATGAGTTTTATACGGCGCAACAAACCTTTCGTCGTGTGTACGATTTGACTACTTCAACTTTTATCGATCAATATTTTCCTGCAACGCTTTATAAAACTGCTAGTTTAGCTGCCTATCCAGTTACTTATGCCACAACTTCATTGTATCCGCCTTTTTACATATATGATACGGTAGGAGGAGCGGATGTATCAGATACAATTTGGATAACAAGTCCAGAATATTTTCAAGATTCAGCCACCCAATTTTTTATTGATATTAATGATGCAAATGCGTATTGGTTGGATAACAATGTTTACCATAATTATCGATATGCCGTTGAACCTTGGTCAATTGGAGTGGCTACCTTTGATGGTTTAGATGAAAACGGTTACCCTTATGCGCTTAATTCATCGGTTACAAATTATGCAGATTATTTAACTTCCAAGCCAATTGATCTGCTTGGATATAACGCAGGAGACTCTGTTTATTTCAGTTTTTTAGTTCAACCAGAAGGACTTGGAGATGTGCCCGAAGCTTCTGATTCCTTGGTTTTGGAGTTTTATGCGAAAGAATTGGATCAATGGTTTCGAATTTGGAGTATGTCAGGGGCTGCAGTTTCAGACTTTAAAGTTGGACACATTCGAATTGAAGATCCTAAGTATTTTAAAAAAGGCTTTCAATTTAGATTCAAAAATTATGGTGCTTTGTCAGGCTCATTAGATCATTTTCACTTGGATTATGTGCATTTGAGAAATTTTTCTGGCTATCAAGATACCTTGTTTAAAGACTTTGCATTTAGTTATCCAATTGGAAGTTTATTGAAAGATTACACCGCAGTTCCCTGGGATCACTATAAAAATAATCCAGTAGGAAAAATGAATGATGCTGTGCGTGTAGTAGTGCATAACGCGAGTAATTTACCTGAAAACAATCAAAATGGTGCCGTCGAAGTAAGCTATAACAGCTTAGTTGAAGGGAATTACACATTGAATGCAACATTGCTTTCTGGTGGAAATATAAATTATGGGCCACAAACAACCTATACTTCTTATCACGATTTCTCAACTGCTTATCAATATGATATTACAAAAACCGGTAATAAACAACGCTTCGATATTTTAGCTACCGCAGCAGCACAATTTCCCAACTTAGCTCAAAACGACTCAACGATTGGTCACCAATATTTTGCGAATTATTACAGTTACGATGACAGTACAGCCGAAGCAGCATATGGTCCAACTGGTGCTCAAGCACGTTTAGCCGTAAAGTATGACGCCTATGAAGCGGACTCACTTTTAGGCATGTACATTCACTTTGTACCTTCAGTAAATGATGTTTCGAATAAGCTGTTTTTATTAACGGTTTGGGACGATCAAGATGGAGAGCCAGGAGCAGTGTTATATGAAGACAACGTCTTTTTTCCAAGACAACCAGAATACGGAGTAAATAGAAACCAATTCATCACTTATTATTTTCAAGACACTATGAAAGTTGCTGTAGGCACTACCTTCTATGTGGGTTGGAGACAGTTTGATGCTGATCGATTGAATGTTGGACTGGATAGGAATTTGGACAATTCAACCAAAACGTATTATAGTTTAAACAATGGTGTTACATGGATCCAATCTTCAATTCCCGGTTCTGTTATGATTCGTCCAATTGTATCAACAAGCATGGATAATGAGTTAGGGCTTGAGGAAATAAATGAACAAGTGGCGTCGGCAGTTATCTTTCCAAATCCAACAGCCAATCAAATCACCGTGCGTATGGAAAACGGTACTTTTGAAGGCTTAGAAGTGTATAATTTACAAGGAAAATTAGTTTTATCATCTGACAAAGAAACGATTGAATTGTTCAAAGAACCAGCTGGAATGTATTTCGTTCGCGTAATTGGCGTTGATGGAATGTTTAAAATTATCAAAAACGAATGAGCGAAGAAATAGAAGAGGTTGACGGGGTAGAAGAAGAGGAACTTTTTGAACATTATCGTTTTAAGGCAGACCCAGGGCAGGTTGTAGTAAGAATTGATAAATTCTTAATTGACCGTTTGCCGAATACATCCAGAAACAAGATTCAAATTGCCGCTAAAAGTGGAAATATTTTAGTCAACGGTGAAAAAGTAAAGCAAAATTATAAAGTAAAGCCAAAAGATGAGGTATCCATGGTTTTACCTTATCCAGTGCGAGAAATTGAATTAATTCCACAGGACATTCCAATTGAAATTCACTACGAGGATGAAACCTTAGTTGTTGTAAATAAACCATCAAACATGGTTGTTCACCCGGCATATGGCAATTATACAGGAACCTTAGTGAACGCTTTGGTATATCATTTTGATAATTTACCCTATCGCATCAATGATTATTTTGGTAGACCCGGTTTAGTTCACCGCCTAGATAAACATACAACAGGTTTGATGGTGGTTGCAAAAACAGAAAATGCTTTAACCCAATTAGCTAAACAGTTTTATGACCGAACAACCGAAAGGCGCTATCATGCCCTGGTTTGGGGGGATGTCAAAGAGGACGGCACGATTACTGGAAACATTGGTCGATCGCTGAAAAACAGAAAAATGATGACTGTTTTTCCTGATGGTGAGCTTGGAAAGCACGCAGTAACTCATTATAAGGTGCTAGAAAAGTTTGGTTTAGTAACCTTGATTGAATGCAAATTAGAGACAGGGCGTACGCATCAAATTAGGGCACATATGAAGCACCTTGGCCATCCATTGTTTAACGATCTTGAATATGGTGGCGATTCTATCCTTAGAGGAACAACTTCTGCAAAATACAAACGATTTATTGAAAATTGTTTTGAATTAATTCCAGGTCAAGCACTTCACGCTAAGACACTTGGGTTTGAACATCCTGAAAAAAAAGAATACATGCGTTTTAATTCTGAATTGCCAGATGGCTTTAATAAAATTCTTGAAAAATGGCGCAAATATGTTTCTTTTGAAAACGAAGAAAATTAATTTCATTATTTTTTCTTCGTTTGTTAATATTCAAATCAAAGTTGATTTTTTTTGCCCATTATTTCAAGAAATTTCTTTATTTTTACAACGCGATGAACCTAAATTATCTGTCTATTTCAATTTTTTAGTTGAATATTCAGCATTTTTTGCTTTCTTCGTGTTTTAAATTTCTAATTGAAAAAGGAATTCTATGTACTACAGACTAGTATTATCACTTGTTTTTGTTAGCCTTTCTTGGTTGACGTATGCTCAAAACAAAGTTGTTCTTGAGGCGCAAACTTCTTTTGATAGTGGGAGATATTGTGAGGCTGCTGAAAAATGTGGTTTAGCTTATACCAAATTGAAAAGAAAAGGTGGTCAAGCGAAAAAATTAAAAGCTGACATGGCTTTTAGAACTGCAGAAAGTTACCGTTTTACTGACCGTTTTCGTGAAGCCAACGAATGGTATGAGCGCACTTTATTGTTAGATTACCAGGAAGTTGTTCCAGAAGTACTTTACTATAACGGTGAAATGCTTAGAATGATGGGTGATTTTGATAAAGCACTTAAGAATTATGAAGAATACAAAAAATTAGTCCCTTCTGATTCACGAGCAGATGCAGGTATCCAATCTTGTATTGGAAGCAAATCCTTCGTTGCAAATAAAACGAAACATATTATTACAAATCAAACTGCGATTAACAAGCAAGAGTATGATATGGCTCCAACTTTCCAAGATCGTAAAGAAACGAAACTTTTCTTCGCTTCAAGTCGTCCAGGAAGCACTGGTTCTGAAACAGACCAAATCGTTTGTGAAAATTACATGGACATTTGGGTAAGTGAGATTGATAAAAAAGGTAACTGGGGTGAACCAAAATTAATTGATAATTCAGGTTTAATCAACACTGAAGCGCATGAAGGTTCAGTTACATTTGATGGTCGTGGCAAAGTGATGTTCTTTACACGTTGTCCAATTTTGAAGAAACAAAACCTAGGATGTGATATTTGGATGACTGAAATGAAAGGTGCTGACAAATGGGATGAGCCAGTTAAATTGGATTTGAAAGGTGGAGTTGATTCAGTCTCAGTTGGACACCCATGTGTTTCTGATGATGGTAAATTCTTAATATTTGTTTCAGATTTACCAGGTGGATTTGGCGGCCGTGATATGTGGTATACCACGTTTGATAAAAAGGCTGGTTGGGCTGCCCCTAAAAATATGGGTCCTGAAATCAATACACCGGGAAATGAATTGTTTCCAACATTCGGTAAAGACGGAAGTTTGTATTATTCAACGGACGGAAAACCAGGATTGGGAGGTTTAGATTTGTTTAGAGCTGCAAAAGTGGCAGATCAGATGAAATGGGAGAATGCTGAAAATCTTGGATTTCCAATCAATTCAGAAAACAATGATTACGCTTTGTATGAATTATCAGAAAGAAAAGGCTATTTTACTTCTGAAAGAAAAAGTCCAGAAGGTAAATTTTCTCCAGATATTTATAGTTATGTAATTCCTCCAAACTTATTTGACTTAAAAGTGATTGTAAGTGAAACTGGAAATGCAAGCGTTAAAATTCCTGAAGTAGCCGTAGTAGTTAAAGGTTCAGATGGTTCAACTTGGGAAGGTAAAACCAACCCAAAAGGTGTTGTTTTCTGGGATAAAAAGACACCAGAAGTACGTTATATAAATGAAGAGGTATCCTATTCAATTGCCATAGCGAAGGAAGGCTACCACGTGAACAAAAAAGGAGAACAATTTACAACTGTAGAATTAGATGAAGGACAAAGTTTTGTAATTGATATGTCTTTGTTACCAAAAAAACCAATTCGTCTTCCAGAGGTGCGTTATCCTTTGAATCAGTGGACTTTGTTAGTTGATTCTACAATCAATTCTCCTGACTCATTAATGTTCGTATACAACTTGTTGCAAGAGTATCCTGAAATGGTGCTAGAGTTAAGTTCTCATACGGATGCACGTGGAAAAACTGAAGCGAATCAAAAATTATCCGAAAATCGTGCTAAGGCATGTTACAAATACTTAGTTGAACAAAAAGGTATTGACCCACGAAGAATTATTCCAGTTGGTAAAGGTGAAAATGAACCAAGAACAGTTTTCAAAAAAGGAGATTCTTATTTAGACGCGCAGCCTTTAGACATGGTGGGGGTAGAAACGATTGTATTAACGGAAACGTATATCAATCAGTTTAAGACGACGAATAATTCACTTTATGAAAGATTGCATCAATTGAATCGTAGAACAGAAGGAAAAGTTCTTCGAATGGATTTTGATCCAGCTACTTCTCCGGCGGCAAATCCAACTTATATGAAATTTGTAAAATATCCTTGATTTGGATTATTGAAAAAAGTAGAAAGCGTTGAAGAAATTCAACGCTTTTTTTGTATCTTCATGTTACCTACAATTTTTACAACATGAAAGAAAGATACCTTCACTACTTGTGGCAATACAAGTTGATACCCTTCAATTCCATGTCACTAACCAATGGGATGTCCTTTAAACTGATTTATCAAGGAGATTACAATGCTTCCGAAAGTGGTCCAGATTTTTTAAATGCAAAAATTGAAATTGATGGAATTATATGGGTTGGAAATGTCGAAATACATGTCAAATCAAAAGATTGGTTTACACATAATCATCACTTTGATGATGCATACAATACGGTTATTTTGCATGTTGTATATTTAAACAATGGTGATGTGAAGTTAGGGGATGCTGTTTTACCAGTGCTCGAATTAAAAGACCATATAGATAATGAGCATTATCGTCGCTTTGAGAACCTAATGAAGGCCAAACGCACAATTCTATGCGGAAGTTCCTTAAAAGATTTTCCTCCGATTTTTTTGCTAGACATGCAAGAAAAAGCGCTCGTTCAGCGCATGTCAAGAAAAACAAACGAACTTTTACAAACAGTGCACTCAACTGAACCGAAAAGTGTACTTTATTATTTAATTGCGCGCGCAATGGGGGCCAAAGTAAACCAGTTACCATTTGAGGAATTAACGCAACGTTTGCCTTTATCATTCGTTAAACAAATGAAGAAAAAGCGACAAATCCAAGCCATTTGCTTGGCAAGTGGCTTGTTTATTCCTGATAATGAAACAGATGTTTTACTGTCATCTCGCTTGATTCAAAAAAGGACCTTCGATAATCATGTTTACAAAAGTGCCTGGAAAGTCGGTGGAGTGAGACCAGCTAATCACCCTTCAAAACGTATAGTTCAATTTGCATACATAGTTCAACAATGTGATTTTACTGTCAGTTTTGTCCATTTGAACGCCACAGAATTGTATCTACATATACTAGAATTGCTCGATTTATCAAAAAGTAATCCATGTTTCGAATATTCGGTTGACCCATTAAGTAAGTCGTTCAAGCATCAGCTGATCATTAATTGCTTTGCACCATTTTTAGTTTGGTATGGTAATCAGCAAGAAGATGATTCTCTTGTGGAAAAAGGCTTCGATTTATTGCGTCAATTGCCAAGTGAAGAGAATGGAATAATTAAAAAATGGAAAAATTATGGTATTAACCCAAAGAATGCAGCAGATTCTCAAGCCTTATTGGAGATTTTTAACCATTTTTGTATGAATAAAAAATGCCTAACTTGTACAGTTGGAAATAAGCTGCTTGGTAAATGAGAACAATTCAAACAATTCTATTCTATTTCGAAATGCGCTCCTTTGGTGTGTGTGCATGGTGGGCACGCAAATTGGGAATTAGTATTTCTAAAGTGCGATTGGGGTTCATTTATGCCTCTTTCATTACAATGGGGTCACCCTTGATTATTTACCTAGCAATGGCATGGATCCTTGAGCATAAGCATTATTTTAAATTTCAACATAAGCGTAAAACATCTATTTGGGAATTGTAATGTTTAGAAGGTTTTTCAATATCTTTCTTTTACTCTTCGGAATCACAACATTCGGAACAATTGGTTATGTACTAATCGAGGGGTGGAACGTTTTTGACTCTTTTTACATGACTGTAATAACAATATCAACGGTTGGGTTTGGAGAAGTACATGAATTGACAACGGCCGGAAGATTCTTTACCTCATTGTTATTGATCACAAGTATTGGTTCATTTGCCTACGCAATTTCCTCCTTTACAAATTATTTAATGGGCGGAGATTATACATCATCACTTCGAGAATATAAATTGACTAAAAAATTAAATAAAATGGAAAATCACATTATTATTTGCGGTTTTGGACGAGTTGGGAGACAAGTTGCAGAAGATTTACTTTTTTACAAAAAGGATTTTGTCGTAATTGAAAAAGACGACACGCTCGTAAAGGATTATCTTGATAAACCTGGTTATATTTTTGTAAAAGGTGACGCAACCAAAGATGATGTTTTTTTGAGAGCTGAAATCAAAAAAGCCAGAGCGCTCATTTCTTGTTTGCCCAAAGATGTAGATAACGTTTATGTTGTTTTAGCGGCAAGAGAAAAATGTCCTAACGTTGAAATAATAGTTAGAGCTACAAGTGTTGAGGCCGTATCAAAATTAAAAATGGCCGGAGCTGATCAAATTATTTTACCAGCAGCGATTGGAGGTTCTCACATGGCCTCTTTAATTACAAATCCAACTGTTAGTGAGTTTATGAACATGGTGAAAACCGAAGGAACAACCGGCGTTAACATCGAATCGATTTCGTTTAATGAATTACCTGAAGAGTTTCAAAATAAAACAATTGGTGAGTTGGAGGTTAAACGTCAAACGGGTGTTACGATTATCGGATTTAAAACACCAACAGGGGAGTATGTCATTAATCCTGATTGGAGCTTGAAAATACTACCAAAATCTCAATTATTTGTTTTAGGTTCAACAGAGCAGATTCAAAAATTCAATAAATTATTTGATATACACCAACAATGAAAATTTTAATTACGGGATCCAACGGCTTGTTGGGACAAAAAATTGTTCGACACTTATTAAAAGCCGATTATATATTTTTAGCAACCTCAAAGGGAGAAAACCGAAATCAAGATTGCCCAAAAGATTGTTATGCTTCATTGGATATATGTGATGAAAATGAAATTGAGCAATTGTTTCATGTTTTTCAACCAACCCATGTAATTCACACAGCAGCAATCACAAATGTTGATCACTGTGAATTGAATCCTGAGGAATGCAATGAAGTGAATTTTATTGCATCCATGAAATTATTCAATGCTGCGCAAAAAATCAATGCGCATTTTCAATTACTTTCCACAGATTTTGTGTTTGATGGACAAAAAGGAAATTACAGCGAAGAGGATGCTGTTGGACCATTGAGTGTATACGCAGCCTCAAAAGTAGATGCAGAAAACGGTTTAATTCAGGGTAATTATAAGAATTGGTCGATTGTTCGAACGATTATTGTTTACGGAATAGGCAACAATCTTTCTCGTTCAAATATTATTTGTTGGGCCAAAGATGCTTTAAGCAAAGGGCAAGAGATGAATATTGTCGATGATCAGTTCAGAGCTCCAACTTGGGCTGATGATTTGGCTTGGGCTTGTATTGAAATTTGTAAATTGAACAAAACGGGAAAATTCAATATTTCAGGACCTGAAACCTTATCGATATATTCAATTGTTGAACGCGTTGCCATGCACTTTCAGTTGTCTACAGAGAAGTTAAAAAAGTCTTCAAGTTCAACACTGAATCAACCCGCAAAACGTCCGCCTCATACTGGTTTTGATTTAACCAAAGCAAGAAAAGAGTTGGGTTATAGCCCAAAGACAATTGAAGAAACCTTGGATTTAATCTGAGTTTTGCGTTAAAATAAAAAATAGTATATTCGTCGTTCACAAAAAAATAACTATGTCAAACACGTCATCAGCAGGTTGGGGATCAAGAGTTGGATTAATATTAGCAATGGCAGGTAATGCCGTTGGTTTAGGGAATTTCCTTCGTTTTCCGGTACAAGCAATTGAAAACGGTGGAGGAGCTTTCATCATTCCATACTTAGTATGTTTTCTTTTAATGGGAATTCCATTATTATTTGTTGAATGGTCTGTTGGACGATTTGGAGGGAAATTTGGTCATCATTCCACTCCGTTTATCCTTGATTCAATGGATAAACGAAAGTTGTGGAAGTACATAGGTGTTTTTGGGATCTTTACAAATTTGGCGGTTGCTGCATACTATTGTTATTTGGAATCGTGGACGCTATCGTATGTTTGGCATTCAATTGCGGATACATTTGGAGGAAAATCGCAGGGTGAAGTAGCTGGTTTCTTTGGTAGTTATGTGTCTCTAGAGTCTATAGAACCAATCATTTTTTGGGTAGTCTGTTTGTTGTTAAACACTTGGATTCTATCTCGTGGATTAAGCGGTGGTGTTGAAAAAGCTGCTAAAATTGGTATGCCCTTATTGCTTATTTTTGGAGCCTTCCTAGCGTACAAAGCTGTCACAATTCAAGCAGGCGAGCATGGTGCAATTTTTGACGGATTGAAAGGTCTGGATTTCCTGTGGACACCAAAATTTGACACGATTTGGGAACCAAAAGTATGGCTTGCAGCCGCAGGACAAATTTTCTTTACCCTTTCAATTGGTATGGGCTCAATTCAATGTTATGCTTCTTATGTTAGAAGTAAAGATGATATTGCATTAAACGCAATGTCCGCTGGATGGATGAATGGTTTTGTTGAAGTTGTATTGGGTTCAGCAATCTTAATTCCAATTTCAGTAGGTTATTTAGGTATTGATGGCTTAAAAGATTTAATCAGTGAAGGTGGCGGTTTAGGTTTAGGGTTTAAAACCTTGCCATACTTATTCGAACAATGGGGTGGAGTTTTAGGTGTAGCTGCTGGTGTAGCTTGGTTTGGTTTATTATTTTTCGCAGGGATTACTTCTTCGCTTGCAATGGGAACACCGGTAATGGGATTCCTTCAAGATGAATTTGGATGGAAAGAGAAAAATGCAGCTTGGATGTTTGGATTCGCTGTTCTGCTCTTAGGCCTACCAACAGTGCTTTTCTTTAATAATGGAGTTTTTGATGAATATGATTATTGGGCAGGAACCGTTTCGTTGGTTTTATTCGCATTTGTTGAAATAATATTGTTTTCATGGATTTTTGGAATGAAAAAAGGGTGGCAAGAAATAATTACCGGTGCCGACATTAAAGTTCCTTCAATTTTTAAGTTTATTATAAAATACATTACACCAATTTTCTTAGGGTGGGTCTTTTTTGCAAGTTTCCCTGGGATTTATGATACTTTGTCACACAAAGGATCAAACGAAAAGATTGCTTTCTATAGTGATGTAAATAAAATATCTGATAAAATTGAAGAGCAGCAAAAATCACTTGAGACGAAAAAAGATTTTCTTCCAGAATATTTGACTGAAAAATATTCAGATGAAAAGATTGAAAAGAATAAAGAATTGAATGTGTCAACGTATCTTTTAGTAAAGAAACAACGTGCTTTGCTAGAATTGGTTGACAATCCAACTGCAAGAAAGGCGAAAATTGCAGATGAAAACAAAACCATTCTATATAAAAACATTAGCCGAATTTTCTTATTGGCACTTTGGTTAGGAATTGCATACATGGTTTATATTGCGAGTGTAAAACGTAAAAAAGAAGGGAGATTAGCATGAGTTCAAGTGGAATGATAACAATGTTGGTGACGGAAATTTCTATCACCGTGATTACAGGATTCTTTTTTTTCAAAGTTTTATTTGGTAAACCGAAACCTGAACCAGATTCATATTCAGAAAATGATGAGGTTGAACGATAGTCAACAAAAATGAAAACAACAAAATCATTCTATATTTCTGCCAGAAATAATAGGGGTGTTTTTATTTTTATTGCTCTTTCTTTGGTCGTGATTCTACTACCAAGGTTGCTAATGGCTTTAAAAAAGAAGCCTCATTATGTCATTACTGCTGAATTAGTTCAAGAACTAAAGAACGATAGTAAATCGCGTTTTGAAAAGCGGTCATATCAATATCAAAAAAAATCAAAGAATAGGTTCAAATCACCAGCCTCAAAATTTAATCCGAATGACTATACCAAAAATGATTGGATGAAATTGGGTCTATCGGAAAAACAGGCGAATGTCGTTCTAAAGTTCACATCTCGTGGAATATACTCAAATGAACAACTGAAAAAGATTTTTGTCATTTCAGATGAGTTATTTAGTTTGATAAAAGATTCCACAGTATATTCAACCAATCGTGTTAATGCGGAATTCAAAAAAGAAGATAAGATAGAGAAAACAATTGTTTTGGTTGAACTAAATACGGCCTCTCAAGAAGACCTTGAATCAATTCCAGGTATTGGGTCCTTTTATGCAAAGAACATCATCAAACAACGTCAACGCTTAGGTGGTTTTTACAAAAAAGAACAACTCTTAGAAGTATGGAAATTTGATCCTGAGAAATACGATGCCATCGAAAAATATGTAAATGTGAATCCACAGGAAATTCAAAAAATTAAATTGAATTCCATTAAGGTAGAAGAATTAAAATCACATCCTTATCTCGATTGGAACAAGGCAAATTCTATCATAAAAATTCGTGACAAAAAAGGAGGTTACAAATCAATTGAAGAAATTAAAGAATCTGTATTAATTGACGAAGAACGCTTTGAAAAGTTAAAACCCTATTTATCTTTGTGAAATGATACTAGAAGAAAGATTAAAAGGCACTATTCGCGACGTTCCTAATTTCCCAAAAGAGGGAATAATGTTTAAAGACATTTCAACAATCATGTTAGATCCTGTTTTGTCTAGCGATGTAATTGACGAATTGGTGACTATTTATAAAGACCAAAATATTGAAGCCGTTGCTGGTATTGAAAGCAGGGGTTTTTTATTTGGTTACCCACTGGCTATTAAGTTAGGCGTTCCATTTATCCTAATTCGTAAACAAGGGAAGTTGCCTTACAAGAAAATAAGTTATGATTATGATCTCGAATACGGAAGCGCAACCATTGAAATGCATACCGATGCATTGGATGAAGGTCAGCGTGTATTGATTCACGACGATTTATTAGCTACAGGCGGGTCCGCTAATGCTGCAGCTAATTTAATTACAAAATGTGGCGGCCTTGTTGCAGGTTTCAATTTCTTAGTTTCATTAGACTTTTTAAATGGAGAAGAAAAATTGAAAGAACATTCGCACAATATTATTAATTTAGTGCGCTTTTAAAAAAAAATAAAAAATAAAATAAATTCAACCTGAAAAATGAATTTTGAACTCAACGAAAATCAAAAGATGATCACGCAAATGGTGCGTGATTTTGCGGAAAAAGAAATTAAACCATTCATCAATCAATGGGATGAAGAAGAGTTTTTTCCAGTTGACACAATGAAAAAAATGGGTGAGCTTGGCCTGTTAGGAATTTATATTCCAGAAGAATACGGTGGGTCTGGTTTCGGATATTTCGAATATGCAACAGCATTAATGGAACTTGGTAAAGTGTGTGGTGGAGTTGGATTAAGTGTTGCGGCGCATAACTCGCTTTGTACGGGACATATCTATTACCACGGTACAGAAGAGCAAAAGAAAAAGTATTTACCAAAATTAGCTTCTGGAGAATTTATTGGCGCATGGGGATTGACTGAACCGAATACAGGTTCCGATGCCATGCGAATGAAAACAACAGCAATAAAAGAAGGTGAATATTGGGTAATCAATGGTGCTAAGAACTGGATTACACATGGTTTGTCGGGTGATGTTGCAGTTGTTTTAGTAAGAACAGGAGAATTATTGGATAGTAATGGTATCACTGCTTTTATTATTGAAAAAGGAACACCAGGTTTTTCTGCTGTGAAAATTAAAGATAAGTTCGGTGTTCGCGCTAGTGAAACGGCTGAATTAATTTTTGATAATGTGCGGGTTCATGAAAGTCAAGTTATCGGTCAAGAAGGTCAAGGCTTTAAACAAGCGATGCAAATTTTGGACGGTGGGCGTATTTCAATTGCAGCATTGAGCTGTGGAGTTGCGCGCGGTGCTTACGAAGCTTCTGTTAAGTATGCAAAAGAAAGAGAGCAGTTTGGCCAACCGATTGCGCATTTCCAAGCAATTGGATTTAAATTAGCTGATATGGCAACCGAAGTTGAAGCAGCTGAATTATTGACATATCAAGCGGCTTATTTGAAAAACACAAAACAACCTTTAACGCGGCAAGGGGCATTTGCTAAGTACTACGCAAGCGAAGTAGCAGTAAAATGTGGCAACGAGGCGATGCAAATTATGGGTGGTTACGGCTACACTAAAGAGTATCCAGCAGAGAAGTTTTTACGAGATGCACGATTGATGGTTATTGGTGAAGGAACATCAGAAATTCAAAAAGTTGTAATTTCTCGAGAAATTTTGAAATAAGTGTTGTGAATAAATTTTTTAATTATATCTTTGCAACCCAATTAAAGAAAAAACTAATAATCAAGATATGCTAATTATTCCAGTAAAAGAAGGAGAAAACATCGAAAGAGCTCTAAAAAAGTACAAGAAAAAATACGACAAAACTGGCGTTATGAAAGAATTACGTCGTCGTAAAGAGTTTGTGAAACCATCGATTTTAAATCGTCAAGGAAGAATTAAAGCAGCTTATGTTCAAAAATTACGTTCTGCAGAATTGTAGAAACTAATTTCGAAAAGATACGTAAAGGAGCCTATGGCTCCTTTTTTTTTGCTTGAAGAATTTGTCCGTTATCTACAAATGGAAAAACGTTTTTCGGATCATACCGTAATAGCGTACCAGAAAGATGTTGAGCAATTTTTAATTCATGCCGAAATTACAATAGAAGCAGAATTGAAAGAAGTAACTCATTCATTGATTCGTTCTTGGATGGTCGCCTTAATTGAAAGTGGAATAGAAAACAAATCAGTCAACCGTAAACTTTCCTCCTTAAGAACCTTTTTTAAATGGCTGAAAAAGGAAGCGGTGATTAGTTTAAATCCTACAGTAAAAATCACGGGCCCAAAAAATGCAAAAAGACTTCCTTCATTCGCAAAAGAATCGGAATTGCAAACAGAGAAACTCGACATTTTCTTCGGAACGGATTTCGATGGTATGAGAGACCGTTTGATGTTTGAGGTCTTATACCAAACAGGTATACGTTTAAGTGAGTTGATAGGATTGAAGGAGGCGGATGTTCAATCAGATACATTAAAAGTACTCGGAAAACGAAACAAAGAAAGGATTATTCCGATTTCTTCAGAATTGGTTCAGTTAGTCGATCAATACCGCAAATTAAAAGATACTTCAGGTATAGGGTCCTCATTTTTCTTTGTGTTAAAAAATGGTAATAATCTATACCCAAAGTTTGTTTATAGAAAAATAAATACATATCTTGGTGAAGCGACGAGTTTAGATAAGTGTAGCCCACACGTTTTGCGACATACATTTGCAACCCACATGTTGAATAATGGAGCCGGTTTAGAAACGCTTAAAGATCTTTTGGGTCATGCAAATTTATCCGCAACTCAGATTTATACACATAACTCGTTTGCGAAGCTTTCAAATATTTATTCACAAGCCCATCCACGTGGGCATAAAAACAATTAGTCATGGATATTCAAGTTCATTCAATTCATTTCACAGCAGATAAGAAGTTAATTGATTTCATTACGGAGAAGGTGAGTAAGCTAGAATTATTTTTTGATAATATCATTGCTTGTGAGGTTTATCTTCGGTTGGACAAAGATGTAGAAAAGGAAAATAAAATGACTGAATTGAAATTGTTGATACCTGGTAAGACCTTAGTAGCGAAAAAGCAATGCAAATCATTTGAAGAAGCAACTGATTTAGCAGCGGAGGCATTAAGGAAGCAAGTGAAAAAGCACAAAGAAAAAGTTGCGTAATTTATATAGAATCAGACAGATAAGGGTAGAAGGTGTAAAGCCACCCTTATTTTTTTTGAATTTTTTAAAAAAAAGTATTGCATTTATAGATTTCTTTCCTACATTTGCAAACCCAAAATGGGAAAAACACTTAAAATAGTTCTTTCAATTATTGAAATACCAACATTTTGCCGATGTAGCTCAGCTGGCTAGAGCAGCTGATTTGTAATCAGCAGGTCGGGGGTTCGAGTCCCTCCATCGGCTCAAATAAAATATGTTGGGGATGTCGCATAGTGGCTATTGCAGCAGACTGTAAATCTGTCACCTCACGGTATCGTTGGTTCGAGTCCATCCATCCCCACAACTATTTTATCTAAGAAAAAAGAATGATAAGCGGGAGTAGCTCAGTTGGTAGAGCGTCAGCCTTCCAAGCTGAGGGTCGCGAGTTCGAATCTCGTCTCCCGCTCAATATATGAAAGTAGTGCCGGTGTAGCTCAGGGGTAGAGCGCTTCCTTGGTAAGGAAGAGGCCACGAGTTCAAATCTCGTCATTGGCTCACCGAAAATTATGTTTCACTCAGTGATTGGGTGAAATTTTGTGTATTATAAAATTTTGTTTTTTTATTAACTAAGTAACAAATAGAACAATGGCTAAGGAAAATTTTGATCGTTCCAAACCACACGTGAATATCGGGACAATTGGTCACGTGGATCACGGTAAAACAACTTTGACAGCTGCAATTTCTAGCGTATTGGCTAGTAAAGGTTTGGCTGCAGTACGTGATTTCTCTTCTATCGATAACGCACCAGAAGAAAAAGAGCGTGGTATTACTATTAACACATCTCACATTGAGTACGAAACCATGGCACGTCACTATGCGCACGTTGACTGTCCAGGTCACGCGGATTACGTGAAAAACATGGTTACAGGTGCTGCTCAAATGGATGGAGCAATTCTTGTGGTTGCTGCAACAGATGGTCCAATGCCTCAAACACGTGAGCACATCCTTTTAGGTAAACAAGTAGGTGTTCCTCGTTTAGTTGTATTCATGAACAAAGTGGATATGGTTGATGATGAAGAGTTGTTAGAATTAGTTGAAATGGAAGTACGCGAATTACTTTCTTTCTACAGCTATGATGGTGACAATGCTCCAGTAATTAAGGGTTCTGCATTAGGTGCTTTGAACGGTGAAGAGAAATGGGTTAAAACAGTAGAAGAATTAATGGATGCTGTTGATACGTACATTGAATTACCTCCACGTGATGTTGATAAAACTTTCTTGATGCCAGTTGAAGATGTATTTACGATTACAGGTCGTGGTACAGTTGCAACAGGTCGTATCGAAACAGGTGTTATCAATTCAGGTGAAGCAGTTGATATCTTGGGAATGGGTGATTTGAAATTATCTTCTACTGTAACAGGTGTTGAGATGTTCCGTAAAATCCTTGACAGAGGTGAAGCAGGTGATAACGTAGGTTTATTGTTGAGAGGTATTGAAAAGTCTCAAATTAAACGTGGTATGGTTATCTGTAAACCAGGTTCTGTAACGCCACACACAGATTTCAAAGCTGAGATCTATGTATTGAAAAAAGAAGAAGGTGGACGTCACACTCCATTCCATAACAAATATCGTCCACAGTTTTACTTCCGTACGACTGACGTAACAGGTGAGATTTTCTTGTCTGACGGACGTGAAATGGTTATGCCAGGTGATAACGTAACTATTACAGTTAAGTTGATCGTTCCTGTAGCAATGGACAAAGGTTTACGTTTCGCTATCCGTGAGGGTGGTAGAACTGTAGGTGCAGGTCAGGTTACTGAGATCGTATCTTAATTCAATAGATATATAAAAGTTTAAGGGGAGCTCGCTCCCCTTTTTATACGGGTGTAGCTCAGTTGGTAGAGTGATGGTTTCCAAAACCATTGGTCGTGGGTTCGAATCCTACCGCCCGTGCAAAAAAAATTGATATAAGGTGTCAAAAATTAAAAATTATTTTAGCGAAACAGTGAACGAAATGGTTCATAACGTATCGTGGCCAACTTGGAAGGAGTTACAAAGTAATACGATAATCGTAATGGTGGCATCGATCATCATTTCGTTGTTTATTTTCGTAATGGATTTTGGATTCGGTATTACCGGAAATTCTCAATCTGCCTGGAAGGGTGCAATGGGCTTTATATACGGATTGTTTTAATTAGTGCTTCATGGGAGAGATTAAAAAACGTTGGTACGTGGTAAGAGCGGTTAGCGGTAAAGAGAAAAAAGTGAAAGAGTATCTGGATCTTGAAATTTCGCGCTTAAAACTGAACGATTTCGTGGATCAAGTACTAATTCCAACTGAAAAAGTATTCCAAATTAGAAACGGCAAAAAGGTAAGTAAGGAAAGAGCTTATTTGCCTGGATATGTTTTAATTGAAGCAGCTTTGGTTGGTGAGGTTCCTCACGTTATTAAAAGTATACCAAACGTAATTGGGTTCCTGGGAACTGAAAAGGGTGGTGAGCCTGTTCCTATGCGTTTGTCAGAAGTAAATCGTATCTTAGGTAAGGTAGATGAACTATCTGAAACAGAAGAAGAAATGAAAATTCCATTTGTTGTTGGTGAATCTGTTAAAGTGATAGACGGACCTTTCAATAATTTCAGTGGTGTCGTTGATGAAATCAATGAAGACAAGAAGAAACTGAAAGTAATGGTGAAAATCTTCGGAAGAAAGAACTTACTCGAGCTTAGCTATATGCAAGTCGAGAAAGAAATTTAATTGTTTATTAACCGTAGAAGTGAGGAAAGCGATTAAAGCTTCCCGTAAGTACTCACGTTTGACTACATAATTTCAAATACAATGGCTAAAGAAGTAGCAGCGTTGATCAAATTACAGATCAAAGGTGGTGCAGCCAATCCAGCTCCGCCTGTAGGACCCGCTTTGGGTGCGAAAGGTGTGAACATCATGGAGTTTTGCAAGCAGTTCAATGCACGTACGCAAGACAAAATGGGAAAGGTCACTCCAGTAGTTATCACAGTTTATGGTGATAAATCATTTGATTTCGTAATAAAAACTCCCCCAGCAGCAGTTCAGATTATTGAGCACACAAAGATTAAAAAAGGTTCTTCGGAGCCAAATAAATCTAAAGTTGGTTCCATTTCTTGGGATCAGGTTCGTGCGATTGCAGAAGATAAATTGCCGGATTTAAATTGCTTCACAGTAGATGCAGCTATGACTATGGTAGCTGGTACTGCAAGAAGTATGGGAGTAACTGTTAAAGGTGGTGAAGCACCGAAAACCAAATAATCGTTAGTGTTATGGGAAGAGTATCTAAAAAAAGAAAAGAGATTTTAGCTAAATTCGATTTAGAAAAATCTTACTCCTTGACAGAAGCATGCGGTTTGGTTAAGGATATTTCAACTACTAAATTTGACGCCTCAGTTGATATTTGTGTTCGTTTGGGTGTAGACCCACGAAAAGCAAATCAAATGGTAAGAGGGACTGTTGCATTGCCTCACGGAACAGGGAAAGATGTACGCGTACTTGTATTGTGTACACCGGACAAAGAAGCTGAAGCAAAAGCATCTGGTGCTGATCACGTTGGTTTGGACGATTATATCGAAAAAATCAAAGGAGGATGGACTGATATCGACGTAATTATTACTATGCCGTCTGTTATGGGTAAAGTTGGAGCTTTAGGTCGTATTTTAGGACCAAGAGGTTTAATGCCAAACCCAAAAACGGGGACTGTAACAATGGAAGTTGGTAAAGCAGTAGAAGAAGTAAAAGCTGGTAAAATTGATTTCAAAGTTGACAAATATGGTATTATCCATTCGTCAATTGGTAAAGTGAGCTTTGAGGGAACTAAAATCCGTGAAAATGCACACGAATTGATTCAAACACTTATCAAATTGAAACCTTCTGCAGCGAAAGGAACGTACATCAAAAGTGTTTATTTGAGCTCTACTATGAGCCCAGGTATCCAAATTGATACGAAGTCTGTTGTTGCTTAAAACTTTAAGAAATGAATAGAGAAGAAAAAGCAAAGTATATAGATGAATTAGTAGCTGATCTTTCTAGCGCTAATGTATTCTATTTAGCAGACACAGCGGAATTGACTGTTGAAGTAGTGAACAACCTTCGTAGAAGATGTTTCCAAACTGATATCCGTATGCGCGTTGTCAAAAACACATTGTTAGAAAAAGCAATGGATCGCGTTGAAGGAAAAGATTTTGGAGATTTGAGAAGTACTCTAGCTGGAGCTACATCGATCATGTTTAGCGAAGTGGGTAATGCTCCTGCAAAATTAATTCAAGAGTTCCGTAAAAAGAACGCAAAACCTATTCTTAAAGGTGCATATATTAATGAGGCTGTTTTCGTTGGAGATAACCAATTAGAAACACTTGTTGCACTGAAGAGCAGAGAAGAATTAATCGGAGACATTATCGGATTACTTCAAAGTCCAGCGAAAAACGTTGTTTCTGGACTTACTGGAGCTGGTGCGAAAATCGCTGGTATCCTACAAACGCTCGAAGAAAGAGCATAATTTATTAACATTTAGTTGAACCTTTTTAAAATAAAATAAAAATGGCTGATTTAAAGCAAATCGCGGAAACGCTAGTAAACCTTACGGTTAAAGAAGTAAACGAGTTAGCAACTATCCTTAAGGATGAGTATGGTATTGAGCCTGCTGCTGCTGCACCTGTAATGATGGCTGCTGCTGGTGGCGGTGGTGAAGCTGCTGCTGAAAAAACTGAGTTCGATGTAATTTTGAAAGCAGGTGGTCCTAACAAACTTGCAGTAGTTAAACTTGTAAAAGAATTAACTGGTAACGGTTTGAAAGAGTCTAAAGATTTAGTTGATGGAGCTCCTGCTACTTTGAAAGAAGGTGTTTCTAAAGACGAAGCTGAAGGACTTAAAAAGTCTCTTGAAGAGGCTGGTGCAGAAGTTGAAATTAAGTAATTATCTACTTCATATACAGGAAAGGCGTCCGTCATTTGACGGGTGCCTTATCCTGTTTTAGTGCGTTAAACGCATTTTTTTAAAGTCCATTTTCATAAACAAAAACGTTTGGCCTTGGCAACATCAAACAATATTTCGACAAGAGTTAATTTTGCTTCTAGCAAAAGTCAATTTGATTATCCAGATTTTTTGGATATTCAATTAAAGTCCTTCCAAGAGTTTTTCCAGCTGGAAACAACTCCTGAGAACAGAGAAAGTGAAGGACTATTCAAAGTTTTCGCTGAGAACTTCCCAATTACTGATACTCGAAATCAGTTCGTATTGGAATTCTTGGATTACTTCGTCGATCCACCTCGTTATTCTATTGAAGAATGTATCGAAAGAGGATTGACTTACAGTGTTCCTCTAAAAGCGAAACTTAAATTGTATTGTACAGATCCAGAACACGAAGATTTTGAAACAATCGTTCAAGATGTATATTTGGGTACAATACCATACATGACTCCTAAAGGATCGTTTGTGGTTAATGGTGCTGAGCGAGTTATCGTTTCTCAGTTGCACCGTTCTCCAGGTGTGTTCTTTGGACAAAGTCGTCATGCGAATGGAACTAAATTGTATTCTGCTCGTGTAATTCCTTTCAAAGGTTCTTGGATTGAATTCGCAACAGATATCAACAGTGTAATGTATGCTTACATTGATCGTAAGAAAAAGTTACCTGTGACAACTCTTTTCCGTGCAATCGGATACGAGAGTGACAAAGACATTCTAGAAATTTTCGGTCTTGCTGATGAAGTGAAAGCTACAAAAGCAAACTTGAAAAAATTAGTAGGTAGAAAACTAGCTGCACGTGTTCTTAAATCATGGATTGAAGATTTCGTGGATGAGGATACAGGCGAGGTAGTTTCTATTGAAAGAAATGAAGTGCTTCTTGACCGTGAAACGGTTCTTGAAGACGATCATATTGACATGATTGTTGATTCAGGAGTTAAAAATGTTATCCTTCACAAAGAAGATGTTAACAGCGCTGACTTTACAATCATCTACAATACTTTACAAAAAGATACTTCTAACTCAGAGAAAGAAGCGGTTGAGCACATCTACCGTCAATTGCGTAACGCTGAACCACCAGATTATGAGACAGCTAAAAACGTATTTGAAAAATTATTCTTCTCTGATACACGATATGATTTAGGTGAAGTTGGTCGTTTCCGTTTGAACAAAAAATTGAAAATTGATTCTTCTGAAGAGTCACGCGTTCTTACGAAACATGACATCATCTCAATTATTAAATATTTGATTGAATTAATCAACTCAAAAGCAGATGTTGATGATATTGATCACTTGTCAAACAGACGTGTAAGAACTGTTGGTGAGCAATTGTACTCTCAATTCGGTGTAGGTTTAGCGCGTATGGCTAGAACGATTCGTGAGCGTATGAATGTTCGTGATAACGAGGTCTTCACACCTATCGATTTGATCAACGCGAAGACATTGTCTTCTGTTATTAATTCATTCTTCGGAACAAACCAATTGTCTCAATTTATGGATCAGACCAACCCGCTTTCTGAGGTAACTCACAAGCGTCGTTTGTCTGCACTAGGACCTGGTGGACTTTCTCGCGAAAGAGCAGGTTTCGAGGTTCGAGATGTTCACTATACGCACTACGGTCGTTTGTGTACAATTGAAACGCCAGAGGGACCAAACATTGGTTTGATTTCATCTTTGTGTGTATTCGCGAAAGTGAATAAACTTGGATTTATTGAAACACCTTATAGAAAAGTTGATGCTGGTAAAGTTGCATTGGATGTGGAACCAATCTATTTAACAGCTGAAGAGGAAGATGCAATGATGATTGCGCAAGCAAATGCCATTGTAGATGACAAAGGAAATTTCTTAACTGAGTTCGTTAAAGCGCGTTACGAAGGTGATTTCCCTGTTGTTGCCCCTAACAACTTAACTTTAATGGATGTAGGTGCTAATCAGATTGCATCGATAGCGGCTTCTTCAATTCCTTTCTTGGAGCATGATGATGCCAACCGTGCATTGATGGGATCGAACATGCAACGTCAAGCTGTTCCATTATTAAAACCAAATTCTCCAATCGTTGGAACTGGAATTGAGCGTTTAGTTGCACGTGATTCGCGTGTATTGATTAATGCTGAAGGTCCTGGGGTTGTTGAATATGTTGACGCTAATGAAATCGTAATTCGTTATGATTGGACAAGCGAAGATAAAATGGTAAGTTTTGATAGTGAAACAACGCATTATCCATTAACTAAATTCCAAAAAACGAATCAAAGTACATGTATCAACTTAAAACCAATCGTTAAGAAAGGTGATAGAGTTGATAAAGGACAAGTTCTTTGTGAAGGATACGCAACACAGCAAGGTGAATTGGCGTTGGGTCAAAACTTGAAAGTGGCATTTATGCCATGGAAAGGTTACAACTTTGAGGATGCGATTGTAATCTCTGAAAGAGTGGTGCGTGATGATATCTTTACATCAATTCACATTGATGAGTACACTTTAGAAGTACGTGATACTAAACGTGGTATGGAAGAGTTAACTTCTGATATTCCTAACGTTTCTGAAGAGGCTACAAAAGACTTGGATGAAAACGGATTAATCAGAATTGGAGCTGAAATCAAAGAGGGTGATATCCTTATTGGTAAAATCACTCCAAAAGGTGAAACAGATCCTTCTCCTGAAGAGAAATTATTACGTGCTATTTTTGGTGATAAAGCAGGTGATGTTAAAGATGCATCATTGAAAGCTGGACCATCATTGAGAGGTGTTGTAATCGATAAAAAATTGTTCTCTAGAGCAATTAAAGATAGAAAAGCGAAAGCACAAGACAAACCAGTATTGGAAAGTCTTGATGCGGATTACGAAAAAGATTTTGCGGCGTTGAAAGATAAATTATCGGATAAATTGTTGACTATTTTGGGTGAACATAAATCTGCTGGTGTATTCAACAACTTTAAAGAGGAAATCATTAAAAAAGGAACAAAATTCAATCAAAAGAATTTGTTCGCGATTGATTACACAATCGTTAATCCAACAAACTGGACTGCTGATTCACACATGAACACACTTGTTGGACGTGTAATCCACAACTTTAACATTAAAGCAAACGATTTATTAGGAGTATACAAACGTAAAAAATTCCATATTTCAGTTGGAGATGAACTTCCAGCAGGAATTGTGAAAATGGCGAAAGTATACGTTGCTAAAAAACGTAAGTTGAAAGTTGGAGATAAAATGGCAGGACGTCACGGTAATAAAGGTATCGTTGCGAACATTGTTAAGATGGAAGATATGCCATTCTTGGAAGATGGAACACCTGTTGATATCGTGTTGAACCCACTTGGTGTACCTTCTCGTATGAACTTGGGTCAAATCTATGAAACTGTTCTTGGATGGGCTGGAGAAAAACTGGGAGTGAAATTCGCTACACCAATCTTCGACGGTGCTAAGCCATCAGAGATCAACGAATGGAGCGACAAAGCTGGAATTCCAAGATCAGGTAAAACGTACTTATACGATGGAGGAACAGGAGATCGTTTCCATCAACCGGCTACAGTGGGTATTATCTACATGTTGAAACTTTCACACATGGTTGATGACAAAATGCACGCTCGTTCAATCGGACCTTACTCATTAATTACGCAACAACCATTGGGTGGTAAAGCTCAGTTCGGAGGTCAGCGTTTTGGTGAGATGGAGGTTTGGGCACTTGAAGCATTCGGTGCATCGAACATATTGCAAGAAATCTTGACCGTTAAATCGGATGATGTAATGGGACGTGCAAAAGCATACGAAGCGATTGTTAAAGGAGATAACATTCCTGAACCAGGTATTCCTGAATCGTTTAACGTATTGTTGCACGAACTTAGAGGTTTATGTTTAAACATCTCATTGGATTAATTGTCAAGTTGTTGAATTAAGAAATAAGCAAAAACATGGCTTACAGAAAAGAAACACCAAAAAAACAAAGTAGCTTCAACAAAATTACAATCTCGTTGGCATCGCCTGAGATTATTCTTGAGCAATCAAGTGGAGAAGTACTTAAGCCAGAAACGATTAACTATCGTACATATAAGCCGGAAAGAGATGGTTTGTTCTGTGAACGAATCTTTGGACCAGTTAAAGATTACGAATGTCACTGTGGTAAATACAAACGAATCCGATACAAAGGAATCGTATGTGACCGTTGTGGTGTTGAAGTAACCGAAAAGAAGGTACGTCGTGAAAGAATGGGACACATTTCATTAGTTGTCCCAGTTGCTCACATTTGGTACTTCCGTTCTTTACCAAATAAAATTGGTTACCTTTTAGGTTTACCAACTAAAAAATTGGATCAAATCATTTATTATGAGCGATACGTGGTTATTCAACCAGGTATTGCAACTAATTTAGATGGTTCTTCTTTAGCACGTTTGGATTTCTTGACAGAAGAAGAGTATTTGGATATTCTAGATACACTTCCAAAAGAGAATCAATACCTAGAAGATACTGATCCAAATAAGTTCGTTGCGAAAATGGGTGCTGAGGCATTACATGATTTGTTAAGAACAATGAACTTGGAAGAGACTTCATACAACCTTCGTCACCAAGCAAACACTGAAACTTCAGTTCAACGTAAAAATGAAGCGTTGAAACGTTTGCAAGTTGTTGAAGCAATGCGTGAATCTCAAGAGCGAATTGACAATCGTCCTGAGTGGATGATTGTTAAGGTTGTGCCGGTTATTCCACCCGAATTGCGTCCCTTAGTTCCGCTTGATGGTGGGCGTTTCGCAACGTCAGATTTAAATGATTTATACCGTCGTGTTATTATCCGTAATAACCGTTTGAAAAGATTGATCGAAATTAAAGCTCCTGAAGTAATCTTACGTAACGAAAAACGTATGCTTCAAGAAGCAGTAGATTCATTGTTCGATAACTCAAGAAAATCAAGTGCGGTTAAAACGGAATCGAATCGTCCTTTGAAATCACTTTCTGATTCATTGAAAGGTAAACAAGGTCGCTTCCGTCAAAACTTACTTGGAAAACGTGTTGATTATTCAGCTCGTTCGGTAATTGTTGTTGGACCAGATTTGAAATTACACGAATGTGGTTTACCAAAAGATATGGCTGCTGAGCTTTACAAACCGTTTATCATTCGTAAAATGATTGAGCGTGGTATCGTGAAAACAGTTAAATCTGCTAAGAAAATTGTTGATCGCAAAGAGCCAGTTGTTTGGGATATTTTAGAAAGCGTTTTGAAAGGTCACCCAGTTTTATTAAACCGTGCCCCAACGCTACACAGACTTGGTATCCAAGCATTCCAACCGAAATTAATTGAAGGAAAAGCAATTCGTTTGCACCCCTTGGTTACAACAGCCTTCAATGCCGATTTCGATGGTGACCAAATGGCGGTTCACTTACCATTAGGTAACGCAGCAATTTTGGAAGCTCAATTGTTGATGTTAGCATCGCACAATATCTTGAATCCTGCAAATGGAGCGCCTATCGCGGTACCATCTCAGGATATGGTCTTGGGTCTTTACTACATCACAAAAGGAAAAAGAACGACTAAAGATGAAATCGTAAAAGGTGAGGATGGAATTTTCTACTCCCCTGAAGAAGTAATCATCGCATACAACGAAAAAAGTCTTGACTTACACGCTCATATCAAAGTGAAAACTTATGATTTGAACGAAGAAGGTATACCAACATTACAATTATTGGATACCACTTGTGGTCGCGTATTATTTAATGAACGTGTTCCAAGAGAAGTTGGATTCATCAATGATGTAATGACGAAAAAAGCATTACGTGATATCATCGGTGAAGTATTGAAAATTTCTGGAACATCTCGCACGGCTCAATTCTTAGATGATATTAAAGAATTAGGTTACGATATGGCTTTCAAAGGAGGTTTGTCGTTCAACTTAGATGATATTATTATCCCGAATGAAAAAGTTGAATTGGTTGCTAAAGCTGAAACGGAAGTGAAAGACGTAATGATGAATTACAACATGGGTCTGATCACAAACAATGAGCGTTATAACCAAATAATTGATATCTGGACGCATACAAACTCTCGTTTGACGCACACCTTGATGGAGCAATTGAAAACTGATAGACAAGGATTCAACTCAATCTACATGATGTTCGATTCTGGAGCACGTGGTTCGAAAGAGCAAATCCGTCAGTTATCCGGTATGCGTGGGTTGATGGCGAAACCACAAAAATCTGGTGCCTCTTCACAAGAAATTATTGAAAACCCAATTCTTTCTAACTTTAAAGAAGGACTTTCGATTCTTGAGTACTTTATTTCTACACACGGTGCGCGTAAAGGTCTTGCCGATACAGCCTTGAAAACGGCGGATGCTGGTTACTTGACACGTCGTTTGGTGGATGTTGCACAAGATGTTGTAATTAATGCTCCTGATTGTGGGACTTTGAGAGGAATCGTTGCAACTTCATTAAAGAAAAATGACGAGGTTGTAGAACCATTATTTGATCGAATCTTAGGACGTACATCAGTTCATGATGTTTATGTTCCTGAAACAGATACATTAATTGTTGCTGCTGGTGAGTTGATTTCAGAAGACGTTGCTATTGCTGTTGATAAAGCAGGAATCGAAGAAGTTGAAATCCGCTCAGTACTGACTTGTGAGATGCGAAGAGGAGTTTGTTCGAAATGTTATGGACGAAATCTTGCTACACACCGTTCAGCGCAGCATGGTGACGCAGTTGGAGTAGTTGCTGCTCAATCAATTGGTGAACCAGGTACACAGTTAACATTACGTACATTCCACGTTGGGGGTACTGCATCGAACATTGCTGATATTTCAGATATGAAAGCGAAAGCAAATGGTAAATTGGAAATTGACGAGTTACGTACAATTGACAAGAAAAATGCAGATGGTACAATGCGCCGCGTAGTTGTTGGACGTTCAGCTGAGTTAAAAATCACTGATGAGAAAACAGGAATTGTCATCATGAATGCCAATATTCCTTACGGATCTGAAATGGTGATTGATAACAATACGAAAGTTAAGAAAGGTGATATTATCTGTAAATGGGATCCATACAATGCGGTAATCGTTTCTGAAGTTTCTGGTAAAGTTGTTTTTGACAGTATCGTTGAAGGTATTACTTTCCGTGAAGAAGTCGATGAGCAAACTGGATTTACTGAAAAAGTAATTACTGAATCTAGAGATAAAAAGAAAAACCCTGCTATTCACATCATCGATGCGAAAACGAAGGAAGTTTTGAGAGAATACTCATTGCCAGTTGACGCTCACATCTCTGTAGGAGAAGGAGACAAAATTGAAGCCGGTGAAATCTTAGTTAAAATTCCGCGTGTAGCTGGTAAAACTGGGGATATCACTGGAGGTTTACCACGTGTAACTGAATTATTCGAAGCACGTAATCCTTCAAACCCTGCAGTTGTTTCTGAAATCGACGGTATTGCTGAATACGGAAAGATTAAAAGAGGTAACCGAGAAATTCAAATTACATCTAAAACAGGTGAAATTCGTAAATACTTAGTACCACTTTCGAAACATATACTTGTACAAGAAAATGACTTCGTTAGAGCTGGTCAACCCTTATCGGATGGTGCGATTACGCCAAACGATATCTTGAACATCGAAGGTCCAACGAAAGTACAAGAGTACATCGTTAATGAGATCCAAGAGGTTTACCGTTTACAGGGGGTAAAAATTAATGACAAGCACTTCGAAGTGATCGTACGTCAAATGATGTTGAAAGCGGAGATTGTTGATGCTGGAGATACACGTTTCTTAGAAGGTCAATCTGTTCACAAAGCAGATATCATGGAAGAAAATGATGCTATTTATGGAATGAAAGTAGTTGTTGACGCTGGTGATTCACCATCATTGAAAGCTGGTCAAATTGTTTCTGCAAGAAGATTGCGTGATGAAAACTCACAATTGAAACGTTCAGATAAGAATTTGGTTGATGCGCGTGATGCTGTTCCTGCAACTTCAACACCTTTATTACAAGGTATCACACGTGCGTCCTTACAAACGCAATCATTCATCTCAGCTGCTTCCTTCCAGGAAACAACGAAAGTATTGAATGAAGCTGCAATTTCTGGTAAAGAAGATCATTTACTAGGATTGAAAGAAAACGTTATCGTAGGTCACTTAATTCCTGCAGGTACTGGTGTTCGTGATTTCCAAAAAATGATTGTCGCTTCTAAAGAAGCATTGGCAGAGATTTCTGAAAATTAATCGAATCGATTGAAATAGAAAAAGGAGTAGCAGAAATGTTACTCCTTTTTTGTTTTAACAAGACGAATAATAAAGAAAGAATTAGTACCTTCATAAAACAAATAGTAACACAATGGAAAACAATAACGAAAATCAAGTAAACATTGAATTAAACGAAGAAACGGCTTTAGGAATCTATTCTAATCTTGCAATTATAACCCACTCTCCTTCTGAAGTTGTATGTGATTTTGTTCAAATGATGCCAGGAATGCCAAAAGGTAAAGTGCGTTCACGTGTTATTATGACTCCTGTAAATGCGAAACGTTTTATGCGTGCATTAATTGATAACGTTCAAAAATACGAGCAAAATTTTGGAGTAATCGATGATACTGATCCAGCAGGAATGCCTCCAATGAACTTCGGCCCACCAAGCACTATGGCCTAATTAACATAAATTGTTTTTACGGTTCAATTATTGCTTTAACTTTATAGTATGAAAGCAATAATCATCGCATTCACTTTTCTTTTTGGAATATTGTCCTTTGCACCAAATATGCAAGGAGGGCAATTCTTTAAATTAAGTGAGGTTGCTGAGCATTACAAATCACATCAAGATAGCGAAGAACAGTTTGAATCGTTTTTAGATTTTGTTAAAGATCATTATTTTAAAAATCATGATACAAAAGACAATGAGCGTAATTTGCCGTTTAAATCGACTGTGGCTAGTGCTTTCGTTTTAGTGATTCACCAAGTAGAATTAGAACCTTTTCACGAATATTTGTTAATGGTAAACGAAGTAAAAAACTTCTTCGGTGAGCCAAATTCATTCCTACAACAAAAATCCTTTGCCATCTGGAATCCCCCACGAGTAGTGTAATGAATATAAATTTTGTTGAATCATAACGATTCAATATGTTTCATTTGATACGAAAACCAGTATGAATGTTTGTTTTCTTATTTTAAAGCAATCATTTACACTGATGTCATCGGAACTTATTTCTAATCTGCAAAAGCAGTTGTTGAAATTATTAGAAAATAACCTAAAAAACTAAATATGAAAATTAACTCAATTTTATTTGCAGGCTTCTTGGCTGGTGTAACCTTAATTTCGGTCCCAAGTTGTAAGAAAAATGGCAAATGTGGAGAAAGCAATATCAGTGAAGCGGGTGGCGATGATAGCCATAACTTTGGTCAAAACTGCTTGAATTGTCATAAAAGTGGCGGAGAAGGAGAAGGATGCTTTTCTGTTGCTGGAAGCATATCTAACCAAGCTTTATCTT
This sequence comes from Crocinitomicaceae bacterium, assembly GCA_044361115.1. Lineage (GTDB taxonomy): Bacteria > Bacteroidota > Bacteroidia > Flavobacteriales_D > Crocinitomicaceae > M0103. The sequence goes on from JBIKJH010000004.1 coordinate 174,571, forward strand.
CACCTTTGTCTGCAGGAACTGTAAAGTTGTATACAGCAGCAAATGGTGGTGGAACATTAAAATATACCATACAAATCGATTCGAAAGGAAACTTCCATACAACTGAATCAATAGATGTTGCTGGATTGTATCCAGCTGCCACCGGCACTGATGGGACACCACATTATATGAGTTCCTCGTTGAGTTCAGGTGCTTGTAATTCATGCCATGGTGTGTCAACAGCAAAATTGTGGGCGAATTGATTAAATCATGAAAAAGAGCCAAATTCAAATCGAAGTTGATGCGTATTATTTGTATCAAAAGCTTTCAGAAAATGAAGCTGATCCAATTGTTGCATCCGTTTTTGCTCAAATGAGCGAAATTGAAAAAGGACACGCTATTGAGTTTGCTAAAGCATTAAATGAAAACATCGATGAATTCTTACAACCTTCTTGGCGCGCAAAAACATTAAATCGAATTGGAAAAATATTCGGTTACGATTATGTTCTGGGCGCTTTGATGGACACGGAAAAAAGTTTAGCAACCAATGTTATTCGTCAAAAAACGAATTCGAATGCTCAAATTTCCGGTAATGAAGACTCACACGTAAAGATCCTACGTTCTATTTTAGACAATGAAACGCGTGTTTCAGGAACGCAAATGGCACGTTTTGAAAAGCGCCATCGTTCAGTTGGTGGAAATGCCATTCGAGCAGCAGTGCTGGGAGGCAACGATGGGCTTGTTTCCAATTTTTCATTGGTAATGGGAATTGCTGGGGCAACGACGAATCAACAAGGTGTTTTGCTTGCCGGTGTTGCTGGATTATTGGCAGGTGCTTTATCAATGGCATTGGGCGAGTGGATTTCTGTAAAAAGTTCACAAGAGCTCTATGAAAACCAAATGCAATTAGAAATGGAAGAACTTGAAATCAATCCGGAGGGAGAAAAACAAGAACTCAAATTAATCTATATGGCAAAAGGAATTCCTGAGGATCAAGCAGCAAAAATTGTTGAAGAATTGATGAAAAATAAAACGCTTGCTCACGAAGTTTTGGTGAAAGAGGAACTTGGTATCAACGCAGAAGAACTGAAAGGTTCTGCTATGGAAGCCGCATTGTCTTCGTTCTTTCTTTTCGCAATTGGAGCAATCATTCCTGTTTTACCATTTATGTTTACAACTGGAATGAAAGCAATTATATTAAGCACAATAGCAAGTGCATTTGGCTTGTTTTTAATTGGATCTGCCATTACATTATTCACTGGTAGAAATGTATGGTTCTCAGGTTTTAGACAAGTGTTTTTTGGATTGGCTGCTGCGGCCGTAACCTTTGGAATTGGAAAATTGATTGGTGTAACAATAGCAGGTTAATAAGGTAATTAATATTAAAATTTAGAACTATGAATCAAGCACATTTTCACTTAATGGTGAATCATTTACCAATCATCTTGCCGATTGCAGGTGTGGTAGTTTTAGTAGGAGGAATGGTTGTTCGCTCTGAAGTTGTTAAACGCATGGCTTATTTACTTTTCTCAATAGGCGCTGTAGCAGCATTATCTGCAATGACTTCAGGAGAGGGAGCAGAAGAGGTAGTTGAAAATATTGCCGGTGTGACAGAAAATTATATTCACGAACACGAAGAAAAAGCAGAGGTTTTTGCACTTGTTAGTTATATTCTAGGGGCAATGTCTGTGGTTGGATTGTGGGCAAGTTGGAAAGGAAAAAGCTTCGCTAAACTGTTATCGTTTGTAATCTTGGCCCTTTCGCTTGTTGTTTTGTTTCTTGGAAAACAAACTGGAACATCAGGTGGAGAAATTCGTCACACTGAAATTCGCTCTGGACAAACTGTTCCTGCTGGTGCTCATGAAGAAGGAGACGACGATTAATATATTTTATCAAAAGAAGAAACGCGGGGAGAAATCTTCGCGTTTTTTATTGAAACGTAATTTTCTTGCGCCATTCTGTTTTATTTCCACAACGGTCTTTTGCAATTAGTAGTAATTCATGTGTCCCGATGATGTCCATTGTGCGATCATAAAAAACAAAATTACTTTTTTCTTCATATTCCAATAATACCCACTTTCCATCAATGAATAAGTCATAATCCACTAGTGAGGTTTGACTTTCTAGCACTTTCCAGGACAAACGTTTTTTTGCTGTAATAAGATCTGTTTCCTTAAAGTTTAGAGGTAAAACGGACGGAGAAATCGTATCTGTTTTGATTGAAAAGCTTCCCAGAAACATCGATTCGGCGCTTAGCCAATCTCCTTCAATCGATGTTACCAACGGTTTCACTCTTCCACCTGCAGTTGTAACAGCAATATAATTGTTGACTTTCGGTTTGCTTGGAGATTTTATTTTCACTTTCAATGCTTGTTGAATTGGCGTTTTTGGATCACCGATCGAATAAGTACCTTTCAAAGACAAATTCTTTATGGTAGGTTCATAGAACGTTAACGCTTTTAACTGTAATTCAACTTGATCACTTTGAAAATGGTAACTTGAATCAGGAAATAAATACTTCCAAGAAGGGAAAATAGATGTTGATGTATTCATTGTTCCTGCTTGAACCGCTGTTTTAAATTTCAATTCAGCCTTATTTCCTTGTAAATCATAGGCCATATAATTTAGCGCGACAGTATCCCCAGGCTTTACTTGTAGCACACCATTGTTTTTTGAACAAGCATACATTTCCAATGGGTTTTCATCTGTTTTGAAGGATTTATGAAATTTACGCTTGTTGACAGTGTATTCCACATAATCTTTATGACTATTAATGTAACGTGTTTCATCAAAGGATACGCGCTTAATTTCCTGACAAAAAAACGTGTCTTTTACTGCGTTAAAAGCACTTCCATATAGGCCACACGTATTGCTTGTTCCGTCAACAAAATCAACAACTTCAACTGCAAAACCGATGCCTCCAAGAAGTGTACTAAAGTCAGCTGGAACAGAAATTAAATCTCCACCAACATAATAGCCAAATTGACCTTTTGTGACCTTAACATATTTCGATTTACCCGGAATTTGGTAGCCATCATTTGTCAGTGAATAAACTTTAATTCCACGAATTTCTGGGGCTTTGTGATCGGCAATTTCAAAACCATACAAAAGTGGATTTAATGCATCTTCTGTCTTCGTATCGCGTAATTCAAAATGCAAATGTGGTGCGGTTGAACTACCTGTATTTCCAGATAAAGCAATAGTATCTCCTTTTTTGACAGGCAAATCCTTTTCCGTAAAATATATTTCTACTTCAAAATTCTGTTCTTTTTCTTGTGTAATTTGGACCAATGAATCCAGTTTTCCTTTAAAGGCAGAACAATGCGCATATACAGAGGTAACCCCATTTGGGTGGTCAATGTAAATCACTTTACCGTAACCATAAGGTGAGACTTTTACACGAGAAATGAAACCATCTTCAATAGAATAAAGCAGTAAACCCTCTACACCATTGGTTTTAAAATCAACACCCATGTGAAAATGATTTGGGCGCAACTCTCCAAAATTTGCAGAAATAGCCAATGGAATAGACAAAGGTGAACGATACGAATAGTTGGTTTGGCTATAGGTTAAAAGTCGAAAAAAAGAAATTAGAACAACGAAGATTACTTGCTTTATCATTTATCAAAAGTAAGCGTTTGAAAAAAAATATGCGAAGAATCAACTAAAATTGTTGTGAATGTTCAAGACTATACTAATTTTGTACAAAGTCGCAACCAATGACAGATCGTATTCAGCATATAATTGAAGATATTCGCTTAAAAACAAAAGCGTTACATCATCAATTGAACGAAGAACGTGAAAAAAACAATACGTTTCGAGCTGAAGTGCTATTATTAAACGAGCATTTGCATCACCAAAAACAGCAGGAAGAGAACTATCTTGCTGAAATTGCTGCGTTAAAACTGGAAATGGAAACGACGAAAAGTCAAGTTATCGAAATTGAACGTCCTCAAGGTAAAAAGGATGAAGAAATTGATGAATTGGTGAAGGAAATTGAATACTGCATTAGTCAGTTAAAAAAATAACGAATGGGAAAATTGTCCTTGAAAGTCGTAGTTGCCGGAAGAACTTATCCACTCACAGTGAACCAAGGTGAGGAGGCAAAAGTAACGAAGGCCGCTGAAGATATCAATCGAGCGATCAAAACGCTACAGGACAATTATGCAGTGAAAGATATGCAAGATTTACTTGCAATGACTGCGCTACAACTAGCTACAAAATCAACAAATTCAGGACCAGCGACGGTGCAACAAGCCGATTATTCGGACGTAGAATCGAAACTGGATGATTTATCTAAAGAGCTAGATTCGTTAAATTAAGGCAATTTCTCACACATTCATTTTCTTTTCGGTGCAGCTTGACGAGTTGTATACTTAATAATTTATAAAATGGATTTAGTAATAGGTTTAGTAATTGGACTTGGTGGTGGAGGAGCCGCAACGTTCGTGATGCTAAATGTTGTCCTTAAAAGTAAGCGTGAACAAGTAATTCGCGAAGCTGAATTGGAAGCAGAAAACATCAAAAAAGAAAAAATTCTACAAGCAAAAGAAAAATTCTTCAAATTAAAAGAAGAACATGAAATTGCAATCAAAGAAAAAGAGAGACGTTTGCAATCGACAGAAGACCGTGCGAAAGCAAAAGAAAAGACCTTGTCTCAAAAAATTGAAGAAGTAAGTCGCAAAGAAGGTGAATTACTTAAAAATCAAACAGAATTAGAAGCGAAAGTTCAGGCTTTTGATGTAAAACACTCAGAATTGGAGAAAATCCAAGAGAAACGTGTTGCTGAGCTATCTAAAATTTCTGGAATGTCAGTTGAAGATGCGAAAAACGGTTTAATGGAGGCCTTGAAAGACGAAGCTAGAACTGGGGCAATGGCGCACATTAAAGAAATTACGGAAGAAGCAAAATTGAATGCTAATCGCGAAGCAAAGAAAATTGTGATTCAAACCATTCAGCGCGTAGCAACTGAACAAGCAGTAGAAAATGCTGTTTCTGTTTTTAATATAGATTCAGATGAAGTGAAAGGTAGAATTATTGGTCGTGAAGGACGTAACATTCGTGCCCTAGAAGCTGCGACAGGTGTTGAAATCATTGTTGATGATACACCAGAAGCAATTATCCTTTCTTGTTTTGATCCAGTTAGAAGAGAGATTGCGCGCTTAGCGTTGCATCAATTGGTTTCTGATGGCCGTATTCACCCAGCGCGTATTGAAGAGGTTGTAGCGAAAACGAAAAAACAATTAGAAGAAGAAATTGCGGAAACAGGACGTCGAACGTGTATGGATTTAGGAATTCATGGTTTGCATCCAGAGTTGACACGTATGGTTGGTAGAATGAAATACCGTTCATCATACGGACAAAACTTGCTACAACACTCGCGTGAAGTTGCTAACTTATGTGCTACTATGGCATCTGAACTTGGATTGAATGTGAAGATTGCCAAAAGAGCCGGATTACTGCACGATATTGGTAAAGTTCCAGACGATGAGCCAGAATTGCCACACGCGATCTTGGGTATGAAGCTTGCAGAAAAATATGGCGAAAAACCTGAAGTTTGTAATGCGATTGGAGCTCACCACGATGAAATTGAAATGACTACCTTGATTTCTCCAATTGTTCAAGTATGTGATGCCGTTTCTGGTGCTCGTCCAGGTGCGCGTAGAGAAATCGTTGAAGCATACATTAAACGTATTAAAGAACTTGAATCATTGGCATTATCGTATGATGGTGTTTCAAGTGCTTATGCAATTCAAGCAGGACGTGAATTGCGCGTTTTGGTTGAAGCAGATAAAATTACAGATTTAAAAGCGGACGAATTATCGTTCACAATTTCTCAACGAATTCAAACCGAAATGACCTATCCTGGTCAAGTGAAAGTCACTGTGATTCGTGAGAAACGTTCAGTTAATTACGCGAAATAATTCAGTTTAATGGATAAGTTGAAAGATAAAAATGTTTTGGTAACAGGTGGGGCTGGTTTTATTGGCTCTAACTTAACTGAAGCTTTATTAATGTTGGGTGCAAAAGTGACAGTTTTTGATAATTTGGAAACAGGTCGTAAGTCAAATATTGAGGAATTTTTTAATCATCCTAATTTTACATTTATTGAAGGCGACATTCGTGATTACGAAGCTTGTCTAAATGCTGTAAAAGGAATCGATGTTATTTCCCATCAGGCAGCATTGGGTTCCGTTCCTCGTTCCATTGAATTCCCGCACAATACACATGCTGTGAACGCAACTGGGTTTTTGAACATGCTTCATGCAGCAAAAGAGACAGGTGTTAAGCGTTTTGTTTATGCAAGCTCTAGTTCGGTTTATGGCGATTCGCTCTCTTCACCAAAACACGAAGGTGATGAAGGAAATCCATTGTCACCCTATGCTGTCACTAAATCCTTGAATGAAAAATATGCAATGGTGTATCATCAATTGCATCAAATGGAAACTGTTGGTTTGCGCTATTTTAATGTGTTCGGACCAAAACAAGATCCAAACGGTGTTTATGCTGCAGCAATTCCTAAGTTCATCGATAAAATGATGAAAGGAGAAGAAATAATTGTTAATGGAGATGGTGAACAAACCCGTGATTTTACATTCGTTCAGAACGCTGTTCAAGCCAATCTAAGAGCATTATCTTCTACAAATTCAGAAGCATTCGGAAAAGTATACAACGTGGCTTGCGGGCAATCTTATACGCTGAATCAAGTCTTGGAGGATATTAAAACAAATTTACTCGCGAAGGGCGTTTATAACGCTCAAACGAAAATAACGCACGGTCCACCAAGAGATGGAGATGTAAGGAATTCATTAGCTTCCGTAGATCGAATCAGTCACTACCTGAACTATTCAAATCCAATTGAATTTGAAGAAGGGATGAAAGAACTATGCGCAGTGATCAGCTAAATCCCCTTGAAGGAAATCTCCTCATCCGATTTCTATTCCTAGGTTGGTTATTGACCTTGCCTTTTGGAGCCAAAATTTTGTCTGTTTCAATTGGTTTTATGTCAATTTACCCGAATTTGCTGTTCAGCTTTGCACTTGTTCCATTTGCAGTGCCAACATTTCGAAAGTGGTCTTTGCGCAATAAGTTGATTGCTCTTTTTTTGATTGTATGGTTTCTAATTGCTTTCACTCAACTCAAAATGACTGGTTTCAATCGGTCTGGACTTTTCGATATCCGTTCGCTTGCTATGCAATGTGTTTTTTGTTTAGTACTTTTTTCAAGTTATTATAAACTTGGCAAAATAGAATTTCAGCGACTTTTGATCATCGGTTTAAGGTCTTTTTTGATTGTATTGCTATTTGCTGGTGCGGTTGAACATTTCACTGGAATTCATTTTGCAGGTAAAACAACGGCTGAATTTCCAATGATGGTGATTGGGAATAATTTTTACGCGCCGATGTTTATTTACGATAATCCGAATGATTATTTGTTGTATTCCCTTATGATTTTTGTGCTTTTAAAACTTTTCGATAAAGAAATTAGACAAAATAACTTAATTGGAATTTTAACCTTAGTCGTTTTATTCGTTTTTGCGCAATACGCTGATTCTAAATTTGCTAGAATTGCAATTGGTGGATTGTTCCTTATGGAATTGCTCGTTTTATTTTTCAAAAATCGTAAGAAGATTACAATACAAAAACATTGGCCACTTATCGTTTCAGCCTCTTTATTAATTCTGCTCGTCGCTGGTAATTCACTTTTTTTTGGTCCCAAATATGCCAACTCTAAGCAATATCGATTAAATGCTATTGAGCTACTAACTAAAAATGGATCACAATTCGAATTGAAGAAAGTGAGGGATTCACTCACGAAGCAGGAACAAGTTGCTTTAATGGGTTTTTTGGATTCTTTGAATACGAAAAGTCCTGAAGTGGCTGTGAATTTGCGAAAAAATTTAATTCTTAATGGAATTGATATGATGAAAGAAAATCTTGTTTTTGGTATTGGACCAGGAGGATTTCACACGAGATTAACGGAAGGAAAGCAGCGGTATTTCATTCATAATCATGTTTCACCACATAACTTCCCAATTGAAATAATTAGCCAATTTGGACTCATTGGTTGGTTGTATTTATGCATCATTTTCGGTTTGTTTTTACGCGTTGTTAAATCGGTAAAAGAACATATTCGCAACAATCCATGGATTCTTGCTCTTTTTATGTTGTTGCCCATTTTTTGGATGATGCCTTCAGCCTATTTGTATTTAGATATTCATTGGTTATTATTGCCGATTGTTTTAATTTTCTTGGATATTCATTCTTCTAAACAAGTCAATCATGTCGTCGAATAATAAGGTTTACTACCGTAACTTTTTGACGATGCTATCTGGAAACACAGTTAGCCAATTGATTCCATTTATTATTGCACCGATCTTATCACGTACCTTTTCCAAAGAAGAATTTGCTGTTTTGGCGAATTTCATGGCAATCGTTGGGGTAATTGGGATTGTAGCAACGGGACGATTAGAATTGGCAATACCACTTCCGAAAGAAAAGAAAAGGGCCCAAGAGATTGCCTTTACGGGTTTTATGATTACGATAGGCTTGGGTTTGTTAAGTATTCTGCTGCCAATTTTTGCAGTTCAAGTTGGAAAATTATACAACGACTCGCATTTGCCTAACTATTTATGGTTAGTGCCAATGTCGGTGATAAGCTATGGACTTTTAGGATTGACCAATAACTGGAATTTGCGTCATGAACGCTTTCATTCATTGTCTATCGGTAAAATTGGTCAATCGATTGTGAACAATGGTTTAGCCGCTATCTTAGGCTACATTGGTTGGGGAGTTGATGGTTTAATTATTGCTTGGCTTTTATCCCAATATGTAAATATTTTCATTCTTTTAATTGGAGTTGATCGCAAAGTAAAAACCAACGATTTTACTATTCTTACAATCAAATCGACCTTAAAAGAATACAAGGATTTCCCAATGATCAATTCTTTACACGCATTTAGTGATATTTTCTTTACACAATTTTTATTGTTCTGGATTATTTCAACCTATTTCGGAATAGCTGAATTAGGCTTGTTTGCAATGATGAATAAATACGTTCGGGCGCCAATTGTACTTGTTTCAACCTCTGTTTCACAATTGTTTTATGTGGAAGCAGGAAAAGCAATTAATGGCAATTATTCGATGGTTCCCGTTTTAAAGAAAACAGTCAGAACCTCAATTTTCTTCGCTATTCCATTTGTGATTGGTGTTTTCTTCTTTGGACCTGTATTGTTTAAATGGTATTTGGGCGATCAATGGGAAATGGCTGGTTATTATGCACGCAGCATCACTCCTTTGTTGTTCTTTTACTTTATTATTTCACCTATTTCTGGACTACCAATATTAATGAATCAGCAAAAAAATGCATTTTTACTTAGTGTGTTCGGTTACGCATTAAGCGTTTTCTCTTTGTATATGGCAACTTGGTATGGCTATAATTTCGGACAAGCATTGTGGTTCTATAGCGGTGCATTTTGCATTTATAATATACTACTTTTGTATTGGTATTACACGATGATAAAAAAGCAAAATGCGGGTATTAATTAATGGTTTGCCATATTTCAGTGAACGCTTTGCGAAAGACCTGAAAGATTTTGACAAGAAATCTTCTTTTATTTTTTTGGATACCTATAATTCCAAGTTAGCACAACTAAAGTTTCTCTTTTTACTGCCTTTTGCCGATTGCGTTATTTCATTTAATGGGGTAACCGATAACAGCGGTAGCCTTAATTATGTCGTGAAATGGAAGAAAAAGTTAATCTTACAATGGATGGGTACAGACGCACTTCTTGCGATGGAGCGCTTCAAAAACAAGACCATTAAACGAGATTATATTGACCATGCCTATAATTTTGTTGATTCTATTTGGTTGAAAGAAGAAGTGGAAAGTATTGAACTATCAACAGAGTTCGTTTATTTTAAATCCGTTGAAGTTTTTCCAACAATCGAGAAATATGATAAAATCGCTGTTGCCACCTACATTGCTCAGAATAGACAAGAATTTTATGGCTTAAAAAGAGTAATCGCATTGGCTAAACAATTCCCTGAAATTGAATTTAATATTTTTGGAATGGATGATTCTGAAATTGAACTCCCGTCAAATGCACGATTACACGGATGGGTTCAAGGAACTGTTTTCAAAAAAGCAATTAAAGAAACACCGATATTTTTACGCTTGACGGATCATGATGGTTTTTCAGTTGCAGTAATAGAAGCGCTGAGTTACGGTGCAGAAGTGTTAATGAGTTTGCCTTATGATCTTACTGCATTGGCAACAAATGAAGACCAAAGCTACATGGCCTTGAAAAATGCGATTCAGAAGGTTGAAAGTCGCGGTATGACTCCAAACCATGAGCAGATTGAATTGATACAAATACGTTACAATCGAGAACGATTGGTTACTAGCTATTTACAGAAATTAAGAGAAATCTGTGGGAAATAAAAAACGAATAGCACTCATAACAACTTGGTTTCCACCTCAACAAAGTGTTGCCACAAATCGAATGTTGGCCTTTGTCGAATATTTGAGTGCTGATTATGAATTGGAGGTTTTTTGTTTGGACACAAAGAAGTATAAAGTAAGGTGGAGCAAGAATGTAACGATCCATTACGAAAGCGCTTCATCGATTTTAGAAAAATTAAAAGATTTACAAAGTGATGGTCGCTTACTCCACAAAGCAAAAGTTGGCACACGGATTATTCTTTCAAAATTCATAAAAAATCCCTTGATGAAATGGCAAAAAGCTTCAACGTTGAATTTAGTTGATAGCCATAAAGCAAATCCATTTGATCTGATTATTAGTTCTTTTAGTCCGCAAGAGGCACATTTAGTCGCTATAAATTTTTGTAAACAGTTCTCTACGATTCCATGGATAGCAGATATGCGTGACGAAATGTCGGCGAATCCACACATAGATCAAAATACAAAGAACAATTTGAGAACAATTGAGAAGGACGTGAACACATATGCCACGGCAATTCTTTCTGTAAGTAAACCGATTGTCGATGATTTTAAAGCCTTGTGTCCGGATATTCAATATTTTGAGGAAATACGAAACGGATTCAATCATTCTTTCAAACGAGATTTAACAAATACATCTAAGAATGCGATTTTCACGTTTGGATATTTTGGCACTTTTTATGGTTCCAGAAAACCTGCAATTTTATTCGAAGCATTAAAACAATTGAATAATGAAATTGAAGATTTTAATTTTAACGTAGCGATTATTGGTGCGCATCAAAATTACTCAGTCCCTAGTGAGATTTCGGAAAATGTTCAACTGTTTCAGTCCGTATCCTACCTGGGGGCAATCAATAAAATGGCCGAAATGGATATCAACGTTCAGCTCCATCCAAGAAGTGAACAAAAAGGAATTTTTACGGGAAAGTTATTCGATTATATTTCGGTACAAAAGCCTGTTTTAGCATTAGTGGATACTGAGGATGTCGCTGCACAATTAATCAATGAGTTTCAATGTGGTTATGTGGCAGAATTTTCGGATTTGGAAGCCACTAAGCAGATGATTAAAGAAGCTTATGAGGACTGGAAAGCGGGTAGAATACGTTTTGCAACCAACAAACAAGTTGAGAGCTTACATCGCAAAAAACAGATTGAACGATTGAAGGTCTTGATTGAAACACTACTTGTGAGCAATCATTAGTTAATGACTTCCCGAAGTGGCAAATTGAATTTTCAAAATTTGACAGTATCTTTGCGTTTATTAATCGTTTAGCTTTAGGGCCTAACAAAATCAAACGAATGAAAATTCTCCAAATTGGATCTAATTCTATTCATGTTTCATCCTATTTAGTAGCGATGTCCACAGATGATGCAAAGAATTATTTGTTAACGGAAGAAGTTTGTTCATTTGATGGAGTTGTTGCAAATGAAGTGATAAGCTTTCGTTCGTTAAATCCAATGAATCTGTTTAAATCATACAGATTGTTGAAGAACTACATCAAAAGCTTGAATCCGGATTTGATTCACATACATCAAGTAAATCGCTTGGCGTATTTTGTTTCTAAAGTAGCGCATGTTTTATCAATTCCGGTTGTAACGACTACATGGGGGAGTGATGTGCTGCTTATTCCGAAGAAAAATGCGTTTTTTCATTTTTTGGTAAAACAAACCTTGAAAAGATCGAAGGTTGTTACGGCTGATTCTCAGGACATGATTGATGCAATGAATAAGATTGTATCAAGTGATAAGTATATCTTATTACAATATGGAATTGATCCAATTCAACCTGAAGAAAAACAAACCATTGTATTTTCAAATCGCTTGCACAAAAAGCTTTATCGAATCGATAAGGTGATTGACTATTTTAATGAATTTGTTCAACTTCATGCTGAATGGAAACTTGTAATCGGTGGAACCGGTGAAGAGACGGAAGCGTTGCTGAAGCAAGTGGAAAAGTTGAATTTAACCGACAAAGTTGAATTTGTAGGTTGGCTACAAAAAGCGGATAATGCTGCTTGGTATGCAAAATCAACTTTTTATATCTCAATTCCGGAAAGTGATGGCACCTCGGTAAGCGTTTTAGAAGCAATGTCAGCTGGATGCGTTCCAGTTGTTTCGGATTTACCAGTAAGTAAAGAATGGATTACAAATGGTGTGAATGGCGTAATTGAACAACTTGGAAAAAATCCGTTTGTACAAGCAATTGATTTAGATGGTGAAAAATGTTCTGAAATCAATCAGAAAAAGGTGCAAGAACGGGCAACAAGAGCTGCAAGTTCAAAGCGATTTAAAGAAATTTACTTAACGCTGATAAATGGAAAATAATCGCTCATTTCCTAACGTTTATGGAATGGCCTTAGGCTTCTTTTCCATTTTAGCAATTGTGCTTCCTAAGTTGATAGTACTTGGATTCGTGGCAATTGCAATAGTCGTTGGTGTTGGTTTGTATAAGCGTAAACTAACATTCAAATTGGATGTTTTATCAGGATTGTTTATTACTTTGTATTTGCTGTATTTTATTTATGCGCTTTTTACACGGCACCCTGATTTAGCAGGAAGGTACATTGAAAATAAACTGTCATTTGTTATTCTACCCATTTTGTTTTCCTTTCGTTTAAAAGAAAAAGCGAACTTTTACTGGGGAATTGTAGGATTTTTAGCTGCAGTTTCAATCTTGTTGATTCAAAGTTACGCCAGTTCATTTTTGTGTTTTTTCGATGGCGGCGGTAAGGCCTGTTTTTTAGCAAGTTTATTTTCTTACCAGCATCATCCAAGCTACACTTCTGTTTTTCTGATTTTCGCAATGGGACTATTGATTTATGGTTATCGTAAACAATTAATCGGTTTTAAATTGTTTTGGATCATTCCTTTCCTTGGACTATTATTCATTTCTTCCATATTGTGTTTAAGTTTAGCTGGAATTCTGTTTTTGTTTGCACTAATTGCTGTTTTAACGCTTATTCTTATTTATAAAAAATGGGGCAAACTAGCGTGCATATTCGCTGGAGTTGCTGCACCTTTTCTCTTGTATCTTTCAATTATTTCTATTCCTCAAGTGGAAGGTGAATGGACAAATGCCAAATGGTACGCCGATGAATATGTAAAAGATTCAGATGCCTTTATCAAAGCGCGTAAATACCCAATGTCTGGTACAGAAGTAAGGATTGTCATGTGGACTGTTGCTACCAAAGTATTGAAAAAGTATCCTTTTGGTGTTGGTACAGGAAATGTAGATGAAGTTTTGACAAACAATTTAAATACCATAGATCAAAAGGAGTTGGCAAAGCAAGAATACAACCCACACAATCAATTTTTACAAACAGGTATTGAAATCGGATGGATCGGATTGTTGCTTCTGCTCGCTATTGTGGTTGTTGGAATTTTTTATGCATTTAAATACAAAAACTGGTTGCTGCTCTTAATCATTTCGAATTTTGTATTTAATGCCTTGTTTGAATCAATGCTCCAACGACAAAGTGGTATTGTGGTGTATACATTTCTAATTTGCGCCTTACTATTTGTCTCGAATAATTCACTTATAACAAGACAAAATGACTCAAATTAGTGTTGTTATTCCCTGCAGAAATGAGCGTTCGTATATAGCTGAATGTATCGGTGCAATTTATAATTGCACACTTCCTCAAGCTACTGAAATAAATGTTTTTGTTGTGGATGGAATGAGTGATGATGGAACACGAGAAGTGGTTTTAGAGTTGATGAAGACCTATCCTTCTTTAAAATTGATTGATAACGAAAAGCAATTAACGCCGTTTGCATTTAATCTTGGAATTTACGCTGGTGGAAAGGTCGATTATATTCAAATAGTTGGAGCGCGCCATATCCTAAGTGAAAATTATTTAGCCAATTGTTTGCAACGATTTAAAATAGATTCAACAGTTTGGTGTATTGGCGGTAAAATTGTCAATGAATACATGAATGAAACAGGTCGTGTAATTTCTAAAGCCATGTCAACAGCCTTTGGAATGGGATTGGGAAATTTTAGAACACTTGAGCAATCGGGTTTTACAGATACTGTAACGAGTCCAATGTATCCTTATTGGGTATTCGAAAAAATTGGTTTTTTCGATGAAGAATTGATCCGTAATCAGGATGACGATTTTAATTTTCGTGTGACAAATGCCGGTGGTAAAATTTATTATGACAATGCTATCTCATTGAAATATTATGTTCGTGGAAACTATCAAGGACTTTGGCGTCAATTTTTTCAGTACGGTTATTGGAAAGTCTTTGTAAATCGCAAACACAAGTCGGTAACAACGCTGCGACAGTTGGTTCCACCATTATTTGTTATGTATCTGTTGCTACTACTTATACTGCCATTTATCTCGATGTTTATTTTTTTCATAGGTTCAATTCCTTTACTTCTTTATGTTCTAATGGCCTTTGCCGTTGCGGCCAAAATTGCTGGAGAAGACAAACAAATTAAACTCTTCTCACTATTAACTGTTTTTCCAATTCTTCATATTAGTTATGGTCTTGGTTATCTGAAAGGACTTTTCGAATTCGTGCTTCTAAATAAAAAACCTTCGGATAAACAAAAACGATTGTCGAGATAATCCTTAACTTCGAAGTATTATTCGAGTGCACTAAAATTAAATGTATGATACCATTTTCACCACCAAGAATAGATCAAAAAGTCATCGATGAGGTAACTGCAGCATTGCAAAGCGGCTGGATTACAACGGGACCTCGAACGAAGTTATTTGAGAAAAAAATCACAGAATATTGCGCATGTAAAACAACAGTTGCTGTAAATTCTTGGACAATGGGAATGCAAGTTTTATTGAGTTGGTGGGGAATTCAAGAAGGAGATGAAGTAATTCTTCCTGCTTACACCTATTGCGCAAGTGCCAATGTAATTATACATTCAGGAGCAAAGCCAGTGATGGTGGATATCAATCCAGAAGATTTTAATATTTCAGTTGAGGCCATTCGAAAAGCAATTACACCACGCACTAAAGCGATTATAGCTGTTGATTTAGCTGGATTTCCATGCGATTATGATTTAATCAACGCCTTGGCGAAAGAGGAATCGATTGTGAAACAATTTTCACCTTCAACTGATTTACAAAAGCAACTTGGAAGAATCCTTGTAATTAGCGATTCAGCGCACAGTTTTGGAGCTACAATGAATGGGAAGCGCTCTGGATCATTAACGGATATTAGTTCTTTCTCCTTCCATGCGGTAAAGAATTTGACAACTGCAGAGGGTGGAGCTTTGTGTTTTAATTTGCCTGATGGTTTTGATCACAATGAAATTTATACGGCATTTTGTACAATGATCCTACATGGACAAAACAAAGATGCATTGGCAAAAACCCAAAAAGGAAATTGGCGTTACGATGTTGAAGAGCCGGGTTTTAAGTGCAATATGACCGATTTACAAGCTGCTATTGGTTTGATTGAATTGGAACGTTATCAAGAAAATTTAGACCGTAGAAAAGCCATTTTCGAACAATACGACGCTGCATTTGCCAACGAATCCTGGGCAATTACACCACTTCATACGACAGAGATTAAGGTAAGTAGTTATCATTTATATCAATTGCGTATTGCAAACATCACAGAAGCACAACGCGATGCCATTATGCAAGTGATTTTTGATGAAGATGTTGCTGTCAATGTCCACTTTTTACCTTTGCCAACCTTGACGGCCTATAAAAAACGTGGCTACAAAATGGAAGATTATCCTGAAACTTGGAATAAATACCACAATGAAATTTCCTTACCTGTTTATTACAATTTAACGGATGAACAAGTTCAAACGGTTGTGAATGCTGTAAAGAAGGCAGTTGTTTCGATTCTTTCATTTTAATTAGTGAAAAGAACATTCGACATACTTGTTTCTCTCATTATTTTGAGTCTATTCCTTCCGATCGGAGCTATAATGTCTATATGGATTTTAGTGGAATCGAAAGGGGGTATTTTTTATCAGCAGGAGCGTGTAGGAAAACACGGAGTTCCATTTAAGATGTTGAAGTTTCGTTCCATGCGGAAAGATGCGGATAAAGCGGGTAAATTAACCGTTGGAATGCGCGACCCTCGAATTACGCACTCAGGCTACTTCTTACGAAAGTTCAAACTGGATGAATTTCCTCAATTTATCAATGTATTGAAAGGAGAAATGAGCATCGTTGGTCCGCGACCAGAAGTGAAAGAATTTGTCGATTTATACACTGAAGACCAACGTCTAATTCTAACTGTTCAACCAGGAATTACAGATTACGCTTCGGTAGAATATTTCAATGAAAATGAACTGTTAGGCAAATCTGAAGATCCACACAAAACCTATATTGAAGTCATCATGCCAGCCAAAATAGAAATGAACAAGAAATACCTTGAACGTCCAACAGTTGGAACAGATCTAAAAATCATGTGGGCAACCTTCAAACGAATGATTGGTTAAGAATTTAATACGTATAAAGATAACGTTGACTGAGGTGATACGATGAGTTTATCGAATTGTTCTCGAAGACAACTTTTTAATGCATCAAAAAAGCCAATCCACAGCCAACAAAAATGGCCAATAATTTCAATAAGTTGAATTTGTGATTTTCTGATGTTTCAAAGATAATTGTGGTTGAAATATGCAAAAACATCCCAACAACGATTGCCAGAATTACGTGATAATCTAAGCCAAATTCTCCGGGTAATGTTAACATCCCTACTAAAACACCTAAGGGCGTCATAATACCGAAAAGCATTAAAACAATCCACGCTTTTGCTGTAGTAAGCTTCGTGTTGACCAATAAGGTCATCAAGGCAATTGCTACAGGTAACTGATGAAACAATATACCTAACAACAACGAATTATCGTCTCCGTGGTGATGTGAACTCAATATTTCGTGACCCATCAATTGATTTCCCAAAGGAATTCCTTCTAAAATGGAATGTACAGAAAGCGAAATAAACAATCCCCAAGGCATTTTTTGACCTTTGTGAACGTGTACATGTCCGTGCTCAATTCCGCCAGAAAAGAATTCCATCAACAATTGAATCAAAAATCCAATTAAAATATAAATTCCAATAGATGCCGATTCTTCATGGTATAAATCTGGAATGAAATGGGTAAAGGCAATGGCTAACAAAAATCCACCACTAAAAGCAAGAAGCAACTTGATAATTTGTGCTTTATTTGTCTGCTGCAAGTAGGTAACAAAGAAACCTCCTACAACAACCGACAAAATAAGACTTGAATAAACGATAAATGCTTCCATTAGTTTTTTCTTGCAATGATGATCAAACGATCTGAAGTTTTTTCATCAAAATCATTCAATGAAAAGTCGCCAAAAGTACGAATAATATCAAACTTATTCTCTGACAATAAATCATAAAAGTCATCTTTTTTCAGGGCTTGAACGCGTTCGGTGAAGTGAAAATCATTTCCAGCATCGTTGAATTTTATGTGTTTAAAAATATGTTGACCGTCATAAACTCGTTCGATTGTGAAGTGTATTCCATCGATTTCTTTTTCTTCTTCTTTCACTAAATTAGCAATTACCTTGGAGGCATTCATAAAATCAATTACCAATATTCCTTCATGATTCAACATGGTATACATCGATTGAACAACGCGCACATTGTCATTTAAATCATCGAAATAGCCAAAACTGGTAAATAAATTAAAAATCGCATCAAAAGATTCTCCTTCAATTACTTCACGCATATCGTGGACATCAAATGAAAGTCCAGGTTCTTGAAATCGGCCCGCTTCTTCAATGCTGTTCGGAGCTAAATCAACACCCAAAACACTTAAGCCGTGTTTGTTCAAGGTAACAGAATGTCGACCTTTCCCACACGCCAAATCGAGTACGTAGGCATTTTTCTTTAAATTTAGAAAGGCTAAAAGTTTAGAAATAAACTGCTCAGCTTCCTCATCATTTCTATTTTTATACAGGGTGTGATAATAAGATGTATCAAACCACTCTACAAACCATTCTTTTGAACTCATGTTACAAAGATAATCTTTCAGTCGTATTCAATCCGAGTATTTTTGTTTCAGTTATGCAAAGGGTGATTATCAATTGACTATATTTGTTTGGAAACAATTCATAATGTCATTAGCAAACGTTTACAGTTTATTTCGTACAATGGAGGATGAGAATGTTATTCTTTCATTTAAAGGAATTGTTACTACAGAATTGTTGACATCTGTACTCCATACTATGGAAACAAAAATGGATGCGATGAATGTAACTCCGCGAATTCGTAAAAAAGTGTTCAACATATTGGTTGAATCTTTGCAGAATATTTATCACCATGCTGAAGAATCAACGTTGCCAGAATCTAAAGAAACATTGGAGCGTAAAACTGCCTTGGTATTAATAATGAAAGAACAAAATCACTTCATTGTGAAAACAGGTAATTATATTGATGTAGACAAAGTAAAGGAGTTGAAAGATCGCATAGACAACATAAATTCATTGGATAAAGATGGATTGAAAGAATATTATCAGAGCAGTTTGAGTAATTCGATGGTTACCAGTAAAGGAAATGCTGGATTAGGTATGATTGATATCGCTCGGAAATCGGGAAATAAATTGGGATTTGAGTTTTTAAAGATTAATAATGAAACAAGCTTTTTTTGTTTGCACGTAAAAATAGATGAATAGAAAGATGGAAGTATTGATGTTAGAAGCTTCAGCAAAAACACCAGAAGTTGTTTTTGATCCAATTTCGGGAACATTGTTGTTGAAAGGAAGATCGATACCTGAAAATTCAATTGAATTTTATAAACCATTGTATGATTGGATTGATCAGTATGCTGTAAATCCTGTTTCTCATACGGTAATTGAAATTAAACTGGAATACTTTAACACGTCATCTTCAAAATGTATATTGGATTTATTTAAGAAATTGGAAAAACTGAGCGGAACAGTTGTTTCAGTTAATTGGTATTTTGAAGAAGAGGATGAAGATATGGAAGAAGCGGGAGAAGATTATCAGGCCATAATCAGGCTTCCGTTCAAAATAATTGGAGTAGAAGAAATTTAAACGCTGTGCTGAAAATTGGTTTAACTGGCGGAATTGGTTCAGGTAAAAGTCTTATTGGGAAAATAGTTGAAACCCTGGGTTATCCAGTTTACTATTCAGATTTGGCTGCAAAAGAACTTGTTGATACGGATAGTGAAATCCGAAATCAATTAATACAATTACTAGGTTCTGAAGTCTACATTATTGATGAACTGAACCGTCCCTTTTTAGCGCAACAACTTTTCAAAAATGATCAATTGCGCATTCAAGTAAATCAAATTATCCATCCAAAGGTGCGAACTGCTTTTGTAGAGTGGTGCAATCGTCAAAATTCACCCTATGTTTTTAATGAAGCAGCAATTCTCTTTGAAACAGGGGCTTACAAAACAATGGACATCAATTTGCTCGTTACTGCTCCAAAAGAATTACGCATACAACGTGTGATCGAACGTGATAAAATGACTGTTCAACAAGTTGAAGATCGCATCCGTAAACAATGGTCAGACAAAGAAAAGAGAGAGCTAGCTAATTTTATCATCGTAAATGACGAAAAAGAGCCGCTAATTGCGCAAATTGAAGCCTTTTTGGAAACACTTTAGTTATTCAGTTCTTCGTAATCGTCAAATTCATCATCTTTCTTTTTCTTGTTGAACGATTGAAAAGACGAACTCGCTTGCACAAAGGGTTTTCCAGAAATCAAATAATTGAAACCATTCAACATTTTGAAAATCATACTGACCAAAAAGAAGAATCCAATTACTTTGAATATAAAACCGAAAATAGGAGTATCTTCAATGTTGATAATACTTTCATGGAACCAGATGGAAATAGGATTTTTAGCAGCAGCAGGGTAGAACATAAATAAACTAAATACACCAATCGCTAGAACGATTACCCCAACCTCAACACGAAAATTAAAAGTGGATTGCTTGGGAGATTTCATACCAGCACCCATCATCTGGAACATGGCCAATTTATTTTGCTGATTTTGCAATTTCCCTACGAAATAAGTCAACAATACCAAGCCAGCAGTCACAATGTTAAAGGTAGAAATCAAATTTTGCGCATCATCCAAGCAAAACAAAAAAGTAACATCAACCAAGAATAAATACTTGATGGCCTTTATAAAATAAACCTCTGAAATTGTGCGCGTTCTGCCACCGCTTATTAAGTTCAATCCAAGTTCAAAAATCCCCCAGATAAATCCGAAGATGGCAAATACAACACCTAGACGAAAAATTTGATTCATTAGTTCCATAAACACAAAGTTGCTATTTTTTTCGAATTATTACCGAAAAACGGCGAAAATCCTATGTTAATAAATGAGTGTGCTCTTTATCCTTTATTTGACGCATTTCGAATCATTTTACTTAATTTTGAAACTTATCATTATTAGCGTATGAAGAAGTTTTTATTACCATTAAGTTTATCATTCATCACATTTATCAACTGTTTCGCAGAGGAAGGAATGTTGATTCCTTCTGTTATTTCTGCTTTTGAATCAGACATGCAAGCGAAAGGAATGAAATTATCAGCAAAGGATATTTACGATGTGAATCATTCAAGTTTGAAAGATGCAATTATGCATTTTGGTGGCGGTTGTACAGCTGAATTGGTTTCAGGTACAGGTTTATTGTTGACAAATCATCACTGTGGTTATTCGCAAATACAATCACATTCCTCGCTTGAAAAAGATTACTTGAAAAATGGATTTTGGGCTAAGAATTACACTGAAGAATTACCAAATGTTGGTTTAACAGCTTCACGCATGGTGCGAATTGATGATGTTACAGCTTCGGTAATGTTCGGTGTTGTTGAATCCGAAAGTGCTGAAAAACGTGCTGCAGCGATGCGTAAAAATATGGAGCAATTGATAAAAGATGCCACGGTTGGTACACATTACGAAGCGGAAATAAAACCATTTAATTATGGAAACCATTTTTATATTATTGTGAAAGAAGTTTTTAAGGATGTGCGCTTAGTTGGAACACCTCCCAATTCAATTGGAAAATTTGGTGGTGACACAGACAACTGGGTTTGGCCAAGACATACAGGAGATTTTTCCGTATTCAGAATATATACTGGAGCTGACAACAAACCAGCGGACTTTTCAACGAACAATGTGCCATATACTCCAATTCATTTCTTGCCGATTTCGTTTAAGGATAGAAAAGTTGGCGATTTTACGATGGTCTATGGTTTTCCAGGTGAAACTGAACAGCACGTTGCTTCAGGCTATTTGAAATTTATTGTAGAAAAAGAGCGTCCAGCCCGCATCAAAATGCGTGAGAAATCATTGAGTATCATTGATGCTGCCATGCGTTCTTCTGATGAAATTCGTATCAAATATTCAGCGAAGCAAGCTAGTATTGCGAATGCCTATAAAAAATGGATTGGACAAGTTGACGGATTGAAACGTTTGGATGGCGTTTCTGTTAAAATTGGCAAAGAAAAAGAATACAACGAAATGGCTGCAACCAATGATAAATGGAACGGAGCATACGGTCAATTGGTTAATCAAATGAATAAATTGGTTGAAGAAGGAAGCGAATGGGAATTTCGTTATTCAATGGCAATTGAGTATTTATATGTTGGACCAGAATTTTATAAATTGGCACGTGGCATTGATGATATTACAACCAATTACAGCAAATACCTTGAAAAAGGCGAATTAAATGCACAGATTGAAAAAATGATCAAAGGTGCGGATGGTTTCTTCAAAAATTATGACGCAGGAGTAGATCAAAAGATTTTTGACCTGTTGACAATGGAATACTTTGCGCAAGTAAAAATAGATGATGAATCAATTGCGGATTTGAATTATGTGAATGGTTTATCAAAAGCAATTTTCGCTAAGTCGATTCTTACCAACAAAGAACGGTATGTAGCTTTCTTACAAAAGTTCAAAGAGAAATCGATTAGTGCAGTTAAGAAAGATCCTGGGTTCAAATTGTACGCAAAATTGACAAAGGATTTCAAAGAAAATGTATTGCCAAACTACCAAGCGTTTGATGATCAAATGAATGCTTTGTTGAAAGTGTATGTGCAAGGAAAATATGAAATGTTCCCTGATGCAAAACATTGGGCAGATGCCAATAGCACCTTAAGAATTACATACGGACAATTGGAAGGCTCTTCTCCAACAGATGGAATGGCGTACACAGAACATACAACTTTAGATGGAATTATCGCGAAATACAACACTGGAAATCCTGATTTTGAATTGTTACCACGCATGTTAGAAATGCATAAAAACAAGGATTATGGCGATTATGCACAGGATGGTGAATTGTGGATTTGTTTCACAGGTTCAAATCACACGACAGGAGGAAACTCTGGTTCACCAGTAATTGATGCAAAAGGAAACTTAATGGGCTTGAACTTCGATCGCACTTGGGAAAGTACCATGTCAGATTATATGTTCGATCCCAATCGTTGCAGAAACGTTGTCGTTGATATCCGTTACGTTATGTGGGTGATGGATAAATACGCTGGCGCAAAACATTTAGTAGATGAAATGGTCTTGGTTAAGGAGTAAACCAACAAAACTCCAATAAAAAAGCCCGGTAAGAAATTACTGGGCTTTTTGTTTTAAAAGACTATTTTATTAATCCAAAGTATAATTCAATTGCACATCAGCTTCCAATAAATGCAATAAAGAATATAAGCCGAAGAAAGTTCTCATAACGTAAATTGCGTCTTTTGAACCACGTGCATTGTTCATTTTTCGGAAGGTTTTATTCTTCGAGAATCCTTCACCCATCGTATAAATTTGAGTAAAAAATTCTTTATCTGAAAAATCAAAAGTTGCTGTATAAAATGGTCTTGACAATAAAGAAATCATTTCATGATAAACTTCTTTCAGAAATTCAATCGTCTCTGGAGAATCGTCTTTTCTGAAAAAATCCAATTTATAGTACAATGAATACAAGCGTTCTGTGTCCTCAAATACACCTGGCTTTAATAATTGGAAATAATTATCAAAAAACTCAGACGGAATTTCCTTGACACAACCAAAATCCAATACACACAGATTATGAGCACTATCAACAATGAAATTTCCTGGATGCGGATCAGCGTGCACTTTGCGAACAACTTTCATTTGGTACAAGTAGAAATCCCATAACGATTGCCCTATTTGGTTTCTTAGCGCTTGTGAAGGCTTTTTCGCAAGAAATTCGGGCAACATTTCACCTTCGATCCAATCCATTGTTAAAATGCGCTTATTCGATAGTTCTGGATAATACTTCGGAAATCGAAGACCTTTCAAAGAAGCACATGCTTGTGCAATTTCGGTTGAGCGAATAAGTTCTAATTCGTAATCCGTTTCCTCAATCAATTTCGCTTCCACTTCATCCATGTATAGTTTGATTTCTGAGCTTTTTACGTTTAAAAGTTGTGCGGCCAATGGCTTCACAAGTTTTAAATCGGATGAAATCGCATCAGCTACTCCCGGATATTGAATTTTAACGGCTAAATGTAAATCTCCTTTGCGTGCTTCGTGCACTTGACCAATACTGGCAGCATGTATGGCCTCTTTTGAAAATGAATCAAATAATTCATGCGGTTTTTGCCCCATTTGTTGCAAGAACGTTTTTTGAATTAAAGGAAATGAAAGGGCAGGAGCATTGTATTGAGCGAGTGAAAATTTATCTTGATAGGCTTGTGGAAGCACATTGTTGTCCATGCTCATCATTTGCGCAACTTTCAGTGCACTCCCTTTTAGTTCGCTAAGTGATTTATAAATATCGTTTGCGTTTTCACTGTGTAAATCATCTTTGGTATGACTTGAATTAATGGTCTTTTTTGCGAAATATTTCACATAGTTTCCACCAACTTTTGCGCTGGTTCCAATGATTTTTGCAGCACGTTGAACTTTGGAGGTAGGAATTTTGTCCATTCCTTTATCGGAACTCATGTTTAAAAGACTTTTGTTTTAAACGCAAATTTCCCAAAATCTAGAATTGAATCAAGTGGGGATGTGGCCAACAAGTCAAAACTTAAATTTACACTTTTTTCGATGGCAGCATCAGTTGTTGCAAATTCAGCAGAACTATCATTGATCCAAACACGGAATACATAGGAGAAAATTAATTTGAATCCTTTGTGGTAATGTTCACCTATTAAAGGTCGATCGATAATCTCTTGAGCGCTTTTAGCTTCTTGTAATACATCATTCAAATGCATATCCAACGTTTTCATAAACGAATCCCATTCCTTGTATTGATGAGGTGCTTCTTTTAAGGAACTATATTTAGCCAAGAAGTAAGAACGATTTTTTTCCAATTGAGCGAAAAGCGTATAAAAAATAGCCAATGCTTTTTCGCGAGCACTATATCCAAGGTATTCTGGATCATTTTCAATAATTTCAAAAGTAGTGGAAAGCATGTTAACAAGAATCTCTTCTCGTATAGCATTCAAGGATGAGAAAGATTTGTAAAATGTCGCTTCTTCAATTTTTAATTTCTTGCACAATTCGAAAACAGAATGTGGTGTTCTTCCGTTCAATAACTCGAATTCGATGTACGTTTTGGTAATTTTTTCTTTTGTTGCCATTGTAGTTACTTTGCTTATTAAACAAACGAAATGCAACTAAGTTTATGCGCTTTTTTAGATTCTTTAACAAAAATGATGAATAGCATTTTTAAAAGAATCCAAAACAAAAAAAATCCCCTTCTAATTTTAATCGGAAGGAGATTGTACAGCGTATTTTATTTTTTTAAACGTGTAAGGGACGTGCATCTGTTGCATCCAAAGCAGCTTCTTTAATTGCTTCAGAGTATGTTGGATGTGGATGACAAATGCGAGCGATGTCTTCTGCAGATGCTCTATATTCCATTGCTGTAACAGCTTCCATAATTAAATCGGCAGCACGCGGAGCAATCATGTGAACACCTAAAATTTCATCCGTGTTTTTATCTGCAAGGATTTTAACCAAACCAGCAGTATCCATACTTGCACGTGCTCTTCCTAATGCTTTGATAGGGAACGAACCAACTTTGTATTCAACACCTGCAGCTTTTAATTCTTCTTCCGTTTTTCCAACTGCCGCAACTTCTGGCCATGTGTAAACGACTCCTGGTATAAGATTGTAATTGATATGCGGTTTTTGACCAGCAATCTGTTCAGCAACATAAACGCCTTCTTCCTCCGCTTTATGCGCTAACATTGCTCCTCTAACAACGTCACCAATTGCGTAGATGTTTGGAACTGCTGTTTGGCAGTGATCGTTTACTTCAATTTGACCTTTGTTGTTTACCGTTAAACCTGCAGCTTCAAGATTTAAGCCTTCTGTGTATGGTTTTCTTCCAACAGCAACTAGACAATAGTCCGCTTCGAACCTTACTTCTACATCTTTCTTATTCAAAGCTGTTAAAACAACTTTATCTCCTAGGTTTTCAACTTTTTGAACTTTGTGCTCAAGGTTGAATTTAAATCCTTCTTTTTTCAATACACGCGTCAGTTCTTTCCCTAAGGCAGCGTCCATTGTAGGTATAATCGTATTTGCAAATTCGACCACTTCGATTTCAGTTCCTAAACGACCGTATACGGATCCTAATTCCAAACCTATTACACCACCGCCTATCACGAGCATTTTTTTCGGAATTTCCGTCATTTTTAATGCTTCAGTAGAAGTAATAATTCGCTTTTTGTCAGGTTCCATTCCAGGGAAGAAATTTGGTTTAGAACCTGTAGCGATGATTACATTTTTCGTATTAATTATGGTTTCAGTACCACTGTTATCTTTTACCTTGATGGTGTTTTTATCAACAAATGAACCAACTCCAGTCAATACATCTACTTTATTTTTGTCCATCAAAAATTTGATACCAGCGCATGTTTGAGCAATAACCTCACTTTTACGTTTAATCATTTGCTCAAGATTAGCTTTTACATCCTTAACGATAATTCCATGTTCTTCGAAATTGTGAACTGCATTATGGTAATGTTCAGATGAATCCAACAATGCTTTTGAAGGGATACAACCAACATTTAAACATGTTCCACCTAATGTGTCGTATTTTTCAATTAAGGCAGTTTTCATACCTAATTGGGCGCATCTAATTGCAGCTACATATCCACCAGGCCCAGAACCAATAATTATAATATCGTAAGAACTCATTTTTTAAAATTTGATAGTTTACAAAGGTAGGATTTCTCCTTTAATTAATACTTCAAAAATGTGTGAAATAAAAAAGGGTTGCCATATGACAACCCTTTTTCTTTATGCGTTAGATGAAATTACATTTTAATGAATTTCGCTGTTTCATTTTGTTTACCTGCAATGAACTTAACAATATAGGTTCCGTTCGGTAAATCTTGAGCATCAATTGTTAAAATTTGCGCTCCCGCTTGAACATTTTTGTTTGTAATTGTTTTTACTAATCTTCCAGAGATGTTGTAAACCATTACATTCACATTTGATGTTTCAGATAAGTTGAACGTCAATGTTGTGTTATCAGTTGTTGGGTTAGGATATGTTTTCAATTTTGTTTTGAAAACTTGGTTTCCATCTGTTCCATTTTCACCGATCCCAAGGTAAGCAGCAGATGCCCAAATACCACGTCCATATGTACCAATATAAATTTCACCTGGTCTGCGGTTACCTTCGTCGAATGTTCTCCAAGATTGGCGAACATGGAAAACCGGTGTGCCTTCAAATCCAGTTGATGAATTTTCCCAAGTTGCACCACCATCCTCAGTTACGAAAACACCTTCAGACGTTCCAACAACAATGATATCAGAATCATCTCTGTCAATAATACCATCATAACAAGCAACATTTGGAGATGTAATATTCGTTAATGAAGTAAATGTAGGTGTAGCTGCTGTTGCGTTTAATGAGCGTTTGTTACCTTGACTGAAACCTCCAAATAATACTACGTCATCAGGATTAGTTGGATTAACTGTTAAACCTTCATAGGATGTTGTGTTAATTTTTGTGGCGGTCGTTGCTGTAGGTAAACTTGCGGCTCCTGTGCCCCAATAACCAGCCTTGGTTTTAAAGTTAGGATCGGATGTGTAAATATCTCCTAAGCCATCAATTCTCCAAACTCCACCACCAGCAGCGACGTATAAGTGATTTAAATCTCTAGAGAATTCTAAATCTACACGCATATTACCGTTACTTCCGAATCCAAATTCACTTCCGATTCCTTTTGCAATTTTAATCCAATTTTGGTCAAGAACAGAAAGACGAGCTGCATTGCGCGTTGCCCAAAGTTCACCACCATTGATATTAACATACATGACAAACCAAGATTGATAAGGATCTTGAACTTTCAAAGTGTCCCAAGCAACGTTATATGCAACCTGTTGGTTCCCCATACTGTATGTTTCGCCAGTAGCAGTATTTTGTCCATAATAGTGATTGTATGTTCCGATAGTACCAACAACTACAGTGTCATCACCCGTAGGGAATTCAACTAACAATGAGTCGCCAAGTGTTGGAGGGTTCGTACCTGAAGCACTCGTGAATGGTGTCCAAGGATAGTTACCTAAATAAACTGTTTGACCATTTAATGTGTTAATACATGTGTAATCAATTGTAGTTAACGTTGGATCGTATTCTAAGGTATCATCAAAATACAAAGCTGTAGGCGTCGTATATGTCATAGAATCTCCAGTTGCTTTTGAAGGAATTTTAATTGTCGTTCCGGCTGCATAGTTTTTCGTTGCAACGAATAAAACAGAATCCTCCGAATTTAAATCATAGTATTCAGCCAATGTGTATGAAGTAACGAATGGGTGAATTGATCCTTCTGTCCCAACTGGGTCATATGAACTTGGGAAAACGGGAGCAAATGAACTCCATGTGTTTCCTTTATCACCAGAACGTGAGATTGAGTTGTAATAAACTGATGAGAACATCACTTTAGGATTGAAGAATGAAATCTCACACGCAAATCCATCACCACCGTTAACCTCTCTAAATTCTTTGAATGTAGAAAGAGTATGGTCGTTATATGCTGTACCATTATCTTGCGCTCCACCCATCACTGCTCCTTCACGGTCGAAAGCAATACCATAGAACTGCGTTACATTGTATCCTCTGTTTGCAGGGTACCAAGTTTCACCAAAATCATTCGTTACACCAATACCACCATCGTTACCAATGTACAAGCGATTTGTTTGATCCCATTTCATTTCATGATTATCTGCATGCGCATACTTTGGTGCATATTGAGGTAAGAACCACTCTGTTAATTTCTCAAATCCACCTGATGGAGGATTGTTTACAGTTTGTTTCCATTTCCAAATATCAATACCGCCAATTAAGATTTTTTCATTGTCCGTAGGTACAACAGTTACAATAGAGTTGTAAGTACCTTGGTTTCTGTAGATGTCAAGGTTACTTGGTGTTCCTGAAGCTCCAATGAATTGAGACCATGTTGCTCCGTCATCATGTGAAACATTCATTCCCAGTAGATTCGAACCTGTTCTTACAGCATAAATTGAATATTTTCCACCAACACGAGCATGGGAAATAGCATACTCAATGCGCTGAGAACCTGAGGCTACAACAGTAGATCCTGAACCAGATTTATCGGCGAAAGTTGCACCGCCATCAGCAGAAACGAATGTTTTATTCGTTCCCATACCTGCAACAATCACCTGACCGTCTTTTGACATTTGTAAAGCATTACATGCTCCTGGAGTTACTGTTACTGTAGTCAAACTTGCATCTCCCAGTTTCCATTTTCTAAGGCCTGAACCAGTTGCCAACCATACAAAGTTATCAACATCATTCGATACTACTTCAGTACAATTTGTTGTACCAGGAATTACATCCCACGTACCTCCATTATCAGTCGTGTACCAAACGCCATTACCATTCCAAGATTCGTCATTTGATCCAGTCGCAACAAATAAAGTACCGTCTATCGTTTGTGTCATACTCGAAATGAATGGTGATGCACCGCTATTAATATACGAATCAACACGTTCCCATACATTAGCACGGTTGTTTGAAACGAATAAACCGCCAGAAACACCACCAGCCCACAAATGATTTACATCATTTCTGTCAAGTTGGATTGCTCTTGTTCGTCCACCAATATTATCAGGACCTTGCTCAACAAAAGAAATTGCTTTGCTTTTTGGTGCTTTTCTTACTTGCGAACGAATTAATTCTAATTTCTCTTTCGTGATTTCTTGCCCAGTTGCTTGGTCAATGAATCTTGCACTAAGCCATTGTTGAGCATTTTCGGCAGATTTTGACTCCAAAGAAGGTAAGTCTTGTTTAGAATACGAGACCTCAGTTGTTTTGAATCCCCAAGGAGAAACCGCAAAAAACGCTGCTAAAGCAACTAAACCGGCAGAACCGATGATTATTTTGTTTCGTTTCATAATGTAGTTATTTCCTATTATTGTTTTAACGCGACCGCCAAGTTAATAAATAAAAACGAAAAGTTTTAAACTTATTATCCAGGTAACTTTATTTTAATCTTACAAATCTAATTTATTTTAATTCCTAATGAAATTCTTTTTGAATGTTTTTTTTAAAAAAGTATACAAGTCAAAGAATTAAAATAGGTGCTTTTCAGCGTGATATGATGAACGCACCAAAGGTCCACTTTCAACATACCTGAATCCCATTTCCAAACCAAGAATTCGATACTTTTCAAATCGTTCTGGTGTTACAAACTCCGCGATTGGCAAGTGTTTTGGTGTTGGCTGTAAATATTGTCCAATCGTTAAAATGTCCACATTTACTGCTCGAAGATCTTCCATTGTTTCGATGATTTCATCGTCAGTTTCACCTAGACCGAGCATGATTCCAGATTTAGTGCGCATTCCACCTTTCTTTAAACGAAATAAGACTTCTAAACTTCGATCATATTTCGCTTGAATTCGGACGGCTTTTGTAAGTCGCCTTACCGTTTCTAAGTTGTGCGAAACGATTTCTGGGGCAACATCAATTATAACTTGTAAATTATGCCATAGCCCTGCGAAATCTGGGATTAATGTTTCCATGGTTGTTCCTGGAGATTGTTGACGTATTGCTCGCACAGTTTGCGCCCAGATTTCAGCTCCACCATCTTTTAAATCATCTCGATCCACTGAGGTAATTACTGCATGTTTTATTTGCATAATCTTTACACTTTGAGCCACTTTTCCAGGCTCGTAAAGATCAACTTCCTCCGGTCGCCCAGTTTTAACAGCACAAAACCCACACGAACGGGTACAGATATTACCGAGAATCATAAAGGTTGCTGTTCCTTCACCCCAGCATTCACCCATGTTTGGACAACTTCCACTTTCACAAATAGTATGTAACTTATGCTCATCGACCAACGACCTTACCTTGCGGTAATTTTCACCAGTTGGCAATTTTACACGCAACCATTTTGGTTTTTTGATTCTTATTTCAGAATTGTCTTTCTCAATTATTTCACTCATTTTGACTCTAATTAGGTTCAAAATTATTCCAACTTCAATAACAACTAAGTATCAACTAATGTTTAAGCATAACAACATCTTAAAGAAAAAGCCTATTTTTACACTCAGAATTACGCTGATTCTAATTCTCGACAAAGTTACAATATTATCATCGAATTTATATGATTACCTCAGAAGTAAAGTATTTAGGAAATTTAAGAACATGTTGTTTGCATATTCAATCTGGAATTGAAATAAATACAGACGCACCTATTGATAATAAAGGTAGGGGAGAGGCATTTTCTCCAACAGATTTAGTTGCAACGGCTTATGCTTCTTGTATGATTACCATCATGGGGATTTTTTGCAATGAGCATGCGATTAACTTTGAGCATGCGAATGCAAAAGTCGAGAAAATCATGGGAGCTGCGCCTCGACGGATAGAACGTATTGTAATCGAATTGGATTTAACAGGGAATAATTGGTCAGAAGATATTGCAGAACGGGTTATTAGAGCCGGAAAAGCGTGTCCCGTAGCAAAAACACTTGGAGACAACGTAGAAGTTGACTTCACTTTTAACTATTAAATAAATAGAATGGAACCAAGAAAATTTGAACGAAAAAAATCAGCTGAAGATTTGATTTTTGGTGTTCGTGCCGTGATTGAGGCAATTAAAGCAGAACGTGAAATAAATAAAATTCTGATTCAAAAAGGGATGAATAAAGAATTGTTCACGGAGCTTAAAGAAGCATTGGCAGGTAAAAACTATCAATTGCAATTTGTTCCTTCTCAAAAATTAGATTTTTTAACTGAAGGAAATCATCAAGGTGTTATCGCCATGGTTTCCCCAATTGAATACAAAGAAATTGAACCACTTGTTGAAGAAATGTTGGAACGTGGCGAAAAACCATTGATTCTTGTTTTAGACAGAATAACGGATGTTCGAAACTTTGGAGCAATTGCTCGTACAGCAGAATGTCAAGGTGTTGATGCTATTTTAATTCCTTCTAAAGGTTCGGCGCTGGTAACTCCGGATGCAATTAAAACGTCAGCTGGAGCTTTGAATAGAATTCCTGTTTGTAAAACAAATAGTCTAAAAGAATCACTTTTCTATTTACAGCAATGCGGAATGCGCATTATTTCATGTACAGAAAAAGCGGCTGTTTCACTGCACGAAATTAATATGCGCGGACCCGTTTGTATTATTTTAGGTTCAGAGGAAGATGGAATAACATCTGATTTGTTAAATCTTTCAGATGTTAAAGCCCGAATCCCATTGCGGGGTGAAATTGCTTCATTGAATGTTGGTGTTGCTGCAGGAATGATACTCTACGAAAAAACGCGTCAAGAGCTGCGTGGATAGCATGCGCAGTCTACAGAAGCATTGGGTTTTTATTTCTTTGGTGATGGCAGGATTAATCATTCGATTGATTTTTATGCACTACCAAGGCTTGTCAAACGATGAATTAAGCGCTTGGCATCGAACACATTTTTCAACTTGGAATGAATTCTGGGTGCAAGGTGTGAAAGTGGGTGATATGCATCCTGCATTTTATCAGGTTTTGCTCTGGATTTGGGTGCGCTTTTTTGGTGATAGCGAATTGGCTATTCGATCGACAAGTTTGATTTTTTATATTCTGACATCCCTGTTAATTTATCGCATTGGCTTTCGACATTTCTCTAAATATTCAGGTTTACTAGTAATTGCTTTATTCACAGGTTTAACATTTACAGTGATGAATACTGTTTTTGCGCGACCTTATAATTCTGGAGTTTTCTTTTTATTACTGACGTTTTATGGAATTTTGGAATTGAAAATAAGCCAAGAACGTTATTGGAAATGGATGTTAATTATTTCGGCTGGACTTATCGGAGCAATGGTGTCGCATTACTTTGCCTTTTTAGTAGCGATTGTTTTGAGTTTTTTGGGCTTATTGTATCTCGGAAAATCGCGTGTTCTTTATTTGATTTTTGCAGGATTGATTGCAATTGGTTTGTTTCTTCCACATTTGCCAATTACTCTTTTTCAAGTTGGTCGTGGAGGCTTAGGATGGTTGGCCGCTCCAAACTTATATTGGCCGATTGATTTTATTCATCTGTTTTTTAATGAATCATGGATTTTAGTATCATTCCTAAGTTTACTTTTTATTTTCACATTTTTAGTAGGGAAAAAAAAGTGGAATAAAGCGAGTACATTTTCCATTAGTGTTTTTGTAGTGACTTTTATTGGTGCCTTTGTATTATCACATGTTTTTACGCCAATTCTCAGGGAAATAGTAATGCAATTTATTTTACCCTTTTTGTTTTTACCGCTCTTTTACTTGCTTGAACTTGAATCTAAGAAAGCGAAGGGAATTGTGATAGCCTCACTGGTGCTTGTTCCCGCCGCAGATAGTTTTTTGCGAAATCAATTATTAGAGCCGGTTCATTTTGGAGTTTTTAAAGAAATTGGCGATGCAATAAATGATGCAAATGAACAATATGGAAAAGAAAATATCACATATGCTTCAAATTTCAACAATGTAGATTATATCAATTATTATGTTGAGAATGATTTGAAAGAAACCATTGTTGATTGGGATCAACCTGCCGCGATGGATGCACTGTTGAGTCGAGCAAAAAAAGCAAAAACACCTTATTTTGCATACAGTTTTAGCAACAGTTTCAATGTGCCAATGTTTTATGAAGCGATTCGTTTAAAGTTTCCAAAAGTGATTAAAACGGTTCAGACAAAGTATTCTATTTTTATTTTGTTTGGTAAAAACAATAGGGAACGTCAATTCGGACCTGCTATAAAGAAGGGTAAGTCATCCAACTTGTTGCAAACAAATGCTGAATTCGCGTTCGAAGATCATTTCACTGTTCAGGATTTACCATCTCAAAAGTCAACATGGGATTATTACGTACTTCGTTGCAAAGTTAATGCAAGCGATACACTTCCACTTTATTTGACATTAACCATTGATCGTAATGGCGAAGCATGGAAAAAAGGTGATGATTTGGCAGTATATTATTCGTATGAAGTTTCAAAATTTGCTAGTTCAAGTAAGGAGAATGTCATGATTTGTGCATTTACGCTTCCAAAAGATATTCTTCCGACTGATCAGTTGAAGTATTACATTTGGAATCCAACAAAAGGGATGTACGCGGCGAGTGAAATCGATATTTATACAGGTAAGCTAAATTGATTACTTAAAGACAAATGGTAGCAATCCAGGTAGTTCATGGAGTGATTGTATTCTATGCTGATCTTGAAAATGGAGAAAGGAATTTTCAGGATCAAATAAAATCCCGTACATACCATAGTTCTGTGCACCAACGACATCAACTTCATAATCATCGCCAATCATGACCGAATCTGCGACTTTAGCTTTTGCCGAATCAAGCGAATGTTTAAAGATTGCTGGTGAAGGTTTGTTTTGTCCCACATCTTCAGAACAAACGATAACATCAAAATACTGATCAAGACCAGATTTGTTGAGTTTGATGTATTGCACTTCTTTGAATCCATTGGTAATAATGTGCATGTTATATCCTTCTTTTTGAAGATAATCTAACGTTTCATGCGTTTTTGGAAATAGGGCAGTTTGCTGCGGTGAAAGTTCGACATAGCCATCGCTGATTTTGTTCACCAAGTTAGGATCGTTCAATTCGAACTGTTCCAATGTGATTTTGAATCTATCATTGCGTAAGTTTTCTTTGGACAACCTTCCTGCTCCATATTCTTTCCACAAATGAGCATTGTTTTTCTTGTAATTCACATGAAAAAGGTCGAAGCTTTCAATTGCCTCATTCAAACCAAGTTCGTGGAACAATTTAAAAAGTGCTATCTCAGAATTTTTCTCAAAATCCCACAATGTACGATCTAGGTCAAAAAATAAATGTTTATTCGTCATCAGAAGAAATCAGCAATAATAAAAGCAATACCTGTTGTAATAACACCGTTTATTGCTATACCCAATACGATCAGAGGAAAAGTTCTTTTTTCTTTTCCATAAAACTTGGCAGTGATTATCGTTCCAATTGGAATGCTCAAAAACAATGGTGCATAAAACGCAACACCAATGATTCCAAGTTTATGTTTTATTCGAACGATGAATTTATTGGTTTTCGTGAACTTTTTCTTTTGATTCACCGGAATACCCGATTCTATTGATTGTTGTATTAGTGCTATTCTCTTTTTTTGGGCGCGTTTTAGAAAAAAATCACTGGAAAAGAAGAAAATGGCAGCACTTAGTAAGGCACCGGCAACGCACACACTATAGGTTTCAATAAACGTTAAGCCAGCTTTAGGTCCACCAAATGGCGTGAACAAAAATTTGATCATCGAAAAGCCAAAAAAGCCAATGTATTTTCCCCAGAGCATTTAGTTGTTTTTTAACATTTTTCACCGTAAGCTAAATCACCAGCATCACCTAATCCGGGAACAATGTACGATTGTGCAGTTAGTTCAGTATCAATTGCACCAACCCAAATTTGAGTTGTATCTGGCAAATGCCTCTTGACATAGTCTATGGCATCAGGAGTAGCTATTGCAGAAACAATAATTACCCTATTTGGTTTTCCTTGTTTTAAAATTGCTTTGTACACCATCACCATCGAACTTCCTGTAGCCAACATTGGATCGCTAATTATTAGCGTTCTATTGTCCAATTTAGGGGAAGCCAAATATTCAACATGAATATCAAAATCTTCAATACTTGTATGTTTGCGATAGGCAGAAATAAAAGCACTATCAGCTTTGTCAAAATAATTCAACAATCCCTGATGCATCGATAATCCAGCTCTCAAGATCGTTGCTAAAACAGGTTGTTCTTTGATTGTTTCAACATGCGCTATACCCAATGGAGTCGTAACACTTGTTGTTTCAAATTCGAGTGTTTTCGAAACCTCATACGCCATGATTTCAGAAATTCGTTCCATGTTTCTTCTGAATCGCATTGCGTCTTTTTGAATAGCAATGTCTCTAATTTCAGCCAGAAACGAAGAGAAAATTGAATTAGTGTTTGATAGATTGTGTATCATGTTGTGAGCTTTGTCATAAAAGTAATGGATTTTCTAGAAAATTCATTGTTTTCAAAGCCAATTAATGTAAAAAGAACAAAAGGATTTTAGTCAAGCCATGAAAAATAGGTAAATTTGCACGCATGTCAGAAAGAGCGACTATTAATATCTCCATTTTTAAACGTTTGGTTTCTCATCTGAGGCCATACCGAAAAACTTTTGCATTAGCAGTTTCGTGTTCAATTTTGTTAGCAATACTCGGTGTTTCAAGGCCTTTATTGATTCGAACAATGGTGAATAATTACATCGCAATTGATACAGACAAGGTTTCACCTCAACCAACAATGTTGCTTTTTTGGACCTTAGTGATACTTGGGATATTATTTATTGAGCAGATTGTCCAATTTGTCGGGTCCTATTTCTCTAATTTAATTGCTCAATCAATTATAAATGATATTCGAAAAAAATTATTTGGCCATTTGTTGAGCTTTCGTATGC
This sequence comes from Crocinitomicaceae bacterium, assembly GCA_044361115.1. Lineage (GTDB taxonomy): Bacteria > Bacteroidota > Bacteroidia > Flavobacteriales_D > Crocinitomicaceae > M0103. The sequence goes on from JBIKJH010000004.1 coordinate 210,890, forward strand.
GCTATTTTGATAAAACTCCTGTTGGTGCATTGGTTACTCGGGTCGTTTCGGATCTTGAGGCCATCACAGAAGTGTTTTCTGCGGGCTTGATGGATATTTTGGGCGATGTGTTTCTCTTGTTATTAATTGTCATTAGTATGTTTGTCTTGAATTGGCAATTGGCATTAATGACCATACTTCCAATACCAATTCTGCTCTATGCAACTCGCATTTTTGCACGGGCGATGCGTGCTTCTTTTCAGCAAGAACGAGTGCAAGTAAACAAGTTGAACACGTTTGTTCAGGAGCGAATTACTGGAATGGCAATCGTGCAATTGTTCAACAGAGAAAAAAAAGAATACGAAAATTTTGAACGCATCAATAAAGATCATCGTCAGGCACACATCAATGCGGTTTGGGCCAATTCAATTTTTTTCCCCTTTGTTGAATTGTTAAGTTCTCTATCAATGGCCTTGCTCTTGGTTTGGGGTGCTTTATATGCTTCAGGTAAAACTCCAGAAGAAATTAAACTCATGAATGGTGAGACATTTGCATTTATTTTATTCATACAAATGCTTTACCGCCCAATTCGCCAACTTGCTGATAAGTTCAATATTCTACAGCGCGGTACTGTTCGAGCAGAACGTGTATTTGAAATTATTGATTTAGACGAACATATTCAAGATGCAGGAACGAAAACGGATTGTAACTTTGATCAAGCAATTTCATTTAAAAATGTCAGTTTTGCCTACAAAGACGAAGAGTGGGTATTGAAAAATATCAATTTAGAGATTAAAGCTGGCGAAACAATTGCGTTTGTGGGTGCAACTGGAGCTGGAAAATCTACAATTGTCAATTTGCTCGGGCGTTTTTATGAGTTTCAAAAAGGCGAAATTTTTATCGGGAAAACCGAAGTTCGTGAAATTGAATTGAATTCACTTCGAAGAAATATCGCAATTGTTTTACAAGATGTATTTCTATTTTCAGATACAATCCACAACAATATAACCTTAGGTGACGAATCAATTTCTCGAGAACAAGTAGTTGCTGCAGCAAAAATTGTTGGTGCAGATGAATTTATTCAGAAATTGCCAGGAGCTTATGACTATGAAGTGGGTGAACGAGGAGGTGTGTTATCTGTTGGGCAACGTCAATTGTTATCGTTTATTCGCGCATGCGTGTACAATCCAGAAATATTAATCTTAGATGAGGCCACATCAAGTGTTGATAATGAATCAGAAGAAATGATCCAACGAGCAACAATGGAGTTGACTAAGGGTAGAACTTCAATCGTTATTGCTCATCGTTTATCTACCATTCAGAATGCAGATAAAATTGTCGTACTCGATAGAGGTGAAATAAAAGAGCTTGGAAGTCATAGTGAATTACTCGGTCAAAATGGCTATTACAGAAAACTGTTCGACATGCAGTTCAAAGAAGAAAAGGAATGAAAGGCTTAAAAATTGGAGGTGTACCGGAGCATTTTAATTTGCCATGGAAATTAGCCATTGAGGAAGGGAGATTTAGAGAAATCGGATTGGATTTACATTGGAGCGATATGAGCGGTGGAACTGGTCAAATGATTAGAGGTTTAGAATCAGGAAGTATAGATATTGCAGTATTGTTGACTGAAGGAATCACCAAATCAATCTTAGAAGGTTTAAAAGCCAAGATTTTACAAGTGTATGTCGTTACACCCTTGTATTGGGGGATTCACGTTCCCTACAATTCAGACATTAAAACGGTTGATCAATTAAAAGGTAAAACTTTTGCAATTTCGCGCGAAGGATCTGGTTCACATTTGATGGCATATGTAAAAGCTGGTCAAGAAGGATGGAATCCTAAAGAATTAAAGTTCAATGTTGTTGGTGATATTTACGGAGGATTGTGGGCCTTAGAAAATAACGAAGCACAAGGATTTTTATGGGAGAAATACACAACATTTCCATTTACAGAACAAGGTAAATGTAGGTACATTGACGAAGTCGTTACACCTTGGCCTTGTTTTGTGATAGCCGTACGTGATGAAATTATAGATTTACATGCAGCTCTCTTAAAACAAATGTGTGAAATTGTAAATAAAAAAGCGCTGGAAGTAAAAAATAACGAAAATACAGTTGAAGTAATTTCATGGCGCTATAATTTACGTTCTGGTCAAGTAGAAAATTGGTTAATTGAAACGGATTGGAATTATGAAGGAATTGAATACCCGTTGGCCTTTGATAAAACCATTCGCTTCCTGTTAAAATTAGATTTACTCAAAGAAGATCAAGCGGAAGGGTGGCAACAAAAATTATTTTATACAAACTAAAACATTTGCTGTAGGAGAATGTTATTCTTACAGCACATTTGAAAAGAACAAATCGATATGAAAACAGGCGTACTTTTAATCCAATTAGGAACTCCCGATAGTCCTAGAACAAGTGATGTTAGAAGGTATTTGAGCGAGTTTTTGAATGACCGACGCGTTATTGATATACCATGGTTGGCTAGAAAAATATTGGTCAATGGAATTATCGTTCCGTTTAGGGCGCCTAAATCAGCAAAAATTTATAAGGAACTATGGGAATTCGGTAATGGGGTTTCTCCTTTGATGACGCATACTGAGAATGTTGTAAAGCTCGTCCAAGAGCGTTTTAATACTTCTGATGTCACAGTCGAAATGGCCATGCGCTATCAAAACCCGAGTATGGATAGTGTGTTGGAAAAAATGCATTCAGCAAATTATGACCAACTTATAATCATTCCATTGTTCCCACAATATGCCAGCGCTTCAAGTGGATCGGCAATTGAAAAAGCAATGAATATTATTCGTAAATGGTGGGTAATTCCTGAAGTAAAAATTGTCAACCAATTTTGGGACCATGATGGTTACATTGATTCTATTGTTGATCGTGCGAAAGCATTTAATTGGGAAGAGTATGATCATGTTCTTTTCTCATATCATGGTTTGCCAGAACGTCAAGTTGATAAAGTATACGAAGGAACAGATTTATGCACTGATCAGCCTTGCGAACTAGAAGTTAATGAAAAAAATAAATTTTGTTACAAAGCGACAAGTTTTGCCACAACACGTTTAATTGCCGAGAAACTGAACATTCCAGAAGATAAATACACGGTTTGCTTTCAGTCGCGTTTGGACAAGAAATGGCTAACACCCTTCTCTGACAAAGTTGTCGAAGAATGGGGAAATAAAGGCGCAAAGAAATTGTTGGTTTTTAGCCCAGCATTTGTTGCAGACTGTTTAGAAACGATCATTGAGATTGGAGGCGAATACCAAGAGATATTTGAAGAACACGGCGGTGTTAAAGTGCAATTGGTGCCTAGTTCGAATAATCATCCGCGATTTATTGACTGTTTAGTCGAAATGATTGAGAAACGATTGTGATTATGATTCAAAGATTCGATAATTCAAAGATTTGATAATTCAAAGATTCGATAATTCAAAGATTTCATTCAAATCATTCAAATCATTCAAATCATTCAAATTTTTTTATAACAAAGTAGTTTTGTAAATTTGCACACATAAAATAGGAATCAATAAGGAATATGAGTAATACAACAGAAAATTTAACGTACAAAGTAAAAGACATAAGTCTTGCTGAGTGGGGACGCAAAGAAATTACATTGGCAGAAGCTGAAATGCCAGGATTAATGTCATTACGCGAGGAATTCGCAGGTAAAAAACCATTAGCTGGTGCACGCATCGCTGGGTGTTTACATATGACCATCCAAACAGCTGTTTTAATAGAAACTTTGATCGACCTTGGAGCAGAAGTCACGTGGTCTTCATGTAACATTTTCTCTACACAAGATCATGCTGCTGCGGCTATTGCTGCTGCTGGAATTCCAGTTTATGCTTGGAAAGGTATGAACGAAGAAGAATTTGATTGGTGTATTGAACAAACAATTTTCGCTTTCGAAGGTGGCCAACCATTGAATATGATTTTGGACGATGGTGGTGATTTAACGAACATGGTATTCGATCGTTACCCTGAATTAACAAAAGATATTAAAGGTCTTTCTGAAGAAACGACAACTGGCGTTCACCGTTTGTATGAGCGTGTTAAAAACGGAACTTTGGTTATGCCTGCAATTAACGTTAATGACTCTGTTACTAAATCTAAGTTTGACAACAAATACGGATGTAAAGAATCGTTAGTTGATTCTATTCGTCGTGCTACAGATGTAATGATGGCAGGTAAAGTTGCTGTTGTTTGTGGATACGGTGATGTAGGTAAAGGTTCTGCTGCTTCATTGAAAGGTGCCGGTGCACGTGTTATCGTAACTGAAATCGATCCAATTTGTGCATTACAAGCTGCGATGGACGGATTTGAAGTTAAAAAACTTGAAACAGTTATTGGCTTAGGTGATATTATTGTAACGACTACAGGAAACAAAGACATCGTTGTCGGTCGTCACTTTGAAGCAATGAAAGACAAAGTTATTGTTTGTAACATTGGACATTTCGATAACGAAATTGATATGGCTTGGTTAAACTCAAACTACGGTTCAACAAAAAACACAATCAAACCACAAGTCGATATGTATACAATCAACGGTAAGGATATTATTGTTTTAGCTGAAGGACGTTTAGTAAACTTAGGCTGTGCAACAGGTCACCCTTCATTCGTTATGTCAAATTCTTTCACGAACCAAACATTGGCTCAATTAGAATTATGGCAAAACAGCGCTAACTATGGAAATGATGTTTACATGCTTCCTAAACATTTGGATGAGAAAGTAGCTCGTTTGCACTTAGCAAAAATTGGCGTTGAATTGGAAACATTGCGACAAGATCAAGCTGATTATATTGGTGTGGCGGTTGAAGGACCATACAAAGCTGAACACTATAGATATTAAGATTCTGAGCTTATACAATATTGAAAGCTGCCCCTTTTAGGGCAGCTTTTTTGCTTTAATTCTACTGATTGCGTATCTAACATATCGAGTCATGAGACATTAAGATATGAATCTATGGATGTTGTATCTAAAATAAAATTGCATAAAAAAAGCCCTTAATTATAAAGAGCCTTTTACCGGACTAGTCAACTAATCACTTTTTAGAATAATTGTTCGATTTTCTCCGCTAATTGATAATCTTTTTCTGTAATTGCATCTGTATCGTGTGTAAATAGCGTTAAAATCAAGGTTGAACATTTTACTATTTCAGCATCAGGGTGGTGATTTGACTTATCAGCTAACTCAGCAATTTTCAAAAAAGCTTCTGCTAACTCCGTTTGCGATTTGAATTGAATAGTTAATTCCAATCTATTATTTTTTTTCGACCATTTCATTTGTTTTCCATTTATGTGTTTAACTATTGTTTTGACTGAAAAAGTTCTCCAAAACTATTAATAACGAAGTATTAATTTTGAATTTTATCAGTTTAAAATTATTTAGACTTGACAGTTTGTATAAAAGAGAAACCCTCCTCGTTTCCGAAGAGGGTTTTATATATAGCCGTTCTCACTATCCGAAACTTTCGGGAAGCAAGAGCCGAGAAAGAATCCGCCATTGACGGATTCTATATTATTTGTAATCCTGAATTTAAAAGTCCAAATCAGGTGATTGAGCTTGTCGACATTACATCATTCCCGGCATTCCTCCTGGCATTCCTCCGTGCATGTTTGCACCAGCTTCTTCAGGTTCGTCTGCAATAACACATTCTGTCGTCAATAACATTGATGCGATAGACGCTGCGTTTTCAACAGCAATACGTGTTACTTTTGTAGGGTCAATTACACCAGCAGCATACAAATCTTCATATTTATCAGTACGCGCATTGTAACCGAAGTCATCTTTTCCTTCACGCACTTTTTGAACAATTACAGCTCCTTCTCCACCTGCATTCGCAATAATTTGACGCAATGGTTCTTCAGCTGCTCGTTTCACGATTTGAATTCCGGTCATTTCATCGTCGTTTTCGCCTTTAAGCGTGTCTAAGCTAGAAATCGCACGAATCAACGCTACACCACCGCCTGGAACAATTCCTTCTTCTACAGCAGCTCTTGTTGCAGCTAAAGCATCGTCTACACGGTCTTTTTTCTCCTTCATTTCGACTTCTGTTGGAGCACCAACGTAAAGAACAGCAACACCGCCAGCTAATTTCGCCAAACGTTCCTGTAATTTCTCACGATCGTAATCTGAAGTTGTAGCTTCTATTTGCGATTTGATTTGACCAACACGCGCTTGAATTGCTTCTTTTTCTCCAGCGCCATTAACAATTGTTGTATTGTCTTTGTCAATTTCAATTTTCTCAGCTGTTCCAAGCATATCTAAAGTAGCATTCTCCAATGTGAATCCTCTTTCTTCAGAAATAACTTGTCCTCCCGTTAAAATTGCGATGTCTTCCAACATTGCTTTTCTTCTGTCACCAAAACCTGGCGCTTTAACTGCTGCGATTTTCAATGAACCTCTCAAACGGTTAACAACCAATGTTGCTAATGCCTCTCCATCCACATCTTCTGCAATGATCAAAAGTCCTCTTCCTGCTTGAACAACTGGTTCCAAGATAGGAAGCAATTCTTTCATGTTCGAGATCTTTTTCTCATAAATCAAAATCATTGGTTTCTCCATTTCTGTGATCATCTTTTCAGTGTTTGTCACAAAGTATGGAGATAAATATCCACGATCAAATTGCATTCCTTCAACAGTTCTAACTTCTGTTTCCGTTCCTTTTGCTTCTTCAACAGTGATTACTCCGTCATTTCCCACAACTTTCATTGCTTGTGCAATCAGCGAACCAATTGTTTCATCATTGTTTGCTGAAATAGTTGCAATTTGTTTGATTTTATCATTGTCTGATCCAACTTCTTTGGAAAGTTGTTTCAAGTTTTTAACGACTTCAGTAACTGCTTTGTCGATTCCTCTTTTTAAATCCATTGGATTTGCTCCAGCAGCAACATTTTTCAATCCAGCGCTAATGATTGCTTGCGCTAATACTGTTGCGGTAGTTGTTCCATCACCAGCAATATCAGCTGTTTTAGAGGCAACTTCTTTTACCATTTGAGCACCCATGTTCTCAATTGGATCTTTCAATTCAATTTCTTTTGCAACCGTAACACCATCTTTAGTGATGTGTGGAGCTCCGAATTTCTTCCCAATTACTACATTGCGACCTTTTGGTCCAAGTGTGATTTTCACTGCATTCGCCAATGCATCAACGCCTCTTTTCAATTTGTCTCTTGCGTCTACGTCGAAATAGATTTCTTTAGCCATGTCTATAAATTTTCTAGTTTAATAAATTAAAATATTCCGTAAATATCTGCTTCACGCATAATCAAAAACGTTTTACCATCTAATTTGATTTCTGTTCCTGAGTATTGACCAAACAAAACTGTATCGCCCACTTTTACCGTCATTGGTTCATCTGTTTTACCGTTTCCAGTTGCAATTACAATTCCTTTTAATGGTTTCTCTTTCGCTGTGTCAGGAATGATAATTCCACTCGCTGTTTTTTGTTCCGCCGCAGCTGGTTCAATGAGAACTCTGTCTGCTAAAGGTTTGAAATTTGTTGACATATCTATTTTTGTTTAATGAAAATTTGACGTTCAACAATTCCCCAAATTTGTGCCAAGTAGCACTTTAAGACAAAAATTCGCGTTTTTAGAATTATTTCAAAAAAAAATGTCAGCATGTATGACATACTGACATTTCATTATAAAGAGCTGTTCCTTCTTATTTTGCTGGTTTTTGCTGTGGTTGGCCAGCGTTGTTTTGCCCACCAGGTTTTTGTTGTTGACCTTGTTGTGTTTGATTAGGATCAATTCCTTGCGGTTCTGGCGTTTTTGAACGAATCGTTAAAACGACACTTAAGACCATGATTACACCAGCCAAAGACCACGTCGCTTTGTCGATAAAATCGTTTGTTTTTTGTACACCACCAATTTGTTGTGCCGCACCAAAATCTGAACTCAAACCTCCACCTTTTGGATTTTGAACGTATACAACAAGGATTAATAAAATACTTGCTAAAATAATGATAGATGAAAATAAAATATCCATTGTTTATGTATTTAACTTTTTCTTTAATTCTTCAATTCGGGATGCAAAGAAAATCTTTTTTTCTGGATTTATCAAGATTAATTGTTCATATGCGAAAATTGCTTTCGGATAATTGCCTTGTAAAGCAAAAATTTTGGCAAGTGTTTCACTTACGGGCATGCTGTTAATGTCTAGACTTTCCTTGGCTTTCTTGGTAGGAGAGAAGAATTCTTTCTTTGGTTTTTCTTCACTAATTGTTTCTTTTGACGGACGCGAAATTTTTGGTTCTTCCTTTAAAAATTGATCAACAATTGCATTAATTCGCTCTTTTTCTTCATCAAATTTCGGCTGTTCATCGTTTTCATTTGATCGCAACCATGAAGAAAATGATTTTTTACCTGCAATAGAACTAACCGTTGGAACAAAGATTTCATCTTTAATTACTTCCTCTGGTTCAGTTGTTGAATGCGGAACTAAATGATCTAAATTATAATTAGCTGCAATGGCTTCTGAAAAGATTTCTCTTTCAAACTTTTCAATTACAGGATCTGTTGCTTGTTCAGTTATTGACGTTTCTTCAATCAAGGATTCAAGTGTACTTTGTTCTTCTTCTAAAAAGTTTGAATTTTCCTTTAATTCCAGTGAAACGGGTTCATGTTCATTAGAAGTTTCAACACCCTCAGGAATAGCTTCTACATTTCCTCTAATGTTCAACGAAATGAATTCTGACTCAAAATCTTCCTCATCATCGTCAACATCCAAGGCGATTGGTGAACTACTTGGTTCAATAGTATTTTGATTTAACGGTCTGTCAGAAGGACTTTCCACTAGTGTTTCGATCTTTACAACAGGCGCTTCTTCAACCATTTCTTTAACCTCAACTTGAGGTATTGGAAGAATGTGGCCATCTAATGATTGATCTTCAGTATTTTCTGTCTGTGGTTCAGAAACAATTGTTAATTGCGGTGTTTCAGAAACGGTGATTTCAATTGATGAAAGTTGTTTGTCAGAATGAATCAGCGCATACAATTGGCTGCGATCTGAGATGCAATAAGCATAGTTCGTTAATTCCTCTTCAAAACGAATATCGTTGTGTTGAGCTAAGGCTTTTAAATAAAGAATCGGAAAAAGCTGGCAATAAGGATACTTGTCTGAAAAAAGTTTCAAATCATCAATATCTTCAACGCGACTTATTTCGGGTTGTAGAATGCGTTGTGCTATTTCCTCCAGGTTCAACATTACCAGTTCGAAAGTAGTTTATTTATCACATCTTGCACAATTTGTGTGTTAATTTCTTCCAACAAACTTGCTTCAACGCTACTTAAATCAGTATTAGAATCGTAATCAACGAAACGACTTGATGTCAATGTCATTTGATCTTCTTTCGGGGCTGAAATATAAATGGTGTAAGAAGTTGTTATCGTTAAACGGTTTTTCTGAGCATTGTCGCCTTCTTGCAATGCAACAGGTATGACAGAATATGCCGTGATAGCTCCTTCAATGTACACTTCTCCTTTTCCGGTAATTGGATTCAATAATAAGCGCGTATTATTTTGAATTCCATCCTTTATTGCTTCCGATAATGTTGCGGAATAGCTTATGGGTGTGTTTGGCGCATTGTTTTCAAGCGTTTTAATTGAAAATGTTTTCCATTCTTCGGGCATTGAACCTGTATCAACAAATGAAACACTTGATGGCCAGCAACTCGAAAGCAGCCCTATTAAGAGGAGAAGAGCGAAGTATTTCATTATTCAATTAAATTATATTCTTTGATTTTACGATATAAAGTGCGTTCAGAAATACCCAATTCAGCAGCGGCATATTTGCGTTTTCCGCGGTGTTTTTCCAATGCTTTTTGAATCAACTCTTTTTCACGGTCTTCCAAAGATAGGGATTCTTCTACTTCAACATGCGCTTCGAAATCATCCGATTCATGAATAACTGGATATTCTGAAGGCTCACTTTCAACAGTTGGCGGTAAAATGCGTGCTTGACTGTAAGTAGGATTCACTTCTTTGTATAAACGACTAACCATTGCCTCCTGATCATTGTTCAAGGTAAAATTACCTCCTTGTCCAATCATATCAACAACTAATTTCTTTAACTCAGACAAATCTTTCTTCATATCGAATAAGAACTTGTACATCAATTCACGCTCAGAAAAATTATCTCCACCATTTTCACCAATAATTGCTGGTGCTTTGTCTTTCTCAGCTGGCAAATAGGAATTGAACGTTAAAGCGTCTAATTCTCTACTTGTTTCAATCACCGAAATTTGTTCAACAATGTTTTTGAGCTGTCGGATATTTCCTGGCCATGAATAATTATTCAACAGCGCAACGGCATCGTCTAATAAGCGAACTGCCGGCATTCTATATTTATCGGCAAAATCGCTTGCAAATTTTCTGAACAATAAATAGATATCTTCTTTACGATTTCTGAGTGGTGGAAGTGGAATCGGAACAGTGCTCAAACGGTAAAACAAATCTTCACGGAATTTACCAGAAGCAATTGCGCGTTGCATGTTCTCATTGGTTGCTGCCACTACACGAACATTGGTTTTAATTACTTTCGATGATCCTACACGAATAAATTCTCCTGTTTCTAAAACGCGCAACAAACGAACTTGTGTTTGCATCGGAAGCTCAGCTACCTCATCTAAGAAAATGGTTCCACCATTCGCTACTTCAAAATAGCCCTGACGACTACCATGTGCTCCTGTAAATGATCCTTTTTCATGCCCAAATAATTCTGAATCGATTGTTCCTTCGGGAATCGCTCCACAGTTCACAGCAATGTATTCACCGTGTTTCCTTGAACTCAGATGATGGATCACTTGTGGAATTATTTCCTTTCCAGTACCACTTTCACCAGTTACCAAAACTGAGATATCCGTCGGAGCAACTTGAATCGCAACTTCTAAAGCACGATTGAGTAGGGGAGCATTCCCAATAATTCCAAAACGCTGTTTGACTTGTTGTAAGTTCATCGTTTTTGGGAATTAATTCGTTGGATAAATTGAAATAACTTCACCTTTTAAGGTTGCTGAAGAACAAGAATTGATTTTAACCATCACATAATCGCCTTTTCCAAAATTCCCTCTAGGGAAAACAATCATTGAATTTTTACTATTGCGTCCACACATGTCATCTTGCGAACGTTTTGAATATCCTTCAACTAATACACGGTCAATATTCCCAATTTGTTTCTGGTTGTTTTTGAGTGAATGTGCTTGTTGTAAATCAACTATTTCTGTCAATCGACGACCTTTCACTTCCTCAGGAACATCATCGTCAAAACGACGTTCAGCCAATGTTTTTGGACGCTCAGAGTATTTAAACATGTACGCATAATCGTATTCAACCAAACGCATTAATGATTTAGTTCCTTCATGTTCTTCTTCCGTTTCGCCACAAAATCCGGTAATAATATCTGTTGAAATGGCACAGTTAGGAACGATTCTGCGAATTGCTTCAATCCGATCCATGTACCACTCCCGCGTATATGAACGATTCATGCGTTCCAAAACAGCGGTATTTCCAGATTGAACAGGTAAATGAATATAGTTACAAATGTTTTCGTATTTCGCCATCATTTCCAGCACATCATCCGTCATATCTTTCGGGTGAGAAGTTGAAAAACGAACACGTAACTCAGGGGAAACCAAGGCCACCATTTCCATTAATTCCGCGAAATTGGTAGTTGCTTGCGTTTCATCCTTGATTTCACCTTTCGATGTCATATTCCAACGATAACTATCGACGTTTTGTCCCAATAAGGTTACTTCTCGGTACCCTTTTTCGAATAAATCTTTGCACTCGTTTACGATGGTGTGTGGGTCACGAGATCGCTCTCTTCCACGTGTGAACGGAACAACGCAGAACGAACACATATTGTCGCATCCACGCGTTATCGTTACAAAGGCGGCTACTCCACCGTGATCTAAACGAACAGGTGAAATATCGGCATACGTTTCATCACGCGATAATAAAACATTCACTGCCCTTTGACCAGTTCCGACTTCTTCTACTAAGTTTGGTAAATCGCGGTATGCATCTGGACCTGCAACTAAATCAACTAATTTTTCTTCTTCTAAAAGTGCTTTTTTCAAGCGTTCAGCCATACACCCAAGAATTCCAACAACCAAATCAGGATTCTGTTCTTTCTTAATTTTAAATTCAGTCAATCGATTTCGAACGCGTGTTTCAGCATTTTCGCGAATTGAACAGGTATTTATTAATACAACATCAGCCTCATCTACGTTACGTGTCGTCGTATAACCTTCATTCGACATGATGGATGCAACAACTTCACTGTCAGAAAAATTCATTTGGCAGCCATAACTCTCAACGTATAGTTTTTTCCCGTTTGATGGAGTGTTTCCTTCAATTAAAGTAGCTTCTCCTTGTTTGTTTTCGTCAATAACCTTATTTTGTCCTATATCCATGTTGGTATCTTCTATTTCTAGTAAAGGAAGCAAAAATAAGGAAAAATCAGAAGTGTGTCAAAATGGCAGTTTTTATTTTTTGCCAAAATTTGATAAAACAGTGAATTTGATCACCAGAAAACTGGTTTCAAAAAAATATTTTTTGAGACGAAAAATCTTTAACCATAGGTTAAAAGAACTATAATATATGTCAACTAAATTTTTTTCATTGTTTTTTGAATAGAAATACGTTTACTTTTGCACCGAAATTTGCTTCATCCATCTAAATTGCAAACTATGGCAAAAAATCTCGTTATCGTAGAGTCCCCAGCTAAGGCTAAAACCATTGAAGGTTACTTGGGAAAAGACTTCGTTGTAAAATCAAGTTTTGGACACGTTCGAGATTTAGCGAAAAAAGGAATCGCAATTGAGATAGACAATAATTTCCATCCCAACTATGAAGTCTCAGCCGACAAGAAACAAATTGTTGCTGAATTGAAAAAATTAGCGAAAGAGGCCGAAACGGTATGGCTAGCGACCGATGAGGACCGCGAGGGAGAGGCAATTTCTTGGCACTTGTTCGAGACATTGAACTTGGAAAAGAAAGACACCAAGCGAATTACTTTTAACGAAATTACGAAAGCGGCAATTTTAAAAGCAATTGATAATCCGCGTAAAATCAACAAAGAATTAGTTGACGCGCAGCAAGCGAGAAGAGTTTTGGATCGAATTGTAGGTTTTGAGCTTTCTCCAGTTTTATGGAAAAAAGTTCGACCAAGTTTGTCTGCCGGACGCGTTCAATCGGTTGCTGTTCGTTTAATTGTTGATCGTGAACGCGAAATTCAAAAGCATAATTCTGAAAGTTTTTTCCGTGTAAATGGCTTGTTTGGAGCCGCGAAAGGAAAAATTAAATCGGAACTTTCCAAGCAATTAACAAGCGAAAAAGAATCACTTGACTTCTTAAACAAATGCAATGGAGCAACATTCACTGTTGATGATGTTCAGAAAAAACCGGCTACAAAATCACCAGCAGCGCCTTTTACAACCTCAACCTTACAACAAGAGGCAAGTTTGAAATTAGGATTCTCAGTTTCTCGAACGATGTCGGTAGCACAACGTTTGTATGAAGCAGGGAAAATTACTTATATGAGAACGGATTCTGTGAATTTGTCTGAAACAGCAATCACAGGAGCGAAAAATGAAATCGAACGTGCTTATGGCGCTGATTATTCTAAACCAACGAAGTATAAAACAAAAAGCAATAACGCGCAAGAAGCACACGAGGCGATTCGACCAACTGATTTTGGTGTGCATTCTATTACGGCTGAGCGCGATGAAGAGCGTTTGTACGATTTGATTTGGAAGCGTTCAATTGCTTCTCAAATGGCACATGCTCAATTAGAAAGAACGACAATCAAAATTGCGTCGCCTGCCGTAAATGAGTTTTTTCAAGCAAAAGGAGAAGTTATTATGTTTGACGGGTTCTTGAGAGTGTATCTTGAATCGAATGTCGATCAAGAAGACGATGAAGAAGAAGTAGCTTCAGATTTATTACCACAAGTTTCTGTTGGTGAGGTATTGAAAGTAAATGAAATCACTGCGATTGAGCGTTTCTCTCGTCCACCATCACGCTATGTTGAAGCATCTTTAGTAAAGAAAATGGAAGAACTTGGAATTGGTCGGCCATCTACTTATGCTCCAACAATTTCAACAATTCAAAAACGTGGATACGTTGAGAAAAATGAGCGCGATGGAGAAGAGCGCAAGTACGTTTTCAAAAAATTAAAAGACAATCAGCTGGTAGAAGAAGTTCGTACTGAAGTTACTGGTAAAGAAAAAAATAAATTAACGCCAACCGATATTGGAATTGTTGTTACAGATTTCTTAAAAGATAATTTCGAGTTAATCATGGATTACAATTTTACTGCGAAAGTAGAGGAGGAGTTTGACGAGATTGCAAAAGGATTAATCGATTGGACGAAGATGATTCACCAATTCTATGACCCATTCCACAAAAATGTTGAAAACACTTTAGAACATTCTGAGCGTGCTACAGGTGAACGTGAACTCGGGATTCATCCAGAAAGCGGAAAAAAAATAATTGCGCGAATCGGTCGTTTTGGTCCAATGATTCAAGTGGGAGATGAGCAAACGGATGGTGAGAAACCGCAATTTGCATCCTTGCAAAAAGATCAGTCAATCGGAAGCATTACCTTAGAACAAGCTTTGGAATTGTTCAAATTACCACGCACGCTTGGCGAATTTGAAGCGTTAGTTGTAAAAGCAAATGTTGGACGATTCGGACCGTATATACAACATGGAAAAATATTCGCTTCGATTCCAAAAGAAGAAAACCCAATGTCGATTACATATGATCGCGCAGTTGAAATCATTTTGGAAAAACGTGAAGCCGATGCCAATAAATTAATAAAAGTATTTGCTGAGAATGATGATGTTCAATTATTGAATGGTCGTTGGGGAGCATACTTAAAAATTGGGAAAGATAACTTCAAATTACCAAAAGGAACAGAAGCCGAAAAGTTGACCCTGGAGGAGTGTCTTGCGATCGCTGCAGATCAGCCAAAAACATCAAAAGGCAAAGGGCGAGGTGTGAAATCAACTTCTGCAACCACAGCGGTTAAAAAGAAAGCTCCGGCCAAAAAGAAAGCGCCCGCTAAGAAAAAGTAAGCATAATAGTCATTTTTGAACATTTTGCTATTCAATACTTTCTATTGAAGTGAATTTTGTGCCTGTTTATTTCAATTAGATTTGATGAAAATCAAAGAAAATGAAAGACATTTCAATCTATTTTTCACAAGTTGAAATTGAAAAGAACTATACCGAGCAGCAAATTGGAGCTGTCATTCAACGTTATTCATTTGATTCATTTCCTGAAATTAAAGCGAAAGGATTAGCCCTTATTTATGTACCTGAATATAGAGGTTCAGAGTTGGAAGAGCGCAGTCAAAACGATGAACATTTTCGTTCATTCTTCTATGATTTAAATCTAGGCTTGGATTGGCAAATGTCCTTATATGATCTTGGGAATATTTTACCTGGAAAAGAAATTGCAGATACTTATTTTGCGCTTAGTCAAGTTGTTGCCGAATTAGTGAGGAAAAATGTGTTGCCTGTTATTATTGGGGGAACACAGGATTTAACAATGGCATTATATCGTGGATATGCACAATTAGAACAAATGGTGAATCTCTGTAGTGTTGACTATAAACTTGATTTAGGTAATCCAGACGCACCATTAAAATCAGATGCTTATTTGAGTCATTTGTTATTGGAGAGACCATGTTATTTGTTTAATCATGCCAATATCGGATTACAAGCTCCTTTTGCTTCAAAGAACGAAATGGATTTGTTTGAAAAGCTTTATTTTGACGCATGTCGTTTAGGTGAATTCAACGCGAACTTTAAAAAAGCTGAACCTCATTTACGCAATTCGGATATATTAAGTATTGATATGCAAAGTGTTCGGGCATCTGAGATTCGTCAACCAGATTATCAATATCCAAATGGTTTTTATGCTGATCAGATTTGTCAGATTTCAAAATATGCTGGAATTAGCGATAAATTAACCTGTTTGGGAATTTTTAATTATTTCCCCGAGGCAGCAGCCGGCAGTTTATCGAGCTTAATAGCACAAGTGATATGGTATTTCATTGATGGCGTTTCTCAACGTAAAGGAGATTTCCCTGTTGGAAGCAAGCGTGATTACATGCGATTTACCGTTCAATTGGACGATTTTAAAGACGTGATAGTCTTCTATAAAAGCAATAAATCAGAGCGCTGGTGGATGGAAGTTCCATATCCTGCTCAGTTAGGATCTAAGTATGAACGCCATCATATGGTTCCGTGTGATCATTCTGATTATGAATCAGCGATGAAAAATGAAATGCCAGATTTGTGGTGGAAAACGTTTCAAAAATTAGGTTAAATGCCGTGTGTAGATATTAACTAAACTTTTCATTCTAGTTTGTTTCTGCTTTTTCTCACAACTAAAGAGGAAAAAAGTTTCATTTGTAAAGAAAAATATTTATTTTAGTCGCCAATTGGAGTAGTTTTAAGTGATTTCTCCCTTGAATTTTATGTAAGCGAATAAGAATTTATGAAGAAAAAAATAATTCTCTTAACGTCATTGTTTTCCGTTGTTGCTGGTGGTTTAGTCGCTCAACAGGATAAATTAATTACGCATTTTATGTACGATAAAATGAGTTTGAATCCTGGTGAAACAGGTGTGGATCAGGGTAGAAATTCTATCTGTGCAAACACCATTTACAGGAACCAATGGGATAAAGTGAATGGAGCTCCAAATTCTGCTGTTTTAAATGTTGAAGCAAATTTAACGCAGTTACACGGTGGTATTGGGATTTCATTTTTTCATGATGCAATTGGTTTTTCTAGACAAAACAATGTTTTGTTGAATTACGCTTTTCACCAAAGCACGAATGCTGGAACGATTTCAGGGGGAATAGGTTTGGGAATTGTGAATTTCGGAATGGCACCAACATGGGTTCCACCACAAACTGCAATTGATCCTACTTTGCCTGTCGGTTTTGCAGCAACAAACTTGGATTTAAATTTCGGTGTTTATTGGAAAGGTAATAGTGATTATTATGCTGGTATCTCTTCAACGCACTTAAATGAAACTTTACTAACACAGAAAGTTGGTGCGGTAGCTCAACAATATCAAATTGCGAGACATTACTATATTATGGGAGGTAAAAAATTCATAGGTATTGGCGGAAGCAATGGTGATTTAGATGCGCAAGTGTTAATGAGAACTGATTTAGTAAAGTTTTCGGCAGACATTAACGCACGTTACATTTGGAGAAATATTGCATATGGAGGTTTGACGTACAGAACTTCTGATGCGATAGCAGTTATGGTTGGTTGGACACCCATTCCAAACTTTACTGTAGGTTATTCATATGATGTTACAATAAATAAACTAGCGAGTGTGTCAAGAGGGTCGCATGAAATACTTTTAAAGTATTGTTATTACTTGCCGAAACCTCCGCTCACCATTTCTAATCACCCTAAATGGTTGTAGTTTTAAAAAAAAATATAAATATTTGTAACCATTTTGGGAGAGATTCCGTTATATCGAAAATAGTAGATCCTGTAGAATGTTAATTTTTTGATGTCCGGAAGATAAAAAAGAGGTAGAATGAAAAAACTTTTGTTAATTGGATTAGTAGGTGTTGTGTTAGCTTCTTGTAGGACAAGAACTGGAGAACTAACAGGCGCGATTGGGAGACCTGTATATAACCCTGAAATTCCTTTGGGTATGGTATACATTCCTGCTGGTTCGTACCAGATGGGGGAAAATGACATGGACGTTCCGTTTTTGCACCAGACGCGTGCAAAGACAGTTTCTGTTCAAGCATTTTACATGGATCAGACCGAGATTTCGAATAATGAGTACCGCCAATTCGTGGAATGGGTACGCGATTCAATCGCTCGTGAAACTTTGTATTTAAATCCAGAGGATAGAACAAGTGGACTCGACAATGAGGATTGGGCAGATGAAGACGCAGAACGTTGGATCAACTATGAAGAAATGTATCTCGATGAAGAGGCGTTTGAATACGTCCAGTATGATCCGTCAGATCGTGAGGCTAATCGTTCTATTTTCTCTTTGAATTGGAATAAAAGGATTAATTATTCGGATCCTGAGGTTGTGCCGATTCTTGCAGATATGTATTACACCCAGCCAGAGCGCTACTACAAACGTCGTGAGCTTGACATTCGTAAATTAATGTTCCGTTATTATTGGATTGATTTGAGAGAAGCTGCAAAACGTGGTCGTGTAATTGTAAATCCAGGAGGTTACTCAAATGATAAGGATGGACGCATCATTCAAGAAGACCATAGACAGCTTGAACCCCGTCCTCATCCTTTTACGGAGGATCCTCAAGGCCAAGACTTGGATTTGGGTGTATTTAATAAAAAAGGTCAAAATAATGCGATTCGCGGACACGACGAGCGCCAGCGTTTTATCATTGATGAGACAATCAACGTTTATCCAGATACATTGTGTTGGGTGCGTGACTTTACGTATTCATTCCATGATCCAATGACCAATATGTATTTCTGGCACCCGGCATATGATAATTACCCAATTGTTGGTGTAACTTGGATGCAAGCAAAAGCTTTCTCAGTTTGGAGAACGCAGTTGTTAAACACATGGTTAGTTGCAATGGGTGATTTATTCGTAAATGATTTCCGTTTACCAACAGAAGCTGAATGGGAAAGAGCTTCGCGTGGGGATTTGAGCATGTCTCAATATCCTTGGGGTGGACCTTACATTAGAAATGAAGGCGGATGTTTCTTAGGAAACTTTAAACCGATGAGAGGTCGCTATTTCGAAGATGGAGGTTTCCACACAGTGAAAGTATTCTCTTATAATCCAAATGGTTGGGGATTATACTGTATGGCAGGTAATGTCTCTGAGTGGTGTGAAACAGCATATGATGAGTCAATGTATGAGTTCTCTCATGATTTGAATACAGATTACCGTTATGACGCGATGGATTGGGATCCACCATCAATGAAACGTAAAGTGTTACGCGGAGGTTCGTGGAAAGATGTAGGTTATTATTTACAAAATGCAACACGTACCTACGAATATCAAGATACAGCAAAGTCTTATGTTGGATATAGAAATGTGATGACGCACTTGGGAAGAGGTGGTCGTGATTTCACCAGTGAAGGTGGCGAAGAAATTCGAAGCGATATAGAACTGCGCTAAGAATACAACAAACAAAAAAGTAGTAATTTTTATTAAAACCTAAAAACAAAGGAAAACTATGAAACCAGGAAGTAAAGGATGGAAAAAGTTTATGGCGAAGCTGTATGGATTTGGTGCAGCAGTAGTAATCGTCGGAGCGTTATTTAAAATTCAACACTGGCAATTTGCATCGGAAATGCTTATTGTTGGTCTAAGTACAGAAGCATTAATCTTCATTTTCTCCGCATTTGAACCAATTCATGAAGATCCAAACTGGGAGCTTGTGTATCCAGAATTGGCATTAGGTCACTCAGATGATTTAGATCACGATTCATTACCAGCTGCTGGTCGTGGTGGAAAAGGTAACGGAATCACGGATCAATTGGATAAAATGTTGGAAGAAGCAAAAATCGACGGAGCGTTATTAGAGCGTTTAGGAGATGGAATGAGAGCTTTAGGTGAGAATGCTGCACAATTGAAAGGTGTAACTTCTGCAGCTGCAGCTACTGATTCATATGTTTCTAGCTTGCAAGCCGCTTCTGATAAAGTAGCAAACCTTTCTGAAGCATATGAAAGAGCTTCTGTTTCTATTTCAGGAATGACTGCAGACTCTAAAGAAGGTGAGTCATTCGGTGAGCAAATGCAAAAAGTTTCTAAAAACTTGGCAGCTTTGAATAATGTGTATGAATTACAATTGAAAGGTTCTTCTTCACATTTAGAAGCAACTGAGAAGTTCCAAGCACAAGTTACTGAAATGATGTCAAACTTGGCTGCTTCTTCTGAAGATACAAGATTGTACAAAGAGAACATGGCAATGTTGTCTAAAAACTTGACTGATTTGAACAACGTGTATGGTAACATGTTGAAAGCTATGACAATTACTAGAGGTTAATTTTTAATTAATCTGTTACTTTAATGTAATTGAACATTAATTTATTGAAAACCAATAAAATTTAATTAATCATGGCAGGAGGAAAAGAAACCCCAAGACAGAAGATGATCGGTATGATGTACCTTGTACTTACCGCACTTCTGGCTCTTAACGTATCAAAAGCAATTTTGGACGCATTCGTTGCGATCGAAGAAAATATTCAAATTTCAAACTTGAATGAATATGGTCGTGGTGAAGAAAAAAGATCTGGCTTAGAAGAAGTCGCAGATGATAAAACTGCACCAGATGTTCAGAAAAAAGCGAAAGCTTTGTTGTTAATTGTTGATAAAATCGACAAAATGACGGCAGAACAAATTAAGATGATTGACGATATGAAAGTTGAGATTCTAAAAACATCTGGTGAAGATGTAACGAAGAAAGGCGAAGGAGCAATTATTGTTACTCCATACAGTGCGGAAAATCCGCTGAAGCCTGCTCGTATGAACTTGATGCATGTTGAAGGTAAAGACAAATACGATGAGCCAATGCTCGTTATGGGTATTGCTGAAGATTTGAAAAAACCAACAGGAAATGGTAAAAAGTTATGGGAATCGTACAACAAATACCGTACAGATTTAACTGAATTGATTGCTTCGTCTTCAAGTACAAAAGAGAAAAAGTACTCGTTTAAAGATCCGAAAATCAACAAGTACAAAGATTTCAAAGATTTAGAAGGACAATTGATGAAATCGATGAAAAATGTTGCACCAGACGATCAAGATGTGTTGATGAAAATTTACCAATCATTGACAAAATTAGAGCGTGTGAAAATGGAAGAGAATGAGCAAGGTGAAGTTCACTGGATTGGTAAAACATTCGATCACTCTCCATCAGTAGCAGCTTTGGCATCGTTATCTTCTTTACAAAAAGAGATTCTAACGGCTCGTGCTGATGCTGTTGCTCTTTTAAGACTACGCGTTGGTGGAGGTGAGTATTCATTTAATAAAGTGATTGCTTTAGCTTATGGACCAGAGGTTGCCAATGCAAACGAGGAGGTAAATGTTGAAGTAATGATGGCGGCTTACGATTCAGATAAACAACCAATTGTTACGGTGAAAGGTGGTTCATTGAAAGGTAAACCTACTGATGGACGAGGAATTGTAACTGCGAGAGCAGGTGGTTCAGAACTTAATCTTTCTGGTACAATTACAATTCTTAAGAAAGACGGAAGTCCTAAAACAATGCCTTGGGAAAAGAAAATTGTGGTAATGAAACCACAAGGAACAGTTTCTCTTCCAGACATGCGTGTACTTTACCGCGGATATCCGAATGTTGTTGAAGCCGTAGCATCTGGTTATGATCAAACGTCAGTCCGTGGAGATGGTGTTACTTTGAATAAATCTGGTGCGACATGGGTTGCAACGCCAGGTGCAGGAAAAACATGTAAAATAACTGTTTCTGGAAAAAGTACAGCGACCAATAAAAGTGTAAGTTTAGGTACGTTTGAATTCAAGATTAAAGCAATGCCTAAAGCAGCGATATTTTGGGGAGGAGCGGCGGATGGTGAAAAAGGTTCAGTAACTGCAACCCAATTATACGCTCGTTATACAGATGAAATCCCTCTTACTAAGGCTTCATTCCAAGTTGTACAATGGTCAATGACTATACCAGGTGCACCGAAAACAGTCGTAGGAAACGGAAGTACGCTCAGTGCAGAAGCAATGCGCTTTTTGAAAGCTGCACCAAAAGGTTCGCAAGTTGGTTTCTCATGCGTATACAACGGAACGGGTGTGAAAAATAAAATAGCATCTTCTATGTTTAAATTGTAATTCGGTGATTGCTTTTGAATGAAACGAGTATTGATTAAAAATTATTAATTATGAAGTATTTTTTAATTTTGGTAATAGTAATTTCTAGTGTTGAAAATTATTATGCTCAGATAGAGGGGATTAATGGTGGCCCTGTTAATGTTCAAGAGGGCGGTGTAGTAGATGGGGTTTATATTCAAGAGCATGTTCCGACCAAAAAGTTGATTCCCTATGAGCACGTGCGTGAAGCTGACGTTGTTTGGAGTAAGCGTGTTTGGAGTTTTATCGATCTTCGTGAAAAAATAAATCATCCTTTGTACTATCCATTCGATTACTACGTAGAGGACTCTTTGGGTACTGTCTGGGTTAAAAATTCAAGCAGATGGAGTTTGTGGACAGTAGTAAAACATCACATTTTGAATGGTGATTTAACAATATTTGAGCCTAAAAATCCAAATTCAATATTTGATGGTGTTTTAGATGGAGATCAATTTAAGTATGCTTTAGAACCTCAAGTTGGCTTGAATTATCTTTCTGACAAAGCATTTCAACGTTCAGTTGATGGTTATTTAAATATAGTAACTGGTGGTGAATATGTTTCAGTAAAGAATTCGGTAGGTGAGGATTCAACTTTTATTAATCCCATTACTGGTGAAGATGAGAGTCCTCCTCCTGTTTTTGTAGAGTATAAAACACCTATTTTGTCTGAACATATTGTTCAATATCGTTTGAAAGAGGATTGGTTTTTTGATAAAGAGAGATCTGTATTAGACGTACGTATACTCGGTATTGCTCCTGTCATTTATGAGGCTACAAAAGAAGGTGGGAAATACAAAGAATTATTTTGGTTATACTTTCCTCACTGTCGTTATGTTCTAAATAACTACTTTGCCTACAACGATCAGAATGATGCGCAATGGATGAGTTTTGATGACTTGTTTTGGAAGCGTCGTTTTTCTTCAGTGATGTACAAGGAATCAAATGTATATGACAGAAAAATTGATTCTTATAAAGCTGGTCTTGATGCCTTGTTTGAAGCAGAAAAAATTAAAGAAGAGATTAGAACCTTGGAACACGATGTTTGGAGTTTCTAAAAGAAATACTTTAGAAAAAAGCCCCGTATATTACGGGGCTTTTTTTGTTTTGGGACTTTAGGAAAAATTAATAGTGAAAACTATCTTTGCAGTATGATAAATTTGGAACAACTAGGCGTTCATTTGCCACAAGGATTTTTATTTGAAAATGTAAGTGTTCAAATCAATAGGGGTGATAAAATTGGTTTAGTTGGGAAAAATGGCGCTGGAAAATCAACAATGATGCGTTTAATCGCTGGTTGGGACACAGCAACGGATGGTAAAATTCACAAACCAAAAGACACCACAATTGGTTTTTTAACGCAAGACATAAAAATCGATTCACGTAATTCTGTGTTCGAATACTTGAATGTTTCGAATGTTCTTCTGACTAAATTAAAGCAGGATCTAGAAGAGGTTAATCATCAATTGGTAAAAAGAACCGATTATGAATCTGAATCGTATTTGGATTTGTTAAATCAATTGAATGAGTTAAATCATCAGTTTAATTTGCATGATGGCTATACTTGGGAGGAAAAAATTATTAGTACGCTTAAAGGTTTAGGATTTAATGAAGAAGAAGTACACCGCGAATTGAATACATTTTCTGGAGGTTGGAAAATGCGTGCTGAATTGGCGAAAATTCTTGTAAATCAACCCGACGTAATTTTGCTCGATGAACCAACAAATCACCTAGACATTATATCAATAGGTTGGTTGGAAAGTTATTTGCAAAAATTTGAAGGTGCAGTTATCGTCATTTCTCACGACAGACTTTTTTTGGATAATGTTACAAAACGTACCTTAGAAATTAGCCTCGGAAAAGTCTTTGATTTCCCTTTTGCTTACACCAAGTATAAACTTGTACGTGAAGAAGAATTAGAGCGCTTAGAAGGCGCAAAAAAGCAACGTGAAAAGGATATTAAGCATACAGAAGAGCTCATCAATAAATTTAGGGCAAAAAAAAACAAAGCAGCATTCGCACAATCATTAATTAAGAAACTGGAGAAAACAGAAATCATCGAAGTGGAGAAAGGCACTGTTGCTAAGATGAAAATAGCCTTTCCATTGAGTGTTCAACCTGGTAAATGGGTACTAGAGATGCACGATATGGGTAAATCATTTGGCGATAAAGTTCTTTTCAGAAATATCAATTTAACGGTAGGAAGAGGCGAAAAGATTGCTTTACTTGGACCAAATGGCGTTGGAAAATCGACCTTATTGAAACGCATCATGAACCAGTTGGAGGGTGATGGCATCGTCAACATGGGGCATAATGCCCAAATAACGTATTTCGCGCAAGATCAAGCGGAAAGTTTGGATAAGACCAAAACCATTTATGAAACCGTCGACGATGTGGCAACAGGTGAAATCCGACGCGATTTAAGAAGTGTTTTGGGAGCGTTTTTGTTTACAGGAGAAGATGTCGATAAAAAAGTGGGTGTTTTATCTGGAGGTGAGCGAACCCGCTTGGCATTGTGTCAATTGTTGTTGAGTCCTTCAAATGTGTTGATCCTGGATGAGCCTACCAATCATTTGGATATTCAAAGTAAGGAAGTGCTGAAGGAAGCTTTAAAGAATTATGAAGGAACATTCATCGTTGTTTCGCATGATCGAGAATTTTTGGAAGGATTAACCAATCGTATATGGGATATTGAAGATAAAACCTTAAAAATTCATCACTTTGGTGTTCAGGAATTCTTGAAACGAAAGATGTATCACGACATGTCCGAAGAAAAGATTAAACATGTTGACGTACAGTCGGCGATTGAACAAAAGTCGAATGATGCACCAAAGTTGTCTTTCGAAGAGGCAAAGGAGCTAAAACGAAAAAAGAATCAATTGAACAATCACATCAAGAAAGTAGAAGATTCAATTAATTCGCACGAAAAGTTATTGGTAACAATGGACGAGGAAATTGCCCTGTTGGATTATTCGAACGAAGAAGGGTCAGCAAAATTGCTTTCAGATTATAGCCAAGTAAAAGCTGAATTAGATCAATTAATGCTAGATTGGGAAAAGACAACGGAAGCGTTAATGGACTTGGAAGATTAAGCTCTTTTTTTTTGACGCGCTAATTTTCGTTGGCGTTTAGCATTTCGCTTTACCGATTTGTGTGCATCCTTGGATTGTTTATTCCAATAGGCTTTATATGCCTTTCTCTTTTCTTTCTTGGCGATTTTGTTTTGTTTCTTTGTTTTTTTTGCCAAAATTTCTTCAGCTTCAGCAACTGTTGCTGGATTCTCTCCAACTTTAGCAGATCCACATGACGTTGAATTAAAAACTAAAAAGAGCAATAAAAGAAAGCCGAATAACGTTTTTATCTTCATACATTTGTTTTTAGCTAATTGAACGCTATGAAGTTACAATTTATTTTATGTTTACTTATTCTTGGGTCCCTTTTTGGAGCGTGTAATAAAAATAAGTTACACCCTGTTCCAAATATTCCTTTTGATATGACGATTGATATTACCTTACCAAGTTATTCGGGTTTGGTTGGTGTTGGTGGTTGGACATATGTCTCTGGCGGTTCAAGAGGGATTATTGTTTACAGAAGAGCCATAGATGAGTTTATTGCCTTCGATCGACATTCGCCTGAAGATCCAGATGCTTTGTGCGCAATGCCATTGTATCCTGATAATGATAACTTTTTGCAGCTAATCGATTCCTGTTCAACAGCGCGTTATTCACTTTACGACGGTTCTTCTATTACGGGTTCTGAATTTGGTTTAAGACAATATCAGACAATTTACAATGGATCAACCAACTTACGTATTTACAATTAAATTGAAAATACTAATTTTGTATAAAAACAAGGCATGAACGAAATTACAGTTACAATCATTGATAGAGAAGGGGAAGCACATGAGTTAATTGCTCCAACGGATATGAGCATGAATATCATGGAATTGTGTAAATCCTACGAACTTCCAGTCAAAGGTGAATGTGGAGGAATGGCCATGTGCGCAACCTGTCAATGTTATTTGGAGTCAGAAACGGATTTACCTGAACAAAGCGATGCTGAATTGGATATGTTGGACCAAGCATTTTATGTGAAATCGAATAGCCGCCTAGGATGTCAAATTCATATCAGCGAAGATATTGATGGTATTGTTTTGCGTTTAGCACCAGAATCGAATTAAGCGACTGAATTATAACGAAAAAAGCGGATTTGAAATTTTCAAATCCGCTTTTTTGTTGAATCTACTTTTTTAGAAAACAAAAGTCAAACCAACAAATGCATTCATAAACGAAAAGCCGCGATGTCGTGCAATTTCATTCTCAACTGCCTTTGTATAAATTAATGTAGGATCTTCAGCACTATACGCATAGTTATATTCATTTGGTCGTTTTCCAATATTGATGGTATATTTAATTCCATAATTGATCATGAGGCTTTTAGTAATCGGAGTTCTCATATTCAGGGCATACATCAAAACAAATTTTTTGACATTCTGAAATTTCTCAAAATTAATTGGATCCGTATCAGTTGTAGCTGTTTCGTAATTTACTGTTGGGCTAGTAAACATATAATTGGTGTAACGATATAGATAATCTCGTTCAATTACAGTTGAAGTAGCAAATCCAAAACCCAATTGGTGACTTAAACCCATTGGTAAAAGTGCTTTGGATGTCGTAAACTCAAATTTTGGAATAAAAACAGTTGTTTTAACATCAATTAATTCATGATTGACATATGAAGACGTGTAATCGTCGAAATACATCTCATCATTTGGACCATAAATAGAAGAATAATCT
This sequence comes from Crocinitomicaceae bacterium, assembly GCA_044361115.1. Classification (GTDB taxonomy): domain Bacteria; phylum Bacteroidota; class Bacteroidia; order Flavobacteriales_D; family Crocinitomicaceae; genus M0103. The sequence continues at coordinate 237,534 of JBIKJH010000004.1, forward strand.
TGACCAAATTCAAGTGAAAGTCCTAAATTTCGTTTTGCAGCAAATCCAACGTTAATTCTAAATCCAACATTGATCTTGTCTTTTTTGTACGATAAAACAGTTCCATTTGCTGAATAGCCATTATCTACATTAGAGAAAATATTGGAAAACATCGGATTATTTACAAGTCCTTCAACATCTACAAAAAAACGTTTTCCGTAATAGCCATTATTTACTTGTGAAAACGAGCTAAAAGACAAGAATAGCGTTATTATTAAAAGTAGGAAATAGTTCATAATTAGCTTGATTTGATTGAATTAGTTTGTTTCACTCATTGTTTTGAAAATGTCATAAACGTGCGCACCAAGTTGGAGTTTCTTTGGAGCATCTTTAAAGTAATAACTTACGCCATTTTCGATTTTTCCGGACGTAAGATCAAGAATGAGCATGTTCATTTCTGTATTACTTCCCGATAGAATTCCCACAGGAACATATATGAAAAGTATTGGATAGATAATGATTGACGAAAGCACTCCTGTTGCAGAAATATTTGCCGAATAGTCATGTTCAACAAGAGAAAACATAACTTTAGATGTTCCGTAATCGTCAGAAATTTGATGTAGTAGCTGATAATCTACAGGGAAAATGTTGATGTCTTCCTCTTGCGCAATTTGATTCAACATGTTAATCAAAATACTACGTTCATTGTATCCTTGAGTACCCTTGCGTTCAAGTGTTCGGCTATCAACTGAATAGGTTTTTATACCAACCAACTCAGCAGAGCTTTCGATTGCTTCAGAAAAATCATTTTCTAGCTTTTCTGATTTAATGTTATCTACCTCACCGTGCTTGTAACTTCTAACCATTGGTTCTACAACGATTAATTCTTTAATCCCTAAGTTTTCAGTAGCGTTTAGATGCTCCTTATCATACTCTTTTTTCTCCTTTTTTGTAAGGGCGTTGTATGCTTCTTTATCTTTTTCTAATTTATCAAATTCAGCCTTTTTATCAGCGTACAAATCAGAAAAAGTCTTATCATCAAGTATATCATTTAACCCATACAAAAAGAACTTGGTAGAATCAAAATTGGACGGGTTATCAGCATTTTTCTTGCTTTTTATTTTATCGTATTTCGAGGTTTTTGCAACTGTATCCTTCTCAGTTGGTTTGATGGAATCGTTTGCTGATTTTAAATAGTCCTGCGCAGCATCATTAAATGATTTTTTGGACAGCTTCTCAATTTTAAATGTAGAATTCTCAGCTAAATCTTTAACAAATTTGTTATAAATCGCTTTTATTTCTTCATCCGTTGGATTTGATTTATAGAGGTCATAAACTTGACGAAGTGCTAAAGAAATTAACCCTTCTTTGCTCAATTTTTTCAAAAAATAATGAAGCATTGCTGATTCTCCTTCCAAATCAGAAGTTTTTTGAATCGTTTGAGATGATTTATTTTCCGATTTGTAAAGCATTAAGTTCATCCATGTTTGGGCTTTCATGCGTTTTAAATACATAGAACTTGGAAAGTCTTTCTCTAAGATGAAAATGGAATAAAGTGCATTACCATATTGATTGTCAATGATGTCATTACGAACACTTTCAAAGCGAGCAATGTTGCGAATTCGTTTAAATCGATCTTCACCTAGAATCTGTGTTACATTTGTCCAATTGGAGTATGTACCAATCTCCACTTCAGCAGCTTCTTTGCGCTTTTTAATGTTTGGGTGAGAACTATTGGCATCATCATAATCTTCAACTGCTTGAATTTCATATTTTTTCGAGGGAAACAAAGTGTTTGGAATATAGAAACCATCCTTATTGAAGTATGAATTTGGAAAAACAACTTCATCAAATGGCAAATAGGAGTACATCAAAACATCAAAAGTAGAGATGATTTCATCTTCAGAATATCCTGCACTATTATATAATTTTACGCCAAGTTTGTCAGCTTCTAATTCTTTGTCTTTCGCATATTGACTTAAACTGGCAATGCGATCATTTTGACGATATCCTTTTGTTTTATAGTCAAAGGTTTCAACTACATGCTTCTCGGTGTAATGCGAAATTTCATGCGCCAAAATATAGGCAATTTGAGCCTCCGATGTTAATTGAGATAACAAACCGGTTGTAACAAATACAATTCCTTGGTCAGTACTAAAAGCATTAGAAGAATTCGATTTAATAATGTAAAAGCGCAATTTAGATCTCAATTTTGAATCATTTCGCAACAAGTGGTCAGCCACTTCTGAAACATAGCTTGACATTTCATCGCCATAAATAACCGAACCCGAATGCAAAATTTCATCAATCGCATAATTCGTTCCTTCGAAAAATATTCTTTCTTGGGTTTGATTTAGTTCTTCTTTACCTTTTTCGATATCTTCTTTAACCTTCGTAAAAGTCTGTTTGGTAAAGTCCTCAGGGATTTTTCCTTTAGACAAGGCAGTTGTATAATTATTGAAATCTATTTGTGCATTTAAGCTACTAATAAATAGGAAAAGTAAAATTGAAAGGCTCAATTTAAGTTTAATCATACTGATTTTTTTAGGTTATAATTTGGTTTATTTCAGTTCTTGCGGAATAAAACACACTGGAATAGGTTCCATTTTATGTTTATTGATTCGATTTAAACGACGATAAATTGCGATTACTTCTTGTTCGCGCGTAGTAAGTTTATTTTCATCACCATTGAAATCCATCGCCCATTCCAATTCTGGATAACTGGCCCCAAGTTGATCTTCATCCGTTCGACTATCACCCCATAAACCATCTGTTGGCTTGGCATCTAGTATTTCTTGAATCACAGAAAGTTCCTTGGCCATTAATTTCACATCCGATTTGGTTAAGTCGGCGATTGGACTTAAATCCACACCACCATCACCATATTTAGTGAAAAACCCAACTCCAAAGTCTTCAATTTTGTTTCCAGTTCCAGCAACTAAACAAGCGTGTGTTTGCCCTAAGGCATACAAGGTTGTCATTCGTAAACGAGCACGCGTATTGGCCATAGCTAATTGGTTTTCAACGGTATCACTCGGGAGAGTTCCTTCAAATTGCTCGAAAATGGAAGTTAAATTAATTTCAATACGCTCAACATTTGAAAAACGTGTTTTTAAATCAGCAATGTGATTTGAAGCTCTAAGATATTCGCTTTGAGATTGACGTATTGGCATATTCACCAAAATGGTTTTTTTGCCTGTTGCAGCGCATAAAGTAGATGTCAAAGCTGAATCTATTCCGCCAGAAATACCGATAATGAAACCAGAAAGCCGAGCTGACTCACAATAGTCATTCAACCAGGAAGTAATGTGCTGAGAAGCGCCTTTGTAATTCAATGATCTTAAAATAAAATTGACACTTTAAACATTATTTGCCCTTGTGTTGCTTTATTTGCCAAATAATCGTCAGATGAAGTTCCATTTTGCCCTGAGCGTGTATATAATGACATTTTATCTGAATCGGCATTACGTCCCCAATAAAGCGGTGTAAATCCATAATAATAACCCAATTCTGCAACTAAACAGGTTGAACCAGAAAAGTTCCATTCTGCACCACCAGCTAATCCAACAGCACTTTTAAAGAAAAACATATCGCCAGAGGTTTTCATACTTTCATTTGTTGCGGCAGCACTTGTTATATAATCTGGTTCAAAATTAAACCCTTCATCATTGCTTTTTGTTGATAATAGAAAGCTATTGCGAAGTCCGAATTTCCCAAAATAACGGAAATAACCAATAAAATTTGTTCTAAACAACAACATTGTTGGTATGGTCAAATAAACTGTTTTTTGATTTCTAGAGGTCAATTGAAATGCGTTGTAAGCTGAAGTGTCAGGTCCTACATCACCACTTTGTAATATTTCTGTATCACTGTAGCGGTAATAAATTGAAGGTTTACCATCTTGGGCATAGTCAAATTTGATGGTGTTAAAATCAAACTCCGCACCTGTGCAAAAAGCAATTGAATTGTTTAGACTAAAATTTAAATTTGTGCCAATGGTTTGATCATTTCCAACGCCGTTCGATTGGATTAATTTTGTCCCCATTTTTTGAAAATTCAAACCTGTCCCAAATACAATTCCTGCTTGAAATTTCTTGTCTGCCGCTTCTTGAGCTTCTGCCGAGAACGCTAATCCTAAGGCAACTATTGCGTATAAAATTTTTTTCATGTCTTTTCTTTTGCTTTAAAAGTCTAAAATAGTATACAAATCCTTTGATTTATGTACTTTTGAACTGCAATATTAAAGAATAATAATGACTCTTAAAAGCATTTTTGCAATCCTGACAGTAATTCTTGTTTTGGCAAGTTGCAGCAGTAATCCATTGGATATAGATGTTTCTAAAACACAGGTAAATATTGGTTTTGTGAATCTGGATTCAAACTTGGTAAATACACGTTCTGCGAATCGAATTGTTATGCATCATAAATTCATGGATGAAATTTCTGAAATCTATGAATACAACCTCGGATATTGTATCCGTATGTCAAATGCTTCTGATTCCAGTTTTGAAAAAAGTTTGACTATGTTCTTGGCCGATCCGTATATCAAACGCTTAGAAAAACGGATTGCTGAAAAATTTCCGAATCTCTCTGGTTATAAATCTGAAATAATTGAAGGGTTTAAACATTTGAAATATCACATTCCTTCTGGTAAAATGCCTGAGACCATTGTTTTTATGAATTCTTTATTCAATTCAAATGCTTTTAGTACCGAAAAGCAAATTGGAATAGGATTGGATAACTATTTAGGCGCTTCAACAGACGTTGTGAAAGAATTGCCAAATGAACCGTATTATGAATGGATCAAAGAAGCAATGGATCAGAAATTTATGACGCGTGATGCACTTTGCTCTTGGATAATGACGCATTATGTAGATGAAGTTGATGGTAATCTTGCAGAGCACATTATTCGATGGGGGAAGGTTTTATACCTTACTCAAGCTGCTTTTCCAAACAAAGAGCCAGAAATAATTTTGCGCTACTCTACTAACGATTACAAATGGGCCTTAGAGAATGAATACGCACTATGGAAATATTTAGTGGATGAAAAAATGTTGTTCACACTCAATGAGTTGAATACACGGAATTTACTAAAAGAAGGCCCTTTTACTGTAGGTTTACCTGAAAAAGGGCCAGATCGGTTAGGGCAATTTTTAGGATATCGCATGATTCTGAAATACATGGAATCAAAAGAAATTACAGTTGAACAATTAATAAAAACACCATATACCGATATTCTTGTAGAATACGAAATTGATTAACAATGGAAGATAAAATTGTAAAAACATCTGAAATCCAGATCAAAGTTGGATTAAACGAAAATAACTTGCCAATTGGCATGAAATGGTCAGCACCTGATGGACAAATGGACAATGCTCCTGCCTCAGCATTTATGCTATCCTTGTGGGATCCAAAGGAAAAGAACACGATGAAAATCGATCTTTGGACCAAAGAAATGTCCATCGAGGAAATGAAACAATTCTTTCACCAAACCCTATTGACAATGGCTGATACTTTTGAAAAAGCAACTGGTGAAACGCTAATTTGTGAGGATTTACGTGACTATTGTTACCATTTTGCTGATAAAATGCAAATATTGCCAGAGGAAAAATGAGTTCAGGAAATTTGAGAAAAATGTCCGTTGATTTGGCGGATACAGTTGTTTACACCTTGAATTTATCAGAAGATGTATTGATGAATGATTGCGTTGGCAAAACAATTGCCTTGAGCTGGAATGGTCAAATTATTTGTTCATCGTGCAGTAAAGTGACAAAAAAATCATTTAGTGATGGATTTTGTTATTCGTGTTTTATGAATGCTCCGGAAGCAACCGAATGTACGATTCGCCCAGAATTGTGTCGCGCGCATTTAGGAGAAGGGCGTGACCCTGAATGGGAGGAACGTAACCACAACACGCCACATATTGTATATTTGGCCGCTTCTGATATTGTTAAAGTAGGAGTGACGCGAATCACGCAAGTTCCTACACGTTGGATTGATCAAGGAGCAAGCGCTGCAATTCGCTTGGCTGAGACACCGAACCGATATGAAGCGGGTATATTGGAAGTTGCTTTAAAAGCCTTCTTTTCAGACAAAACCAATTGGCAGCGTATGCTGAAAAACGAGGTAGATGACGCAATTGATTTGGTAGAGGAAAAATGGACGCTTCACGATCAATTACCTTCTGATCTAACGCAGTTTTTCACTGAAAACGATGAAGTCATTGAGTTGAATTATCCAGTAATCAATTTTCCGACAAAAGTTGCAAGTTTGTCATTTGATAAAACGGCTGACATTGTCGGGAAGTTAGCTGGAATTAAAGGTCAATATTTAATCTTTGATGACGGCAGCGTGTTGAATATTCGTAAACATACAGGTTATACAGTTGAATTTTCAATTGTAGATTAAACCTTGAGTGTTAACTTTGCAAGATGGGAAAAGATAAAATTCGTCGGTTCGCTGCGATAAAGGAGTATGGGAATGTGTTTGAACCAACAATTGGTGAAGAATACGAGATGAAAGGGAAGTGGCGATCGGATTATTTTAGAAACGATCATCCGATTGTATTGGAATTGGGCTGTGGAAAAGGAGAATATACCGTTGGTTTAGCAAAGCATTTTCCAGAAAAGAATTTTATAGGCTGCGATATCAAAGGAGCCCGAATGTTTATTGGGGCAACAGAAGCAATCGAAGCGAACTTGGATAATGTTGCTTTTCTTAGAACGAAAATCGATTTTATAACTGACTGTTTTGAAGAAAATGAAGTCGACGAAATTTGGTTAACATTTTCAGATCCTCAACCGAACAAACCAAATAAGCGTTTATCATCAGGCCCCTTCGTTGCACGCTACCGCAAATTGTTGAAGCCTGGAGGACTTGTTCATATGAAAACGGATTCTGATTTATTGTTCAAATATACAGATGAACAAATCAAAGAGCACGCGTATGAACTATTGGAGTTGACTTGGGATTTGTATGGTGAATTACCTCAAAATATTGATCAACAAACACGCGCTATTTTCCACATAAAGACACATTATGAAAAACTCTTCACAGCAAAAGGAAGTGTCATTAAGTACTGTCGTTTTAAAATCAATTAATACAACTTTAATAAAGAAGAATCTGGATTTACGCTACGCGCAATTTTGCCATTTTAGAATTCGTGAATTGTCCAGCTGCATAGTTCAAAGTAACTCTGAATTCAGATTCGTTTTTGGATGGTAATTCATACATCGCATCGTTAAGAATTGCTTCACAGATTGAACGTAAACCACGTGCACCAAGTTTGAATTCAATAGCTTTTGTTACGATGAAATCCAATACATCTGCATCGAAGCTCAATTTTACGCCATCAATATCGAACAATCGCACGTATTGTTTTACTAAAGCGTTCTTCGGTTCTGTTAAAATGCGTTTCAATGAAGCGGCATCCAAAGGCTCTAAGTAGGTAAGAACAGGGAAGCGACCTATTAACTCTGGAATCAATCCAAATGATTTAATATCCGTCGGATTGATGTATTTCAACAAACTTTCGCTATCGATTCGTTCTACTTCAGATGTTGAGAAACCAATTGTTTGACGATTCACACGGTTTGCAATGATTTTTTCAATTCCATCAAACGCGCCGCCACAAACAAACAAAATGTTTTTCGTGTCGATTTGAATCATTTTTTGTTCAGGATGTTTTCTTCCTCCTTGTGGTGGAACATTGACAATTGAACCTTCTAATAATTTCAATAAAGCTTGTTGAACACCTTCACCAGAAACATCACGTGTGATAGAAGGATTATCGCTTTTACGTGCAATTTTATCTACTTCATCAATAAAAACGATACCGTGTTGGGCAGCATTCACATTGTAATCTGATGCTTGTAATAAGCGCGATAAAATGCTTTCTACATCTTCACCAACATAACCAGCTTCAGTAAGAACGGTTGCGTCTGCAATACAAAAAGGAACATTCAACATTTTTGCAATGGTTTTCGCTAAAAGCGTTTTTCCTGTTCCCGTTCTTCCGACAAGGATGACATTTGATTTTTCAATTTCTACTTCATCTTTAGAAGCAGGTTGATTCAAGCGTTTGTAATGGTTATAAACTGCTACTGAAAGTACTTTTTTAGCATCTTCCTGACCAATTACATACTCGTCTAGTTTTGCTTTAATTTCAGAAGGTTTCAATACATTCACAACTTCATTACCCGATTTTGATTTATCTGTTAAATCTTCTTCTTTGATAATTGAATGTGCTTGTTGAACACAGCTTTCACAGATGTGACCAGAAACTCCAGCAATTAAAATTCCAACCTCAGCACGAGATCTACCACAAAAGGAACAACCTGAATCTTTTTTTGACATAGTATGTTTTGACAAAAAAGCCACCCGTCAATTGACGGATGGACTTTCATTTTATTTTACAAAGGTAAATTATTTTGGATTGCGAATCAAAATTTCATCCACCATTCCATATTCTTTTGCTTCCTCAGATGTCATCCAATAATCTCTATCTGAATCTGCCCAAACTTTATCAAATGGTTGTTTTGAATGTGTAGCGATGATATCGTACAATTCTTTTTTCAACTTTTGAATTTCACGCGCTGTAATTTCGATATCTGACGCTTGTCCTTGAGCTCCGCCTAAGGGTTGGTGAATCATAACGCGTGCATGTTTCAAAGCAGAACGTTTTCCTTCAGCTCCAGCGCACATTAATACAGCTCCCATTGAAGCAGCCATTCCTGTACAAATTGTTGCAACATCTGGTTTGATGTATTGCATTGTATCATAAATTCCTAAACCTGCATAAACAGATCCACCTGGTGAATTTAAATAGATTTGGATATCTTTATTTGGGTCAGCAGATTCTAAGAATAATAATTGAGCGTTAATAATGTTTGCAACATAATCATCTATTCCTGTACCCAAGAAAATGATTCTGTCCATCATTAATCGAGAGAAAACATCCATTTGTGTCATGTTCATAGAACGCTCTTCGATGATATAAGGTGTCAATGAAGACTCAATGTAATGATCCATGTGCATACTACTTAAACCCATGTGTTTAGTAGCATATTTTCTAAATTCGTTTTTATCAAACATAGTCTGTGTGTTTATCTTTGTTCTAAACGTTAAAGATAAAAGCAAAGTTGGGATTGACAATCAAAAAAATGAAAATTCGTGCATAGCATTCGAGAATTCTGAATTAACTTCGGAAAATGTTACCAACAGATATCAAAAAACAACGTGTATTGCTTTCACCCTTGAATTGGGGAATGGGGCATGTTTCCCGTTGCATAGGTTTGATTGATATTTTACTACGAAATGATAACGCCGTTTTTATCGCTTGTTCCGCTGATCAGCAATTCATTTTTCAGCAATATTTCAAGGATGTTACCTTTATTGAACATGATGGCTATCCATTTGAATTTGGCGGTAAAGGAAAATTTTCACTCGATTTATTGAAAAACTTTTCAGCACTCAAGAAACGTCAGAATGAAGAGCGAACCCAAGTAGATAATTACGTTGATTTTTTTGAAATTGATTGTGTTATTTCAGACCATCGTTATGGTTTTCGTTCGCCAAAGATAAAGTCTATTTTCTTAACGCATCAGTTGAATTTACCACTAAAATGGTACGAACAATGGGTGCAAAAAATCCATGTTGCGTATTTACGTGCCTTTGACGAAATTTGGGTCTTGGATACCGAGGACTCAAAGTATGCAGGAAAGTTAAGTCGTAATGATATGGGATTAACTGTTCAATACATCGGCATTTTGTCTCGATTTGGACGTTATGTGCTGAAAGAAAATAAGACAATTGATCGTTTGATTGTTGTAAGCGGGCCAACTGTTTATGCGAAACAATACTTTGTAGAACAATTAGAGTCGCTTGAAACGGCTGAAGGACAGAATGTTCTAATTGCGCCCAAGGAGCTGTTAATTGTGAACGATAAGGTAAAAGAGGCCATTTATCCTTCAGATGATTGGTTGAAGTGTGATGATTATTTTCTCTCTTGTAAAAAATTGATTTCAAGAAGCGGATATTCCACATTGATGGATGCCATTTGTTTAGAAATCCCATGTGAAATAACAGCTACTCCAGGTCAAGCAGAACAGGAGTATTTGGTCTTATTTTGGAATGAAAACTCGCTCTGTTTCTCCCGTTAACTGATTTACCAAAAGATAAATTCCTGGTTGATTAAACGGTATTTGAGTTGTTTTTTCAGCTGTTAAGATTAACTTACCATCTAGACTGAACAAGTCTATTGAAGATTTAGAATTTAACTCAATGCACGAAGTGATTGGATTGTAAAAACTCAAATTACTTTTTGTGTTTACAGCAATTATTCCTTTTAAGTATGTGGTTCCGTCAAAGTCTGTAGAACTTAATTTATAATAATTGATTCCAGCAGCTGGTCTTACATGGTCAAAATTGTAAGAAAGCATTTGATCTGAATTTCCAGCGCCATCTAGTTGCGTTAGTTGCGAAAAATTGTATCCATCTGTCGAATGATTTATGGTGTAGTAATCATTATTTTGCTCTGAAGACGTTTGCCAAAACAAATTATTAATTTCATTATTACTTAAGCCGTAAAAAGAAATTAACTCACTAGGGAGTAAAATAGGGTTTAGGATACAATTATTATCACTGTAGCTAGTCGAGGCTCCACCATCTATATCAAACGTTGCGAAAACACCATCCGAATTTGGGTACGCTCCATCGGTGGTATAGTCAATTGTGAACGCTATACCAGCGGTAGTAGTGATGTTTGTTCTGTAATATCGAATCCCGGGGCTGCCAGGGGTATTAGCGAAATTACCTCCAGAACTCCAATTTAAATCATTTTGAAAAATCACATAGATTGGACCTGAATTACACAGACCATCCCATGTTAAAGCCTCGGCACATAAGGCTGTCGACGCGAGCATCCAATTTGAATTTGAAGGAATGGTTGTTCCTGTGGCATCGATAAACAATGTTCCACATCCTGCAGCTGAATTGAGTAGATTTATTGTTGGGGCATTGTTTACAAGAATGTCGGTATAATTGGTACCAGTTAAGTTTGTTCCGTAAAAGAAATTAAAATTAGTCGAATTTACATCAAAGGAATAATCACCAGATGTTCCAAAGACGAGTTCGTTATTTCCTTCAGTGCATTCACCATCGCAGGAATTTATAATGACAGAGGTTAAGTGGGGTGGATCAAGTGTGCAAGGTCCTCCCAGCAGCGTATTTGAAATTTGATTTGAATTAGATCCGGTTATTGAAGGATTCGATGCGATGATGCGTATTAAATAGCTTGCACTGGTTATTGTTGCGCTTGGTATGGTAAAGTTAATTAAACCACTTGGGTTAAGACCTTCGGCAGAAGTACCAGTTAATGTTCCAATTGTAGTAGGACTTGCAAAACTACCTGTAGAACTTGATAATTGAACGGTGAAGGTATTGCCAATAGAAAAATTTCCTGATGCTGTGAATGCCACGTTTCCATCATCACTTGTCAAGCAATCTACGGAAAACGGTCCTCCAGTTATAGTACCTGTTGTGATAATAGTTGTTGGTACATTATAAGTTGCTGTAACACTAACATCATCCAGGCCTATACCTTGTGAATTTGAACCAGTGGTATTGATGTTCCATCTTAAATAGAAATTTGAGTTTGGCGCTATTGATAAACTTGAAATAATTACCCCCGTTTTGGTTATGGTTAGTGGTGAAGCGAAAGAATAGGAGCTTGCTCCTGTTGGAAATGAAGAATTAGTTATATCACCGGCAGTGACAGCAGTCCAGGCATTTCCATCTGATGAATAAAAGAATTGAATTGATGCCGCGGCAGTGTTTATTCTATATCGTTCAGCTTTATAATCAATGGATAATTGCGTTATGTTATCCGTAGAATTAGTGTTTTTGTAAAAAACCATTAAATTGTTAGGACTAGCGAACCCACCAGAGGTCATGGCTCCAACTGCTCTTTCTGAAGCTGTAGAACCCCAATTATAGGTTCCTCCAGTAGCAGGAGACCCCGTGCTTGCTTGCTGTGTTAAAGTTGTCGAACCACCAGTATAGGTAGGTGAAGAAGTACTTGCGTGCATCTTCCAATTAGCTGGAAGCGAGTTGGTCGCAAGCATACCATTAAAATTTTGAGTTACGGGAGTCGCGTTAGAAACAGAAATCTGCCCCCAAACAAAAAATATATGCAACATTAATGCTGAAACCAAAATAAACTTTTTCATAAAACACTTTGAAAGATTTATAGAGAAGCTAATTTCGCTTTTTCGAAGACGTGATCTCACTTTACGTCAAATTACACAACTGTGGTAGAGAATTGACATGGGTATAGTAAATCCCATAACTATGACCATTTTTCTACATTTTATTTAAACAAAAGTAATCCATTTTTTTGGATCTTTATTTTAGGTTATGATTAACTGAAGGTTATTTTTATCAACAAATCAACAAGCTGATTTTCATTGAAATGTTAATTTTGCTAATGTTTAAAAAGTAGTGAAAAAATCAATCACATATTTCATTTTTGCTCTTGCTCTGTTTTCCATTTTGGTTTCGGTTTCATGGTATTGTTATCCTGAAAATGCTTCAAAAATGTATACTCACTTCAGTGTAAAATTGGACTTTAAAAAAAGAGGGGTAGATGATGTCACTTGCTATGAAGATACATGTTACGCCAAGCAGTTGAATGACAATGTGCTTGAGTATTTGGAAGAGTCTTATTTGAATGGCACTCAAACCTTTTTAAAATCAACAAATGATATTCGTAAATTATACCGAGAAGGAGAATTGAAATACGTTGAAAATTCAGATTATTATGTTGTCGATACAATGCATTACAGTTATTCGTTTCTAATTCCTGAAGCGAAGAATTTGCTTGATACAATTGGCGAACGTTTCCAGCGTAAACTTGAAAATACAGGATTAGCATGCACACGTTTTACCTTAACATCGATGCTACGAACAACGAATTCCATCAAACGATTGCGTAAATGGAACCGCAATGCGATAAAAAATTCGGCGCATTTACATGGTACAACATTTGATATTTCTTACCGCACATTTGTAAGCGGAAAAGCGCTTTCATATGCACAGGTATTATACCTTGAGGATCTATTAGGAAAAGTAATTTTTGATCTACGTCGCGAGCAAAAATGCTTTGCGACTTATGAAACTTGGCAGACATGTTTTCATGTTGTTTGCAGATAAATCGAAAATTAGATCAAATCAACTAGCTAAAATTTTTGTACAAAAAAATCCCGATCGCGTTTGAACGTGACCGGGATTTATATTTTTTAAACTGAGTTATACTTATTTCACAATTCCAGTGAAGGCAGCGTTCTCAGCGAATTTTAAGAATTCACGATCTTTCAATGCTTTCGCTTTCATTGAACCATCTTTCCCGAAAGAATTTTTCAGGTTACTAACAACTCCGTCAACATTGTTTTGACGAGCTGCAGCAATTGCTTTCAAGTAATAACCTTGTGCTGTCTCTTTATCAGCAGAACCATCAATTGTTTTAACAGCAGCATCAGCACTTCCGTTTAACATTTGAGCCAATCCTTTATTGAACGAATTTCCTGTTCCCAAGTTAGCAACTGCATCAGCATATTTACCATCTTGGATGTTCAAAATCCCTAAGTTGTAGTTCACTTCTGAACCAGCACCTTTCGCTTGACCTAACAATTGTTTTGCTTTTGTGCGATCACCAGCAACTCCAGCTACTGCACCTAAATTGTTTTTAGAAATAGTGTTGTCTTTTAAACTGTTTGCTTTTTCGAATTTCGCTTTAGCATCAGCCATTTTATTTTGCTGGTATAAAACTGCACCTGCATTGTTAAATGCTCTGTAATCGTTCGAGTAGTTTTTCATTGCAACATTGTATAGACGTAATTTCTCGTTTAAGTCATTTGTTAATGTAGCCGTGAACAACAATTCTTCTAAGTCTAATGAATCTGGTGTTGCAACTGAAATAGCTTTCAATTCTTCGTCAGAATATCCAGTTAAATCATAAACAGTTGTAATTTCAGAACGACGTAATTTAGGGAAAATGTTTTTGTCCAAGAAGGTAAAAGTTTTACCCATGTTACGCATTTCAGTTTCGCGAGTTGCAGGGTCTGAGTTCATTTCTAATACACGAATGATTAAGTTTTTCTCATCCTCGTTCATTGTAGAAGCTTGAAGCTCTTTTTTGAAACCGTCGAAATCTTCACCACGTCCTGATAGATTGTAAACTTCAGTTTGTGCTTTATCGTTTTTCGCTTTCTTAGCCAAGTCCATTGAAGCCATCTTTGCCGCTTCAGCACGCTCAGTAGACAAGTTATCGTTTTTAGCAACTTCACCTTCTGGAGAAGCATAACCTGTAACGTTAATTGTTTTAATCGCTATTTTAGGATTTGTTTGAGCAGTAGTTAACCAATTTGAATAATCAACAATGTCTTTGTCTTTTAACTCAGTTGGTTTAACGATAGCTTTACCTTTATCGAAATTGATCTGAGCAACATATGTTTGTTCAGTTACGCGTTTGAACTCGTCTTTTGCGTAAACAACTTTGAAATCTTTATTAACTAAAAATGGCGTAATTATCGTTGCATCAGCGATTTTAGTATCTGTAAATGCGCCTTCTTTTTCTTTTGCTCCTTTATAAACTTTACCAGTCACCATTAAATCCGCATTTTCGAATTCTGGTTTGTAAGCAACAACATCCTCGTAAACCATTTTACCACCTGGTTTGTATTGGATTTTATCACCATTACCTTCAGCTTTTTCGCCAAGCACTGTAACTGTTTTCAAAGCTGTCCCACCCAACATTGGCGTAATTTCGGCTTTTGCTTTTTTCTTAATTCCTTTTTCAGGGAAAGTTACGTCAACTTTAACACGTACAGAGTCTCCGTGCATCTCAAGCGGATTTGGAGTAACTTTGTAATCTAAATCTTTCAATAGGTCACAACTAGTTACTAAAGAACCAGCTACAGCAAGAAACGCTAAACCTTTGATGCTTTGTTTTTTCATATACTTCATTTAAATTCTTACCAAATTTCAGCACAATATTAATCAATTAATTTGTGTTAAAAAACAATTTGTTGATTAATTGTCAAATAAATAACATCAATTCTAGAGGCTCGACTTTGCTATTGTCACAACAGTTTTCTATCAAGGTCTTTATTGGGGTTTTTGAAAGCGGATCGATTAAATTTATAGATAATTCGTATAGTGGAAGTAATACAAATTTTCGTTCGGTATATTTTGGATGCGGGATGGTTAGTTTTTCACTACTAAAAATTAAGTCATCACAATAAATAATGTCAATATCTAAAGGCCTGGAATGATAATTTCCATCGTTCAAACGCACCCTGCCTGCAGAGGATTCAATTTCATGGATTTTAGCTAATAAATCAAGAGGTGGTAATGAGCTTGTTATTTGTAAACAAGCATTTAAAAACATCTTGTCTGTTTCAAAACCGATGGCTTGAGTTTCGTAGATTTTCGAAACATTTTCTATTGTCGCGTGCTTTGTTAATTCGTTTATAGAGAATTGTAAGAAAGCCAAACGATTGCCCAAATTGCTACCAATACTTAGATAGTATTGCATTTATTTCCATTTAAACGTGTTCACCATTTGTAATAAATCCTCTTTCAAGTAATCTAAACTGGGCTTTAATGAATCATAATTTGGGGTCGTATTAAAATAAACAACACCGCTGACAAAATGAGAAGTTGAATCCGTTAAATAAAATTGAAAGGGAGAGGCGACGTCACCCTGTAACTCGAAAAAAGTACCGTAAACCTTATTTTCTGGATGCAAGATTGCCACATCTTCAATTGCCGTTGCTTTCAATTTGTGTTCATCCACCTTGTCATTTGCGAAATTCACGTACGATGAAAGCGGTTCAACCATATCAATGAAGGAAAAATGAATAACTCCATTCAATTGACCTAATTCAATATCTCGGTGACACATTGGATTTCCTAATGAATCAACGACCTCTTTAATTTTGAAAATACTAGCTGCATCAAAGCTGTATCCACAAGAACTTTGATACTTCTTATAACTATGTTCAGGTAAGTCTAAACGTAAATAGGTCGGCGGTTTAGGAATTAAAATTTCTGAATCACCACAAGCGCTAATCAATAGGATCGTTAGTGTTATTATTGCTAATTGTTTCATTTTAATTTTCTTTAATCACGGCTTTCACCATTTTTACGCGACGTTTATCAGATGATTCAACAATGAATTTAATGTTATCAAAAATGAAAAATTCATTGTTTTTTAGGATTCTCCCTGCATGCTCAACGATAAATCCTCCAATGGTTTCGGCGTCACCCTTACTTTGTTCAAATTCTTTACCGTCAATTTCCAAGACCTTGTATAAATCTACCAAGGCTGTTTTTCCTTCAAATAAATACGTTGAATCGTCAATTTTAGTGTACACAATTTCATCATCATCAAATTCATCAGTGATATCTCCAACAATCTCTTCTAAAATATCTTCAAGCGTTATCAATCCACAAGCACCTCCATATTCGTCAACAATAATTGCCATGTGCATTTTCTTTTCCTGAAATTCTTTTAATAAGTCGTCAATTTTTTTATTCTCAGGTGTGAACAATGGTTTACGAATTAAACTTAACCAGTCAAAATTTGCGTCGCTTGACAAATGTGGAAGTAGATCTTTTATATATAAAATTCCCACAACATTGTCTAAATCATTTTCGTATACAGGCATTCTTGAATAACCTGCCTGTAAAATAACATCTAGCACCTTGTGAAAGTTCATTTCAGAGGGGATTGCGGTCATTTCTAATCGCGACTTCATAATTTGACGCGCATCTGTGTTCCCGAACTTTACAATGCCTTCTAGAAGTTTCTGTTCTTCCTCAGATGTCGAATCTTCTTTGGTGAGAGCTAAGGCTTGTTCTAGTTCATCACTGGTTATTTTTATTCCTTTTCTTTTGGCTTTCTTCTGAATTAAGTTGGTGCCATTTACCAAAAATAATTTTAGCCAAGATAAGGGTGGTATTCGCTTAATCGTATTAATCGGAATAGCCATTAATCGGGCAATTTGTAATGAGTTTTTTGTTGAATAGATTTTAGGTATTACCTCTCCAAGTAATAAAAGCAAAAACGTTATCCCAACAATTTCAATAAGAAAGCGCAAGGTTTCATTGCCCTTGGCTGGACCAACATAATTGTTGAGCATGGCGCTCGAGAGGATTACAATTCCAACATTTACAAAATTGTTTGTAATTAATAATGTTGCTAACAACTCCTTAGGGTTTTCTAGCAGTTTTAAAACCAATTTGGATGCGTTACTTTCATCATTTTTTAATTGATCTTTTTCATTTGGACCTAAGGAAAAAAATGCTGCTTCTGATCCTGAGGCAAAAGCAGAAAGTAAGATTAAAATACCTAGTGCAACAAAATTAAAAGCAGAAAATGAGATCTCTCCGTTTTGTTGAATCGCCTCAGACAGAGGCAGAATTATGGAAGGTTCGATTGAAAGATTCATTTTTTAGAATGGTAAATCACTGTCATCATCACGCAATAACTCTTCGATTTTTGACGGTGGATTCGGTGTTCCCGCTTGTGAATAAGGTGCTTGGGATTCACTTGAACGTTCAGCACCTTCAGGTCGCGATAAAATAGTCATTTCATCAGCAAGAACTTCAGTTGTATAACGTGTATTTCCTTCTTTATCTTGCCATGAACGTTTTTTCAACTTTCCTTCCACATAAACTTTGTAGCCTTTTTTAAGGTACTTTTCAGTTATTTCGGCTAGACCTCTCCAAAGAACAATGTCATGCCAATCGGTATTTTCTTTGCGTTCGCCAGTTGAACGATCAGTATACACTTCGGAAGTAGCAATCGAGAAATTGGCAACAACTGCTCCATTTTCTAGATGGCGAACTTCAGGATCTTTTCCTAAATTACCGATAAGAATAACTTTGTTGACACTTCCCGCCATGATTAATTATTTAAAAAACAAATATAGCAGTTATTCAGCTGTTTTAAAATTTTTTATTTGTTAACGTTAAAGGGATTCAAGATAGCGGTCAATGACCCGAGGAATAGGGAAATCACTAAAATCTTGTTTAGGGATCTTCAATAAATCATTGTCATAAATTAGTGATGAAGCAGGGAAATGGTAAAATAGTGTATGGATTTTTTGATGTGTTAGAATATGCGTTATTTCCGGCGAAATTGTTCTTGGTTGCGCATTGGTAAATGGACTAAATTGATTCAGCTCTTTTTTTATATCCGTTTCAATTAAAGGAAATTGATACATGTTTTGCCAAATGTCTTTTTGTGTACGCTGGGAAATGAAGAAATGGTTTTCATCTTCAAAAAGCAGGTAGTGAAAATAGCGGTCTCTCACTTTTGTTTTTTTACTTTTAATCGGGCGCTCACTAACTGTTTTATTGTCAAACGATATACACATTGAAATCAATGGACAGGATTCACATTTTGGATTCGCAGGTGTGCAATGCAATGCACCAAATTCCATGATGGCTTGGTTGTGTGTGTCCGGATCAGTTGTTGAAATTAACCCTTGTGCTAGTTGAGAAAATTGTTTCTTACCTTCCAATGAGTCAATAGGAGTATCAAGATCAAATACTCTACTTAAGACGCGATAGACATTTCCATCAACCACCGCAACAGGTTCCTTGAAAGAGAACGAGGCAATTGCAGCAGCAGTATATTCCCCAATTCCTTTCAATTTGAGCAGTTCTTTAAAATTGCTAGGAAAAATACCATCCAATTCATTAGAGATATAGTTGGCTGTTGCATGTAAATTTCTTGCCCGACTGTAATAACCCAACCCTTGCCAATGATTTAATACTTCTTGCTCATCTGCCCGCGCGAGATCCTGAATTGTTGGATAATTCTCTAAAAATTTAAGATAATAGGCCATTCCTTGATCAACACGCGTTTGCTGTAAGATTATTTCGGATAACCAGATTGAATAGGCGTCTTTTGTTGAACGCCACGGCAGCGCTCGTTTATTTTGTCTATACCAATCAGTAATTAATAGATGAAAATCAGCCATTGAGGGAAATTTTTAATTTTTTTTTTCAGAAAGCAAAAATATAATCTTTTCGTGAAGTACTTTTGCGCCTTGAAAATCACAAAGTTGAATAATAAAAACAAATAAAATGACAAAAGCAGACATCGTAGCTGACATCGCAGAAGAAACAGGGTTGGAAAGAGTTGAGGCTCTAAAAGCAGTAGAGGCGTTCATGACATCAATTAAATCTTCATTGGCAAACGGAAACAACGTTTATTTAAGAGGTTTTGGCAGCTTCGTTGTTAAAGAAAGAGCTGAGAAAACAGGTCGCAACATTTCTAAAAACACTACAATTATTATTCCAGCGCACAACATCCCATCATTCAAGCCAGCAAAAACCTTTGTTGATGAGGTAAAAAACAAAGTAAGCGTAAAATAATTACTACTTTTCAGTGAATTGTAAATAATTCAGTTGAAATTATTATCTTTGCACTCCTGTTTTACGGCAGGAGTGTTTTTTTTCATTAGAAGAAAGACGTAATTACAAAGAAATTAACAACTTAAAATAAATTAGTATGCCAAGCGGTAAAAAAAGAAAAAGACATAAAATGGCGACGCACAAGCGTAAAAAAAGATTAAGAAAAAATCGTCATAAGAAAAAGAAGTAACATTTTGTTACACAACATTATAAACTTAGTAGGTTTTGGCTTGCTAAGTTTTTTCTGTTTTTTTAACTTTTAAATAAGGCTTTCGTGAGTTTAGAACTAGTAGTCGATGTCCGTCAAGGTGGCATCTGGCTTGCTTTGTTGCGTGATGGGAAGCTTATTGAGTTGCATCAGGAACATGGGAGTACGGATTTTGCAGTAGGTGATATCTACTTAGGCAAGGTACGTAAGGTTGTTCCTAGTTTAAATGCTGCGTTTGTTGATGTTGGATACGAAAAGGATGCGTTTTTGCATTATTTAGATCTTGGACCTCAATTTAATTCGCTCAATAAGTTTACCAAAAACACGTTACATGGCAAGCAAAACGTAGCCGATCTTCTTTATTTTAAAGGCGAAAAAGATATTCCAAAAGATGGAAAGATTGATGAAATAATATCATCGTCTCAACCCATTTTAGTGCAGGTTGCCAAAGAACCAATTTCAAGTAAAGGTCCGCGTTTGAGCGCAGAAATTACACTTGCGGGAAGATATCTCGTATTGGTTCCCTTCTCAGATAAAATTTCTATTTCCCAAAAAATTAAGGAACAGGAAGAAAGAGACCGCCTCAAAATATTGATGGAAACAATCAAACCAAAGAATTTTGGAGTGATTATCCGTACTGTTGCCGAGAATAAAAAGATCGAACAACTTGATCAAGACCTTAAAAATTTGCTTGACAAGTGGAAAACGATGTACAACAATCTTATTACCGCAACACCGCCTCGTCGAGTGTTGGGTGAGATTGATAAAACGTCGTCTATATTGCGTGATTTATTGAACGCGGATTTTTCGAATATCCACGTGAATGATGAAACGCTTTTCGCTGAAATGAAGGAATTTATTGCTGGTATCGCTCCAGGACGTGAAAAAATATTGAAATTGTATGATAGCAAAATCAGTATTTTTGAGCGATTCGGAATCAGCAAACAAATTAAAACCTTGTTCGGTAAAAAAGTTCCTTTGCCTAGTGGCGGGTATTTGATTATTGAACACACCGAAGCAATGCATGTTATCGATGTCAACAGTGGTAACCGTAAAGGTGCCGATGGACAAGAAAGCAACGCATTGGCAACCAATATTGAAGCTGCGGAAGAAATTGCGCGTGTCCTTCAATTGCGCGATATGGGTGGGATTGTATGTATCGACTTTATCGATATGCACGACAGAGAAAACAACAAAGCCTTGTTTGAAAAAATCAAGGAAGTGATGCAATCTGACCGTGCAAAACACAACATTTTGCCACCATCAAAATTCGGTGTCGTTGAAATTACACGTCAACGTGTGCGTCCAGAAACGGACATCAACACATCTGAAAAGTGTCCAACTTGTAATGGAACTGGAGAAGTTCAAGCAAGTATTTTATATGCAGAAGAAATTGAATCAAACTTAAATTATTTATTGTTTGACAGAAAAGAAGCGCATGTAAGCTTGCATGTTCATCCCTATTTAGAAGCCTATTTCAAAAAAGGTCTTGTTTCAAGACAATGGAAATGGTTCTTGAAATACAAAAAATGGATTCAGGTACAAGGTGTAACAGAACACAATCTGTTACAATACAAATTTGTAAATAAGAATAACGAGGAAATTGCACTCTGACATGAAGTCGGAGTGCAAATACTCTTTTTTAGAAGCAAAAGCGAAGGTTGAAGCGCTTTGTGCTTATCAAGAACGTTGTCAGTTCGAAATCAATCATAAATTAATTTCGTGGGGGTTTAATGCGGAAGAACGTTCGCAGCTAATTGCAGACCTAATTACCAATCGTTTCTTGGATGAAGAACGTTTTGCATCTGCATATGTTTCTGGTAAATTCAGAATTAAGCGTTGGGGGCGCATTAAAATAAAAAGCCATTTAACGCAAAAGCATGTTTCGACTTATTCGATTGAAAAAGCATTAAAAGAGATCAACTTAGATGACTATTGGGATGCTTTAGTGTATTTAGCTGAACGGAAATTTGTTGATTTGAAACGTGAAAAAGATCATTGGCAAAAACGTGCAAAGCTAACGCGCTACTTGCAAAGTAAAGGATATGAAGGTGATTTGATTCAGGATGCAGTGAACAATGTTTTTACTATTGAACGCTAATTTTTTTCGTTGTAATTGTTTGTTCCCCGAGATAATTGACATACTGAATACATGCAAAATAAATTCCTCCAGTAGAAGGTGTTTCGGTCACAATGAAACTATTAAACCCACTTTCGGCTGAACCTATCTTTCGACCAAATCCATCATAAATTTCGAGCTTAAATTCACTTATTTCATCGTTTTCAGACCGAATAGTTATTGTTGTCCCTAGCTGACTTGGATTGGGATAAATGGAGAAATCATCCACTGTTTCAGCTAAAAATGTTTCATTGTTGAAGTTGAAAAGAAATAAACCATATTGACGGTCTGATACAATGACATTTCCTGAAGAATAATTGGAATAAACCCCCCAAGCACCATTCATTTTAAAAGGTGAATCGTCTGGATAGGTATCATAATGTGCGATTTCTTTAGGATTTGATCGAATGTCAAAAATGCGCAAACCTTCATTGTAATAAGCAATAAAAGCGAATTCGTCCGAGCACATGATGTTGTGAGAAATACTTCCATTTTCGCTATTTACACCAAATAATTGATTCACTGCAATATCATAATTGCTAGTTACCGAACATTTTTTCACACGTTTTCCACTTGTTTCATCGGCAAAAATGTACGTTTTTCCATTTGGACTTAACCAACCTTGGTGATTGTAACCTTGGTCTTGGTAGAATGTTAAATTGCTTTTGTATATCGGAGCAATAGAATTCGAGAAATCGTATACGCGCAATCCATATTCACCGCAATTCAAAAAGGCAATGTTTTCTCGAACATAACAATCATGAACCACTGGAATATCATCAGGACCTTCCCAAAGCAATGTTGGATTTAGCGGATTTTCCAAACTAAAAACACGTAATGGAATAATACTCGTGGCGATTCCGCCAATAATTGGGGTTACCAAACAAGTGTATAAGAGTGCGTTATTTGTATCGATAAACAGCGTGTGTATTTTTCCGAATAAATTATTTTGAAGATCCGCAACCTTTACAACAGAATCCGGCAGATAGGATAAATCGATGATTTGTAAACTGCTTGTTCCTTCATCACAAACCGAATACGCATAATTTTTGTACGTTTTAAATTCGCGGTGAATCACTTGTGCCGAATTGAATCTTCCTTCGATAAACCCGATTTGCTTGAGTTTATTATTGCTCAGGTGAAAGAAATGTGACCCTTCAGTTGATCCAATGATGGCGTATTCTTCGTTTTCTATTTCAAATCCCCAACAGCCACTGTAGCGTACTTTACTCGAGTTTGTCACCAAGGTGTCTTCTTGCCAATTATCCAAAAAAGTGATATTCTTTTGTGATTGTGTAAAAAGAACGAAAGGAAAACACAAGAAAATAAAAAGAAGTCGAAACATAATGCGTTTATCTCCGCTAAAGATAAAAACTATACATTGATTTAGCGAATTTTAACTTTTGATTGGCGAATATTAATTATTTTAGCAGGATAATTCCTAAGTAAAGTGTCAGATTCAGTAATTATTATTCCTACGTATAACGAAATTGAGAATGTGGAGAACATGACGAGAACCGTTATGGCTTTTGATAAAGATTTTCATATTTTATATGTCGATGATAATTCACCAGACGGAACAGCTGATAAAGTAATCGAATTGCAAGCAGAATTTCCTGGAAGAATTCATTTGGAAAAGAGGGCAGGTAAATTAGGGTTAGGAACGGCATACATCCATGGTTTTAAATGGGCGATTGTTAAAGAGTATGAATTCATTTTTGAAATGGATTGTGATTTTTCGCACAACCCAAACGATTTGATTCGGTTGTATGATGCTTGTGTAGCTGGAGCAGATTTAAGTATTGGATCGCGATATTGTAAAGGAGGAAAGGTTTCGAACTGGCCTTTGAAACGCGTGTTGATGTCTTATTTCGCGAGTGTTTATGTGCGAATGATTTTGTTTATAGGAATAAAAGATACAACAGCTGGGTTTAAATGTTACCGCAAAAAGGTGTTAGCAACAATTAATTTGGATGCCATAACGTTCAAAGGGTATGCGTTCCAGATTTGCATGAAATATGCGGCTATTCGACACGGTTTCAAAATAAAAGAAGTTCCAATCACGTTTGTAGATCGCCTGTATGGTGTTTCAAAAATGAGTTCTGGAATTTTTAAAGAAGCCTTTTTTGGTGTTTGGAAAATGAGAAAAATGAAATTATGAGTTCTTCAATTATTCTGCGTTCAGCAACAATTGTTAATGAAGGTAAACAAGAGGTTGCCGATGTTTATATTAAGGATGGAATTATACAGAAAATAGGCGTCAATCTTTCAACAGTCGAAAACACGAAAGAATACAATTTAGAAGGGAAGTACTTACTTCCTGGTTGTATTGACGATCAAGTTCATTTCCGTGAACCTGGTTTAACGCACAAAGCGAATATTGGAACTGAATCGCGTGCAGCAGTTGCAGGGGGAATCACTTCTTTCATGGAAATGCCGAATACAGTTCCAAATGCTTTGACACAAGAATTATTGGAAGATAAATATGTGATAGGATCAAACACGTCTATTGCTAACTATTCCTTTTTTATGGGTGCTTCAAATGATAATTTAGATGAAGTATTGAAAACCGATGGAAAGAAGGTTTGTGGTGTGAAGATTTTCATGGGTTCTTCTACTGGAAATATGCTGGTAGATCGTGAGCAAACTTTGGAAGGGTTATTTGCAAATGTTCCCCCAATGCTAATCGCAACCCATTGTGAAGATGAGTTAACAATCAAGGCAAATATCGAAAAATATAAAGCGATTTACGGTGAAGATGTTCCAATTGAAATGCATCCAGTCATTCGAAATGAAGAAGCGTGTTATCTTTCCTCTTCCTTGGCTGTTCGTTTGGCGAAGAAGTTCAATACCCGTTTACACATTTTACATATTTCAACAGCTAAGGAATTGGCCTTGTTTGATAATACAATTCCATTAGAGCAAAAAATGATTACGGCAGAAGCCTGTATTCATCACATGTGTTTCTCGGATGAGGATTACAAAACAAAAGGAAATTTCATTAAATGGAATCCAGCGGTAAAAACGGCAAGCGATCGCGACGCTATTTTTCAAGGTGTTTTGGATAATAAAATTGATGTGATTGCAACAGATCACGCACCTCATACCTTGGAAGAAAAAAATCAATCCTATTTCAAGGCTCCCTCTGGTGGTCCTTTGGTTCAACATGCTTTACAAGCGATGTTAGAAAAAGTAAAAGAAGGAAAAATTTCCATTGAACGTGTCGTAGAAAAAATGGCGCATGCACCAGCGATATTATTTAAAATTCAAAATCGCGGTTTTATTCGCGAAGGTTATTTTGCTGACTTGGTAGTTGTTGATGCGATTTCTCAAACTGTTACAAAAGAAAATTTACTGTACAAATGTGGATGGTCACCTTTTGAGGGAACAACCTTCTCTCATTCAATATTGAAAACATTTGTGAATGGTAATTTAGTGTATGACAATGGAAAGATTATCGAAGGAACTACAGGAGCACGCATGACCTTTAACTATGAAGGATGAGTAAATTAGTCATTTGTTTCATTCTTTTCTTTCTTGTTGCTGCTTGTTCTGATGGAATGAGTGGTATATCCAAACCAAATGATTTGATTCCAAGAGACACAATGGTGATGATTTTAAAGGATATGTCGCTACTTGAATCACATATACAAGCAAAATACACGCACGTATCTCGCTTTCAAGAAACAATGAAACGTTCCGGGAAAAAATTACTCGATACTTATGGTGTTTCTCATGATCGTTTTGACCGTAGTATGGATTATTATGGTTCGCGACAAGAGGAGATGCTATCGATTTATACTGAGATTTTAGATTCTTTGAACAGCGAAGCCATTACGGTTGGTAAAAATGTGAAATTGGACACTTCGAATTTCACATTGCAACAAAGTGGAATTAGTGCTAAAAGAGTTATTGTTCAATAACATTAGCATTTCGCGTATTTCCAATTTCTGCTTTTTCCTTCACTCAACCATTCAATTGCAGTTGCTATTCGTTTATCTCTCGTTGCTTTTGTTTTTGCTTCTGTTATCCATTGGATATATTCTTTACGATGAGAAATGCTAAATTGCTCGAAAGAGGTTTTCGCTTTTTCATTTATATTTAATGCTTCCAAAAAGTAATCAGGGAGCGTTAGGTCTTTTTTTGGTTTTTCTTCTTTCCGAATTTTAACACCTTGATTCGTTAAATCCATTGCGTTTATTATGTAACTTCTCAGAATATCTAAATCAGGTAAATCTTTTAATGAACTAATTTTTCCCAATTGGCCCATTCCAGAATCACCAACTCGGTGCAAAATTTCATCAGGATCTTCCATAGCTCTTCCTAACCAAAAAGTAAAACTGCAGTGGTTTTTGAAGGAAGCCATACTGCACAAAATCGAATTTTTATAAATAAACGTAGGCATTCCCCACTTGATAGTTTCTTCAATTTCGGGACAAACCGAATGAACTAGTTTTCTTAATTGGGTTAAAATTGGCTGCGCAAATTCGGCTGATTTTTCAATATATGCGTCACATTTAGGATGAAACATACCAATAGATTTAGTTAATTAAGACTTGGTTCATCATCACCTACGTGCAAAATATGCAATAAACGATGAGCAATTGGTGAAAAGAAAATAGCAACGGTACTTAAAAACGCAACACCACTGAAAATAGAATAGGCGGAGGAGAAAATCTTAGCAGAATCTGTTGTTAGGCGATCAACTGGTCCCATTCCAGTTAAGATCATTGAAGCATTTAAGGTTCTATCGACCCAATTTAAATCGGCAATGAAGTGATAGCCTAGAATGCCAAAGAACAAGGAAATGAAAATCAATAAGAACGAATAAATGAAGTATTTCATCATTCTTCGCGCAAAGTCTTTTCTGCTTAAAATATTTCTTTTTCTGCTTGAACGTTGCATCTTATCTCAATTTTCGATCAGGATTTGATTTAATAAACGCTTCCCAATTTCCGGATTTTGATTTGTTGTGTTCGCCAATTCCTTTTGAGAAATGATGACAAACCGCTACTGCTAATCCATCCGTTGCATCCAAGTATTTTGGCATTTCGTCGAAACTTAGCAGTTTTTGCAACATGGCGGCCACTTGTTCTTTTGATGCATTTCCGTTTCCTGTAATCGCTTGTTTGATGCGTCGTGGAGAATATTCTTCAAAGGGAACATTGTGTGATAAACTTGCAGCGATGGCCACACCTTGTGCTCTGCCTAATTTCAACATAGATTGAACATTTTTCCCAAAGAATGGCGCTTCAATTGCCATTTCATCTGGTTTGAATTCACGAATAATTCCGTCCAATCGATCAAATATGCGTTTTAATTTATCAGGATGTGTTGCCAACTTACTTAATTGAATGATACCAAAATTAACCATAGACAATTTATTGTTTTTCACATGTATTAATCCATAACCCAAAACAGTTGTTCCGGGGTCAATTCCAAGAATTATCTTATCTTCAACCATTCAAAAAGTGTTCGTTGGTTAAAGCTATAAAAAAACAGAAAGGTATCTTCATTTTTTTTAAAATGATTCTCTTCGCATTGTTTGCGCTGTTCTTTTATTGGCAAGTAAAAAAGCTCAATTGGAATGCGGGTGAATTGTATCTCAAAAATGTATTCTGGCTTGTTTTAGCAGTTGTTTTGATACCGATCAATTGGTTGTTGGAATGGTTGAAGTGGAAGTCTACTTTGAATATTTTGGAGATTCGCGCAACGAGACGCAACGAACAACACGCATTTTTAGCTGGAATTGTCACAGGAATGCTAACACCAAATATGTTAGGTAATTTCATTGGACGCATTTATTATTTCGAACGTCGCCACCGAAATCCTTTGGTGATTTTAACCTTGGTTGGAAACTATGCGCAATTCGCCGCAAGTATGTTGTTTGGAATGATTTCCTTCTTTTTGCTGCAAAATAGTCCGCTTTTTCATGTATTAGAAGGTTGGAAATGGCTGTTTGTGATTGGATTCGTTGTTGTCGTTTTGTTTTATTTCTATTTCGAATGGATTACAAAACTCTTCTTTAAGCGCAAGCAAAGTGTTCATCGTTTCATACGCACCTTAAATCGTAGAAGAAGTTTTCGTTGGACCATTTTTGGTTTGAGCATCCTGCGGCATACGATTTTCACGATTCAATTTGCCTGTGTTTTGTCTGCGTTTGGTAATGAGCTAACGTGGGTAAACATCCTTTGGATTTGGCAAGTGTATTTCTGGGTAACACTTGCTCCAAGTTTGTTCTTAGGGAAAATTGTCATTCGTGAAAGTATTTCTGTTTGGGTTTTGGCCTTTGCTGGAATGAATGAAATTACGGTCGTTGCTTCGTCGTTTATTATTTGGGTATTTAATCTTTTGCTTCCAACGCTAATAGCAGTGGCAGTATGTAAAGGAAAAAAAGGAAATGCTTAGTTGGACCTTCATCTATTTGGCGATTTACGCGAGTTTACTTGGAACAATTTCGGTTATTGGTTATTTCCTTCAACGACAAAAAGAAAGCAAATTAGTTGGTGAGGAAAACGGAATTGATTTAGCTGAATTAGTTGTAATCATTCCTTTTCGAAATGAAGAAAAGCGAATAGCTGTTTTGTTGGAAAGCATTAAAAAATCCACCCGCCATCCTAAGTGCTATGTTTTTGTGAATGATCATTCAACGGATCAAAGTTGTAAACGAATTGAACAACAACTGAATGAAACGATTCCTTATCAAATCATATCATTAGAAGATGGATTAGAAGGTAAGAAGTTGGCCATTCGAAAAGGAATCGAATTGAGTGTATCTGAATATGTCTTGGGTTGGGATGCCGATTGTTCGTTTTCGCCAAATTATTTTGAACGTATGAGTCAATTACCGGAAGCGGATTTATATGTGATGCCAGCGATAATGCTTGCTGAACGCGAATTCGAGCATTTGTACGAAGTGGATTTGTTGTTGGTGAATGCGGCAAATTGCGGTATTTCCGGCTTGACACGTCCAATTATGGCGAGTGGTGCAAATATGTTGTACAAACGCAGCGCATTTCAATTGTATGATCAATATGCTTCGCACGCGCACATGCCAAGTGGAGATGATATTTATTTGTTACGTGATTTTAGAAAATCCAAAGCGAATGTGCAATTGGTTACAGATCGAACCTTAGCTGTTTATACAGAAACGCCCAAAAGTTTTGCTGAATTTATTCATCAGCGATTGCGTTGGATAGCAAAAACGGGCGATGTAAAAGATCA
>JBIKJH010000015.1:0-78738 GCA_044361115.1 Crocinitomicaceae bacterium
TTGGTGCCGTTCCGCCATTGGTTGGTGTTGCAGTGAATGTTACAGAATTACCCGAACAAATGGTATTCGTTGATGCCGAAATGGAAACAGAAGCAGTTAAGGGAGGATTAATTGTTATAACAATCGGTGAAGATGTTGCAGTTGGTGTTGATAAACAAGGCGTTGCATTCGAAGTCATTTGAACTGTTACAGATGCTCCATTTGCCAACGTTGTTGAAGTAAATGTTGAATTGGTTTGACCAGCAACAGCTGTTCCATTCACATACCATTGATAAGTTGGTGTCGTTCCACCATTGGTTGGGACTGCAGTGAATGTTAAAGATGCGCCTGCGCAGGCAACAGTTGCGCTAGGGGTTATAGAAACTGATGGAACCAGAAGAGCAGTTACAGTGATTGGAATTGAATTTGACGTAGCTGGTGAACCAACCAAACAAGGTGCTGCATTCGAAGTCATTTGAACTGTTACAGATGCTCCATTTGTCAAAGTTGTCGAAGTAAATGTTGAATTCGTTTGACCACCAACAGGGTTTCCATTTATATACCATTGATAGGTTGGTGCCGTTCCGCCATTGGTTGGTGTTGCAGTGAATGTTACAGAATTACCCGAACAAATGGTATTCGTTGATGCCGAAATGGAAACAGAAGCAGTTAAGGGAGGATTAATTGTTATAACAATCGGTGAAGATGTGGCAGTTGGTGTTGATAAACAAGGCGTTGCATTCGAAGTCATTTGAACTGTTATAGATGCTCCATTTGCCAACGTTGTTGAAGTAAATGTTGAATTCGTTTGACCAGCAACAGCCGTTCCATTCACATACCATTGATAAGTTGGTGTCGTTCCACCATTGGTTGGGGCTGCAGTGAATGTTAAAGATGCGCCTGCGCAGGCAACAGTTGCGCTAGGAGTAATAGAAACTGATGGAACCAAAAGAGCAGTAACAGTGATCGGAATTGAATTTGAAGTAGCTGGTGAACCAAGCAAACAAGGTGCTGCATTAGACGTCATTTGAACAGTAACCGATGCACCATTGGTAAGTGTTGTTGAGGTAAACGTTGTACCCGTTTGCCCTGCGATTGGTGTTCCATTCACATACCATTGATAGCTTGGTGCCGTTCCACCATTGGTTGGTGTTGCAGTGAAGGTGATGGAAGATCCATCACAAATTGTTGTAGCGCTTGCAGCAGCAGAAACGCTTGCCGTTAGATTTGGATTTACCGTCACAACAACTGTAATTGGAGCGCCCGAGCATCCACCAACTGTCGGTGTGATTGTATAAGTTGCAGTCCCAGTAATACTGCCAGTTGCTGTAAGTGTTTGGTTGATAGAAACAGCATTTCCTGTTTGATTTCCATTTGATGCTCCGCTCACACCATTTTGAACAACTGTCCAAGTATAGGTTGTGTTTACAGCAGATGAGCTCAAAGCGATACCTGTTGATTGTCCAGAACAAATAGTCGGTGTATTTGGAGTGGCAGTAATGGTCGGAGAAGGAGTAACAGTTATTACCCGAGAAGATGAAACTACATTCCCACAAAAATCGGTCACAAAAGAATACAATGTAATTGCCCCAGAAGTAGGAAAGCTTACTGTTACATTCGCTCCGGATCCAATACTTGGCAATCCTGTTGGACTGAAACTCCAATTATAAGTATATGATGGCACTCCATAGCTTGCTGTTGTACTCGCTGTTATTGTTCCACCCTGGCAAACGGTGGTCGCTGAAACTGTCATATTAGACGCAGCATTGGTATATTCCAGCGTTCTTCCAGAGATCGTCATTGTCCATGGAGAAGCAGCGCCGATACAATTATTATTACAACCTGATGTTCCCCAACAACCTCTAAAAAATTGCATGGTAAACGTGACAGGCACTTGAGCGCAACTTGGAGCAGGCAAACATGATACTAAATCATTGATAATAGAAACATTTGTTCCAGTACAAGTTCCATTACCGAATAACGGACAATACCAATAAAATCCTGCACCGGGCGGACTAACACATCCTCCAGTTGTAAAGCGCACAGCTCCATCTTCAAGCCAACAAATCCCCGTTGCTTGATAATTAAAGGACCATGTCACATCCGTTATCGTAGAATTTGCTGGTCTTTGTACTGTTAAATTTGAATTGCATGAATTTGTAAAATTGCAACTGGCGTTGTATTGCGAACCAAAAATAGCGGCCTGAGCCAGTGTATTTGTCCCGGTAACAAGCGGATCAACAATCAACTCATATTCATCAATATTTTCATTGATCCAATTATAGGGAACTACTACGCCTAAATGATTCGCAGAAATTCTATAAATAGGATCTAAAGCACGTTCTTTAGGTCCGTTTTTTGCATATAAAATGCCCTGTTTAATAAAAGCCAATTCTCCTAGGTCATTTTTAATAAAAACGTCCCCTACTCCTTCTAAAGTAGCACCATCAGTGAAGGATAGCTTTACTCCGCCTGCTGCATCAAACTCATCGCTAAAGATCAACTCATCAAAGATCCCAAATTCATTCGTCTTAATAATAAAATTTGTTTTGATTGCTCCCCTTAGTACGCGCATTTCAGCATCAATCCCAGGGAAAATAGAAGAAATTTTTACCCCATCCTCTCCAATCGTAAAATTTGACCAATCAGCAGCAATCGACGCTTGTAATTGCCCTTCTTTCTTAACAATTAATTTCCACTGATTGAAACTCAATTTACCCAAAGTTGTCTCTAAGAATCCAGAATTTTCATTTACATTAAATCCTGCTCTATCCAATTGAAATCCAGATAAATAAACTCCATTGGAACTATTTTTTAAGCGGTGATCAACTGTCAACCAATGCCCATCAATAAGCTCATGTAATTGCCCCATGGCTTTTTGCTGATAATAATGGTTTTGGTCTGTATTATCTACGAAATAGCGCTCATCCATGGTTCTCTTTGATAAATCTTCTATACAATCGGAACAAGGTGCATCACTTGGCAATACGCCAAATTCAGGGTGCGAAAAATAAATCGGCTGATTAATACGTTTCCAACTAGCTAGATTGTGAATCGGACGATCTGAAAAAGAGGAGAAATTGATTTCTTCCCCCTTCATTCCTTCGGCTGCCTTGTTTTGAGCAAAAAGCGAATTTTGAAGCGAAATAAGAACAGAAAGAAGTATGATTAAAGTACTAAAGTTCTTTTTGTAGCAGTCGTAGTTTTTCATAAAGCCGGAGATAAATTAATAAAAACCAACAATGAAAAAACTAATTTTTTTCAAATATCACATGTAAAATGAATATTAACCCATTTTTATCGAAACTAAATCGGTATTGATTGAAAATTTTCTAACTAAAATCTAGATTAATTCTAAATAAGAAGGATTAATAATGCCAGATTTGACTATTCATGCCACTATTTTTACTAAACAATTCGTTGAGTATTTTATACTAATTCAATAGTTAAATCATCGCCAATTTTCTTAACTTTCAATAAACCTTGTTTGGTTAGACTTTTGATGCTCACGTCCCATTGTTTTCCACTCAATCCAGCCTTCGCTTTCAAGGTGTTTAAATCCATGGTTCCTGTGCTCTCAACAATATCGAAAATTGCTTTTTCGTTTTCTGTCAATTCAACTTTCACAGCATGAACTTCAGGACGCATTTGAGGGAAGAACAATACTTCTTGAATGGATGGATTATTTGTTAAGTACATAATCAAACGATCCATTCCAATTCCTAAACCGGATGTTGGTGGCATACCATATTCCAACGAACGCAAGAAATCATAATCAATAAATTGTCCTGCCTCGTCATCACCTTTTTCAGATAAACGCACTTGCTCTTCAAAACGCTCACGTTGATCAATTGGGTCGTTCAACTCAGAATAAGCGTTAGCTACTTCCTTTCCACAAACCATTAATTCAAAGCGCTCAGTCAATTCTGGATTATCACGGTGTTCTTTGCACAATGGCGACATTTCTTTTGGATAATCTGTAATGAATGTTGGCTGAATGTAATTGCCTTCGCATTTTTCACCAAAAATCTCATCGATTAATTTTCCTTTCCCCATTGTTTCATCAACAGCGATTCCCATTCCCTTTGCTGCAGCACGCAACTCATCTTCCGATTTACCAGCGATATCAAATCCTGTAAAATCAATAATCGACTGACGCATTGTTACGCGCTTGTAGGGCGCTTTGAAATTAATTTTATGCTCACCAAATGTCGTTTCGGTAGAGCCATTTACGGCCATTGCGCAATGCTCCAAAAGACGCTCAGTAAATTCCATCATCCAGTTGTAATCTTTGTACGAGACATAAATTTCCATTGCTGTAAACTCTGGATTGTGTGTGCGGTCCATTCCTTCGTTGCGGAAGTTTTTAGAGAATTCGTAAACACCATCAAATCCACCAACAATCAAACGTTTCAAATACAATTCATTCGCGATACGCATGTACAATGGAATATCCAATGCATTGTGGTGTGTAACAAACGGACGAGCAGCAGCTCCACCAGGAATAGATTGCAAAACAGGTGTTTCAACTTCCATGTAACCAGCATCGTTGAAGAACTGGCGCATCGCTGAAAATAACTTTGTGCGTTTAATAAAAATATCTTTTACGTGTGGATTTACCACTAAATCTGCATAACGTTGGCGATAACGCATCTCAGGATCAGTGAAAGCATCATGCACTTTTCCTTCTGAATCCGTTTTTGGTAATGGAAGCGGTTTCAACGATTTACTTAATAAGGTAAATTCGCTAACATGAATCGATGTTTCACCAACTTTCGTTTTAAAAACATACCCTTTGACTCCAATAAAGTCGCCTAAATCCAATAATTTCTTGAATACTTGATTGTAAAGCGTTTTGTCTTCACCCGGACAAATTTCATCGCGGTTGATGTACAATTGGATACGTCCTGTTGAATCTTGCAATTCAGCAAACGACGCTTTTCCCATGTCGCGTTGACTCATCATACGACCAGCCAAACACACCTGTTTACCATCTTCGAACTTATCCTTTATCACTGTAGCATAATCAGTTACAGGATACAAATCTGCAGGATATGGATTGATTCCCATTTCGCGCAGCTTATTCAGCGATTCTCTGCGCTGAATTTCTTGTTCAGAAAGTTCAAAAACACTCATTTCGTTAATTTTAGGGCACAAAGATACACGAGAATTATGAATTAATAGTTATCAATTTGTGATTTGGAATTCGTGATTTCAAAAAAAAACCATCCATGCTCTATGTTCTATATTCTATGTCCTATCTTTGCGGCATGGATTTGAGCACAATTAAAGCATTACATATCATTTTCGTAGTTAGCTGGTTCGCTGGTTTATTCTACATTGTTCGGTTATTTATTTATCATACCGAAGCACAAGATAAACCTGAAGAAGAACGAAAAATTCTTTCGGAACAATTCGTAATAATGGAAAAGAAATTGTGGTGGATTATTACGACGCCTGCTATGATTCTCACGATATTATTTGGAACATGGATGTTAGTATTGGTACCTTCTTATTTGGACACTACTTGGATGCAATTAAAATTGGCGTTTGTTGGTTTGTTACTAGTCTATCATGTTGTGTGTCAAAAAATCTTAAATGACATGCGAAACGGATTGTTTAACTGGAAATCAAACGGCTTACGTATTTGGAATGAGGTTGCTACCCTTGCTTTGGTAGCGATTGTATTTCTTGTTGTAATGAAAGATGACCTGAATTGGATAAAAGGAACGGTTGGTTTCTTTGCTGTTGCAATTGGTTTGATGATTGGGATTAAAATTTATAAGAAATTACGAAAGAAATAATTGGTGGCGTTGGTAGGGACAAGTCGCGACTTGTCCCTACTTACGCGACTTGTCCCTACTTTCGCGACTTGTCTCTACTTTCACGACATTTTTCTATATTTACGCATCAAAACGAATTGAACATGTACAATAATATCATCTCTGAACAAAACGGACAAGTTTTAAAAATTA
Source organism: Crocinitomicaceae bacterium (assembly GCA_044361115.1). GTDB lineage: Bacteria > Bacteroidota > Bacteroidia > Flavobacteriales_D > Crocinitomicaceae > M0103. The sequence goes on from JBIKJH010000015.1 coordinate 5,955, forward strand.
CCATTAATCGTCCGGCACAATTAAATGCATTGAACAAAGAAACGATCGACGAGTTGCATCGTGCTTTGGCTGCGGGTGATGAAGATTCTTCAATCGGTGTAATTATTTTGACGGGTTCGGGTGAAAAATCATTTGTTGCAGGAGCTGATATTAAAGAATTTGCAGATTTCAACATTGCGCAAGGTGGTGAGTTGGCTTTACAGGGACAAAAAACATTGTTCACATTTCTAGAAAATCTTTCAACTCCAGTGATTGCTGCAGTTAACGGTTTTGCTTTGGGGGGTGGATTGGAATTGGCAATGGCATCACATATTCGTTTAGCTTCATCAAATGCACGAATGGGTTTACCTGAAGTTTCTTTGGGAGTAATTCCAGGTTACGGTGGTACACAGCGTTTGGCACAATTGGTAGGAAAAGGAAAAGCAAATGAAATGGTATTTACGGCAGGAATGATTAAAGCGGACGAGGCATTGTCTTGGGGCTTGGTAAATTATGTTGTTGAACCAGAAGAATTAATGGCAAAAGCGGAAGAAATTGCAGCTAAAATATTGAACAATTCTGCCACTGCAATCGCATCTGCTATTCGTGCAATCAATGCAAATTTTGAAGATGGTGTGAACGGTTACGATGTTGAAATTGAAGAATTCGGAAAATGTTTCGGAACTGAAGATTTTAAAGAAGGAACTGTTGCATTTTTAGAAAAACGTAAACCTAATTTCAGAGCTTAATGTCAAACCCAATAAAAAAATTATTGGGTCAAACTGCTGTTTACGGACTTTCGAGCATCGTAGGCAGGTTATTGAATTATCTTCTAGTTCCACTGTATACAAGCGTATTTGCTGAGCCCTCTGATTACGGTGTCGTTTCGGAATTGTATGCCTGGGTTGCATTTTTGGTTGTTTTCTTGACCTTTGGTATGGAAACTGCCTTCTTTCGTTTTCTGCAAGACAAAGACGACAAAGACAAAGTGTTCCTGAATGGATTTTTAACTGTTATTGGAATCAACCTCTTGTTTTTTGTTGTCCTGCTGTTTTTCAATCAAAACATTGCTGATTTACTCCTCTTTTCCGATCATCCTGAGTACATTATTTTATTGGGTGCAATTGTTTGTATCGATGCTATAACAGCTCTTCCGCTTGCAAAATTACGCGCCGAAAACAAGGCCAAACAATTTGCGTCGATTCAATTTGCATCGATTGGAGTAAATATAATTTTAAATTTAATTTTCTTTCTTAAACTGGTTAAAGGAGTTTATTTTTTAGAGTTGATATTTCCTGTTTTCGATTCAAAACATCCTGAGGATGCGGTATTTTTTATTTTATTATTTAATCTTGTATCATCATTAGTAAAACCTTCGTTACTCTACAAACATTTCTTGAACCTTCGTCTCAATTTCGATAGGCAATTGGCAAAGGAAATGGGAATTTATGCGATTCCGCTTGTTATTGCTGGTTTTGCGGGAATTATTAACGAAACAATTGACCGAATTTTACTCAAGCATATTTTATACGACGGAACAACAGTCGCCTCCTTGAAATACGCTGAAGCACAAGTTGGAATCTACAGTGCCTGTTACAAATTAGCCATGCTCGTAACCATTTTATTACAGGCCTATCGCTATGCGGCGGAACCCTTCTTCTTTGCGCAAATGAAAAGCGCAGATAAGAACAAAGTCTATGCGAAAGTCATGAATTTCTTCGTGGCAATGGTGTGTTTGGTGTTTTTAGTCGTTTCCTTGAATATCGATATTTTCAAATTGTTCATTCGCAACGAAGCGTATTATGTTGGTTTAAAAGTGGTTCCAATTCTGCTGCTTGCAAATGTATTCTTAGGAATTTATTACAATCAAAGTATTTGGTATAAATTCAGTGGGCAAACGAAATTCGGTGCGTATATTGCAATTATCGGAGCAATCACAACCTTGGTCATCAATATGTTGTTCATTCCAAGCTATGGATTTATGGCAAGCGCTTGGGCAACGATGATTGTTTACGCTTTACAAATGGTACTTTCCTATTATTTGGGTCAAAAATATTATCCAATCAAATACAATTTGCGCAAATTCGCTTTGTATTTAGGCGTTGCTTTGCTCTTCTATTTCATTGCCTTTATGCTCGATTTGCGCGGCCCTTTCGGACGCTTTTTTGTGCACAACATGTTGATCATTGTTTACATCGGAATGGTTTATACCTTGGAAAAATCTTCTTTTAGGAAAGCTTAAGGCTTTGTTAAGACTTTATTGTTCATTTCTAGCTGATTTTACGTCTTTTTCACGCTTTCTTTTTTCGTATTTTTGAAGTCAATTTTGAAGTCAATGCAAGTAAAAATTATTAACCGTTCAAAACATGCGCTTCCGGCTTACGAAACTTCGGCTTCTGCTGGGATGGATGTACGTGCAAATTTGGACGAATCAATCGAATTAAAACCACTTGAACGTGCTTTAATAAAAACAGGTTTGTTCATGGAAATCCCAGTTGGATTTGAATGTCAAGTTCGTCCAAGATCTGGTTTGGCCTTGAAAAAAGGAATTACTGTTTTGAATTCACCGGGAACTGTAGATGCAGATTACCGCGGAGAAGTAGGTGTGATTTTAATCAATCTTTCCAACGAAACATTCGTAGTGGAAGATGGGGAACGCATTGCACAATTGGTATTTGCTGAAGTGGCGCAAGCGCAATGGACGCAAGTCGAAGATTTAACGGAAACAGAACGTGGCGCTGGAGGTTTCGGTAGCACGGGCGTGAAATGATAATGGAAAACGGGGCTTCGAGTGCCTCAGCCACCGTTTTAAGATTAACTTGGGTGACTGAGGGTCTCGAAGTCACCCTTTTGAAACTGATAATAAAATGAAAGTAATTGTTCCAATGGCGGGACGCGGAAGTCGCCTTCGCCCACATACATTAGTAACACCAAAACCCTTAGTTCCAGTTGGTGGAAAACCGATTGTTCACCGTTTGGTGGAAGATATTGCTTCGGTATGTACTGAAAAAATAGAAGAAATCGCCTTTGTGATTGGTGATTTTGGTCCAGAAGTGGAAAAAGAACTAATTGAAGTTGCTGCTCAATTAGGTGCAAAAGGTTCTATTCATTACCAAGAACAGCCTTTGGGAACAGCGCATGCAGTTTTATGTGCGAAAGAGAAATTAGAAGGACCAGTTGTTGTTGCATTTGCGGATACTTTGTTCAAAGCGAATTTCAAAATCGATCCAAACGATGATGGAATTTTGTGGGTTAAACAAATTGAAGATCCAAGTGCGTTTGGTGTAATTAAAATGAATGAGCAAGGAGAAATCATTGACTTCGTTGAAAAACCAAAAGAGTTTGTTTCTGATTTGGCGATGATTGGAATTTATTATTTCAAAGATGGCGCACGTTTACGTCAAGAATTAGAATACTTAATCGACAACAACATCATCAAAAGTGGTGAATACCAATTGCCAGATGGATTGCGCCGTTTGACGGAAGCAGGCTACAAATTCAAACCAGGGGAAGTAATTGAATGGTTGGATTGCGGAAACAAAGAAGTTACTGTCCACACGAACCAACGCGTTTTGGAATACGATTTCGAGAAGAATGTGAAAATGGTCAGCGAAACAGCTGAAATAATCAATTCAGTAATTATTCCGCCTTGCTACATTGGTGAAAATGCTGTGATTGAAAATTCGGTTGTTGGACCACATGTTTCCATTGGTAAAGGAACACGGATCATCAATTCAGTTATTTCGAATACGAACATTCAGCAAAATTCAGAAGTCGCAAATGCTGTATTGGCCAACTCAATGATTGGATCGAATGCATCATATGTTGGTTCGGCACGCGATTTGAGCCTTGGTGATTTTTCAACAATAAACGAATGAGATTAATAAGGTATATTGCTGTTGTTTCCTGCTTGACATTGGTGGCGTGTAAGTCGACCAAAAACGCAAAGAAAGAAGACACCGTTTTTTCAGCGGCGGATTATCCGTACATCGAAAAGTTCCACGATGGTGTTCGTTTGAAAGCACGCGGACAAGTGACAGAAGCAATTGCTCAGTTTGAAGCATGTTTGTTGATCAAGCAAAATGATGATGCCGTTTATTATGCCTTGTCGGAATTGTATTTGATGAAAGAAGATCTAACGAAATCAGCTGAATACATTCAAAAAGCTGCGCAACTAGATCCTAAAAATAGTTGGTACACGCAGGAAGTGGCATACATGTATTTTGAACGTGGAAATTATGCTGAATCGCTTAAATACTTTGAGAAATTGGTGAAAAGCGAACCACGAAATGTTGAATGGTTATACGGTTATGCAGAATGTTTGATGAAAGAGGGTAAAACCGCTGAAGCCATCAAGGCATTAGACCGAACGGAAGAGCAAATTGGGAAACATCCTGATTTAACGATTCAAAAATTCAATTTATACGTTCAAATTAAACAAGCTGAAAAAGGAATTCAGGAAATCGAAGCTGTTCGTAAACAATTCCCTGAAGATCCAAATCTACTAGCAACCTTGGTTGATTACTATTTCCAAACTGGTCAAGAAAAAAAGGCGGTAGAAATGTTGGAAAAATTAACCCTCGCTTCACCTGAAAATGGTCGTGCCCACTTGGCAATGGCTGATATTTACCGTCAACAAAAGAAACAGAAAGAAGCGTATGCTGAATTAAAAAAAGCCTTTGTTTGTGAAGATGTTGATATTGATACCAAGATGAAGATCTTGATTAGTATTCACGAATCGAGCTACAAAATCGATCCTGAAGTATTCGAGTTGGTCGATTTAATGGTGCAACAACACCCAGAAGAAGCAAAAGCGCATTCTATTCGTGGTGATTATATGTTGCGTGCAGAAAATGAGGCAGAAGCCTTGATTTCTTACAAAGAAGCAATCAAATATGATAAAAAACAATACCCGATTTGGAATCAGATTTTAATCATGGAATACCAGGATGCGAAGTTTGAGGACTTGTATCAGGATAGTAAAGAGTGTTTGGAATATTTTCCGTCAATTGCAACAGTATACTTGTTGAATGGAGTAGGAGCAGTGCAAACAAAACGCTACGACGATGCCATTGCCATTCTTGAAGCTGGAAAAGAGTTAGTGGCGAATGATAAAGAAATGGAAGCGGAAATGTTTGGGCAGTTAGGCGAAACCTATTTCTACCAAAAGAAAAATGATCTTGGAAAGGAAAATTATGAGAAGGCTTTGGTTTTAGATCCTGCCTCCAGTTTGTTGCGCAACAATTATGCTTATCGTTTAGCACTTGCCAAAATTGACCTTAATCGCGCTTTTGAATTGATAGAATCAATCATTGGCTCTGGCGAAACTGCTCATTTTGTGGATACGAAAGGGTTTATTCTTTTTCAACAAGGAAAGTTTGCGGATGCTATGACTTTGTTCGAAAAAGCATTTAATTTACAACCTTCTGACAAAATCGTCGTTGAACACATGGGTGATGCCTATTTTAAAACAGGAAACAAGGACAAAGCACTTGAGTTTTGGATGAAAGCAAAAGAATTAGGTTCTACAAACAAGAACCTAGATAAAAAAATTGAAAAGAAAGAGTACTATGATCCGAACTATTAATTTCTTTAGCCTTGCGGTGTCAATGCTCTTTTTGTTTTCGTGTGCAAAACAATTGACAGATGTCCAACAGGATAAATTGCCACGTAAAAAAACGGTTGAATTAATGGAGGTGATGGATAGTTTATCGCACTGTAAACCTGATTTTTTCTACACAAAGATTTCGACTAATTTTTCTGATACAACACGCAATATCAATTTCAAGACGTCGATTCGAATGGTGAAAGATAGCGCGATCAACACCTTGATTACGTATGCAAAAATTCCAATCGTCAACTCGATTATCACCCAAGACACGGTGAAAATTGTCAATAAAAAAGACAAATGTTATATCATGCAAAGTTTGGGATATATCAAAGAGAATTTTGGAATCGATTTCAATTACCGCAACTTAGAAGAATTGGTGCTTGGAATGCCATTGGATTACGATACAACCCAAAAGTATTTCCAAATTCACGATCCTTACAATTATGTTATTTCTTCGCACAAAAAGAAAGCAGCAAGACGCGGCGATCGACCTGAGCGCGCTGATCGTCAGGATGAGAAAGATGACATCATTATAAACTATTATTTAACCAATGATGGACATGGATTGAAAGCCATGAATATTCAAAGTCCTGAAGATGGCACAACCATTCAAGTGGATTATTTGACACGGGAAATGGTCGAAAATTACAATGTGCCAAAAAATGTTATGATCGTTATAACATCACCCAAAAATGTGATGCGTATTGAAATGAGTTATGACAAAGCGGAAATTAATCAGCCGCAACCGTTGTTTCTCGTAATTCCGGAAGGTTATGAAATGTGTAAGTAAACTTGTTTTAGTCCTTGGTTTCTTATCGAGCACTATTGTGTTCGGACAAGCTGCGAGCGAAAAATTGAAAACGGAACAATCGCGTTTAGAGAAGAAAATCAACAACACGAAATCGCTTTTAGATAAATCGAAAAAGAACACACAAACGTCGCTGAACGAATTGCGCTTGATTGATAATCAAATCAAATTCCGCGAAGAATTGGTGAACAACTTCGACAACCAAGTGCGAGGAGCCGAAATGAAAGTGATTGAAAAAGGAAGTGAAATAAAGAATTTACAAGAAAAACTTGCAAGCCTCAAGGAACAATACAAAGCCTTATTAATTTACGCTTACAAGCACCGTAATAAATTCGGTCGTTTGATGTTTATTTTTGCTTCGAATAGCTACAATGAAGCCATTAAGCGAGGAAATTATTTGGAGCGCGTTGCGGATATTCAGCAAAAACAATTCTTGATTATTCGTCAACATCAAGGCTTAATAAAAAAGGAAATTTCATCTATCGAACAAGAAAAGCACTACAAAATGCAAATCTTGATAGAGAAAAAGAAAGAAAAAGAAGCCATCGAAAAGGATAAGCAAAAACAAGAAAAGGTTTACAAAAAGTTCAAGCAAGAAGAAACCAAATTGTTGACACAGTTGCGTGAAGACGAAAAGAAAAAAGAAGTCTTGAAACAAAAAATCAACAGTGCCATTCAAAAGGAAATTGCTGCTGCTGAGGCAAAACGAGTGAAAGAAGAAGCTGCTGCAAAGAAAAAAGCAAGTGCTTCAAGCACAACAAGTGGTTCCGGAACAAAACCTGCTGGTGGAACGTCAACCACACCTACTACAGAAAAGAAAGAAGTAGCGTTTACTGAAACAAAGGAAACTGCAGCGCTGAACAAAAGTTTCGAAGGAAACAAAGGAAAATTACCGTGGCCAGTTGATAAAGGATCAATTACGGAAGGATTTGGAAAAAACCCGCATCCAACCTTGGACAATGTCTTCACAAATAACAATGGAATCGATATCAGTGCCCCGAAAAACGCACAAGTTAGGGCAGTATTTGAAGGAGAAGTAACGAGTGTATTAAATATTCCTGGAGCTGGAAAAGTAGTGATTATCAAACATGGAAATTACCGTACAGTTTACAGTAATTTACAAGACACGTATGTAAAAGCAGGAACGAAAGTCACGACAAAACAATCCATTGGATCCTTGCTTGTGAAAGATGGAAATTCAACTTCTGTAGCGCATTTCGAAATCCACCAGGTTGTTGGAACAGCTGTGCAATGTTTGAATCCATCGCTTTGGGTTACGCATTAAGCGCATTTAAAAATAAAGGTGAACCCTACGATCATGTCTTTCAGACAGCTCTTTCCAATGAAGACTCGGTAAAAAATTCTTTTAAAGTGTTGGATTTAAAAAAGCGGAGATTTGTAAATCAATTTTCGGGTTTTTATAATTTTCATTTCTTTTTCACGGTTTAATTATCACCACCGAGGCGCAAAGAGCACGGAGTTTATTCACTTCGTTCATTTTGAAATATGGTTGATAGGAGTTAAAACTCATAAGTGTGTTTCACTTCATTTTGAAATTTGTTTAAGAATTAATCTTTTCTAGCGGTTTAGAGTAATTATCACCACAGAGGCATAGAGAGCACGGAGTTTATTCACTTCGTTCATTTTGAAATATGGTTGATAGGAGTTAATACTCTTGCGTTACTCCTTTCATGTTGTCTCGAGTTAGAAAAATAAAAAATTATTTATCGAGATAATAACTCTGCGCCTCTGCCGTAAAAGAAAATGACTCAATCAATAAAATTTTTTCTTAAATTAATATTCAAAACAGGATAAAAATAAGAGCTGTTTGAACAATATAATTAACCTACTTTCTGCTAATTGAAAGCAAAATACAACAAAACAATGGAAATAAATGAGATTACAAAAAACATAATTGGAGCAGCAATTGAAGTACATAGAACCCTGGGTCCAGGATTACTTGAGTCGACGTACGAAGCATGTTTATTTTATGAACTAGAGCAAATTGGGCTTTATGTTGAACGGCAAGTTGAACTTCCCATTAAGTATAAAAACGTGCGTTTGGAAGCTGGCTATAGAATTGATTTAATTGTAGAAAATGAAGTAATCGTTGAATTGAAATCTGTTAAAGAATTACTTCCAGTGCACACGGCACAAATTATTACCTACATGAAAATAGCCAACAAATCGAAAGGATTATTGATGAACTTTAATGTAGCAAAATTGATTGATGGGGTAAAACGAATTAGTTATGATTAATTCAATAAACTTAATTCATAACTAACTCTGCGGCTCTGTGGTGAAAAAAACAATCAATACTATTGAAATCAGTCTTCCTTTGAAACTGCTTTCTTTTCCAACGACATTTCCAAAGCAATAAACATCGCGCACATTCCCCAGATTGGAACGGCAGCTTTGTCCGTATCTAAGAAATTGTTTAAGACGCCGTGAACAAAATAGGTTACCAAAGATAAAATCATTGCGAGAATCAAGGTGCGCATTTCAGTATCTTCGTTCGGCCAACGAATGTATAGGGTAATGCTTTTGTAGAAAATTGCAGCAACGATGAGCAGCATAGCTATGAACCCAATAGTTCCCATTTCTGCCAAAGGACCCAAGTATTCGCTGTGTGCATTTCCTAAATTTCCAAAGTTGGTTGAGATGATCGTTAAATTTTCTGGATGCTGAAAACGTGCATATTCAAAAGCGTAGGTTCCTGGACCAAATCCAAAAAATGGTCGCTCTTTGTACATATCGATGGCACATGTCCAACGGTTGATTCGCTCCAAATTCGAAGCATCTGTAGTTACGTTCGTCGCAGATTGCAGGCGTTCACCAAATTCTTCGGTGGTATGTTCGGCATCGTTTTTTGCCATTTCCATTTGAATCGCATCCCACGAAAAGAACAAGAGAATTCCTAATACAGCTGTAAAACTGGCTATCCAACGAAATTTAATCTTGAAACGAATCAATCCCCAAACGCCAACAGCCGCAAAAATACTCAACCAAGCTGCTCGTGTGTAGGAGAAAAATAAGCCAAGAAGCACAATTCCGATGAAACCAAGAATGATCGCCTGAAACAAGGGATTGTATTTTCGAGATAAATACAATCCAAAAATGAGTGGCACGACCAGCGCAACAATTGCCCCATAAATCGTGTGATCTTTGAAGAAGGGCCACATTACCCAATGTCCTTCTTTTTCGCCAAAACTGTAACTAGCGTGGACAACTAGCGTGTACAAAATCGCTATGACCATACCGATAACAAACAACCACAAGAAGATGCGAATGTTACGACGTTCTTTAAAAATATACGTTCCAAAAAAGAGCACAGGAATAATGAACCACAAACGCGCTAGAATAAACTTGAATGATGCGAGTGGGTGCGTACTCGTAAGCGACGTAACACAGGCCCAAGCAATGTAAAAGGTGATTGCCCAAATGATGTAATTGTTCCAAATACGTTTGTCGAGAATTGGTTTACGAATTTGCATCAAGAGAAATAACAACATGAAACCAAACAACATCGGTTCAGTTGGAATAAAAAGTCCGAAACTCTCTGTCCATTCTTCAATATTAACGGAAAGTGGTGTTAGAAAGGCTAGACTTAAAAAGGTCCATTCAGTTTCGTAAATCGCAAAATAGATTGCAATTAAACCCAAAGGAAATAAACTCAAATAGCCTTGATCGTTCCAGATAAAATAACTGGAAAGCGCTATGTAAGCAATTCCAAGTAGAAGGAATAGACTATTTTGTTTGATGTTTTGCACGAATTAAGCGATTTTCTTCAGCTCTTGAATTCGATCGAAAATTAACAAGGCGAAAACCATGAAAACGAAGGTGCCTAAAGTCGAAAGTAAAACTAAAATCAACTTTTTCGGTTTATCTTTCTTATCTGCAACAACGGCTTTCTCCACGACGAATTTGTGGTTAAAAACAGCATAAGCATCCGATTCTGCTTGTTCGTATGAATCTAGGAATTTCTCCAATTTGATAATTTTCTCATCACGGATTTGCTCCAAGGCGTCAAATTTTGCTCCGAACTTCAAGTTGATATCAATTTGTTTGCGTAAGAATGTTCTATCTTCTTGATTTTTCGCATCAACAAAGGCTTGGAACATGTTTGTTCTACCTTCCAAGGAAACAACGCCCAAATCAGCTAAACTGTCCATTTGAACCAATATTATTTTTAAATCCTGATCCAATAAATCCTTCTTACGTTTGTTTACTTCGAACGCTGGCCATGTACGTTCAGCAACCATTGTATTTTTTACGGTATCAATTAAATCGACAATCTTGTTCGCCATTTCAGCGGCCAATTTAGGATCTTCATCCAAGACATCAATAGAAATTGAACCGTAACGTGTGCGTTGAAATTGAAAGTGATTCGCATATTCGTTCATCAACTTGTAATACTTGTTTGCATCACTTTGATCGATTTCGTAATGGTTCATCAAATCGAATTGTTGAACGATTTTATCGCGAATGCGAGAAGATTGTAAAATTTGAACCAACTGCTCAGCTTGTTCTTCTTCACCAAAGTCCATTGCTGCTGCTTTCGCGTTACGTTGTTCTGAGAAAGATACGGTACTTGTTGCTGCTGGGAAGACGATTGCCGTTGAGCGATATTGAGGTGTAATCAAAAAAGAAATTACCAAAGAAACCACAGCTGCGATACCTGAAACAAGCATTAAAATCTTACGCTTGCGCCAGATAAAAATCAATAAATTTTGTCTCTCTTTTTCAATTTCGTGCAATTGTTCAGCCATTCGTTTTTGTTTTTGTCGTGCGAATTTAATTAAAATAAGCTTCGCTTCAATTCAAGGAGCTTAGTCTTTGTTTAAAATTCCAAAGCATTAACTCCAATATCTAAAGATTATTGTCTAGAATTACGAATTACGAATTACGAATTACGAATTACGAATTACGAATTACGAATTACGAATTACGAATTACATTTCTGCGCTAAACTGCTTCTTCAATTCTTTCACATCGATCAACTTGAAAACGAATAAACCAATCGTTCCAGCTGCTAATTGCAGGTAGATGCTGTAATCATTTTCTGGAATGAAAAAATACATGGCAAGCAACAAGGCTGAAAAACCAATGAATCGCAATGTTTGTGTAAAATGAAAGGGAATCTCCAATTTTGAATGTGCGTAGAATAGTTGAATGAGGGCGGTAAATCCCTGTGTTACCAATGTCGCAAAAGCAGAGCCAGCAGCACCATATTCTGGAATCAACAGGGCATTGAATGCAATGTTAACGACAATTCCAACGATTGATAATTGATTCAAGAAACGCATGTCGCCTTTTGCAGTGAGCAAGGTTCCGTAGATTAAACTCAAACACATGCCGATGAAGGATAACATCAACCATTGGAAGCTTTGTGAAGACGCTGATACATCATTTTTGTAAATCAAACCAAGAATAAAATCTGGATTGAAAAAACACACGGCTGCAATCAAAATGGAACCACCAACCAATAAATTTCTGCTTGAAACAAGTATGGCCGGAATGGCGGTTTTATTCTGTTTAAACATGCGCGAAAAGATGGGAAGCAACATGTTGGCGAAGATCATTCCGAACATGAACAAGGCGTCGAGTAAACGAAATCCTTGAGCATACACTCCTGCTTCGTATTTTCCATTCGGGTGAATGCGCTCAATCATGACAGAATCAGTGCGCGTGTAAATCATCATTAATAAAATCAATAAGGCATAGGGATAACTTTTACGCAAAATGGCTAGGGAAAAAGCCCAATGAAATTTGAATTTAGGCACGCCAATTTTACGGGTCAATAAAATAAACGCAGTAATCAAGGTGATGAGGTAACAAACGGTTTGCATCCAAATGAACCATTCAATTTCAAAGTGTTTGCCTGTAACGTTGGTGAATAGTACAAAACCGCAAATAAAAATAAGCAATACTCGATCCAACACGGAAATGAGCGCATCTGTTTTAAACAAGTGCAATCCACCAAAATGACTCCTAAAATAGGCGATAAAGGTCACTAACCATTGATTGAAAATCAAAATGAGCAATAAGTACAATTCTTCTCCGTTGTGACCAATTGCAACGCCGATGATAATCGTAACAATCGCATAAATGGCAAACAAAATGAGTCGAAAACTAAAGAGTTTACCCACATAACTTGAAATGACTTTTGGGTACTGTGCAACGTGTTTTGTCGTGAAATTGTTAATGCCTAGATCCATCAAAATATTGAAGAGGAAACTTAGGTTGAGCAAAGAGAAATACATACCGTAATTTTCTGCACCAACACGATTTTGTACAGTTGCATCGATGGCAAAAATAGCGTAAGGCTTTACCAGTAAATTCAGTAAAATGATGAGAAGAAGATTTGAGAAAAATTTCTTTTGCATGTTATCTGGTAAAAATTCAGCGCTTTACGCTTAACGCAAAGATGACTGATTAATTTTGTTCAGCAAGCGTTTTGGAGGCAATAAAGATGAAATTTTGATTTTTATGTTGCGTTTCATCAAATACCGTTAATTCATTCTTTACAATAACATGCGGCTGATAATTCATTGAAGTCAACAAATCAATGCAATTACTGCGGTTTTCATTGTCCCACAATTCAGCGTAAATAATCGGGTGGTTGGATTCAAGAATGCGTTTTCCACCTTTCAAAGCGTAGTATTCAAAATTTTCAATATCGATTTTAATTCCTTGAATTGGCTCACCATTCAGCAAATTGTCCAAGGTGTTCAGTGGCACATTAAACTCTTCTCCTTCGTTCCATTCGGTGATCGATTCGTGCTTCACATGACTCAATCCTTGCATCTTGGTTTTACCTTGATGCGGAAGAATCATTTGCACATTTCCACTTGTTTCACCAACGGCAACTTCGTGAATTGTAATCTTTTTTAAATTGAATTTTGCGATTATGCGCTTTAAAACCGATAAGTTATCAGGAATTGGTTCAAAGGCATGAACAGTAGAATTGGGTAATTTATTTGCCAGGTGAACGGTCATAATTCCAATGTTTGCTCCAACATCGAGCACGGCACCTTTTCCGTCTTCAAGCAAGGATAGAAAGTGAAAGAAATCTTTTTCTTTATAATCCGAGCGCAGGGTTTTGATTTTGAAGATTGCGAATACGTATAAGTACGTTCGAAAACCCATCAATTTTTGCAATATGTATTTAACCGAATTCTTCACTTCTTCTATAACGCCGCTAAGTTAGAAAAAGTTGGGGACTTTCTAGGAATTAGAATCTAGAATTTAGAAATCAGAGGTGAGTGTTTAGAATATATTGATTCGAAAATTTAAATATTTAAATTTTACAAAGACAAGATAGTTCGTATTCGCTCTAATACGAATCACTACCGCCGAAGAGTTTATACCGATTTATCGTTACAGCATCCGCCACGGCGGATAATTGTAAATCACAAGTCCTAAATTACTTGACGATGAGTTTAAATCCTTTTCCGTGAACGTTCATGATTTCAATGGCTGCGTCTTCCTTTAATAATTTGCGCAATTTCGCAATGTAAACATCCATGCTTCGACCGTTGAAGTAATTGTCATCACCCCAAATTGCGCGCAAAGTTGCCTGACGATCCAAGATTTCATTTTCATTTTTCACCAATAATTGCAACAATTGATTTTCTTTCGTTGTCAATTTTTTCACGCCTTCCTCTAAGTGAAGCAAACGCAATTCTGGCTCATATTTGATTTTACCTACTTTCAGTTCTTCACTCGTTTCTGAACTTGATGTTTCAGTTCTACGAAAAATTGCAGTGATGCGTGCAAGTAATTCTTCCATCGCAAATGGTTTCGTCAAGTAATCATCTGCTCCAATGGCAAAACCTTCCAACTTATCTTCTTTCATCGATTTAGCTGTCAAGAATAAAATTGGAACTTTGCGATCAATCTCACGAATTTCTTTAGCAAGTGTAAATCCATCCATTTCTGGCATCATGACATCGAAAATGCAAAAATCATATTTCCCATTTGTGAATTTTTCAAATGCCACTTTACCGTTGCGCGCTAAATCTGCGTCATATCCTTTTGTTTTAAGAAAGGTGTGCAACAATTGCCCAAGATTCTCATCGTCTTCTGCTAAAAGTAAGTTTAGTTTTTTGCTCATAGTTCTTTCATTACTAAGGTAAATTCTGATCCTTCTCCATATTTGCTTCGCACAACCACATTCCAGTTATGCAATTCTGCAATTGCTTTCACATAACTGAGTCCCAAACCGAAACCTTTAACATTGTGCACATTTCCTGTTGGTACGCGATACAATTTGTCAAACACTTTGTTCAAATGTTCCTTTTTAATACCAATTCCATGGTCTTTAACGCTCAATAGTAACTTCTTATTTTCTCTGCGCAAAGAAATTTCTATATCCGGGGCTTCCGAACTGTATTTAATGGCGTTGTCAACCAAGTTGGTTACAATATTTGTCATGTGCATTTTATCCGTTTGAATCGTAATTAATTCGTTCGGAATGTTCAACTTAATTGTTCCCCCACTGTTTTGAATTCTGAATTGTGCGTGATTGGTTACTTCATGAATTAGTTCATTTAAAATTACTTTCTCTTCACGCAATTTTACCTCTCCGCGATCCATGACAGCACTTTGAAGAATTCGTTCTACCAACAAACTAAGTCGCTTGTTTTCGTCGTTGATCATCTTAACGAATGGCGCTATGTCTGTCGTATTCTGTTTCATCATGTCTTTATCGCTCAAGGCTTCGCAAGCGAGTGAAATCGTAGAAATCGGTGTTTTAAATTCATGCGTCATGTTGGAAATGAAATCATTTTTAATTTCTGAAATCTTTTCCTGTGTCAAAATAGTTCTAAACATGAACATCAAGGCAACAACAATTAAAATCATCAAGGTCAAACTGATGGTAAAAGGGCCCCACATTTCTTGAAACAAGAAGAATCCTTTTTTCGGAAAATAAATATGTAAGTATAAATCTTCGTCCAAAATATTGCTTGGGAACAGCACAGATTTTCCAGTTAGCAAAGTATCTAATTTCGGGTCATAGTTGCTTGGCGCATTGTCGAATTGAATTGGAATACCGTATTCATTAGCAACCATGAAACGATACGTTTTCGGTAAATTATCGTTGGCAATCTCTGTGCGAATAACAGAATCTAAAAAGACAGCATCGATGCGTTTGGAAGGGTCTTCGTACACATTGTTGCGGAATGCCTCAACCATCATGTCATTAACGAATTTCGCTTTTTTGAATATTTGTTGCAAAACACGCTGATCCAGTTGAATGGCAAGTTTGATGGAATCGTTGTGTGGAATTTGCTTTTTTTGTTTATCGAATAAATCGCGCAATTGGCGAACGTCCCGTGCCAAAACCTTCTGTTCGGTTGTTAATCCTGTCAAAGAATCAAACGATTTTCCTTTAATGATGAGGTAATTTTGAATTTCACCGTTATCGTATAAGGTTGTATCTTGGATTGAAATGGATTCTTGTGCTGAAACTAAGTGTTTGAATTCTTCTTTAAGCACATCTTTGTATTGTCCACTGAAATCACGGTTAACAATGTGCATGTAACGCCGAATGTCTTCTGCCTTCTCATGACGAATGGCGATTCGTTCCATAGAAGTCGATAAATTCATTTCAAATTCAGCGTGTTTTCGATCGTATAATTGCAGGGTTTGAAAGGCTTGAATGACCAAAACCGCAATCAATGCAACCACAACCATTGCAAAAATGAAATTAACACGAATTTTACGCACGCCCTTAGTTTTTAGCGAAAATAAGATTCGCCAGCGTTCTTCAGCAGAGGCTTAACGTTTTTTAACAGCACTCGATTGATGTTACCTTTCAGAATTAAACAATTATACGCTTAGCTTCGCGTTTTAAAATGAATGCTATTCAGTTTGATTACACTACTTAAAAACGTAACAATTCATGCATTTTTGGTGTAGATTTTTTTTGCTTACCTTCTTCATGACAAGCTTCCTAAGTTTTGGTCAAACAAAAGTGCGTTGGATAAATCGTGACAAAGAGCCAAAAAAATTGGAAGAATTGCTTACGAAATTAAATGAAGGGAAAACGAACGATTCTGCCAAAGTGATGTCTGTTTACAAATGGATCACCGGAAACATTTCCTATGATTACCGGAGTTACATGAGTGGGCAACCCTTTCGATATCAATCGCCAGAACTCGTTTTCAAACGTAGAATAACAACGTGCACTGGTTATTCCAATCTGATGGTTTATTTGTTAACAGAATCTGGAATTCCAGCATACTCGGTTTCAGGATTTACACATGATTTTGTATTGGGAATAGATTCAACCAAACTTTCTTCTGATCATGCCTGGGTAGCATTTTCGTTGAATGGAAACTGGCATTTGGCCGACCCAACGTGGGATGCAGGTAGAATTGGTTATTTAATGGATGTCGATATAAAGGAAGTAAAAAAAACCTTTTGGCAACGCTTGAAGAAGTTTAAGCTGAAATACCTGTTTCGAAAGAAGAAGATAAAGAAAAGTAAGACGGAGAAAACAATAACGATTAGTTATAAAAAAGGATTTATTTCCGAACCTCGAACAGATTACATTTTTATAGATCCAGATGAATTTTTAAAAACCCATTTACCGAACATTGCGCACATTCAAATGAAGTCGGAACCGATTTCTGTAGAACAGTATTGTGATTCTTCTCATTCCTTAGGGAATCTGTATTACCGCGAAAAAGGAACATATACTTTCAACAAACACAATACGCATTACTATCAGTTAGAAATTCCTGAACGCTTGTTATATGTTTCTGATTCTTCCCTGAATTATCATCCTTTGAATCACGGTGATAAAGCCGTGAATGCTTATAATTATTTGGGTCATTTTTATGGGTCGAACACGAAATCGGTAAGTACTTTGGAGCATTTTGTTTCAATTGCCGATACTGTTTTAGTGCATGGAGCGTTGGCAATCAAATTAAACAAAAATGAATTTAAGAAACGTAAAGGGGCATTTACACAATCATTTGGGCAAGAAAACCGAAACAGGGTGAATCAATTGAAACAGTTGAATTATGCTAGGACTTTAATCAATTTAAATCCTGAAGTTTATCGTAAAGGTCGTGATCGTCTGTTGCTGAAAGAAGATGCCATGTTGAACAATGTGGAAAGTCGATTGATCCAAGGCTTTGGATTTCAATTTGATTCATTACCACCCATAGGTATGGATACTTTGCCAGAAGCCAAAAAGATGGTGATGGAAATTGAAAATTTGCGCGATTCGATTGTGTATTATCAGCAGCTTGAGAATGCTACTGGTCAAACGTATTTACAACAGCTTGACATATTGATCGATAAAAATTATGGATTAATGCAAGACAACATGTACCTGATGTTTGAAGGGATGTACTTGAACGAATATGAATTTTTGAAAAATGATGAAAAACTGATTGATTCAGCATCGTGTTTCACGCGCTTAATGCGTGATAGTATCAATTGCTATTTGGCTAGTCGAAAATCGTTTGTCTTGCTACAAAAGATGGATCAGCAAATTAAACTGCAAGAAAAGCAGTGGGCGCTTATTAAGAAAACGGATTCACTGGTTCCTACGAAAAATTATTTGTCCTATTTGTATGGTTTGGAAAATGAATTAATGCTAGAGGAACAACAGATTATCGAAAATCGCGTCGCTTTTTCACGACAAATAGAAAGCGAATTGAAGAACAATTTCAAGCTGCAGTTCAATGATATGATGCAGTATTTCAAGATTGTATCTAAAATTAAAACAGAACGACAAGCGTATCTAACCCAGATGTTGAATAATAAATACAATCGCTCTATTAGCGTGTATACGCTTATTATTGCCAATGCTAAAAAATGGAAAGCGAATTATGTTTCAAGATTGAAGATTTTGAAGAAGTAGGGTTGATTTTTAGATTTGATAATTTGATAATTTGATAATTTGATAATTTGATAATTCAATTTTTCTAGTTTGAAAATCTAAAATTTTAGAAGACTAGATATCTAGTCTTTGCAATTTTGTTTTGTTCGAAGTTTATAACTACGCATCATTATGGATGATATTGTTGCTTTGAGCCTGTATACTTCGAATTGTAGTAGAAAGAGAAAATTAATATTTTTTGAGAAATCTAAAATTTTAGAAGTCTAGATATCTAGTCTTTGTACAGTCTCTGAAAATGCAATTTTATTCTGTAAACACGATTTTTCTTATTTCTACGTTGTACATTCGTACGAATGTCAGTTATAAAGCGCATATCTCTTCTTTTTTATTGCTTGTTCTTGGTGCAATGTGCTCAAGCTCAAACATCCACCTTGCGCGTTAAAACGATAGTTGTTTCCAATGACACCTTGCAATTAGACACCTTGAGTATCTATCCAAATTCATTTGAACTATTCATTAATAATGAGCCTATTGCATTCGAAAATTACACATTGAATCATGCGAGTGGAGAGTTGATTTTACACCAAAAAGTTGATACGATACGTGTTGTATATCGGGTTTTGCCAATGGACCTAAGTAAAGTTTATGGTTCTAGGGATACGAATTCAATTTACTCGAAGGAAAAAGGGGAACGGGAGAAATTTCTTCAAACAACTACCTATGATGTAAATGATGTGTTTGGAGGCACGAGCATTTCAAAATCGGGCAGTATTTCGCGAGGTGTCACATTCGGAAATAACCAGGATTTAGGAGTTAATTCAACATTAAACCTCGAACTTGCTGGGGATATTGCGCCGAATTTGAAAATTTTGGCTTCCGTTTCAGATGATAATTTACCGATTCAACCGGATGGAAACACAAACAAATTACAAGAGTTTGACCAGGTGTTTATTCAAATTTATAATGATCGTTTGAAAATTATTGCAGGTGATTTTTGGTTGACAAAACCAAAAGGATATTTCTTAACATACAAAAAACGCGCTCAAGGATTAACAGTCGATTATCAATGGACAAAAGACACGGCACGTGTATGGAAAACGCAAGTAAGTGGGGCCTTATCCAAGGGGAAATTTGCACGACAAATCATTCCAGGTGTTGAAGGGAATCAAGGACCATACCGATTGAAAGGCAACGAAAACGAACCATTTATCATCATCCTTTCGGGAACGGAGCGTGTTTACATCGATGGAAAATTGCTCGAACGCGGTCAAGAATTTGATTATGTCATAAACTACAATTCAGCCGAAGTTGTTTTTACATCCCGCAATTTGATTACCAAGGATTCCCGCATTGTTGTTGAATTTCAATATTCAGATCAGAATTATGCACGTTCGTTAATGCAAATGGCGACTACGTATTCATCAAAAAAAATGGATTTTTGGATCAATGCGTATTCAGAACAAGATGCTAAAAACCAGACGATTCAGCAAGATTTGAGTTTTGCCCAAAAACAGCGATTGGCAGCTATTGGTGATACCTTATCGTTGGCACAAATAAACAGTATCGATTCAATTGGCTATTTCGACAATCAAACCTTGTATAAAATGATTGATTCGTTAGGCTACGATTCTGTTTTAGTGTATTCAGTTCATCCTGATTCAGCAGTTTATAAGGCAACGTTTACGTTTGTTGGAGCTGGAAATGGAGATTATGTTTTCAGCAATTTTAATGCGCTCGGAAAAGTCTACAAATGGGTGGAACCAGTTGGGGGGATTCCGCAGGGTGATTACATTCCTTCTCGCGTGTTAATAACGCCAAAGCAAAAGCAACTTTTTTCTTCTGGAATGGCCTATCGCATTCGAAAGAACTTGGTGGTGGAAACGGAAATGGCGTATACTACAAATGACATTAATACCTTTTCGCCCTACAATTCTTCCGATGATCACGGTTATTCTAATCGAACGAAATTGGTGGGAACCCTGCCACTTTCAAAAGATTCTATTCCGCAGTGGGTTCTGGAAACGAAAGTTCAGTTAGAAGCCTTGGATAAGAATTTTGTTCCGATTGAACAATACCGTTCAGTTGAGTTTGATCGTGATTGGAACACGCGCAACAAGGGTTATCTTGGAAATCAATTGGCAAGCTCATTAGGCGCAAATTTCAAAAATCGCCAGTATGGAAATTTCGTTTTAGAAGGTCAACATTTTATGATTGGTTCTGATTACCAGGGTATTCGCACTGAAACGAATGGAACTTGGAAACAAAAAGGCTTTTTTGCTCGCTGGGATGGAAGTTATTTGTCAAGTGAAACAACACAGAAAAACGAGTTCATTCGTCACCGAGCTGAATTATCTCAAGATTTGAAATGGCTGAAAGTTGGATTCATTGATGACCACGAATTGAACCGTTTCACAGGAGGAACCTTGGCATTGGAAACGAATAGCTATCAGTTTTATGATTACCAGTTTTATCTTGCGAATGGCGATTCAATTAAGAACAATTACAAGCTGTTTTATCGCGAACGTTACGATCAGCGATCGGATAGTTTGAATTTAACACCCGTTGCCAAGGCGCGAACTGCTGGAGGAGAAATCAAATTGACGGAAATGCGCAACCAATCCTTGAATATTGTGACCAGTTACCGCGAATTGAAAGTGATAAATTCAAGCTTATTAAATCAAACACCTGAGAATTCTTTATTGGGACGAATCGATTATGAATTGCGTTTGTTTAAAAATGCTTTTACATGGAACAATTTTTATGAAGTTGGTTCAGGATTAGAATTGAAACGTGAATTTCAATACATCAAAGTAAATGATGGACAAGGTGTTTACACCTGGATTGATTATAATGCGGATGGAATTAAGGATTTAAATGAATTTGAAATAGCCCAGTTCATAGACCAGGCCAGTTACATACGTGTGTTCACCCCAAGTAATGAGTACATTAAAACCTATTCAAACGAATTCAATCAATCGATTTATTGGCGACCAGAACGCATTTGGGCATCTAAAAAAGGTGTCAAGAAGTTTTTATCACGCTTCTCAGACCAAGCGCGCGTGCGCATCAACCGGAAAACGAATTTGTTCAACGGTGTCAATTCCTTCAATCCTTTTTCTACAGCTATTCGTGACACCAATCTTATTTCGACCAATTCAAACTTGAGAAATACGGTCTTCTTCAACCGAACATCAAGCATTTTTGGCGCAGAATATTCCTTTCAAGATTTGAGTGCAAAAACATTATTAGCAACTGGATTCGATTCAAAATCCAACCGCTATCACGAGCTTTCGCTCCGATGGAATATCAAGCGTGTTTTTTCAATTGAAGCAAAGGGTCAAGTTGGAACAAAAGATGCGGAAGCTGATTATACTTCCGGCAGAAATTATTCATTAAGCTATTATTTTGTGCAACCAAGTTTGATTTATCAGCCAACAACTACCTTTAGATTGACATTAGATGGACGGTTTTCTCAAAAGCAAAATTCGCTTAATTATGGCGGAGAAAACGCCACCTTGTATGAAATTGGTTCAACCTTTAAATACAACCAAGCGGAAAAAGGAAGTTTACAAGGCGGATTGAAAATGGTTAATATTAAGTATGATGGTAATCAAAATTCAGCCTTGGGATTTGAAATGCTAGAAGCTTTAAAACCGGGCATCAATTACACTTGGACCTTGGGTTATCAGCGCAGCGTTTCGAAGAATTTACAACTATCGATACAATACAATGGCCGTAAATCGCAGGCAACACGCATGATTCATAGTGGTGGAATGGAAGTGAGGGCGTTTTTTTAAATGAATTACAAATTACAAATTACAAATTGCAGATTGCAGATTGGAAAATTAGACGTGTATAATTTGCGTTAAGTTTGATTTGAAATTCCTTTTGGATTCTTATGTCTTTTATAATTTCGATGGGCTGATGGTGAACTAATCGAGTAGATGCATGTACCAGCTTAAGTAAATTTGAAAGTATGCAAGTAAAAATAAATGAACCGTGTTCAGAAGATTGGAACAGCATGCGCATTGGCTTGCGTTCTCGTCATTGCGCCGCGTGTGAGAAATCTGTAATGGATTTTACACAAATGAATCGCGTTCAAATAATTACGTATTTAATGGAAAATTCTGATAAACAAATATGTGGTAGAATGAATTATAAGCAATTTGATTTCCATCATGAAGATGTGCCTTTGATTGTAGATACGCTGAGTAAAAAAGGTGGGAACAGTTCATTTTTGGTACTTTCATTGTTATGTTTGAGTTTGGCTGCGTGTAGTGAGACTCCGCAAAAGAAAACGTTGAATGATAAACCAAAAGTCGAAATAACAGGAGAACGAACAATGGGTGAAGTTGCAATAACACCAAGCAACAAAAAATCAAAAGATGACCAAGCATCAGCAAAACCAGTTAAAAAAGTAATGATTCCACAAGTACTGCCTGATCCAATACTTCCTTATCCTGGGGCATATCCAGAACCCTATCCAGAACCGTATTATTTAGGCGAACCGGTAATTGAACCACCGCATCCCGTAGAAGAAATAAAGCAAGATGAAATTTTATCCTATGCTGATGTAATGCCTGAATTTCCGGGAGGAATGGAAGCGATGAAAAAGTACCTTGCGGATAATATGAAGTATCCACAAATGGAAATGGAAAATGGTATAGAAGGGAAGGTGTATCTTCGTTTTGTTGTGGATGAGCTAGGTAAACTTTCAGATGTTCAAGTACTTCGGGGTGTAAATGGAGGCCCAGGCTGTGACAAAGAGGCAAGAAGGGTGGTTCAAGCAATGCCAGATTGGAAACCGGCAATGAATAAAGGGAAAGCTTGTAAGGTTTATATGACAATTCCTGTTGTATTTCGCTTAAATTAGTGGTTTAAAAGTAAAAAGCATGCGAGTAAAAAGAGGATGTCTGTTAATGGGATTTGCGTTTCTTGGTTTGTTTAGTGCTTGTTCGGAAAATGCAAAAAAGCAAAATGAAACGAAAGCAGATTCAATAGCTAAAGAAAAATCTGTGGAGAAAGCTATTCCTAAAACGCCAGATCATAGATTTTCTTCAAAAGCACAATCAACTAACACTTCAAAAACCGTCAATGTTCCAAAAAAAGACCGCGAAATTCAATTTACACCGCCGAGAATCGTTCAGGATGCTCATGAATACCCGCCAATAGTTGAACAAATTACGGAAAGTGATTGGTCATCAAAAACACAGTCTGGTACTGATGTTTATTATGAAAATGTGGAACCAGAAATGTTGCCTGAAGTTCGCAATGAAGAGAATGTGTTAGATTTTGCTGACGAACAAGCCGAGTTTCCAGGCGGGATGGATGCCATGCGCGTATATCTCAAAAAGAATTTGATGTATCCTATAATGGCAAGAGATGCTGGAATCCAAGGTAAATGTTATATACGCTTTATTGTAAATGCAGACGGTTCAATATCAGATGTTAAAGTGTTACGTGGTGTTACCGATTGCCCGGAATGTGATCAGGAAGCGCTGCGCGTTGTTAAGCGTATGCCTAATTGGGCGCCTGGTAAGGTAAATGGAAAAGCTGTTCGAATAAATTATAATTTACCGATAGTGTTTAAACTGACTTAACTAAGATTTCTTCTTACTATTCAAGTGCATTTGATAAATCATTCCATCGGATAAGCCAATTTTTGGCACAAGAATATTCTTTGCATGTAGTTCTTTCAGGATATATAAATAAATATCCATAGCAGGAACAATAACGTCTGCACGATCGGGCTTTAATTGAAATTGATCGACACGCTGAGAAACAGTTAATTCGCCTAATTCTTTACGCAATGTTGAAATGGCTTTCACAGATAAGGCTTCCAATTGTCCGGCACCCAGCATTTTATGCACCTTATTGATGTTTCCACCGGTACCAAACAAGCGATGAGGTGATTTCAAATCAACATGAGAAGCAATCCAATCGTGAATTTCTGCCCAAATATCCTTTTTCACTTTTTCCTTAAGCAAACGTATCGTCCCAATTTCAAATGATTTTGATGCAACACGTTCACCACTTTCAAACACACTCACTTCGGTACTACCTCCACCAACATCAATTACGATGAACGGTTGTGTTTTATCAAAATCGAGCAAAAAGAAGGTCCCAAAGATTAATTCCGCTTCTTCATCTCCACTGATTACTTCAATTTGAACGCCCGTTTCTTCAAAAATTTTCGTAAGAATTTTCGCTGAATTTTCTGCCTCACGCATTGCTGAAGTGGCAACTGCACGTAGTTTTTTAACCTCAAAAATTTCAGAAATTAGCTTAAACGCTTGAATCGTTTTTACAAAATCTTCGGTTTTCTTTGCTGAAATCTTTCCATCTTCAAATACCTCCTCACCCAAGCGCAAAGGAACGCGTGTGTACGAAATTTTCTTTACAAATGAATGTTCTCCTTCCTTTTCAACTTCTCCAACAAGGAGTCGAGCGGCATTGGTCCCAATATCGATTGCACCGAATTTCATAAACGTTTATTTCTTTCTGAAGTAAATGCGGATAGGAACTCCGCAGAAATCAAACTTTTCACGCAAACGATTTTCTAGGAAACGTTTGTACGACTCAGGAACATATTGCGGTAAATTACAGAAAAATGCAAATGCCGGTGAATGTGTTGGCAATTGTTGAATGTATTTAATACGAATATATTTCCCTTTCAATGCTGGCGGTGGCGTTGCTAATATAATTTCTTGCATCACCTCATTCAAAACAGATGTTGAAATTTTCTTCGTTCTGTTATCATGCACCATCATTGTTGCTTCTAAGGCTTTGTGAATACGTTGCTTAGTTAAGGTTGACGTAAAAATAATCGGAACATCGTTGAAAGGAGCCAATTGTTCACGCAGTTTTTCTTCGTATTCATTCATGGTATTTTGATCTTTTTCAACCAAATCCCATTTATTCACCAAGACAACGACTCCTTTCGAGTTTTTCTCAATCATGTAATAAATACTCAAATCTTGCTTTTGAAGTCCTTCTTCAGCATCAATCATGAAAATACAAACGTCTGCTTCCTCAATGGTACGCACTGAACGCAAGACAGAATAATATTCGATGTCTTCTTGCACTTTTGCTTTCTTGCGAATTCCAGCGGTATCAATTAACATGAAATCGAATCCAAAAGCATTGTAACGCGTATTGATTGAATCACGTGTTGTTCCAGAAATATTCGTTACGATGTTGCGTTCTTCACCAGTCAAAGCGTTTACTAATGATGATTTCCCAACGTTTGGACGCCCAACAATAGCTATGCGTGGCAAGTGATCTTTTTCATTTACACTTTCGTCTTCTTTGTCAAAATGTTTTACCACTTCATCCAATAACTCTCCAGTTCCAGTTCCGTTTGTTGCTGATAAATCGAACACGTCTCCCAATCCAAATTGGTAGAATTCAGCTGATAAACCGATACGATCATTGCTATCTACTTTATTCGCAGCAATGAAAACTGGCTTTTTAGATTTACGTAACAAAGCAGCAACTTTATCATCTAAATCAACAATTCCTGTAGTAACATCAACCATGAATACGATAACATTTGCTTCTTGAATTGCTATTTCCACTTGCTTGCGGATTTCACCTTCAAAAATGTCATCTGAACCCTTCACATAACCACCAGTATCAATTACCGAAAATTGTGCGCCGTTCCATTCACCTTTACCGTACAAACGGTCGCGTGTTACACCACTAATTTCTTTTACAATCGCATTGCGTGACTCCGTCAGGCGATTAAACAAGGTCGATTTTCCCACATTCGGGCGACCTACTATTGCAACTATATTTCCCATATCTTTTTTAAACAAAGAACACTGAACAAAGAACAAGGACTTAGAATTTTTTCATTCTTTGTTCCTTGTTCCTTGCTCTTTATTCCTTTAATATCCGTATTTCTTTAGTTTATTTTCTGTTGAACGCCAATCTTTATCCACTTTTACAAATGTTTCCATGAATACGCGGTGATCAATGAATTTTTCAATTTCAATGCGCGCTTCGCGACCAATTTTCTTTAACATTTCGCCACCTTTACCAATCACAATTCCTTTTTGCGAATCACGTTCCACGATAATCACAGCGCGAATGCGGGTCAAGTTGATTTCGTCCTTGTATTCTTCAATTTCCACTTGACAACTGTAAGGAACCTCTTTGTCGCAATGTAAGAAGATTTTCTCGCGGATAATTTCCGAAACAAAGAAACGCATTGGGCGATCTGATAATTCTTCTTTATCAAAGTAGGCCGGACTTTCAGGTACCAATTCAAGAATTTTTTCCCAAACAGCTTGAACGTTAAAGTCGTGTAAGGCAGAAACTGGATACACCAAGGCATTCGGTAATTTTTCTTGCCAAAACGCAATTCGCTCGAACACTTTGGTTTGGTCGCTTAAGTCAATTTTATTGATCAAACAAAGCACAGGAACACGCAATTTCTGGATTTTCTCCAAGGTTTCCTTGTGATTCATATCGTTTTCCTTCGTGTCTGTGATGAAAATAAGTACATCCGCATCTTTCAACGAAGCGTTCACATAATCCATCATTGCCTCATGCAGTTTGTAGGCTGCGTTCACAACTCCAGGCGTATCGGAAAAAACAATTTGATAATTCTCATCATTTACAATTCCGAGAATACGATGGCGCGTCGTTTGTGCTTTGGAAGTTACAATAGACAACTTCTCGCCAACTAAACGATTCATTAATGTGGATTTACCAACATTTGGACTACCAACAATATTTACGAAACCTGATTTGTGAGACATTACACTGAAATTAATTGGCAAAGGTAAGGAAAATGCAACTAGTATCAAAAGATGCCGAAAGCTTTCGGCAGACTTAAGGATGTTAGGACTTTAAGACAAAAGACAATAAGACGAAAGACTAAGAATGTTAGAAGAAAGAATTTCAGTGATTTAACACTAACAATTCTTTTAGCGCAGCGGTCCTTTGTCTAATAGCATAGCGGTCTTTGTTCCAATCAATTTACAATCATCTTTTGCGCCACTTTAACATCTCCTATTGTCAAGTAAACAAAATAAACATCACCGCGGTTCAATTTTCGGAACTTGATGGTTTTGGAATGTTGTCCGATGGCTAGTTTTTTAAGTGTTTTTTCCAGAGCCAAAGTTCCATCCATATTACTTACTTCGACAAGCACGTCACCGGCATTTTTTAGATTGAAATTTAAACTTAATTGATCTTCAATCGGATCTGGATACAACTGCAATTGCACACCGTTTATACTTTGGTCATTCAAAACACCCTGATCATTGTCTGTTTTTATTAAAAAAACCGGGTAAATCATTTCACTTGCCTTGCTTTCAACTCCTGTATTGATCCAGAAAATGTTGGCGGCAGGACTTTGAATTCCTCCATATATATATCCTAAAAGTACTGTATCACCAATTAATTTATCCAAAGGAATTACCTCATTTGGAAGCATAGAAAGTGTTGGATTGATGATGAATTCCGAAGCTGCTCCTAAGTAAGCAGGCATGTTTACGGGCATTTTATATTCAGCCAACTTTCCGTTTTTGTCATATGCAACGCGCGCAACAGTTTTTACAAATGGAACATCATTGTCTTGCACTAAATACGTTGAACTGTCATAATATTGGGCAATTCCTCCAAAAAATAAATTGTGCATTGTTTGCTCGTATTTGTCATACAATGAGAGTGTTGCACAATGATAATGGTTGTAGTATTGAGCGAAATCGGGAACAACAGTGAAGGAATCTTTATCGATAACAACAGCATTTAAGTAAGGAAGATTCACCACTTTTTGAAAAACACCTGAAAATGAAATCAATCCATCCTTACCATTTGGAAGAATTTGTGGAATGACATTGAAATCTCTTCTGTGTAAATAATCTTCATTTATGACATCTCCAATATGTTGGTAACCAAGTGTATTGTTGGCTATTGAAAAATGAAATTTTCGAATTCTACTTAAATAAGTTTGGGTGAACGTTCCATTGCCCATCGGATTATATTTCCCGTCGAAACGGTGCCCTCCAGTTAAATAAAAAGCATCATTAACGATGAGTAATTGGCCACCTGTCACAGCAAAAAGTTCATCTTTCACTTGTAAAATATGTGCTGAAAAATCTGTTTTATTAATTACTGCATCAATCACACTTGGTAAATGAATGGCTGTTAAACAGGGGAAAGTGATATGGTCGCCAGCCGTTTTTGAAATACCGTAACCTCCCATCAAATAAAGGTATTCTCCTTTTTGGATAAATTCCATATTGGTAGAGCTCAATTGTTCTTGCAAACTCGTTGAAAGAGCCGTTAAAGGAGCAGCCCAGCGTTTTTTAAGAATAGGATCAATGACTACTAATTGTGTATTGTGACCTGCTGAATCGAATGCTGCCCATGGCTGACGACGGTGTAAACCATCCAAGCGTCCACCTACAACCAACCATTTTCCATTTGCTTGGCCAACCGAAAACGATTGTAAGCCACCCAATTGAGGAATGGAAATTGAATCGATTTTTAGTTCATATGGAAATGATTGTGCTTGAGAAAACAAACCGAAAATTAAGGTGAAAACGAACAGAAACAATTTCATGTTATTGAATTTTGTGATGCAAAATAAGTTTAAATTAGTTGGATGAACTATGATTTATGTCACATAAGTTCAAAATACTTTCCATGCATGTAAACCGCTTCGAATTTTGTTTTGGTAGAAGATTGATTAGGTTTGTTTGAATTTGAAAGCTTTTCTAAATCACGCAACCAATCAAATACGAAGGCATAGGTTTTTAAATCGAAGTGTGGATGTTGCTGGTGTTTGCGTTTCATTTTTTGAACGTATGTCATGTGTTTTGGGTGATAAATCCATGGATCCCAATGTACTTGTCCATATAGTTGAACGCCGGGAATAATTAACTTTTTACTGCGAATGAATGGATCTGAAAAATGTTCAAGAATGGTATCTTCACTGGCGTTGATTTGAATTCTGAATAAATGTTGACTGTTTTTAAACACCTTGATCTTTCGTGCATGAGCGGGGGCAAAGTGAACAATTTTTCCAATTGGAAGATTGTTCTGACAAAATACTTCAATCATTCCTTCGGCAAAAGCGGCTCCCATGCTATGTGAAAGAAGGTTGATTTTTTCATTTGTTTGTAGGAGTGATTTGTAAGTGTTGATCCTTTCTTGTGCATATTTTTTTCCAGCTGAATACCTGTATGAGGCGCGCGAACCAAACCATTTCCCTGAGCCGTTCACAAAACTCCCTTCGTTGATAGCAGAATCGTTGAAATAAGCACAAGCAGCTTCCAAAAATTCGTTGGGATTCTTGGAAGAAGACCAATAGGCTCTAAAGGGTTGACAGCCTAATGTATATCCATTTACAAAAATGAGCATTGTTTGATTTTAAGGAAGGAATAAAGGTAGAAAAAAGCGGAAGTTCCCAATTTTAAAAGGATAATTTAAAATTATTTAATGATTTTGTTTGAAAACAATAAAAAAGGCGTACCTTTGCAACGCATTCGAACATTCGTGTTACGATTGAATAGAGTGCGAGGTGGAGCAGTTGGTAGCTCGTCGGGCTCATAACCCGAAGGTCGTCCGTTCGAGTCGGGCCCTCGCTACAAAGAAAACCTGGGTCATTAGACTCAGGTTTTTTTATGTCGTAAACTGAATCAAGCCAGAGGGTTGAATGAAGGGTTAAGGCATAAAAAAATGAGTTGCGAAGCAAATCGGTTTTCTTTGTTAAGCTCCAATATCGTCCATCCGAAATGAAATGGAGGATATTCGGGCCTCCCAACAGTTAAAGAACCTATTTACTTCAAAACACATGTTTGTAACCTACGCACTATTCTCACCAGTATACGACAAGATTTATATTGGATTCACTTCTGATTTAATTGACCGATATAATTCGCACAATTTTTTATCCACTAAAGGTTTTACTAAAAATTTCAGGCCATGGATTGTTGTTTATGTCGAATTTCATGAATCAAAACCTGCCGCAATGAAACGTGAAAAAGAACTAAAATCGAGTAGGGGAAGAGATTTTGTACGAAAACAGATAGAATTGCTCGGACTCAAATCCGTCAGCTGACGGACGTCCGTTCGAGTCGGGCCCTCGCTACAAAGATAGAAGCTAGTCAAATTTGACTAGCTTTTTTTATGTCGTAAACTGAATCAAGCCCAAGGGTTGAATGAAAAGTTAAGGCATAAAAAAATGAGTTGCGAAGCAAATCGGTTTTCTTTGTTAAGCTCCAATAACGTCCATCCGAAATGAAATGAAGGATATTCGGGCCCTCGCTACAAAAAGAAAAGCGCAGTTACGAAAGTGACAGCGCTTTTTCTTTTTACCTCGTTTTCATTCTGTTTCTCGCTCTTCATGGAGCCGCTTTTCTTTTGAGTGGGTCCCGAATTATCGGGACAAGTATCTATTGTGATAGCGAAGGTTCATTCTCGTTGCGCAGCAACCTGTTTTTCTTCATTGTTATTTTTCTATTAACATTTAATTCAATTATTTCTCATAATTTTATTGCAAATAAGATACCGAATCACAAATATCATGATGAAAAATAAAATTATTTTTTGTTTCTTTATTCCATTGGTGTTATCCCCCCTTTCATTTTGTCAAAACATAGGGATTGAAGTATTTAATAAAACCGGATACAATCTAGATTCTGTTTCATTCTACAAGATTGAAATAGGAAATATCACTCAGGATTCTTCAGTTGTTCTTAAAGATTTAGATGAAATTACTTTTCTTGGAGATCTTCCCTTACATCTGCCATTCGGATTAATTGAAGGAAAAAAAAGACCCGTGAATTTAACCCCTTGTGGCACTAAATCGAAGAAAAAGAAAGAAGGTTTCTATCAGTTTGACATACTTATTTATGAATATGGAGGTGAATACAGGCTATATTGGAGGAAGCATGAGTAATGTTTCATTCTGTTTCTCGCTCTTCATGGAGCCGCTTTTCTTTCAGAATGTGAAGCAGAACGAGAATGAAGAAGATCGAGCAGCGGTCTGAGGTTTTCCTTGTTAATCCCCTAATTACGTCCATCCGAAATGAAATGGATGATATTCGGGCCCACGCTACAAATGAGGAAGCTAGTCAAATTTGATTAGCTTTTTTCGGAAACCTATTTAACAACTGAGACAATCTTTGTAACCAATTATAAATTAGTTCATTGACAAATTTTTTATCTTTGGTGCATGTATCGAAATTATACACCTAACAAAACGATTTGCGCGTTAGCGATATTTTTAATGTTCATTCAACATTTGAATAATCCTTGTTATGGTCAACAGGTATTTGAACTTGCGCGGACAGGAACGGTTCAGCAAATGACGAAACACCTTAAAAAGCATCCGGATGATTTAAACCGTGTTTCAGAGCAGGGTGCAAGCCCCTTTTTATTAGCGGCATACAATGGAAATAATGAGGTTGCAATGCTTTTGATAGAAAAAGGGGCAGATTTAAAACAATGTTATCCGGAAGGATCTGTTTTATATGCCTTGATT
This sequence comes from Crocinitomicaceae bacterium, assembly GCA_044361115.1. Taxonomy (GTDB): domain Bacteria; phylum Bacteroidota; class Bacteroidia; order Flavobacteriales_D; family Crocinitomicaceae; genus M0103. The sequence continues at coordinate 37,714 of JBIKJH010000015.1, forward strand.
TACAAAAATAACCTTCCTCTTTTGGATGGTATTTTAATGAAAGGAGTGAACGTGAATGACACGTGCAATTTTGAACAATTTGGTTATCCCATTCATTTTGCACTTGCATTGCAACGATATGAGATAGTTGAGCGTCTATTACTTCATAAACTTAATTTAAGTGTTAAAGACCAACAAGGCCGAACTATTGAACAATTACTCGCATTATACAATGACCCAAAATATTACGAAATTTTCAAACAGTATGAAAAATAGCTATTTACTAATTCTCCTGATTACAGGTTTTTTAAATGTTGGTTTAAGTCAAACGTATACGACAGGAGTCGTCACATTAAGTTCTACTGCTGGTCTTGGGATGACAGCAAAAATCGACATAAACACGCAAGTAACATTAACATTAACAGGTCCTGCAGGAAGATGGTTTGCACTTGGATTTAATGCTAGTTCCATGACGAATGGAACGGATGTTGTTGGCGTTCATGCCTCTGGAACCTTGACAGCTTTTGATTGCAAACTTACCGGGTTTTCAGCTCCTTCAACTGACGCTCAACAAAATTGGACCATTACTTCGGATGCGGTAAATGCTGGTGTGCGTACCATAGTTGCAACACGCGCCTTGAATACAGGAGATGCAAATGATTATATTTTTCCTTCAACGCCTTCAACAATCAGCTTGATTTGGGCACGTTCAGGCTCAGCAACTTTTAGCTATTCTAATCATGGTGGTGCTAATCGAGGAATATCTCTTGCCAATTTTACACAACTTACACCTCCCGCAGCTCCTACTGGTTCTGCCACTCAAACGCTTTGTAGTGGAGCAACACTGGCACAACTTAATGCAACGGGAACGGCAATTCAATGGTACTCTGCTTCGAGCGGAGGAAGTCCTCTTCCATCTACAACGGCTTTGATTGGTGGTACAACCTATTATGCTTCTCAAACAGTGAATGGACTTGAATCAACGAATCGACTGGCGGTTACTGTTACACTTAATTCTATTCCAGCTGCACCTTCGACAATTACTGGCGCTCTCCATTTTTGTTACAGTGGATTAAGTCAACAATATTCAATCAGCAGTGTTTCGGGAGCAACATCCTATGTTTGGACAACTCCTATTGGGTCAACAGGTTCAAGCACTGGTACAACACTGAGTCTGCTTTTTACACCTGGCTTTCAAACAGGAAACCTTTCAGTGAAATCAGTTAATAGTTGCGGGCAAAGTGTTAATACTACGATTGCAATCAATCAACATTTACCATCGGCCCAAACCTTGAATATCAGCACATGTAGTCCTTATGTATTTAATGGTCAAACCTTAACTCAATCAGGAACTTATTCGTATCAAGGTGTTACAGTGTGGGGGTGCGACTCAACGATCGTTTTAAATTTAGACTATTCAACTTCATTCAATCAAACACTGAGTGAAGAGGCTTGTGGCTCTTATGGATGGAATGGTCAAACCTATTTTTCTAGCGGTACTTATTTGGATACACTTCAAACAATTAACGGCTGTGATTCCATTCTAACACTCAATTTGACGGTTCATCCAATTGCTGCAATTTCACTTGATTCAACTGTTTTTGATAGTTTTAATTGGAACGGAACAGTTTACACAACTTCAGGAACGTATACCCAATTTTTCACCTCTTTATTTGGTTGCGATAGTTCAGTTACAATAGACCTTACAATTCAAAATAGCGGATTGGAAGAGATTGATTTGGAATTGACACTTTATCCTAATCCTGTTGGCCAATCTAAAATGGTATATATCGATGGACTACTGTCACCAATAAGCTTTGAAATAGTCAATTCACAAGGTAAAGTGGTTCAAAAAGGAAGCGTATGGAAGAATTTGAAATTAAATGACAACCTAACGACTGGAATCTATTTCATTACCATTCAAAACCGCAGGTACAAAATTTTAATCGCGTAATTTTTGTCCTAGTCTAATAAACGCAGAATACGCTTGATTTTGATTGCAATCTGATTTTTTAGTTTCATTTTATTTTGCTGAAACTTGTTACTTTTGCAGCTCGATTCATTATCGTCAAAACAGTAAGCTATGAACAGACAGATTTTATTTAGTACCGCTATACTATTGGGAGTATTTACGGCATGTCAATCAACCAAAGAAGATGGACAAAAAGAGCAAGCTCAAAAAGTTCAAAAAATTGACAATGAAACTGAATTTGAAAATCGTATTGCAGCGATTGAGAATAATCCAGAGTTAATTCCAGTTAGAAGTTTGTCGTATAATAATAATGCAGGTTCAACTGCCGAGGCTATTGGTTATTTGGATAAAGAGCAAAAGGAAGTTAAAATTGAAGAAAAGTTCTCCTATGCCGAAAATGGTAACTACGGAACAAATACGTTTTATGTTGAGAATGGACAGCAATTCGCTTCAAAAGAAGTGTACTATGAAAATTCTGGCATGAAACCGATGTTCATTGAACGCATCTCATTTTACGAGAAAGGAAAGGTTATTTTCACGAAAGAGCGAAAAGCAGAGGTAGAGGACGATTTAATCAATACCACATTTCAAGTGGTTCCTGCTAAGGCTGCATCCGTAAATCGTGCAATGCAAATTATCAATCAGCAAGGTCCTTTTGAAACAACCTTCCAAGGTTTTGCTGAGGGTGGAGGTATGAAATACTTATTGGTTGGTGAAAATTCAGCAGATGGATATGCTTCTTCATTGGCGATCCAATACCAAGAAGGTGATATCGTAAAATTAATGAAAAATGAAAAGAAAATGATTGGAACACCCTTGGAAATCAATCATGAAGTTATGACCGATAATACGGGTCTAACTTTTCAAGTCTTAATCACGGTTAAAATTAAGTAAGCACCATTTAACTATTGACAAAAGTTTAATTAAGAATTGTGTAATTAAGCTTTTGTTAAATCTACTTTTTTATGTTGAAGGAAGGCAAAAAGACTTCAATTTTGTGGTGTCAAAAATGACCTGCAGCGCGCGAGTAGTGTCATCTTAACAGTTTGAAAGCGATTCAACTGAACAAGATTTATATCGTTCAAAAAGCAATAGAAACCATTCAACAATTGTTTTAATTAAAATGTAACAATTTAGGTCTCAAGCGGTCCCATTTTCAAACACTGATTAATGAAACAATTAAAAAGTAAAAAGATGAAAACAAAAATGCTTAGCCTTGTCATGCTTATATTAAGTGTGAACACCTTATTCGCCCACTCAATTAATGAAAAGAACAAACAGTCAAAAGAAGACACTGCCCTTGTGAAAGAAACAACTTTCACAATGAAAATGAATCCAGAAACCGACGAATTACTAGTTGAGGTAAATGGTAATTTTGATCAATATTCATCCGTTTCAGTTACCAATACGAGAGGTTCTGAATATTATTTTCAATTTATCCCCAATGAGCAAGGACAGATGATATTTGATCTTTCCAAACTAGAGAAGGGTTCCTATTTTCTCGTGTTGAATACCAATGAAGAAATTCGAATAAAACGCTTTGTTATCAATTAACAAGGCGTTTTTATATCTACCAAGTAAACCATTAAGCAAAGATTCGTGCCGTTTGACATTTTTAATGTTTTGTCGTCGAATGAAATAGCTAAACTTGCACCTCGATAGAGAATGAAAGATATGAAGAGAATTGCACAACTAATTTTTGTTTGTTTTATGTTGATTTCGCTGCAAGGAAGTTTTGCGCAAACAATGAAAATAACAGGTAATGTGAATGATTCAACAGGAACACCTTTACACAATTCAATGGTGATGGCCGTTCGTGTCAAAGACTCACTTTTATTGGGTTTCACACGTTCAGATAAACAAGGGAACTTTACCTTGACTGGATTTTCTGTAGATACTTTTTCATTGGTAGTAGCGCATCCCAAATGTGATGATCGCACGTACTATATTTTCGGCAGTAAGGAAAATTATGAAATCACTATTCCGAATGTTCGAATGGCTGCTATGTCAAAGGAATTACAGGAGGTTGTCATTTATGCGAACAAAAATCCAATCTATTACAAAGGAGACACCTTGGTTTATGTTGCCGATTCTTTCAAAGTTGCAGAAGGCGCAGTTGTCGAGGATTTATTAAAAAAGTTACCGGGTATAAAAATCGACAGTGACGGAAAAATCACTTCTCAGGGACAAGAAATAAATAAAGTATTGGTTGACGGTGACGAGTTTTTCGGAAGTGACCCAACGGTTGCAACCAAAAATCTTGGTGCCGACGGTATTAAAACAGTTCAGATATACGAAAAAACCGATAATGAAACCATTGGTGGATCTGAAGAAAAAATTAAAGTCCTCGATTTAAAACTCAAGGATGAAGCGAAAAAAGGGTATTTCGGAAGAGTATCTGGAGCCTCCGATATGGCATTGACACCCTTAAGTTCAGATTATGCTGGTTCAATTCCTTTTTATGAAGGAGAATTACTCTTGAACAAATTCAATTCAAAACAAAAAATATCTGTTTTTGCACTTGGGTCGAATACACCTCGTTCTAATTTTGGCCGAGGAGACATGAACAAATTTGGTCTTTCCAATGAAGCGGGTGCTAGAGGAAATTTCTGGGAACCAAATAATACCTCAAACAACAGCGGGATTCCGCAAACATTTAAAGCTGGAGTTTACTTCTCAGACAAATATGGTGAAAAGCAAAATACGGAGTTATTGTTCAATTATTCCTATTACAACGATCAGTTGGATGCACGTTCGTCAAGTCAATCCCAATATTTCTTGGCTGACACAACCTATTATACGAATGATTCAACGCGCAATTATTCTCAAAATGAATCACATAAATTAAACTTAACCTTGTCGAGTCAATTGGATTCATTGACTTTACTAGAATTTAAGCCGTCCATTTCTTTTAGTTCTGCCTTAACGGATAATGCTGATTTCTCCTCATTTATTGGAGAAACAGGAACGGAATCACTGTCTACTCAAATCAGAAATACAAACGATTCGAAGGGAATTCAAAGTAACAACACGCTTCGTTTATACCGTAAATTCAATAAGAAAAGACGTGAATTGGAAGTGCGCTATGATTTGAATGCAACGAACAATAAAACGGATGGAAATTTGTATTCATTGTCGGATTACAAGTTAATTGCATCGGCTGACACCACAGATCAAAAGAAAATCAATAATAATTCTTCAACAAGTCATTATGGAACAGTAAGTTATTTTGAACCGCTTTCTAAAAAACTGAAAATCAATTTCAATTATTTGTTCGAATATGGGATTTCTAATCAAGAACGCGTTACCTATGATAAAGTCGGTGCAGATTATACTGCTTTTAGAGTTGATTTATCAAATACATTCGACAATACACGTGTCCAAAATAGAGCAGGTACAGAATTGATTTACGAAACGGGTAAATTCCTTGTGTCGGGAGGAGCATTTATTCGTAATATCAAAATTGATAATCGCAATTTAATTACCGATTCTGTTGTCAATCAAAATATTAATAACCTATTGCCGAAATTTAAATTTGAATACAAACCAAGTATGAGTAAGCGTTTTTCGATGGCGTACAACACTAGTTCGGAACAACCTACAATCAACGATTTACAGCCGGTTCAAGACAACACGAATCCAAATAGAGTGCAAGTTGGAAACCAAAATTTGAAACCGAATTACGTACACAATGTATCGGTCAATTTCAATACATGGAATGCACTTTCTGGAAAATACATTTGGACAGGTGGTATGGTAGCACTGACGAATAATGCTTTTGGAACTCAAACGTTATTTGATCAATTCGGCCGCACAAATACAATGACAATTAACGTTGATGGAAACATAACATCGTCGGTTTGGGCAGGTGGGGGTTACCCAATCTTGAACAGAATGATCGAATTTCAACCATCTGTATCTGCATCGTTTAATCGTTTTAAAAGTATGATTGGATCATTGGAAAACACAACGGACAATTACGCTATAACGCCAGAAATGCAAATTGATTTTCAATGGGATTCATTGGATATTAATTTATCTGGAAGTTATTCCTACAACAACCCAATTAGCTCCTTAAGTTCCGTTTCCAACACACCATTTAGTATTCAAGTTTATTCAGCTGGATTTGATTGGAGATTACCACTTGGATTTACGCTTAAAGTGGATGGGGAGTACACGAAAAATGCGCAACCGGGAGAAGGCTTCTATGATACAGAGTTCTTTGTATTAAATGGTGAGGTAAGCAAGAAATTCCTTAAAACACAAAACCTGATTGTTGCAATTACGGGAAATGATATTTTGAATCAGAATATTAATGCGAGAAGAACGGTAAGTGGAAATGCCGTAACCGATTTCAGAACAACGATTATTTCACGTTATTTCTTATTAAAAGTAACCTACAGATTCAATAACAGAAAAACAAAAGAAGATGACTTTAGAGGTATGCATTAAGAAATTATTAGCAGTTGTAGTTGTTGCTCTGCTTTCTTTCAATTCATTTGGACAAATGAGTTCAGGGAAAATCGTTTTTGAACGTAAGACAAATTTGAAAAAGCGCTATGGTGATAATCCGCGCATGAAGAATTTTATAACGGAAGAAAATAAATACAGAATTGAGAATTTTGAATTGTATTTCAATGATTCAATGTGCATTTTTCGTCCTATGGAAAGCGATGAACCTGAACAAGGAATGATGAAATATTTCACAACGCACAATACGGTTTATCAAAATGTTAATCAGCACGAGAAATTTATCGTAATGGATTTGTGGGGAAATCCTGCATTCATTAAAGATACAATTGACAAGCGCGATTGGAAGGTAACGGAAAATAAACGCGTAATCAGCGGTTATAATTGTCGAAAAGCGATTTGGAACATGAACGATTCAACGCGCATTTATGCTTGGTTTTCTGTGGAAGTGGTTCCATCCATTGGTCCAGAAGGCTTCGGCGGATTGCCAGGAGCAATATTGGGATTAGCAACCGAAGACGGAAGTGTTATCTATTTTGCAAAGACAGTTGAAGAGGTTCCGCTGCCTGCAAATGTATTGAGCTACGACGAAAAAGGTAAAGAGGTGTATACGGAAGACGCGCTGAAAGCAATTTTGGCGGAGCGCATGAAGCAGTGGATGAAACCACAAGACTTGGAAGCGATGTTCTCCTGGTTGTAGTTTCTGATAAGGTTTTAACATAAAAAAAGTCCAATTGTGAAATTGGACTTTTTTCGTTTATTCGTTTTCTGCAACCACCTCGGTGACTTCAGGTAAATGTTGTTTCAATAAGTTTTCAATTCCACCTTTTAATGTTGCTGTGGATGATGGACAACCTGCACATGATCCTTTCATCAATACGGAAACAATTCCATTTTCAAATCCACGGAATTCAATTGCCCCACCATCATTTTCAACAGCCGGTCGAACGTATTCATCCAATAAACTGCGAATCGCATCATCGTATTCCGAAGCTGCATATACTTTTTTTGGTGCGCTATCTTCTGCCGTATCTTCTGCCGGTTTTGCAGCTGGCATTTGAATCAATACGTCTTTGCCTTCAGCAATCCATGATTTTACAAATTCACGTAATTCCATGGTAATAAAATCCCAAGGAACATTGTCTGTTTTAGTAATGGTAATGAAATTGGCAGCCATAAAAATTTTCTTTACGAAAGGGAAATTAAATAATTCTTCCGCCATAGGAGAATAACCTTTCGCTTCTGCTTTGGATAAAAATTCAACAGATTCTCCCGTTATAAGTAAATATTTATTTGCAACAAATTTCATTGTTGATGGATTGGGAGTCATTTCGACATATACAGTTACTGGTACATTATTCATTTGTCTGTGTTTTGTACAAAATTACGTTAAACTTCCAAGAATTGAGCATAGATTCTTTTTTATTAAGACAATTAAAGTCTTACATTTGTTTTGTGAAAATGGTAAAAACACTTCTTGTATCGCTAATGATTCTCTTCACATTTGTGGGGAACATTGGAATGCGTGTATTTACGCATTCGTGCGAAGAAGATGGAGTTGTTCGTTCTTTTTTTGTGAAAATAGATGACCATTGCGATGACCATGAAGAAGTAAAAATTCCACCATGCTGCCAAAAAGAAGGTGAAAGTTCACAGGCAAAAAAAGATGATTGTTGCTCTGATGATGTTGCAGTTTATCAAGTTAATTTCTCCTATTTTTCTGAGTATTCACAACAAATCCACTTAATTGCTAGTTCAGATTTCAATGTAGTTGAATTTCAGTTTATTGAAGCTTTACCAATTCCTTCACTTGAACTACCGAAAACAATCAATCCACCACCAGTATTTAGTGGGAGGGATATTCTAATCAAACACCAAGTCTTTCGCATATAGTACCCAAATGAAGTAACATAAGTTATTCATTTAATGGTAGAAATATGAAGAAAAATATAAGTTTAATCTTTTTTCTTTTCATTACTACGTGCAGTTTTTCCCAAATGAAAGGTGTTGTGCACGGTATTAATAATGAAAAGCATGAAGTGCTCATAGGAGCCAAAATCCGCTTGTTGCATGCAAAAATTGGTGTAACAACAAATGAGGAAGGTCAATTTGAATTGATTCTTCCGAAAGAATTACCAGATACATTGGTTGTTACTGCTTTTGGGTACAATCCAGACACAACAATTGTGACGAAGGAAGATCGTTTCATTGCCTTGGAAATCAATTTGTTTTCAGATAAAATGATGGATGAGGTCATCGTAAGCTATAAAAAAGGAACGCATTCCATTTCTCGACTAAAAACCTTACATGTAGAGGAAATTGGAGAGGGCGAGTTACGCAAGGCAGCATGTTGTAATTTATCTGAATCGTTTGAAACGAATGCTTCTGTTGATGTCAATATTACAGATGCAGTCTCGGGAGCAAAGAAAATCCAAATGATGGGATTGGATGGCGTTTATACGCAAATTCAATTAGAAAACATTCCTTATCTCAGAGGATTGGAAAGTTCATTTGGCTTGAATTCAATTCCAGGAACATGGATTGAATCAATTCAGATTACCAAAGGAACAGGAAACGTAGTTAACGGCTATGAATCCATGGCTGGTTTGGTGAATTTGGAAGTAAAAAAACCAACTGAGATGGAGCGATTTTATGTGAATGGTTTCGGTAGTATATTTGGTCGAGCAGAATTGAATTTGAATGCGGGGCATATCTTAAATGAAAAATGGAGTACTGGATGGTTTGTTCATGGATCAGGAATGTTTGGTGAAATGGACAACAACCGCGATGGTTTCCGCGATGTACCAAAAGGAAATAACCTTGCGTTTTTAAATCGCTGGGCCTATCAGGGAAAAAAGATGGAAGCTCAATTTGGAATCAATAGTTATTTAGACATAAAAAATGGCGGACAAATGGGTTTTAATCGTTCATTAAATGATGGGAAATACGGAGTTCAAATCGATTCGAAACACATAGATGCATTTGCAAAGACAGGATTTTTTCTCAAAAAACCGCAAACTTCCATAGGAATTGTTTACAATGTAAAATACCAGGAAGTGGATGCGAAATTTGGTAATCGAACATTCGACGGGAAAGAAAAACGCGCTTACATCAATGCGATTTACGATGGTTATTTCGGAACAACAACACACGGTATTAAAGTAGGTGCAAGTGGCGTTTATGTTGATATGCAGCAAAAAGCAGATTCACTTGAAAGCAATCGTGTTGAGCTTGTACCTGGATTATTTGGTGAATATACCTTCACGGGATCACGAATGACAGCGGTTATTGGGGCACGAGGAGATTACCACAATTTATTTGGGTTTCAATTTTCACCGCGCGTACATACCAAATTCCTGTTGAGTGAATACACTGATTTGCGTTTAACAGCCGGAAAAGGTTGGCGCGTCCCTAATTTCATGATTGACAATGTTTCCTTGCTGGCCAATGCGAAAACATGGATTGTTCCAGTAGAATTATTGCCCGAAATTTCATGGAATTTTGGAGGGTCAATCGTACATGAATTCAAACTTTTTAAGCGAAAAGGAACGATTTCAACTGATTTTTATCATACGCTTTTCGAGAATCAATTGGTGGTGGACCGAGATGCGAATTTTAATCAAATTGTTTTCACCAATTTAAGCGGTAAATCCTACTCAAACAGTTTTCAAACGGAAGTGAGTATTGAACCTGTGAAGAATTTTGAAATTCGCTTAGCCTACAAATACTTGGATGTAAAAGCGGAGTATGCTGGTGAAATGCAACAACAAGTAATGATCCCAAAACACAGAGGATTTATGAATCTTGGCTATATCACGCGTAACAAGCGCTGGGAATTTAATACAACATTGTCAGTTTTTGGAACCTCAAGATTGCCTGATATCGGGGTAAGCAATTTGCCTTCAGAAAGTGAAGTTTACCCTATGTTAAACGCTCAAATTACGCATGTGTTCAAACGCTGGGATTTTTATGTTGGTGGAGAAAACTTGACCAATTATATCCAACAAAATGCAATCATAGATGCTATAAATCCTTTTGGAAATTCGTTCGATGCAACGCGTGTTTGGGGTCCGATTATGGGATTAAATGTCTACGCTGGCTTTCGATATTCAATTAAAAATAAATCAAAAAAATAAAAAAATGAAAAATGTATTATTCGTCGTATTTGCAGTATTGTTTATTCAAGTTGCAAGGGCACAAGAGAAAAAAGCAAAATTTGAAACAGTAGTGATCCGAACATCTGCAGAATGTGGTGATTGTGAAGAGCGCATTGCAAACATGTTGAATTACACCAAAGGAGTAAAATTCTCAGAGTTAGATGTTGAATCTAAAATGCTTACAGTTAAATTTCAACCTGCGAAAATAGCATTGGAAACGATTAAGCAAAAGCTTGTGGAGTTGGGCTATGATGCGGATGAAATGAAAGCGAATCCAGAAGCGCAACAAAAATTACCAAGTTGTTGTCAACCTGGAGGAAAGAAGCATTAATGGAAAGCTTGATATAATTCGTTAAATCGTTTTATGTTCCAATCTTTTTTTACTAATTTCGCTGCTCTAAATTAAAAGAAAATAAAATGTCATATTTGTTTACATCAGAGTCAGTTTCAGAAGGGCATCCTGACAAAGTTTCCGACCAAATTTCAGATGCATTAATTGACAATTTCATGGCCTTTGATCCTGAATCAAAAGTGGCATGTGAAACGTTGGTTACAACAGGATTAGTTGTTTTGGCTGGAGAAATCAAAACTACCACGTATTTGGATGTTCAATCAATTGCGCGTGAGACGATTAAAAAAATCGGTTACACAAAGTCTGAATATATGTTTGATGCAAATTCTTGTGGGATCATTTCAGCATTACACGATCAATCTGAGGATATCAACCAAGGTGTTGACCGTGCCGTTGCAAACAACGATTTTGAATCAAAAGCAAATGCACAAGGTGCTGGTGACCAAGGAATGATGTTTGGTTATGCGACGATTGAAACAGATAATTACATGCCCTTGGCCTTGGATTTGGCGCACAAAATTTTGCAAGAACTTTCTGAAATTCGTAATAACGAGCCAGAATTGATTGCTTATTTGCGTCCAGATGCTAAGTCACAAGTAACGATCGAATACTCAGATGACAATGTTCCTCAACGTATCGATACAATCGTTGTTTCTACGCAACACGACGATTTCGCTGCTGAGGCAGAAATGTTAGCGAAAATTAAAGCAGATATCATTTCAATCGTTATTCCTCGTGTGAAAGCTAAATTGAAACCAGAATTACAAGGATTGTTTAACGATCAAATTACCTATCACATTAACCCAACAGGGAAATTTGTAATTGGTGGACCTCACGGAGATACTGGTTTGACAGGTCGTAAAATTATTGTTGATACATACGGTGGTAAAGGAGCTCACGGTGGTGGTGCATTCTCTGGAAAAGATCCATCAAAAGTTGACCGTTCTGCAGCATATGCAACGCGTCACATTGCGAAAAACTTAGTTGCAGCCGGATTGTGTGATGAAGTGTTAGTTCAAGTTTCGTATGCAATTGGTGTTGCTAAACCATGTGGTTTATTCATCAATACATCTGGAACAGCGAAAGTGGACATGACAGATGGTGAAATTGCGCGTAAAGTTGAAGCAATTTTCGATATGCGTCCATATGCAATTGAGCAACGTTTGAAATTACGTAACCCAATGTATTCAGAAACGGCTGCCTATGGTCACATGGGACGCAAAAATGAAGTGGTTACTAAATCATTCAAATCACCAGACGGTACTGTAAAAAACATCGAAGTAGAATTATTTACATGGGAGAAACTTGACTTTGTTGACCAAGTTAAAGCAGCTTTCGGTTTATAATAGCGCACATATATTGATAAAAAAATCCTGTTTCATTGAAGCAGGATTTTTTTTATGGCAGAATTCCAACATATAATAACGTCTGCTAGCCGTTTATCATTCTTTTGAAAATTAACATAATGAGTTCATTACATTTATTTTAAAATTTAGTTTATGAAAAATATAGCCCTTTTAATTGCATTCGTCGGATTTGCAATTTGTTCTTTTGGTCAGTCTGCGGATGATATCATTACGAAGTATATCGAAACCATAGGTGGATTGGAAAAAATTAATGCCGTCACTAGTATACACATGAAGGCAAAAGTTGATTATGGCGGAATGAGTATTCCAATTGAAATGATTAATCTAAAAGATGGTAAAACACTTTTGAAAATTAATTTTCAAGGAAAAGAAATCACGCAAATGGCATTTGACGGTGAAACATCTTGGAGCACGAATTTTATGACCATGAAGGCGGAAAAGGACGACTCGGAAAACACGGAAAACGTTAAAAGAGCAGTAGGAGATTTTATTTCCCCCTTACTAGACTATAAAGGAAAGGGTTACTCAATTGAACTGTTGCCGAATGAAACTATCGAAGGAGTTGAGTGCTTCAAAATCAAATTGACCAAGAAGACAATGCTTTCTGAAGAAAAAGAAATTCCAAACGTCGAATACTATTACTTTGATAAAGAAAATTATGTTCCGATTGTTGTGGAACAGGAGATTTCTTCAGGAGAAATGAAGGGTCAAATTTCACAAACACTTTATTCTGACTATCAAGAAGAAAATGGTATTTACTTTGCCTTTTCAATGACGCAAAAAATAAAAGATGGAATGGGACAAACGATCGTTTTCGAATCTGTAGAATTGAATAAAGAATTTGAAAGCTCGATTTTTAAATTTCCAGGAGAATAATTTTTCTCAATAACTATAGCACGAATTATGAAAAAAAGTCTGTTTTCTTTAGCGTTCATTTTTGTTGTTTCAACATTGAACGCCCAAGATCTTTTGAAAATTGAAGGAAAAGAACTCTTTGGTGATTTGAAAGCGCGCCAAATTGGCCCAGCTTTGATGAGTGGTAGAGTTTCTGATATTGAAGGACATCCGACTAACTCACGCACGATTTATATCGGTACAGCTGGCGGTGGTGTTTGGAAATCACAAGATGGTGGTGTAATGTTCAATTCAATCTTTGATGATTATTGTCAGTCAATTGGTGCAGTCGCTGTTGACCCAGTTGATCCAGATAATTCTTTATGGGTTGGAACCGGTGAGGTTTGGACGAGAAATAGTGTTTCAATTGGTGATGGGATTTACAAAACCAACGATGGCGGCAAGAACTGGCTAAAAATGGGTCTTGAAAAAACAGAAAGAATTAGTGCTATTGAAATCCATCCGAAAGACAACAATACAGTATATGTTGGCGCGATGGGAGCTTTGTGGGGAGATAATGAAGAACGTGGAGTTTTCAAAACGGTTGACGGTGGTAAAACCTGGACGAAAATTCTTTACTTGAATGCATTCACAGGTTGTTCTGACCTAGTTATGGACCCAACAAATCCAGCTATTTTATATGCTTCTTTTTGGGAATTTAGACGTACAGCTTGGTCGTTTAATTCGGGAGGTTTAAATAGTTCATTGCACAAAAGTATTGACGGAGGTAAAACCTGGGTGAAAATTCAGAATGGTTTTCCAACCGGAGTTTTGGGAAGAATAGCAGTAACTGTGGCTCCTTCTAATTCTTCAATTCTATATGCTGTTGTCGAAGCGGAAAAAGATACAGAAAAAGGGCTCTATCGTTCTGATGATGCAGGAGCGACTTGGAAGCATTTAAATAGTGATTTTGGTTTGACAGTTCGTCCTTTTTACTTTTCACGCATCGTTGTTGATCCGAAAGATCCTCAAACAGTTGTTAAAGCTGGATTGTCTGGTTCAATTAGTCATGATGGAGGAAAAACATTTAAAAGTCTTGGTTATATGCATTCCGATATACATGATATCTGGTTTGATGTAAAAGATTCGGATAAAATGTTTGCTGCCACGGATGGTGGATTGTATCGATCATTGAATGGAGGAATAACAATGGAAATTATTGAAAATTTACCTATTTGTATGTTCTATCATGTAAGCGTTGACAACCAAACGCCGTATAATATTTATGGAGGATTGCAAGATAATGGTTCTTGGTTTGGTCCTTCTGCAAGTCCAGGTGGAATTGAAGCGAGAGACTGGGAATCAATTGGTATGGGAGATGGATTCAGAGTATATCCACATCCAACAAATCCGAAAATAATGTATTCTGAAATGCAAGGAGCAGAAGCAGTTTGGAGATTTGATAGTGAAAAACAACAAGTAAAAACAATTAAGCCTTTTCCAATCGCTGGAGATCCAAAATATCGTTTTAATTGGAATGCCGCGATAACCACGAGTTTTCATAAACCTGATCGTCTTTATATGGGAAGTCAATTCCTGCACAAGTCAGACGATATGGGAAATAATTGGACAAAAATATCTCCTGATCTAACAACAAATAATCCAGCAAAACAGCAGCAATCTCAGTCTGGAGGTTTATCAGCTGATAATTCAGGAGCTGAAAATCATTGTACCATTTTCTCTATTGCTGAATCTCCTTTGGATGAAAATATCATTTGGATTGGCACAGATGATGGGAATGTACAACTAACTACAGATGGTGGTAAGTCTTGGTCAAACTTAACGGTAAATATTAAAGGTCTTCCGGTAAACACGTGGTGTTACCATATTGAGGCTAGTTCATTTGACAAATCAACGGCCTATGCAGTTTTTGATGGACACACGAAAAATGATAAAAATCCTTACGTATATAAAACGACGGATAGTGGTCTCACATGGAAATCAATAGTTACTGATGATATTACAGGTTTTGTAAGAAATATTCAAGAAGATAATAAAAATCCGAACCTTCTTTTTCTAGGTACAGAATTAGGTTTGTTTATTACAATTGATGGAGGTTTAAGTTGGTCGAAATTTACGAACGGAGTTCCAGCTGCCGCAGTTCATTATATTGAATTGCATCGCAAAACAAACGACTTGATTTTGGGAACACACGGTCGTGGAATCATTATTATTGATGATATCAGTCCTTTGCGTGAATTGAATGCAGATGTACTGGCAAAACCACTTTATTTTTTCACTTCAAAACCGATCGAAATGGATGAATCGAGTTCTTTTGGAGGAGCAAGTTCAGAAACACAATTTATTGGTTCAAACCCTTCCTCATCAGCACAAATCAAATATTATTTATCCAAAAGACATACGTTTGGTAAAATGAGCCTTGATATTTACGATAGCAATAACAAGTGGATTACAACAATTTCCCCAGGTAAACAAAAAGGAATTAACATTGTGGAATGGGGCTATAATTCCATGTCACCAAAAGTTGCTGCGGGGAAAACAATTGCAGGAAATTCAATGTTTGCTCCTCGTGTTTCAGCTGGAATTTATAAGGTTGTAATCACAAAGGGGAATGAGAAATTTGAAAGTTCACTTGACTTGCGTTACCCAACAAAAACGGTATTTACACTAGAAGAGCGAAAACTTCAAGAAAGCACAACAAAAGTGTTATACGATATGACAGAAGAGTTGGCGTACCTTGTTTATGAAATGGATGAATACATTCTTCATACTGAGAAAGTGATAAAGGAAAATGCAGGTTTGAAAAAGCAAGCACAGAAACTTAATACAGATCTGAATGCCTTGAAGGATGTATTGGTTGTTACCAAAGGCGATAACTACGTTGGTGCTGGAGAGCCACAGTTAAGAGAAAAAATAGGAGATTTGTATAGCACCATCGGTTCATATTATGGTGCTCCATCATCATCTCAACTTGAAACGTTGAAAATGCTTCAAGGAAAATTAGCTGATGGCAAAAAGAAATTTCAAGCAATTAAAGACGCACAGTTTACCAAATATAAAGCAGCAACTGAAAAGGCGGGAATTCCTTCTGTTGTGCTAAAAACGTTTGAGGAATTTGTAAAGAAAGATTGAAATTAATTGAATGTAAATAGGCTCCTTGATAGGAGCCTATTTTATTTTAGTCAAATTCTAACTCCTATCAAATAACCATCATCAATTTGTTCTTGGTTTCCTTTCCAATTGCTAAACGACAATTCAAGTTCTTTTTTCTGCTTATCTATTGGCATCCCATTGATCGAAAGCAGAAGGTTTAGCAAACGTTGACGATTGATTTTTTTACATTTTCCCCACCAAATTGATCGGTATATCCATTTGAAAACAAATAGAAAACATCGCCTTTTTGAAGATTGAAGTGAACAGTTTCAAATTCCTTTTCACAGTTTAAACAATAGCCGATTGAGAAGCCACCTTTTTTAAATTCAACCAATTGTCCTTCTCGAATTAAGACTAATGGTTTACCTTCTCCATAAAATGAACCTTTCAACCATTATTTTGTTAAACAGAGATGATTATCAAACGATTAAATGAAGATTCCTCCTGGTGGTGGGAGATTGATGGATACACTGTCATTGTTGACCCTTGGTTCAGTGCTTCGCAAATCGATTTAGCGGCTTGGTTCAGCGAGCAGTTTCATGTTACGCCACAACCAAAAGTTAATGAACTTCCGAAACCGGATTTTATTTTTATCTCTCACCCTTTTACAGATCATTGCAATAAAGAAACACTCTTACAATTTAGTGAGGACATCCCAGTTATCGCGCTTCCTTCGGTTCAACGAAAAATCCGTAAATGGAATCATTTTAAACAGATTCTTTCATTGAAAGAGTCGCCAATAACGATTAACTATTTTAAACCAAAATCACTCGTCGATCTTGTTCATGGCGCATTTTTACTCACTGAAAAGACGGGTAAATCATTGATTTATTCTCCGCATGGAAGTCAATTTAGTTCCTTGCCTAAAGCAAATGTATTGATAACGACAACCGTTCGTTTTTATCTTCCATTTTGGTTAGGTGGGATTGTGAATTTAGGTTGGGAAAGAGCCCTTAAAAATGCGGAATTATGCGGTGCGTCTAACATTTTACCAACACATGATGAAGCCAAAAGGGGTAAGGGCTTGGTGATGAAATTGGCTAAACGTAGTGAACGATTGCCTTCCATTCAGGACCAGCGAATTGTACAGTTAGAAGTAGATGGAAAATCTCAATTTGTTATTTAAAAAAAATCCCCACCAATTGGCGAGGATTTTGAATTTTCAATGAATCTGCTTTATGCTTCAACAATGTTCTTATAACTCTCAACACTTGGACAAGAACAAACTAAGTTTCTGTCACCGTAAGCATTGTCAACGCGACGAACGGGAACCCAATATTTGAACTCTTTTAAGTAAGGAACTGGATAAACAGCTTCTTGCGGAGTGTATGGGTAATTCCAATCTTTGTTGATGATACAATCTGCCGTATGAGGCGCATTTTTGATCAAGTTGTTTTCTTTATCGGCATGGCCATTTTCGATTTCAGCAATTTCTTTACGAATTGTTTTCATCGCTAAAATGAAACGATCTAATTCCTCTTTGTCTTCAGACTCAGTAGGTTCAATCATCAATGTTCCAGCAACTGGGAACGATACAGTTGGAGCGTGGAATCCGTAATCAATCAAACGTTTCGCAATATCAGCAACTTCAACATCAGATGTTTTCTTGATTTCACGACAATCTAAAATCAACTCGTGTGCAACAGTTCCATTTTTCCCAGTGTAAAGAATGTCGTAATCACCTTTCAATTCGGCAGCGATGTAGTTGGCATTAAGGATTGCAATTTCAGTTGCTTCCCTTAAACCAACGGCTCCTAGCATTTTAATGTATCCGAAAGAAATCAAAAGAATCAAAGCACTTCCATATGGTGCTGCAGAAATTGCATGAATCGCTTGTTCGCCGCCTGCTGCTATTAATGGGCTTCCTGGTAAGAAAGGCGCTAAATGTGCTGCCACTCCAATTGGTCCCATTCCTGGTCCACCACCACCGTGAGGAATTGCAAATGTTTTGTGTAAATTCAAGTGACAAACATCTGCGCCAATGTTTCCTGGATTTGTTAATCCAACTTGTGCATTCATGTTTGCCCCATCCATATAAACTTGACCACCGTTGTCGTGAATAATTGAAGTAATCTCACGAATTCCTTCTTCGTAAACACCATGTGTTGATGGATATGTTACCATTAAACCAGCCAACGAATCTTTCAATTCAGTTGCTACTGTTCTTAATTCTTCAATATCGATATTTCCGTTTTCATCACATCCTGTAACAACCACTTCGAATCCAGCCATAACAGCAGATGCAGGGTTCGTGCCATGTGCAGATGAAGGAATAATCATTTTTGTACGTTGGAAATCGCTACGTGATTCATGGTATGCTTTGATAACCATCAATCCTGCGTATTCTCCTTGAGCACCAGAGTTTGGTTGTAATGACATTGCAGCAAATCCTGTACACTCACATAAGTCAGCTTCCAATTCACGGAACATTTCATGGTAACCCGCTGCTTGGTTTAATGGAGCAAATGGGTGCATATTTGCGAATTGAGGATTTGTGATTGGCATTAACTCAGACGCTGCATTTAATTTCATTGTACACGATCCAAGAGGAATCATACTGTGAACCAATGATAAATCTTTGTTTTCCAAACGCTTCAAGTAACGCATCATTTTTGACTCAGAATGGAAGCGGTTGAAAGTTGGGTGTGTAAATACAGCATCATTGCGCATGAATGAACCATTCAAATTCGCTTGTAATTCTATTGTTACAGCTGGTGTTGATGTAGCATTTGCTTTCGCGAAGACACTTAAAATTGTTTCAACATCCGCAACTGTATGAGGCTCACCAAAACTAATTGTCAACTCATGGTCATTGATGTAACGGAAATTTAAATGATTGTCTTCTGCTAGCGATTGAATTGCTGAAGTTTGAATTCCTTTTATGTGGATTGTGTCGAAATAATGCTCAGAACCCAATTCGATACCCATTGCTTTCAAGCCATCTGCAGTTTTGGAGGCTAATGAATGAACATGCAATGCAATTTCACGCATTCCAACTGGACCGTGATACACTGCATACATACTCGCCATTACTGCTAATAAAGCTTGTGCTGTACAAATATTAGATGTTGCTTTGTCTCTTTTAATGTGTTGCTCACGTGTTTGAAGCGCCATACGCAAGGCCATGTTGTCATCGGCATCTTTCGAAACACCAATTAATCGTCCTGGAATGTTACGTTTGTAGTCATCTTTCACTGCGAAAAAAGCAGCATGAGGTCCACCATAACCCATTGGTACACCGAAGCGTTGAGAAGAACCCAACACACAATCAGCACCAAGAGAACCTGGAGAATTTAAGATAACCAACGAAAGAATATCAGCTGCAACGGCAACTTGAATTCCTTGTTCTTTAGCACGCGTGATAAATGTTTTAATATCTGTAATTGTTCCTTTCGCATCTGGATATTGCACCAAGGCTCCGAAGAACATTCCGTCAAACGCATAAGTATCTGGATTTCCAACAACTAATTCAATTCCAAGGTTTTTAGCACGTCCTTCAACAACCTCGATTGTTTGAGGGAAAGCAGTTTCAGCAATAAAGAATTTGTTTTTCCCTTCTTTAACATCACTTCTTGAGCGCGCATTCCAGAACATAATCATGGCTTCAGCTGCTGCAGTTGCTTCGTCCAACAAAGAGGCATTTGCGATTTCCATTCCAGTTAATTCTACCACCATTGTTTGGAAATTCAAAAGCGCTTCCAAACGACCTTGAGAAATTTCAGCTTGGTAGGGTGTGTAGGCCGTGTACCATCCTGGATTTTCCAAAACGTTGCGTAAAATGACCGATGGAACAATTGTTTCATTGTAACCTAAACCAATAAATGATTTAAATACATGGTTCTTGTTTGCAAGCTTCGTAACGTGGTTTAAGTATTCCTGTTCGCTCATGGCATCAGAAACGTGTAATTCACGATTCAGGCGGATATGTGCGGGGATTGTTTTGTCAATTAATTCGGCTACTGAATGTAATCCGATTTTTGCCAACATGGTAGCTTTTTCAGCTTCGTTTGGGCCGATGTGTCTTTTAGAGAAAGCGCTCATTCCTTACAATTTGAATTTGAGATTACAAATATACATCGAATCGACGTATTTTTAAGGAATAACACTTGAAAATTAAAAGGGTTTACTAACAACTTAAAAAAAGAGTTGATAAGTCACTTTTTAGTTAAAATTCTCAATTATTTTGGCAATCCACGTTGGTATCTGCGGGTGTAGTTTCTGCTAAATCTATTTTTGCGACCCATGTATTGACGTGAGTCGAAAGTGTCTTTGTTGAAATAATAAGGAAGCCCAATTCCTAAATAGATTTCATTTGACACTCCTTTGACGCGTGCGAGAGGGCCAACATCATAATTGAAAGCGTATCCAATTCGAATGCGTTCAGCAAAAATATAATCAAACCCTGCAATCATTGAATTTTCACTGCGGTATCCAACACTGAATCCCAAGTTGTTTGTGATTCCTCTTAGCACAACATCCAATTGAAAGGGACTATTTTTAACCATTTTTGCTTGAATGGACGGATGGAAAATAAAACGATCACCCACTTCAAAATAATACCCAGCGATTGCCATGTAATGCCAAAGTGGTGGTCGAAATCCTTTTTCTGTTCCAACTAAACTATTTTGCATTAACTGCGGAATACTTGCACCGATGTAAGCTTTTTTTGTACGGTAATAAATTCCGAAGGAAGCGTTGAAATTAAATTTTGAATAGCTTTGAGCAAAGGCAGGGTCCTGCACTTGTGTAGTTTGTGCAGATGCATAATTCCATGAAACATTATCAGCTCCAAGACCAAGACCTAACGCCAAGTATTTGCGCTCATCGAATACCAAGCGATAAGCATAGTTTAGGGAAAATGAATTTGTTTGATTTAAGCCAATTCTGTCGTTGTAAAAGTTAACGCCAACAGCCATTTCATCATTTAATTCATAGGCCGTGTTAAATCCAACAGTGGTTGGTGCACCATCGACTCCAGCCCATTGATTCCGGTAAATCAAATCAGCAGAATAATGCGCATCTGTTGCTAATGCGCCAGGATTATAGATGGACTTAGCAAAATTATATTGTGAAAAGCGAACAGTGTTTTGAGAGAAACCGAAGTTCAAGGCACACAGTCCAACTACAAGCAGCAGAAATTTCCTCATTTTCATAGTTTTAAAGTTGTGTATCCATCAAAATGTTCATCGTTCACATCGAGTGAATAAAAGTAAGTTCCTTCAGGAAGTATACCATTTCCAAGACATGATTTTTCTTGACAGGTGCCGTCCCAATCATTTTGATAGGCTGTTGATTCGAAGACGATATTTCCCCAACGATTGAAGACAATTAAATGCGCATGGTTGATGTTGGACAATTCAGGAATAACAAATCGATCGTTGTTGCCATCATTGTTTGGTGAGAAACCAGTTGGAACGGTTAAACGAATAACAAACACCCAAACATTATCACTTCGCTCACACCCATTGCTATTGGTAGAATTGACCGTAAATACCATGGATTGATCGCCAGAGTATGTCGCATTTTGACCGTTGTAGTAGGAAAGATTAGTTACGGGTGTCCAAGAATAACTTTCAAAATTATCAGGTCCTGACATGGTGGTTAAATCACCGGGTTGCATGTAAAACGTATCTGTAATTTCTTGATCTTCGATAGTTAATGCTTGAATTTGTTGACTCAAGGTTTTGACACATGAACCATTTGTAATCGTAACGGAATAGGTTGTGGTAAAGGTTGGGGAAACAACAATTGTTGGCCCTATTTCTCCAGTTGACCAAGCATATGTTCCACCTCCGTTTGCAATTAAGGTTGCGGGAGAACCATTACAAATTGTTTCAGAACTCGTTGTTAAAGTAAAAGTTGGAACACTTATTTGAATTGTAGCGTTGCCTATACAACCGTTTGCATCAATGAATTGACATGAATAGGTGCCACCTTGATTAACTAAAACAGTTGGTGCACTTGAACCATTATTCCATAAATACGATGAAAAGGCTGGGGTTGTGCTTAATGTCGAACCAGCACTTCCAGGACAAATAGTTAAACCTTCGCTAGATGAAATAACACCTGAAGGTGAAGGAAAAATAATCACGTTGATTGTGTCTTTAGAAATACATCCAAGTCCATCAACTGCCGTAACAATGTACTGCCCAGAAACAGTTGGCGCCAAAGTTGCCGATCCTCCAGTTTGGGGTCCAGTCCATGCATATGCTAAGAATCCAGGACTTGCGTTAATTGTCCCACCTGTTTCTTGGCAAAATGACACATTTGTTCCTTCTAAAATCGTTACATCTACCGTGCAGGCATATGAAGCAATTGAAACGAAAACGGTGAAAAAGTATATAATTAAGGTTTTATACATTGCTATTCTACGTAACTCAGTTTTAACATGTTAGAACTTCCTAAATCTTCTAAAGGAATTGATGCAATATTAATAACTAAATCTCCTTCTTTCAACAAATCTTCCTTTTTTAACAAATACTTGATGTCTGCAATCGTATGATCGGTACTAATTTGCTTGTTGTAGAAGAAGGCCTTTACGCCCCAAACAAGGTTCAATTGCGTTAAAATTTGTTTGTTACTTGTGAAGACATAAATCGTTGATTTTGGTCTTTGAGAAGCGATTTTATAGGCTGTATACCCAGAAAATGACATTGTTAAAATAGCATCTGCTTCAACACGTTGTGATAAACGACAAGCATTAAAACAAATTGAATCTGTTATGAAACGCGTTTGATTTTTATCCGGAATTTCTTCTTTGTTGTAGATTCCATCAAATTTCTCCATTTCAGTTACAATATTCGTCATCGTTTTGATGACGTCAATTGGAAATTTCCCAACTGAGGTTTCGCCTGATAGCATCACTGCATCTGCACCATCTAAAACTGCGTTCGCAACATCATTTACTTCCGCACGCGTTGGCGTAATGTTCGTAATCATACTTTCCATCATTTGTGTTGCCACAATTATTGGTTTTGCATGAATGATACATTTGTTGATCAACATTTTTTGGATGATTGGAACGTTTTGGTAAGGAATTTCAACACCAAGATCTCCACGTGCTACCATTAAACCATCACTTTCTTTGATGATTGCATCGATATCGTCAATCGCTTCTGGTTTTTCAATTTTTGCGATTACTTTGGCTTTGCATTTTTTATTTGCAATGATGTGTTTCAATTCGATGATGTCGCGTCCAGAACGAACAAACGACAAACCAATCCAATCGACATTTTGTTCTAATGCAAAATCCAAATCAATTAAATCTTTCTCTGTCAATGAAGGCATAGAAATGCGCGTATTAGGAAAATTCACACCTTTTTTAGAGGACAAAATTCCACCGTGAATCACTTTCGCTGTGAATTCAGACTTTCCATCCGTTGAAACAACTTCCAAGGCCAGTTTTCCATCATCCAACAAAATGCGCTCACCAGCTTGCACGTCTTGTGGCAATTTTGCGTAGTTGATTGAGAAACGATCTGCTGTTCCTAGGACTTTTTCAGTTCCAATGGTTACAATCGAACCGTTGATTAATTCAACACCATTGTTTTCCATTTCATTTGTTCGAATTTTCGGACCTTGTAAATCGGCTAAAATCGCCACATTCAATCCTGTTTCCTCGTTCAATTCCCGAATTGTTTTTACAACGGCAGCATGGTCCTCATGCGAGCCATGACTAAAATTTAAACGACAAACGTTTAATCCTGCATAAAACATTTGACGTAAAACTTCTTTATCGCTTGATGCGGGTCCAAGTGTTGCAACTATTTTTGTTTTTTTCATAATCTATTTTCCTTTTCAGGTTTGCATGAATGCGATTCAATTGAAAACTAAGTTTTCGGTTGACTCGAATTCTTCTGGTTCGAAGGTGTAAACTCCTAAAACGCTTGGTGTTTGCCTCAATTCTGAAACAATGTTTTCCAAGTCCCAAATGTGATTTTCGTATAAAAATAAGAAGTAATCGACAGCTGGCTTCTCTGGGATTAAGAATTTTCCTTGACTTTTGTTTTTAATTAAATAATATTCGATTAGGTTTTCGTTGTCTTTGAATTCGTACATCGAATGACTTGAAATTTTAATTCCTTTTTTATTGACAACAACAAACTCTTCATCTGTTTTCACCAATTGAATCAAAAGCCGTTCATTTAGTCCCCACGCTAATCGATAATCGTTATGATGCGATAAAATTCCGATCATATCAAAATCGTATGCTTGGTCGACGTATAGTGTATGCTTTTTAACTTTAGACATAGTCCTTTCAAGTGCAGTTCAAAAATAGTTAATTTTTAGGCATATGATATCGAAAAAGGAATTGCTAAATTAAAATTGATGGTAACATAACATTTAGACCGCCAAATGATTTTTAAAACAAGGGGTTTTGCTTAAGGCCTTGAAAATCTTTCATTTTCGAAAGAGGGACTTATTTATTCTGAAAATTTTTAAGTGAAAGCGCTGAATTTTTGCTTGCATATTTGAATATTTTAGTATTTTTACACCGTATTCGAATATTAAATAAGTACAAAATGAGCGTTTTCGGTATCGTATTATTTCTTTTGATTTTTGGAATGGCATTCTGGATGCTATTATTTTTAATGGGTTTCGTCCTTCCTTTCTGGATTACATTAGGAGTTTTCGAAAAACTACGCCCGAAAAGAATTTTTGAAGAAACAGAAGAGCACTAAAATGCATTTCAACCATATTTTATAAAAAAACGCCGCTAGTGATAGCGGCGTTTTTGTTTCTATACGCTTCATATCGAAAGAAGAGAGTAGCAACTTGAAAGCACTTGTACATTCAGTAACAAGCATCAATCATGCTGATAACATTTTCCGCTTGGATCTTTCGTCATTCTTTTACAGCGTAAACCTTTTTTCGTGGTGCCTGAACATTGAATGGCCGCAGAATTAGGTGAAGTATTATTCGTTTCTTGCCGTTGATTGGTCCAACTCCAACACGAAACACAATAACTTTTCTCTATTTTTTTCTCTAGTTCGTCAGATAAATTAGGAAAGAAATCGATGCCTGTGAATTTTTCAACACTATCAATTGAAACTGCATAATTGTATAATGAACTTTTTGAACCTTCATTTTTAAGGATGAACCCAATGGCTTTTGCGTTGCCATCGATATTCGATAAAACAACCTTGTAATAATAGTTAGGAATGGCAACTTGGTTATTTCCAATCGTGTTCAAATTTCCTCTTAAAACTGGACCAGTGACGATGTAAATTGCTCCCATTTCATCAGCCCAAGTGCGCACTTGTTCCTCTAGTTTTTTCCAAATCCCGCGATTAAAACTAGGGTCTTGTGGACTCATATTGCTATAATAAAAAGATTCTTGCATGGCAGTGGCAGACCAACTCATGTCTCCCGCTGGAGCAAGATGGCCTCTATCGTAACCTGATCGTTTATAATCTTGATCGTCAGCTGTTCTTGTTTGAACGGCATTGTCAATGATAAAACGATTTGTGCGGTCAAAACGTTTTATAAGTTCGTTTTTGGTTAATTCGTAAGCCACCCATGATGCTTGCTCATATTTCTCATCATAACAGAGAGTATACGCATAATGATAGATGATTTGATCGTTTTTAGCATAAGCAGGAAGCTCAATTAACGTGTCGTCAAGCGTTTCTTTTTGTGCGCTAATTTTTTCTTTTTCCCTTGATTCAGTCGTTTGATATTCGACAGGATAGATTTTTGGTGCAGCTTTTATTTTGTTTTCCTTCTCGTCAATAGAATTCAACCAAACAAATATGACTATTGAGAAGAGGAGAATACTCAGGTATAAAATGGACGATTTTTTCATACTTGTGGTCGATTACAGTGCGTGTAAAGATGTATTAAATAGTTGAATAACACAACAAGCAGTTTACTGAAACACTTTTGCTCCTTCGGAACAGTTTTGGCAAATATCAATTTGATTGCGACCTGTTAAAATCGCTTGTCGGAAATTGCGGTATTTCTTGTCTTTCCAGATTGTTTGGAAATTGCTAGTTTCGATTGAGCCCAAAACGTGTTGTGCATCCTTGTCGAAACAGCATGGAACCACCTTGCCGTCCCATGTCAACACACTTCCCGACCACATACGCCAACAATGATTTCCTGTAGCATATTTCAATTTATACGTTCCGTCGGCTTGGCGTTTGTAGCGTGAATATTTTTCGTTTTCTGGAATTAATGGATTTCCATTTTCATAATCGTACACTTGAGCCGTTTTAATGCGTACCTCATCAATACCCATTTCATTTCCTAAGGTGAAAACGGCTGGAATTTCGTGCTCATTTGGTTTGACGGCCAAAAACTGAAAGATTAAATGGGGTGTAGTTGATGCTTTTGCTTTCTTCGCTTCAATCAATAATTTACTAGCTTCAATCACTTTTGCCAAATTTCCGTGAACGCGATAATTTTCATAGGTTTCTTGGGTTAAACCATCAATGGAAATAATCAATCGATCCAAACCAGAATCGATGATTTCTTCTGCCTTCTTTTGATCGATGAAATGCGCGTTGGTTGAAGTTGCCGTATAAATCTTGTGCTTTTTTGCTTGACGAATCAAGTCTAAAAATTGTGGATGCAAAAAGGGCTCTCCTTGGAAATAATAATTGATGTAGAAAACAGAACTACTGACTTGTGAAAGTATTTTTTCGTGTAAGTCAAGGTTTAATTTTCCAGTAGGGCGTGTAAATTGTTTCAACCCACTTGGACATTCAGGACAACCTAAATTACACGCTGTTGTAGGTTCAATTGAAAGTGAAAACGGGTTTCCCCAAGTGTTTGCTTTGCTTGTTAGTCGTGAAAACCAATAGGATGTTTTGAGTAAAACGAGATTCCATCCTCTTCTAAAAGTAAGGTGTTTAACTATGTTCCAAGAATCGGTGAATTGAGACATGAACCAAAGATAGGAAAAGAACAACGAACAAAGAGCAAGGATTGATTCATAAAAAGTACAATTTGTTTAGAAAAGCTTATTTTTAGTTCATGAAACACTTTCTCGCACTAATTCTGAGCTTATTTGCGTTAGTAACATTTTCCCAAACAACGATTTTCATCAAAGATGGTTTTACGAAGGATCCAATTCCTTTTGTGAAAGTACGACCAGATGTTGGGGAACCATCGCTAGCAGATATAGACGGAAAAATTATATTGAAAGGAAATGAAACACGCTTAGACATTCGTGGATATGGATACACCGATACACTCGTGAATGTTGAAGAAATTTTAAATGGCGAAATTTATTTAGTTGGAATGCTTAGAAGTTTAAATGAGGTAAGCGTTGTTCCAGGTATAAATCCGGCGCATCGCATTATTGACAACGCTATTGAAAATAGAAAAAAGAACAATCCAGTTGACAATGATGCGTTTCGTTATGAAAGTTACTCTAAATTTATTTTCGATGTAGACGAAGATGCAATTGCAGCAATTCCCGATACTACAAGCGACACCTTATTGTTAAAGCTTAAACATTTTTTAAGTCAACAGTATTTGTTTCTCTTGGAAAGCGCCTCGATTCGAACGTTTATTCCACCTTCAAGAGACAAGGAAGAGATTACCGCCTATAAAGTTTCTGGTTTCACAGATCCATCTTTTTCAACCTTTGCCAACGACATGCAGAGTTTTAGTTTTTATGAAAATCAATTTCAATTACTTGGAAAAACATATATTAATCCAATTGCATTTGGGGGAACAAAAAGGTATTTATTTGTTTTGGAAGATACTACTGTAGTTGGTTCAGATACTACATTCACGGTTTTTTATCGCCCACGGAAAGGACGAAATTTTGAAGGAATGACAGGTTATTTGTACATCAACACGAATGGCTGGGCAATCGAGAAAGTAACTGCCTCACCTTTTGAAGACACAACTGGCATGAAAGTGCGAATTGTTCAAGAATATGCATTGGTTGATCAGAAAAAATGGTTTCCGTCCAAATTAAGTACAGAGATTGATTTTGGAAATGTATTGGTCAATTCGTTAAAGGATGGTAATCTCACAGGGAAGGGAAGTACCTATATCAAAAATGTTGAGTTGAATCCAGCTGATTTACGTAAACGCGATTTCGACAATGTGTCTGTTGTTACCAATGAAGACGCAGGTTTTGTGAAAGAAGACGACTGGGATACGCTGAGGGTGTATAAAATTAATGCGAAGGAGAAACGGACCTATGAAATGATTGATAGCCTATCGCAAGCTGAAAAATTAGAGGAAAAAGCGCTGCTTTTAGCGACGCTCTTTGAAGGAAAAATTCCTCTAGGAAAGTTAAATTTTGATTTGACGCGCCTAATTGATTTCAATGTTTATGAGGGATATCGATTTGGAGCAGGATTAGAAACATCTAAAAAACTGATGCGCTGGGGAACAATTGGAGGCTATTATGGTTGGGCAACACGCGATAAACAATCAAAATATGGTGGATTCGCAACATTTCATCTGAACAAAAAAAAGGGTGTTAAGTTGACACTTTGCTATCAGCAAGATTTACTTGAACGTGGTGGTTATGCTTACCAAAAAGATGCATTTTCTTTAAATTCAACATCCTTGTATCGCCATCTATTTATAAAAAACATGGAACAACAGCGATTGGCAGAAATTTCGTTGTCAGGCAACATTCGATCCAACATGAAAATTACAGCATTGGCCAATTTCCAGCGCGTGTCTACAACAGATAATTACTTCTATTGGCCGCAAACTAACACTGCGTCACAATCCAACTTTGATATTGCTGAAACGGCAATTGAATTCACATGGAACATTCGTGAACGCGTCATGATGGTAGGAGATCGAAGAATTTCAAAAGGAACAAAATTTCCTAAGCTTCAATTGAAAATAGCTAAAGGATGGGAAGGAATTGCTACTTCAGAAATAAATTATTTTCGTTTGAATGCGGATATTCAACAGGATATTTTGTTGCGTGGTGCGGGAAAAATTTTGTGGTCTTTATCGGGTTCAACAACGCGGGGCGAGGTCCCTTTGTTTTTGGCACATGTGGGCAATGGAACTGGAAGAAATTGGAATTTGGTTGTTCCAAACACTTTTCAAACGATGGCCCCATCCGATTTTTATAGTACTTCTCAAATATCATTTTTCACGCAATGGACATTGAATGCCTTTAAAACAAAGCAAAAATGGAACGAACCGCAAATTGGTTTTCATCATGCATTAGGGTTCGGAACGATGAATACGAATTCAAGTTTGGAACATTCTCAGCAATTTAAAACGATGGAAAAAGGTTATTTTGAGGGAGGAGTTTTTCTGAATAGTTTGCTGATTTCGGGCACTACGGGAATTGGAATTGGCTTATTTTACCGTTATGGTCCGTATGCAGAAGTAAATGCGTTAAAGAATCTTGTGCCTAAAATTTCGGTAAGTATAAACCTGTGATTTATATCTTTCTTTATAAGAATGATTTAACCGCTGGCTGGCTTATGTAATTTAAGAAGGAACTTATTTCAATAAGTTAACGTGCCCAGTCAGGATTTGCCAACTGTCTGGCTTTTCGCACGAAACATAGCGTATGGTGTATGCATAGGTTCCTTCTTGGATTAATTTACCCAAGTAGCTACCGTCCCAGCCAAAATTTGGATCAAGTGATTCGTAGACCATTTGTCCCCATCGATTGTAAATGCGCAGTTCCCATTCATAAACTTCCAATGCGAACAAAGCATTAAAATCATTATTTACTTCATTGCCGTCAGGAGTGAATGTATTCGGGGCATAAATGATAAAAGGTTCTATATACAATTCTTGATAACTTGTATCCTTGCAGCCCCATTCATTGGTGGCAATTTGCATTGGTCGCTGCCATCCACTTGTTTGGTATGTGTAAATAATGTTTGCTTCATTTGAAAAAGCTGTACTGTCATCAAACCAATAGAAAATGCTGCTTGCACCAATCGATAAATCACTAAAGGTGATATCTGCGTGACAAATATCTGTTTGCTTTGGATCAACATTGAAATTTGAAACTGGTGAAGGATGGATAACAACGGTGTCTTGTAAGAATAAATTCAAGGTATCAATACAACCTTCAGTTGTATTAATGGTTAGTCCAACGCTATAACTTCCAGGTGTTGTATACAAATGACTTGGATCAGATAAGGTGGATGTCCCCCCATCTCCAAAATTCCAATTGTAAAAAATTGGCGAATCGGCTACACTCAAGTCAGTAAAATCAACCAATGCCGGAACGCATCGATTACCTGGTTCAATACCAAAATTGATGCTTGGCTCTCGGTAAATAAAAATCGAATGGGTCACAGATTCACTGCAGCTATTAAATGAAGCGGTTAAGGTGATTGGAATACTACCGAATGTATCAAACACTACTCCATTTACATCTAAATTGGTTGATGAAGGAAGTGATGCATTTAGCCCAAAATCCCACAAGTAAGTGGTAATGGATGGACCTGTCATTGAACCATCAAAATTGAAGCTATTGTCCAGAATACAAAGTGAATCGTTATTTGTAAAGTCAATAGTCAATGGTTCGTAAACGGTAATAGTTTCTGTGGTTGTATCTGAACAAGCTGCTGTTGAGCTTCCGATTAGCGTTATGGTGTAGGTTCCTCCAGTTGGGAATGTGAACGCTGGTGTAGTTAGGGTGCTAATGTCTGAAGTTGTTCCGCTAACGCCAAAATCCCAAGAATAGTTGAATGTCCCCGTTGAGTTATTTCCAAATGGAATCGTCAATCCGTCACATTCATAATTGGTTGGAAGAACAATTCCAGCATTCGGCAGCGGAAAAATGTAGATGGAATCCTCATAAGTCGCTTCGCACGATCCATTATTGGTTGTAACAGAAACAGGTATAAAGCCGGTTGTATTGAAGCTAACATTGTTGACATTTTGCGTACTTGCCGTCGATGGGTTGGCGTTTGGCCCAAAATCCCATAAGAAAGTTGTTGCAGGCGGACCATCTGTAATTCCAGTGAAATCGAGATTGTTGTTGAGTATACAAACAGAATCCTGAACAGAAAAATCTGCTGAAAGTTGATTATTCAAAATTAAATCCATATACGCCGTATCGGTACAGGGCCAACCGGGATTGACAACAAGCATGGCTTGATACGTTCCAGGAGCAGGGTAGGTAAAAGTTGGTTCAAATGCTGTGCTTACATCTGTAGTCGTGCCATTAACACCAAAATTCCATGAGTAGTTCGTTCCGCCATATGAATTGTTTTCAAAAACAACTGTTAATCCCTGACAATAAGAAACAAAAGTTGGAAGGTCTTCTTGTTCAGGAAGGAGGGCTTGCATAGTGATGTCGCAATTAAAAACCTTAAATAAAAAGTCTCTTATTGTTTCGCCAATTAACACACCATTTCTGTATTCTTGGACTCGAATACCAACAACAAACAGTCCCAGCATTTGCGGAGAAGCGGTTAATACACCAGTTGTTGGGTTGATATTAATCGTTGCACCTGGTCCAAGTGGATTGGCTGCTGAAAAGCCACCAGTCCAATTGACAGGGAAATAATTTGGTGGAGCAGCAGGGTTTGGAAGTGGTGCACCGGATGATCCACCTGTAAATGGGGTTACCAGCGAATAAACCAATTGATCACCATCTGGATCCGTTGCTGCGTGATTAAACACTAAATCGTCATTGTTACATAACAAAAGAGGCGGATAATTCGTGAAGCGCGGACTGCTATTTACAGTGGCATTTGTTTCGCTTCCAGGCACATGGGTCGTTAAGGTTAGTCCTGTATCATCTGGGTTAACAAGATTCGTTATGTTTGGACCTCGGCAACAGCGTTGATAAGAAATGGTATATCCACCTGGTGTTGGAGGAAGGTTGATAATGGTCGTATAAACGGCTTTCTCAACGCAAATGTTGTTTGGTGGAGTTACACAGGGATTATTAAAAATAACGGGTAAAATTGTACTCCCGGGAAAAGGAACAGCCACGTTATCAACTAAAAAGTCATTCGAATTATAAACCGCTAACATCAATGGATCATCGTATGCTGCACCAGTAGAGTTGCAATCGCGGTAAACAGAAATATAGAAGCGATAATTGTTATTCCCTAAGTAGTCATAATAAATATCTCCGCCCACAATGTGTGAAGCGCGCGCTGAAAAGAGCGAAAGGATAATTATGAGCGTACTTAAGTATTTCATCTTTTGTAAGACGCAAAATTACGGCAAATGTTGTTCCAAAAAATTGTTAAAATGTTAATCAATCAAAAAAAATGGATTGAGTAAACTGAAAACCAAGTGTTTCAATTATTTTTTGACTAGAAATTTCTTTTCCATTCGACCCGTCAGAGATAAATATGGGTTGAGGTATTCCCTTATAATCTGCGCTTTTTGTGTAATACGCTTTTCGTGTAGGATGTTCGGGATAACAAACATTGTAGACAGTATTCCATTTTGTTGAAGCCAGCTGTGTTTCGATGGCAGAAATCACATCGATTTTATGAACTAGATTTACTTTTCCAAAAGCATTTTGCGTCTCGCGACCACTGAGAAAGATGATGGGGTGGCGATTTTCGTCGATTAATCCTGCTAATCGCAAGATGCAATATGCATGATTGGAATTGATTACACTTTGTTCAGCTAAAGTAACTGGTTGCGCATCATTGAGTTCGCCGTGTTCGTCTACATGACCATCAATGTCTTTATAAACACCTGTGGAACTGGTAAATAACACCTTTGATTCTGTTGAGAATTGCTCAATTAATACATGAATTTGCTGAGCATAATCAGTCGATTTGGAAGGTGGAAAATTGATTATCAGCATATCCGAATGTTTCGCTTCAATTGGAATTCCTGTTAAATTATCTTCTGTGTACAAAAAGCCGTTTATCCCTAAATTGGTCAAGGATTCAACTTTTTCGTTTGACTGAGCTGAACCGTAGACAATATGCCCGTTTTCTATTAGTTTAATCCCCAATGGAAGACCAAGCCAACCACAACCAATTAGTGTTATTACCATGGAGATAAAATTACGCGGAATATTGAAAAATTAGTGAATTCTTGTTTAAATTTTGAACCAAAAAATGTACTTTTAACCATTATCATTGAAATTCACCTCTTAGTTTTTTCATCAATTAATTGGCGGAGAGTAGTTAATAATTAATTTTTTTCAATGAGTAAATTACAAATCAAATCTTTCGAAGAGTACCAACAAAAGTATTCGCAAAGTGTCGAAAACCCAGAACAATTTTGGGAGGAAATAGCTGAAACCTTTTATTGGCAAAAAAAATGGGATGCTGTTTTAGAATGGAATTTTGACGAACCAAAAGTTGAATGGTTCAAAGGTGCTAAACTGAACATTACGGAGAATGCGCTCGATCGTCACCTAGAAAAAAGAGGAGATAAATTGGCTTTGATTTGGGAGCCAAATGATCCAAATGATTTGACCATTCGCTTGACTTATAATGAATTGTATGAGAAGGTTTGTCAATTCTCCAATGCCCTAAAAGCAAAAGGTGTTCAAAAAGGTGACCGGGTTTGTATTTACATGCCAATGATCCCTGAACTAACTATTGCCGTTTTGGCATGTGCACGCATTGGTGCAATTCATTCGGTGATTTTTGCAGGATTTTCTGCTACCTCAGTTGCTGACCGTGTGAATGATGCCCAAGCGAAAATGGTCATTACAGCTGATGGCTTGAACCGAGGGGCAAAACAAATCCCATTGAAACGGGTAATTGACGAAGCTTTGGAAGATTGTACATCTGTTGAATCTGTGATTGTTTTTGATTGTTTGGGCTGGCTTCCGACGATGAAAGAAAATCGCGATTATTGGTGGCACGATGTTATTTTGGGTCAGTCTAAATCGTGTCCTGCTGAACAAATGGACGCGGAAGATATGCTCTTTATTTTATACACTTCTGGTTCAACTGGAAAACCAAAAGGAGTTGTCCATACATGCGGGGGTTACATGGTTTACACGGCTTATACCTTCCAAAATGTTTATCAATACCAAGAGTCAGATATTTATTGGTGCACAGCGGATATTGGTTGGATTACGGGACATTCATATATTGTTTACGGCCCTTTATTGTCCGGTGCAACAACGGTCATGTTTGAAGGAATACCGACGTATCCGGATCCGGGGCGTTTTTGGCAAATTATTGATAAACATGGTGTTAATCAGTTTTTAACAGCACCAACAGCCATTCGTTCTTTAATGGCATATGGAGATGAACATGTTTTATCCTACAGTTTGGATTCGTTAAAAGTCCTTGGAACTGTTGGAGAACCAATCAATGAAGAAGCTTGGAAATGGTATTATTTGCACGTTGGAAAAGAGCGCTGTTCGATTACAGATAACTGGTGGCAAACAGAAACGGGTGGTATTATGATTTCTGGTTTAGGAAATATATCTCCAATGAAACCATCCTATGCGGGCTATCCTATACCTGGAATACAACCTGTTTTGCTAGATCAAGAGGGTAAAGAAATTACAGCGAACGAAATGGAAGGATATTTATGTATTAAATTTCCGTGGCCTTCTATTTTACGCACCACGTGGGGTGACCACGAAAGATGTAAATTGACGTATTTCTCTCATTATAAAGGGTATTATTTCACAGGTGATGCAGCAAAAAGAGATGAAAACGGCATGTATCGACTCCTTGGAAGGGTTGATGATGTGATCAACGTTTCTGGTCATCGTTTTGGTACTGCAGAAATTGAAAATGCAATAAACATGAATCACCTTGTTGTAGAATCAGCGGTTGTTGGTTATCCACATCCGGTCAAAGGACAATCCATTTATGCCTTTGTGGTGTTGGATTCGAGTGCGGAAGACCGAGCGATGGCGAAAGGTGAAATTGTGGAAACGGTTGTTGCTGAAATTGGAAAAATTGCGCTGCCAGAAAAAATTCAGTTTGTGACGGGATTACCGAAAACACGTTCAGGTAAAATCATGCGTCGTATTTTGCGGAAAATAGCGGAAGGGGATGTTTCTAATTTAGGAGATACTTCAACATTGTTAGATCCATTAGTGGTGGATGAAATTGTTGCGAATGCCTTATAATTTTTTTCGGCTTTAATTTGTTGAAGTACTTGGGTTCAGTTTGAATTGTTTAATTCGGAGTAACATTCTGCGCTGGCGGAGGTGAATAGCTGCAAGCAATGTGTTTTGATTACCTGAAAAGCTTGTCTCGCTAGAAAGCAAGCTATTGAAGGCAAAACACATGCGAAGGACTAGCAAACGCAGACAGGATCCGCAGCCAAATCATCTTAAAACTAACTTTTAGGATGTAAAAAAGCGAGCGTCGAAAGACTGTTTGATTCAATAATGAATGCTAATCATCGTATTCACCAGTTAAGGAATAGTATCCGAAAATGGCCAATCCAAATACGATTAAGGGTGTTAAGATGAACAGGATAATAATCCCAAATACTAAATCGTCTTGTTTGCCCGTATTAAATTTTGGAAGTCCAAATTCAACAATACAGAAGTAGGCAGCGGCAAGTGCTAATGCCATCCAAACTATGCCTAAAAGGCGTCTTACTTTTTTCATATTCTTCGTTTTTCTGTGCGTATCGAATTAATCTTGGTAACGGTGTTTCTTTTCGTTGATGTAAATCAAACCAATCACGAAACTGATTCCAGCAATGATGATGGGGTACCATAATCCACTTAAATAAAATTCTGCATCGCCGTTGTCTTTCGATTGTGTAACTAAATAGGTTGCAATTGCGGGAAGTAAGCCTCCGAAGATTCCATTTCCAATGTGATAGGGCAAGGACATCGAAGTGTAGCGAATCTGAACGGGGAACAATTCAACCAAGAAGGCTGCTATCGGGCCGTAAACCATTGTTACAAATAGTACTTGAATCAAGACCATTAATCCTAACCATAAGCGATCAGCGCTATTGGCTATTACGGTTTTTTTCGTGTCAATTCGTTGTTTATTGTCAACAACAATGCGCACTTTTTCTTTCGTTAAGTGTACCGTTTTTTCTTCTGTGAATTTAGTTCCGTCTGTGTATTCTTTATTCGTAAGATAAACAGAATCAATTCCTCCGCCTTTTGCTGAAACCGCGCTAACAGCGAGCCTTGTTTTATCGCTTAGTTCAATTTTATTTTGAACGTTCGTTGTTTCATACATTGATTTGTAGATTGGACGGTATAATAGGATCGCAAATAGCATTCCTGCTAGCATGATTTTTTTACGTCCAATTTTATCACTGAGCCAACCAAAGACAACAAAGAAAGGGGTTCCGATTAGGAGCGCAATTCCAAGGAGCGTATCAACTTGATTTGAATCAATTCCCATTACGGTTTTTAAGAAGCTCATGGCATAGAATTGTCCCGTGTACCAAACAACACCTTGCCCCATTGCAACGCCAAATAAGGCCAACAAGACAAATTTAAAGTTGTAGCGGTTCCCAAAACTTTCTTTCAAAGGGTTTTTACTCACTTTCCCTTCGTCTTTCGCTTTTTGGAAGACGGGAGATTCGTGCATTTTTTTACGAATTAAGTACGATACGAGTACCATCAAAATTGAAACCCAGAAAGGAACTCGCCATCCCCAGCTTTCGAATGCTTCTTTCGTTAACATTGTTTTCGTTAGCAATATGACCATTAAGGAAACGAACAAGCCAACTGTTGCTGTTGTTTGAATCCACGAAGTCCAATATCCACGTTGATTTGAGGGAGCATGTTCAGCTACATAGGTTGCAGCACCGCCATATTCACCGCCAAGCGCCAAGCCTTGTAATAAGCGCAGCAATAAAACCAAAATAGGTGCTAAATAACCGATGGATTCAAAACTTGGAATACAACCTATTAAAAAGGTTGCACCACCCATTAAGAGAAGTGTAACCATGAAGGTGTATTTGCGCCCAATTAAATCACCCAAGCGCCCAAAGAACAATGCTCCAAAGGGACGAACCACGAAACCAGCTGCAAAGGTTGCCAGCGTTGATAAAAATGCTGCGACTGGGTTGTCAGCTGGGAAAAACTTCGTAGAGATGACAACAGCCAAACTTCCAAAAATGTAAAAGTCATACCATTCTATCAGCGTACCCACTGAAGAGGCTGAAATGACCTTCCAAATACCTTTCGTTGATTTTTCACTCATGCGTACTAATCGTTTTTAATTAATTGGCCTTCATTTTTTTGAGACATAAGAGCTGATGTACAAGCCAATGTTAACCTTTTACTTTATGCTCAACAACTTTATTTTGAGGCAAAAAGTATTGATTTTTTTTGAAACGAACCCATTTTATCCGCAAGAAATTAGCACTTCACGCGTCGCTCATTCTATCCACTATTGCATGATCAATTTAGATTAGCCATAGCTGTCTCGATATTCATTTTCTGGTAAAAAAAAATAATACAATTAATTCGCTCTTTTTGAATCGTATCATGACCAATTCAGTAATTTTACGGTATGAATTATTCAAAATCCTTCGTACGTTTTAATTGGGTTACGCTTGTCCTAATTTATCTAGTTGTGGTAGCTGGAAGTTTTGTTAGAATCACCGGAAGTGGAATGGGTTGTCCAGACTGGCCAAAATGTTTTGGGCAATGGGTACCGCCCACAGAAGCAAGCGAATTACCTTCCAATTACAAAGAGGTTTATTCGGAAAAGCGAGCGAAGAAAATTGAGAAATTTGCAAAGTTTTTATCGAAAATTGGCTTAAAAGCGACGGCAGATCAAATCATGAATGATCCAACTTTGCGTGTTGAAGAATCATTCAACTGGAAACGCACGTGGACAGAATACGGAAATCGCTTGGTTGGATTCTTAGCGGGAAATTTCATGCTAGCCATGTTCATTTGGGTTTTGCTTAAGTACCGTAAACGCAAGTTAGTGCTTATAACACTTTTCAATTTGGTCTTAATGGCTATTGAGGCTTGGTTTGGATCCATCGTTGTTGCATCAAATTTAGTTCCGTGGACGATTACCATCCACATGCTCTTGGCATTGGTGATTATCGCCATCCAATTGTACGTGCTGCGTGAAATAAGTCCAGTTCAGCGAAAGAAAATAGACTTGAGCAAAACAATGAAATGGTTAGCGATTGTTGTTTTGGCGATTACGTTTTATCAGATGTTTTTAGGAACCCAAGTGCGTGAATTCATTGATGAGTTAAAAAAAGCAGGCTATGGTCGCGATGCATGGACAGAACATTTGGGCTGGGCGTTTTTGATTCATAGAAGTTTCTCATGGTTGGTGTTGGTTTTAATGACGTTTATGATATGGAAAAACGAGAGGGGTTCTAAGTTGACAATCATTCGCACATCCTATATCATTTTAGCCTTGGAGTTGATTTCTGGCGTTTTATTAGCGTATGCCAACATGCCTGGATTGGTTCAAACAAGTCATTTGGTTTTTGCAGCCATTTTGTTTGGTGTTTTAACGATGTTGGTATTTAGAATGCGATCAGCCGCAACAAATTAATTCTTTAGAGTACTTGATTTTTGCAGATGATATACTATATTTGCAACCCGATTCGAATGTGAATCGGATTATTGTGTTAGAAAATTATCTTTGATTTAACTTGATAACATAGCAACCTAAACACAGGTTTTTGCTCTAATGCTTGAAAATAATCGCAAGCTTCGCACAGGTTTCTGCGCTAACGCTTGAAAATAATCGCAAGCTTCGCTTGCTCTGGTCCTATAGCTCATTCGGTTAGAGCAACTGACTCATAATCAGTAGGTGCTTGGTTCGATTCCAAGTGGGACCACGGAAAATGTGAAATCATACGATTTCACATTTTTTTTGCTATTAAAAGTTGAAACCATGATTTGTTATATTTTATTTAGCCCATCTATTAACCAATATTATGTGGGAATAACAATTGAATCTATTGAGTCTAGATTGATTAAGCACAATGATGCCTTTTACGGCAAGACGTTTACATCAAAAGTAAATGATTGGATTCTTTACCTTGAGATACCCTGCGAATGTAAACAACAACTGTTAAAAATAGAAAAGCATATTAAACGTATGAAGAGTAGAACTTATATTGAGAATCTTAGAAAATATCCAGAGATAATAATTCGATTATGTGAAAAATATGGTTGCAACTGACTCTGCCGAAAGCTTTCGGCACAGTAGGTGCTTGGTTCTTCCGAAAATTTTCGGAATAAGTGGGACCACGGAAAATGTGAGATCATACGATTTCACATTTTTTTTGCTATTAAAAGTTGAAACCATGATTTGTTATATTTTATTTAGCCCATCTATTAACCAATATTATGTGGGTAAGATGGCTTAATTTTAACCCACATGGCAACATTAAACCTAGTACTAGAAAAGCGTAGAGTAAAAAAGAATGGTACTGATACCGTGTAGTCTTAAAACTGACAGTTTCTTACCTCAAAATTTGCACGAATCCATGACCTATTTTTCCTGCATGTGATTTGAATTTAAAGGTATAAACCCCATCAACTAATTCTTTTCCTGAAGTATCTTTCCCATCCCAATTGTTTTGGTAATTCGTTGATGAGAAAACAATATTTCCCCAACGGTTGAGGATGATGACTTCCGTGTTTTCTGGTAAATTGTCAATTTCAAACAAATCGTTTATGCCGTCACTGTTTGGAGTGATTACGTTCGGGAAGTTAAAGTTTACTGTGCTGTTATCCGTTGGGTCTTCATTTACACAAGGCAAAACAACTATCTGATCACTCCCAAAGCCACATGTGCTCGTAACTGTAGCACTAAAAATCCCAGGACTTGTAACGGTGTAAAATTGACTTGTATTGGTAGATGCATCTCCACCCCACGACCAAGATGTTCCTTCACCAGCATTTAACAGAAGTGTATCCCCTTGACAAAGGTAAACAGTGTCTGGACCAAATTGAATCTGAGCATCGTAGCTGTTATAAAAAATCCAAGAAGGGAAATTGGGGAGAGTGTAAAAACCTATCGAAAGAATGCCATCATTCGGGAAGGATAAAACGCCAGAAAAGACCGTTGGGTCTGAAGTATTTGGGCAATTAATCGTTCCCAAAAGCGTTGTAAAACCGAAACTTTGTTCGGTGAAATAGATTTTTCCATCCGAAGCTAATTGCAAATACAAACCATTGAAGTTTTGCACAATAACCTGAGCGGTTGATTCCACGGTTTGTCCTGTTTGAGAAGGGGCAAATACGTTGTATTGCACCAAATTAGACACGAACGTATTTGGATCGAAAATGCTTGCATATAAATAAAGTCCATTCGGAGAAAACTCAAAATTGTAGTCCGACGCAGCTCCCAAATCACCTTCAAGGGTGAGTACACCTGTCGACAAATTGAAGTCATAAAGTCCAGCGGGTGTCATCACTTTGTTGCAGCAAGGTGCTCCAACGCCACTCTGGGTTGGGCTAGACTTGATGATGCCAAACCCACTGTAAACTGCTGGGTAAGGATAGACACCAGCAAGTTGAACACCGTTTTGAGTGACACTGTAAACTCCGATACCGCTTGTATCTTGATTGATTAAAATCCAGTAATCTGTTCCATTTGAATGGCGAATCGCACAAATCCCTTCGTAAGAGTAATCATATACTTGAACATCCGCTTCAACAACATCTCCCAAACCACCATTTAGAGACATGTCTATTTTAAAATAGCGCAAGCCTCTGCCGTTTGGTTCTGAAGGAACTACACCGTCACCATCAAATTCAAGTTCTTCCATCGTAAAAAGATAATATACATTTGGTTCTCCGGGAGCAGGCACGACAACAGATGACTGTGCAGCGCTCCAACCTCCGCCTTCAGTCCCTTGCATGTCATACATAACTTGGTTGTTCTTGTTCCA
>JBIKJH010000016.1:0-70540 GCA_044361115.1 Crocinitomicaceae bacterium
ATCGTGATTTTTTGGGAACATCTGAGGAAGAAATTCAAAAAATAAAACAATTTCTTGCGTTTCTAGACACGCACAGGGAGGACATAATTGCAGAAGGAGAATTGCATCTGATTTCAATTTTTGGCTCTATCATTCACGAAACCTTGTTTTCCGGTTTGCATATGGTTATTGTATTTAAAAAAGTTGATGACGATTATCTTTACGATTTCATGGGTTACTCAGAGAAGTACGAAAAAGTACCGAATTTATCGGATGATTTGTTAAAACAACCATCGGTAGTAATTCCGATTGATACTTTGATTAGCGAATTCATGGAGGGGGAAGACAATCTACCGAACCTAATTCACTGGGGATTTATAAATCCGAAAGAAACTAAAGTTCTCGAAGCTATCCGAAGCAAAGATTTTCAATCTATTCTGATAAAAATAAATGCAGACGAAACAATGGTAATTGAAGGGACCATTGAAACTGACTTGAAGGATGATAAGGCGAAACAAGTACGCAGGATTTTGGGCTTGAAAGAGTACGAGGAGATTACCATTAAATATCGGAATGAAAAGCACTTGTATCTAAAAAATACACAACGATTATAGACCTGTGAAGCGGCTCAATAAACAAAAGCAACCACGACCCCATGAAAGGGCTTACGGTTAGTTTAATTTTATTAATGTTAACAATTCAAAAATGTAGAAAATTACTCGGCAAGTTCGCGCAAGGAAAAACTGACGAAGAAATCCGTTTGATAAAGGAATGGCTGGAGCAACTTGCCGATTTAATTCTAGAAATGAAGAAAAAACAACTGTCATGAAAAAGAACGCTATCTTGTATACAAGAGTCTCGACAGACGAACAGAATAATGGGTATAGTCCTGCAGATCAAAAGGATAAGCTAATCCGCTACTGCGAGCATCAGGATATAAATGTAGTAGGGCTATATCATGACGACGAGAGCGGGAAATCATTCAATCGACCTGAATGGAAAAAGATCATGGCTTTCCTAAAGTCAAACAAGTGAAAGGTCGATTACATCTATTTTCTAAAATGGGATAGGTTCTATCGAAATGCCCCTGAAGCCTATGCCGAACTTTCTAAACTGAATAAGTTAGGGGTTGAGGCAAGGGCGATGGAGAGATTAAAAGAAAGTTGATTGGTTCGATATTTCCCAATAAGATGGTTTACGAAAAAAATTCAGTTCGAACCGTTGAACTGAACCCTGCCGTGGAGCTAATCTTCAGTAATGTCAAGCGTTCCAGAGGTAGAAAAAAAAGAAAGCACACCGATTTTGGTGTGCTTTCCCATAGAGTGGAGTCGGAGGGGTTCGAACCCTCGTCCAAACGACGAGTTTTCAAGCTTTCTACATGCTTATTTCTCGATTGGTTTTCGATCAACGGACGGACAAGAACACCCAAATCGTTGACGTAGATTTTTAAGATCTCGCAACTGCTTAAAATCATCACAGTTACCAGCCCAAAATGTTGAACTCCCGTAAATCAAACCTAATGGGCAGAGGCTTGAAGAGAGTACTTGTCGGACCTACTAAGCTTCAGAACGATTAAGCCAATCTATCTATCGAAAGATTAAGCAGCAAGTGCGTATGACGTGTTGTCAATTATAGTTTGAGGCAAGATATTAAAGAGGTTCACCACAACCCTCTGCATGCTGACACTCGACTACTGCTATCGCTGTCAAATCCAAAAACGACCCCAAAGAACTTGTACAAAGGTACACATAAAAATTCGTGAATTGTAATTCGTGATTCGAGATTTCCTGTATACATCATTGGCGGACACAAATGCGATCGATAACTTCAAAAGTTTCTGACTTTACTTTCACGAAATAATAGCCATTTTCCAGTTGCAGTGGAACTATGATGAACGTGGAGTTCAACGTGATTTGCTCCATTAAATTACCTGAAATCGAATATATTTCGAGCGTTTGAATAGGAACTTCTGATTGAATCATCATTTCATCTTTCAATGGATTTGGATAAATACGTACCATGTTCATACTGTTTTCATCATGTAAACCCAATACAGAAGCCGCTTTCCACGTTTCATTTAATCGCGCAAATGCAGAAACGCCTGTCGTAAGGTAAAAATCTGTGTTTCCAACAAAGCCGACACCTCCGCGTCTGGCATCAGCAGGAAAAGATGTCAATGTAGTTGTTTCCCACGTGTCTAAATCAATCCGAATAAATTGGTTGGAATACGTTAAATCCTCAAGAACACCTCCATAAACAAAACCGTACTTGCCA
This sequence comes from Crocinitomicaceae bacterium, assembly GCA_044361115.1. GTDB lineage: Bacteria > Bacteroidota > Bacteroidia > Flavobacteriales_D > Crocinitomicaceae > M0103. The sequence goes on from JBIKJH010000016.1 coordinate 2,254, forward strand.
ATTTGAGCAAACATGGAATACGTTGTGGGCGTTAAATTTAATTGAGTGATGGTTTGCCATGAATCAAAACCAGGGGAATACTGATAACATCCTGTGTTCAAGTTGCCGTTATTGTGTTTACCGAGTCCTATGATGCCTAAATTATTCCAAGTAAAACTAATTCCTCGCCAAATCCCATCAAAGGGAAGATTTCCTTTTTGAATCCACGCTTGGTTCACTAAGTCAAAAGCCCACACTTCATTTGAAATAATTCCTCCATCCGTTTTTCCTCCAACGCAATAAAAAGTATCTGCAAGCACAAAAGACACTGCTCCTGCCCTTCCAGTTGACGGTAAATCGGGAAGTGAAGACCATGAATTGTTGATCGGATCAAATTTCCAAAAATCACTTAAATAAACTGCGGCTGAATTGATTCCACCAAAAATATATCCATTGCCTTGATGTGAAAATCCATTCGCGTATTGACGTTCTTCACCACTTGGTAAACTCACACCATCCGACCAAGTTTCTGACGACAAATCAAATACTTTTATGTCTGATTTACAGCTAAAACCAGCATCCAAACCTAAGCCACAATATACCTTGTTGTTAATTGTGAATGAACTCGCGTCGTCTCTTGCTGTACCAGTAAAATCGACTATTTGATTCCAAACTTGAGCGTTTGAAAAAAAACAGAATAGACTGATGGATATGCTTAAATTTAATTTCAAATTGGTAGCTAATTAGTATAAATTATCAATTACAATCTCAGTTTGCGTAAACGCCAGACAACAGCATGATTCATGAATCATGAATCATGAATCATGAATTATGAATTATGAATTATAAATTAATATGCAGTACTCAGCGCATTCCGGCCTTAATCCCCCCAACAATTTCCTTTGCTTTGTCAAGCGTGAAATCACCCGAAATTTGTGTTTCCCCGCCAGTAATCGTTCCCATTACACGCGGTGCACTTAGCACGCTTCCATTGATGGACATTACAATTATTTTTTCTAAATTATCGCTTGTCATTTTGGCCCACTTTTCCGTTCCTTTTTCGTTCATTGTAAGTAAAATGTTTATGGAACGTGTGTTTGGGTCCTCATCCAGTTCAGCATCCTCCAAATCTTTTCCTGTCAAACGTGGTTGAATGCCATTTTTATGAACAACATACAGCGAATAATAGTTACCATTCAATTCGTATACTTCTTCCGCATTCCAGGACCACAAAATAGCAGCATCTTTTGGAAAACAATTTCTTACTTTTTCTAAAGTCAACAGCTCTGCTACTCGATGCTGATTTTCAGGTGCCACATAGCCCAAACAAACATCTCCTCCTGGTTGAATCAGCTGTGTCAAATCAATTCCAGAAAAGCCTTTCAACTGTATCGTTTGGGATGTGTCTGGTTCGCGTAGTGCATCAATCGCGGCCATCCAATACTTCTGAAATTCTTGTTGTGTATACGTTTCATAAAACACCAAATCAGCAGGTGGATATTTTCGTGTATCTTCCTCTTGGTTCTTGCAACTCGCAACAAGAATTACGCCAATGAATAAAATAAGTAAAGTGCGCATGTACTTTGTTTTCATGAAAATTAGTACTTTTTCTCTATTTTATATCAACAAAAGATTGATTCTTTTTTTTATCATTTATTACCCTAAATTTGATTCAACATTAAAAATGACGATTTAATTGATAGCGCATGAATAAACTGATTTTACTTTTATCCTTTTTCACCTTAGCTGAATGCTGTTTTGCTCAACCTGAGGGAGAGCCACCAGTCATCGGCTTGTATGCCCTACCCGATTCTGGCTACCAAGCCGCTAGTTTCTCGGCCTGTAGTTTGTATAAATTTCCTTCTAAAAAAAGTCCAATACTCGATCAAATCCCGATGAATGCAACTGTAACAATTGATACAAGTATTCAAGTCGACTATTCATTGCTAGAAAATCGACCAGAATTTTACAAAGTTCGTTTCAAGGATAAAAAGGGATACATCCTAAGCTCACAGCTTGCACATTACCGTATTTTAGATCCAGTGACAAAAACAACTTTCTTATTCATGTATTCGATTGAACAGGAGTATCTTGCTGAGGAAGAATATACAGAATATCACCACAATTTGTTTTACAAGGAACTTAATAATTCAGTACTTATACAAGAAGGATATTTAACCTTAACTGATGATTTATTTCAACTGTATTTGACTGAACCAAGAGGATTGACGGGTATTAACAATTTGTTCATCATTGACTATTTTGCTGAAGCATGTGGCGAAGATGGTGGGCAAGATTATTACACGTGGAAGCCAGGTGAATTTGATTTTATTGCTCATATGGCAGAAGTTGGGGATGGTGGTGTTTACTACTTTGTTGAAAAATTCATCTTTCCGGCAGATTCAACGGGTGAACGAAATAAACTAAAATATGAATCGGAAGAATTCGAATTGTTCGACGAAGACAGCAACTGGTATTCTGAACTTCGTCAATTCCGAACTTATAATTGGATTGATGGTGCATTACAACCTGCGTTTAAACGTGAATATGGCATTGAAGAAGAGTCGGAAATGGAAATGGAAACAGATAGCGAAAAATAGGCTGACCATACATTCTTGCTTCTCTGATTAACATTTTATTGGATCTACTACCACCAATTCTGTAGGGTACTTTACGTATTAACCCGTAAATGCTATTCGAATTGTCCTTTATCGCATTTTCAACGGAAAGCATGAATTACTTTCACAGCAAATTCAAACTACAGAAGATATGCCAGACATAAAAATTGGACTCGCAGAAGACCATAAAAATTACCGCGATGTATTAAAAATGATACTTGCATTTACGCCAAATTTGGACCTCGTTATTGTTGCAGCTAATGGACAAGAATTATTGGACAAGATGAAATTCACCGAGGTGGATGTAGTCATCCTGGACAATTCTATGCCCATCCTCAATGGAATGGAGACAGTAAAACAATTAAAACAAACGTACCCTTTTGTCAAAACCATCATATTGAGTTCAAACTATGACAATGAAGTTGTCCGAAAATATGCCCAACTTGGCGCCAGTTCGTACCTCTTAAAAAACACTGATTTTAAAATTCTTGTCGCCACCATTCAATCAGTTCATGCCTTTGGTATTTCGCCGAGTGATATGTTTCATTTTCAAAAATTGGCCTAATTCAATCAAATTGCGAATAGACTTCCTTTAATTCTTCCAGTATTACTTCTTAATAATAATTAGGTTCAGGAGCTTTTTCTTGAACCTTTGTTTCACTATGACCTCATCTACATCAAAATAATCTGAATAAAAAAGATAACAAGTAGTAGTAGTTTTAATTTAATATGCTATTTTTTTTAACATGGTATGAAGCAACCTTTTGTTTTTTTCTCTATATTTAGTATACATAAAAAAAGCGATGAAAAATATTTTCGAACAATCGGTTACAGAGGAAATCATCGAAAGATTGAATGAATTGAAACCAACTACCTCTGGAAAATGGGGAACGATGAACGTTGCACAAATGCTTGCACATTGTAATGTCACTTATGAAATGATTTATGAACCAGAGAAGCATCCAAAACCAAAAGGTTTCAAGCGCTTTATTTTAAAATTGTTTGTAAAGTCACTTGTTGTTGGTGATAAGGCCTACAAAGAAAACAATCCCACGGCTCCAGCATTTATCATTGCTTCAGAACGTGAATTTGAATTGGAAAAATCGCGATTAATTGACTACTTGTATCGAACGCAAGAATTAGGCGGAGTTTATTTCGATGGAAAAGAATCTAATTCTTTCGGCCCCTTAAAAACGAAGGAATGGAATGCCATGTTCTATAAACATCTAGACCATCATTTCCGTCAGTTTGGCGTATAAAATTACTTTCAAAAAATAGTCCCACATCTATTCTATCCGAAAGAGGTGGGACCATATTATTCATAATCACATTTGTGATATCTTAACGAAGCACATTTACATGACCCATATTTTTGTATGAATCTGCCTTGACCGTCACAACAATAATTTCCCATGTATAGATTCCATCGGAAACCATCTCACCGTTGTAACTTCCATCCCAGTAATTGGTTGGATCAAATGATTCGAAAATAAGTTCTCCCCAACGATTGTAGATGCGTAATCGGTAACTAGTAACTGGTGCTGGAATAATCGGTTTGAAAACCTGATTCATCTCATCTCCATTAGGCGTAAATGTATTTGGCACGTAGATAATCAAACTATTGTCAAACTCAATCAACAAATTCGCGGTATCGGAACACCCATTCTCTCCAATAGCTATCAAATTGATCAAATAGCTATCATAGTTGTAAATAGGGTAAGTATGCTCACCTGGCTGGAAATAGTAATAATCCGTAAGCTCATCACCAAGGTTCCAAATATAATTTACAGCGCCTACCGAAGCATTTGTTATTTCTGTAGTCGGTTCAGCTGAATTTAACTGCGTATTAGTCGCTTCAATTGCTGCAGAAGGCGTTGGTAAAACACAAATGAAATCCGTCACAGAAAGTGCGTTTGAACATCCAATAGCATCCGTCACAACAAGTGTTACATCGTAACAATCCGCACCGTAATATACGTGTTGAATTTGTGTCCCAGTCCCTGTTGTTCCATCTCCAAAAAACCATTCACTATAATATAGTTCATCTGAAGTATTCGCAAAATTAACCTCTAGAGGATCACATCCTTCTAATACATCTGCATCAAATGTCACTTGAATTTCCTCTGGCTGACCCAAGGTTGCATCCAACGCATATAAACAGCCATTCGCATCTGTTATAATTGAAGCGTAGTTTCCTGCCCCTATTGGTTGAATCAAATTGCTTGTCATCCCGTTGCTCCAAGTGAATGAATATGGTGCAGTTCCTCCTTCTGTGGTAACGTTAATTGAACCATTGGTATATCCAAAACATGTTGGCTCGGTGGTAACAAAACTTGCGAAAAGCGTATCAGGTTGAGTTACGTTGTAATTAAATATACGAACACAACTATTTGCATCATTGATAACAACAAAATAACTTCCTGCCGATAAATCAATTAAATCCTCAGATGTAGCGCCATTGTTCCATGTATAATCGTAAGGTCCTACTCCACCTACAACGGAAATATCAATAGACGCATCCGTAAAATCATTACAACTTACATTTTCGATTTGAGCATTTTGAATGGTTATTTCAGCTGGTTGAAGTAACGCAATTGTTTCATTATATACACAAGCGTGCGCATCCGTTACCTGAACGTTATAGGTTCCAGCAGGCAGGTTGGACAAATCTTCATTGGTACTTCCTGTATTCCAAACATAACTATATGGAGCAGTTGCCCCTGTAACCGTTGCATTAATTGCTCCCGTCGAGAATCCATAACACAAAATATCAGTACCATTTAAATTGATAGAAATTGAATCGGTTGGTTGATTAATGTTCACTTCTAAAGAATCTAAACATTGATTACCATCATTGACGTAAATGGTATAGCTGCCAGCTTGAAGATTAGTCTCTGAATTCCCTACCAATCCAGTACTCCAAACATAATTATAAAAACCAACACCTCCAGATGCTGCTGCAGATGCAGACCCAGTTGAAGCACCATAACAAAGAACATCTACTTGCGAGGATGTTATCACAATTGGCGTTGGTTCTGTCACATAAACTGAGTTCGTACTAATACAACCATTCGCATCTGTAACGATAACACTGTAATTGCCTTCAATTAAATTTGAATTGGTCGATGAAGTTGCCCCGTTGTTCCACAAATAAGTGTAATTCTGCGTACCTCCAAATGCATTCACAATGGCAGTTCCATTTGACTCACCATAACAATTAACAGCTATAAATGATGTGCTGGTAGTTAAAGGTGCAGCTGGTTCGGTTAAGGTATAGGTTCCGGATAACGTACAATTATTAGCATCAGTAATTAGTACTGAATATGTTCCAAATCCAACATTTAATAAATCCTCGGTTGTAAATCCGTTTGTCCAGATAAACGCATACGGAATCGTGCCGCCTGTTGTTGTCAAATCAATATTTCCGTCACTTCCAGCGAAACAAGAAATATTAGAAAGATTATGCACTTCCGTTAATGGAGCCAAAGGTTGAGAAACCAATATTTGCAACTGTGCTTGACAATCGTTAGCATCTTTAATATCCACTGTATAATTACCAGCAATCAATGTATCAATATCTTGAGAAGTCTCAGTATTCGACCAAACATAACTATATCCGGCAGTTCCACCTGAAACAGTCAAGTCAATAGATCCTGTATTGTTTCCGAAACATAAAATATTCACATGTGTTTCACTTAACGTTAATGGCGCTAAGGGTTGTGCAATGGTCACCATTGTTGTAGCCGCACAACCACCTGCTGTACCATTTGCATCTGTTACAAGCACAGAATAGGTTCCTGCGATTAAACCAGTTAAATCTTGCGTTGCACCACCATTGCTCCATGTGTAGGTGTAAGGTGCTGTTCCTCCTTGTGCATCAAGGTCAATTTCACCAGTTGCATTGGAAAAACACAAAACATCTATTTGGCTAAAACTAACAGAAACGGGAGCCACAGGCTGTGTTAAAACAACTGTAATGGAATCCGTACAACCTCCTACAGAACCGTTTGCATCGGTAACAACAACAGAATATGTCCCACTAACCAATGAACTTAAATCTTCTGAACTAGCGCTTGTGTTCCAGGTATACGAATAGGGTGCTGTTCCGCCAGATGCAGTAACATTAACCGATCCTGTATTTCCTCCAAAACATAAAATATCTACTTGAGAAGCGCTAACATCAACTGGATTCAATGGTTCTGCAACGGTAACAGCCAATTGAGCGTAACATCCACCGCTTGTCCCATTTGCATCCGTAACAGTAATTGTATAAGTTCCTGCAATCAAATTTGACAGATCTTCCACAGTTGCTCCATTATCCCAAAGATAGGTATACGGCGCTGTTCCACCGGTTGTGACAATATCAATAGAACCATTATTTCCTCCATTACACAGCACATTTACATGCGACTCGTTTAATGTCAATGGTAAGGCTGGTTGATAAATTGTATCCAAATAGGTATAAACACAGCCATTAAAATCGGTAATCGTAACAGCGTAATTTCCTGCGATTACATTTGAAATATCTTCAGTCGTTTCACCTGTGTTCCATAAAAACGTATATGGACCCACACCACCTTGCGGTGTAACATCAATTGCTCCAGTTAATGCACCGTAACATAAAACGTCTGTTTGAATCGAACTAGCAGATACAGGAGTTGAAGGTTCTAAAATTGTAATGGATAAAAATTCTCCACAGGAATTAAAATCATATACATTGACTGAATACAAGCCCGCTGGAAGTCCAGTTAAGTCTTGATTGGTACTGCCTGTATTCCAATCATAGGTATATGTTGGTACACCGCCCGTAACAATTAAATCAATTGACCCGGTAGATGCGCCGAAGCAAAGCACATTGACATGTGTTTCAGATAAGGACATTGTGTTACTTGGATCTAAAATTTCAACTTGAATTGAATCCAAACAACCATGGTCATCTGTTACCCATGCCACATAGTTACCTGCTAATAAATTCGATTGATCTTCAATGGTTGTATTATTATTCCATTGAATACTATACGGCATTGATCCTCCCGATATGGTTAAATCAATTGTTCCTTGTTGTCCACCAATACAGAGCGCATTGGTATGTGTTTCAGTTAAGGTCAGCGGATTTGCTGGTTGATCTATGAAATAAGATTCAGTTTTCGAACAACCATTGATATCCGTAACGGTTAATGAATAGGTTGAACTGATTAAATTCTGAACATCCTCAGTCAAGGCCCCTGTGTTCCATGAAAAAGTATATGGAAGTGTACCACCCTGAGGCGTTGCATCAATTGCACCAGTTGCCTGTCCGAAGCACAATACATCAACAATCGATTCTAGAATTGAAATAGAATCCAAGGGTTGATAGACTGTTGATGATAAATTTAAAATACAGTCATTGGCATCTGTTATGAGTACCGAATAAGTTCCTTGCGTCAGGTTTGTCAAGTCTTGTGTTGTAATGGCATTTGTCCAAACATAATCGTATGGAGCAGTTCCGCCAAGTACTGTTAAATCGATAGAACCATCTGCGCCAAGGTAACAATTAACACTATCAACAAGCGATGAAGCGGATAAGGGGGCAATTGGTTGATTAATTGCTAAACCAGTTAATGTTGCAGAGCATAAATTGAAATCTGTAATAGTTACGTTATATGTGCCAGTTGGATAATTGATTAAATCTTGCAGTGTTTGTGTATTACTCCAATTATAAGTGTAGGGAACTGTTCCGCCAGAAACGATCAAGTCGATAGAACCTGTTGAATCACTGTGGCACGCAACATCTGTTATCGTTGAAAGAACATTTAACGGTGCAGCAGGTTGCGTCAACACGATAGATTGATTCAAAATACAACCTTTACTATCTGTAAGAACGAGCGTATAAGTTCCAGATGGTAGGTTCATTAAATCCTGTGAAGTTGCTCCATTAGACCATGCGTAGGTATATGCCGGTGTTCCTCCAGCTGGCGAAACATCGATACTTCCTGTTGCATTTCCAAAACATAAAATATCTACATGTGTTTCAGTTAATGATAATGGTGCATTAGGTTGGGTAATTGTATAACTTGCCAATTTAGTGCAACCATTTGCATCGGTTACAGTAACAGAATAAACACCTGATGTTAAACCACTCACATCTTGTGTAATTGCACCATTAGACCAAACATAAGTATATGGCACCGCTCCACCAGTAACGGTAATATTCAAGGCACCATTAGCACCACCAAAACAAGAAACATTCGTTTGAACGGATGTTATCGATATTATCGTAGGCTGTGTTATTCCAACAGAGAATGTTCTAGGACAAGCATTTGCGTCTGTAATTACAACAGAAGCAGGACCAGTAGGTAGATTCGTAGCCGTATTCAGCGTAGATCCATTGTTCCATAAATACGTATAGCCTGGAACACCTCCAGATGTTGAAACTGACGCAGCACCGTTTGTTGACCCAAAGCAAGAAACATTGAAACCATTAAAATTTGTTGTTGCGCTTATACTTCCAACAATTTGACTTGGTTGTGTTATCGTGTAAGAAGAACTACTTAGACATGTATTGGCATCTGTTACCGTTACTGTGTAGGTTCCTGCACTGAGTCCAGTAGGAGTTGTGGATGTTGAACCATTTGACCAAGAAAAGGTATTTGGAGCCGCTCCTGAGGAAGCAACCGACAAGGCTCCAGTTGCGTTACCGAAACAAAGTACATTCGTTTGGTTCAACAACTGAATTGTTGGATTCGGTTGAACAATAACTGTAGCAAAGGTATCTATTTCACAATCCAAGCCATTGAAGGTTATTTGTACTTGGTAGTTACCCTGATTAGCAGATGACACTGAATTTAACGAAGGATTTTGAACAGTCGATGTGAAACCATTTGGTCCGGTCCAAGCATAATTTGCAGCAGAAGAGAAAGGTACTGTTAATTGCAGATTTTCACTAACACACAGCGGACTATTATAAGTTACTGCTGGAGTTGGACAACCTGACACATTGATGGTTAACACATCATTGGCTATTGTCGGACAGCCATTGGCATCAACTAGATCGGATAATCCACCATTATTATAAGGGTTTCCAGAAATATTGCCACTTCCAAAAATATAGGCTTTATGTTCCAAAGTAGGATCACACTGAAACATCAAACAATCGTTAATTACCTGAACTCTAAACTTTACAACCGTAGAATCTGTTCCTTGAGATGAATTCACAACTGTCCCACCATTGAGGGCATTTGCACCTGTTCCAATCCGTGCAATTATAACTCTATTGACGGGGTCATATTCGGCTTGATCATCTGAATAAGCATCCGTTTTTGGACCAGAATTCGGTCCGTAAAAAATCGAAATTGAATTCGGTACATAGGTGGTTCTGGGGTCCAGCGTGTCCGACATAAACGTGTTTAAGGAAATATCAGAACCAATATTTTTACCAACAAGGGTATATTCTAATTGATCCCCAGGATTCACCTGCCCTCCATTCAAATCTTGCATGTAAACGGTTGCTCGTAAATCGGGTTCATAAACATCAATTACAGATGTCACCACAGAAGTTAAAATCGTTTCTCCACCGGTCGTTATGCGAATGTTTGCTGAATTGGTATTATTTCCAATATAATTGAATGTTGTGTTGATTGGTAAAAATACACTTGCATCATGTCCAAGGGTATTGTTATGGCTTGGAATTCTAAAAGGTGTTAAAACCCCATTTCGTGCTATCGTACTATTAAAAACATCATTTGTTGCATGTAAAGCATCGGAAACATTTACGTAGGTTCCTGCGCCATTAAACTGCAATTGATCACCTGTCTGAGAGCGATCCCCATCGTGAGAAACAACACCTAACTCAAAACTAACCGGGCCAACAAGTGGAGTTAAAAATCCCGTTATTGGTATAGTTACTGTATTACCAGAACTCACATTTGCTAATCCATCGAACACGGTTAAATTGCGCATTGATTCATAGATATTTTTATAGACTACTACAATGGTCCATCCTCCATATACCGCAGAAGTGCCTGTTCGTGTGACAACATTCGCTATCGTATAACGCGAATTATTCCCGTTTGCTTGAACAATCGAGGTAATATTCTTGAAGCAATGATAGGTTTGATGCCCGACAGTATTATCAGTAATTTCATCAGCCGTTAATGTTTGATACGCGCCTGTGCCAGTTCTCAAACTTACCTGATTTCGTAAGGTGTAATTTGTCGTTGTCGTAACAGCTCCTCCAGTTCCAACGCGACCTGACCAATACAGTCCTGCCCATAAAACTTCGCTACAAGGTTGTAAATTTAAACTATCACTAGAAGACATAAATGTTGAACTTACCCCGTCAACATCTATATAATTCATATTAAAATTATTGTTTTGTCCATTTCCTGCAGGCGGAAATTCGTTTTGAGAAGCAGTACAATTGGAACATGTAACAGAAGCATTAGCCAACATTCTAATTCCCCCTTTTTGTTGGTTTTGATAGCGTATTGCAAAAGGATCAACAATTTGAGAATGGGTAATCGAAGTTACAAAAAGTGAAAACAATAATAGTAAGCTTAATTTTTTCATGATCCTCAGACGGTAATTTGTTATGCAGTGCTTTTCCATATAAGACACTTAAACTAGGAAAAAGTTGCGCATAAACAAAATAATATTTTTATACTTGGAATCTTATTGTTTAATTTACAGATTATTACTTTTCTAGTGGCTTTATGAGGTTTATTATTTTATTTTTTTCGTGTGCTTTTTATTATTTCGCTACAAGTCAAAGTCTAGATTTTCGTATCTTAAAATCGGTCAATCAGTCCTACACCCCTACTGGTGCAATTGTTTTTAAACCCATAACGAATTCAGTAAATCCAATTTCATTGGGTTTACCTGTTGGATTGTTTATTGGTGGGAAAATTGCGAAAAATAAGGAAATGGTTTTGAATAGTTTTGAATTAGCCTCTGCAACAGTCATAAATGGCGGTTTAACAAGCACATTAAAAATTGGCTTTCAAAGGGAACGACCTTTCATTACGCATCCAACGGATATCACAAAATACACAAAAGCAGGATCCTATTCTTTTCCTTCTGGTCACACGTCAATGGCTTTTTGCACGGCTACATCGGTTAGTTTAATGTATCCAAAATGGTATATCATTGTACCAGCTTATTTGTGGGCAGGAAGTATTGGATATTCTCGAATGTATTTGGGCGTTCATTATCCATCCGATGTTTTGGCAGGTGCAATTGTAGGAACAGGAACGAGTATTGGAACGCATTACTTGTTCAAATACATTAAGAATCAGCGTGCTTCGAAAGACAAAGTTATGCTCTAGCGAATGTAGTAATCAATTTAATCTTCTGCAAAAGTAAAGGGGTAATTTCCAAATTTATCTGCCAAACGATTTACACTGTAAACACTTTTCGTGTAAACATTTGATATAGCAATTATGCAGGTAGAATCGTCACGTAATGTCACATAACAAGCAGTGTTTCCATGCCACCAACCAGAATGAAAGAAATAGGTGTTTTTCCCTTTTAATTCCTTCAAGCGTATACCTAGACCATAATTGCTTTTACCTGGACGTTCATAACTATATCCTTTAAACATTTGCTTGCGTAAGGAATCACTCAAAAAATGATTTGAGTAACTTGCTTTATCCAATTGATACAAATCAAATGCGGTTGTGTACAAGTTTTTATCACCATAAACAGCATCTAAATAATCAAAATGCTGAATCACATGTCTAGAATTATAGGATTGACTGACTGCTGTCTTTTGTTTAGAGCGTTCCATAACAAAGGAATTTTTCATCTTTAGCGGGTCTAATACCAATTCTTTTACTGCTTTTGGAAATGGTTTACCGCTTGCTTTCTCAACAATTAATGCTAAAAGAGCATAATTGGTATTGCAATAAGCAAATTTTGAATCTGGCTGGAAATTCAATGGAAACTTGTGTTTTTTCAGTAAGCGAACAATATCGTAGTTGCGTAATATGGTTCCCAAATGCCAAGTATCATAGGTGAAATAGCCGTAATACGGAATACCACTTCGGTGATTTAACAGCATTCGAACAGTAATTCCTTTATATGGAATTTCTCGTAAATAAGAGCGTATATCTGAATCCAACTTTAATCTTCCTTGGTCAACCAATCGGAGAACAGTAAAGGCCGTTACAACCTTTGAAACAGAAGCTACATGCAAGGGTGTTTTGGTAGTAATTTCTATTTTTTTTCCAAAATTTGAGAATCCTTGGGATTTGTAAAAGACAACTTTTCCTTTTTTTGCAACTAAAAAATGCCCATTAAACTTTTCTTTTCCTAATACTACAGTATAAAAGGAATAGGCATCTTTTTGCATTTCCCGAACTTCTGAAGTTGGTAGTTTTTGAAATTCAGGGAAATACGAAACCTCAGATTTATTTTTTTGCAACTTAAACATGGATTTATCACCACACGAAGATTCAAGTAACAAAAAGATGAAAAAGTAAAATGAATAGTGACCAATTTTCTTCATTGCTGCAAAAGTAGCAACAGTTTGAAGATTTTTGGTTAATTAATTCCTGAAAATTCCATCTAAATAATACCATTTACCGCCTTCGAAAACAAAGGTAGAACGTTCATGATGAATGGTAGGCAAGTCAATTCCTTGGATATAATGTGCTTTGAATTCAACAATCGAAGGTAAACTTTCGACAATTTCAAGTTTCAGCCATTTAGTTGATTTGGCCCATTCTTCCATATCTTTCTTTGTAAATTGTTGACGTTGAGAAGGATGCGTAGTAACAACCAAGTAATCTATTTTTCCAGTTGAATAAGCGGAATACCTTGAGCGCATTAATTGTTCTGCCGTTTCAGCTGTTCTATGTTCAAGAAGAAGTGGTTGACAGCAAGCAGCAAAAGCAAGCTGACTCCCACATGGACAAAGCATTTTCATAGTCTTTAATTCTGCGGAAAATTAACAATTCTAGTATAATTGAACCTGATTTAAATGATAAACAACGTATGTTCTAATTAAAAAAAAATTGAAACTAGGAACGCTTTTTAACAGAAATGGGAATAAACGTTTAGAAGTTTAATCGAAGAATGGTAATAGTAGAGTTCCAAAATTCACCATCGAATTTTTCAAACTATTCAATTAGAAGAATTACAAATGAATGACAGATTATTCTGCTAACAGATATAAACCACTAAGCGGCGAGCATGCTGCTGCTCCAATGGAACAATTCGTCTCTATGATATTGATTATATCTTCCGAAACTTGAAATTCTATTTTACAAGCTCCAATAACATATTCAAAAGATGTTAATTCTTCGTCAAGCGGAACCATTACGCCCTCTATTTCGTTACTATCACATCCGTCAGAAATCAAGCCAAAAAGTGTAAATCCCACATTTCCATCTACATCGTAAAGTACCAATTCGGCGCCATCTTCACGCACAAAGACAAATTCTTCAGCATCACCATTGCTGTATTCTTCTTCCATTGGCAAAGAATAATATTCAGTCGTAGTTGCATCATTATTATAAACGGTGAGTATATTAAACCCTGCTTCATCAACAGTAAATCCTACTTCAAGTTTTTGTCCCCCCTTCGATTCTAATTGAATTTCCATATGACCGTTTGGTCCATCACAATGCCCATAGCCTGTTTCACTTGAAATGGTTTCCAATCCTTGATACATTTCAAATTCTACCAAAAAACAATCTGAAACCACCTCGTCCATGGTGTAAATCAAAAAACCATTGGTCATGTCTTCGTTCACGTATGAACCAAAATATTGTGGGTCTAATTGAGAAAAAGAAAATGAATGCGTGCAACAAATCGCTAGAAATAAAATGAAAGCTTTCATAGAAGGATGAATGATTTTAAATCAAATGTATTGAATTAATTTATTTCTCAAACGATAATTCTATTTTTACGGTAAGAATCGATTTGAATATTTGAATATTTGAATATTTGAATATTTGAATATTTGAATATTTGAATATTTGAATATTTGAATATTTGAATATTTGAATATTTGAATTAAATAAAAAATATGGAATTTAAAACTGTTGCCGAATCAGAAACAACCATCACAGAATTGATGATTCCTTCTTATGCCAATTTTGGAGGAAAAGTACATGGGGGAATTCTATTATCATTAATGGATAAGGTTGCTTACGTTGTTGGATCATTGCATTCCGGAGGATATTGTGTAACAGTTGCTGTTGAAAACGTCGAATTTTTGTCACCCGTCGAAGTAGGCGAATTGGTATCATTGAAAGCCTCGATTAATTATGTCGGAAAAACGACCATGTTGATTGGAATACGCGTTGAATCGATGAATCCAAAAACGCGTGTCGTGAAACATACTAATTCATCCTATTTCACCATGGCGGCAAAAAATGATGCGAACCAGTTGACAGAAGTTCCGGGTTTAATCTTGGAGAATCAAACCGAAATGCGTCGCTTCTGTGAAGGAAAATTGATTAAAACCTTTTCAAAACAAAAACGTGAACTATTAAAATCAGACCTTGAACACGTTTCCTTTGATGAAATGAAGACTTCTATTGAGGACGAAAAGTGTAAGCTAGTGTTTTAAGTGTGACAGTGTTACATTTCGTTTGTGCCCGCGTTATAGATATGAAAACGCTCCAAAACAAACAGCATGAACAAAAAACCAAACTATTTAGCATTTGTCCTTTTCGAATTTTTTCTTTTATTCATCAGTTATCAAGCCAGTTTCGCGCAAGATTGTACGAGTAAAGTAACAATCAAGCTAAACAACATTCGCGGCGGTGTATATGTGAATGAAACAATCACCTTAAAAAATCTAAAAGATAACACAATACATACATTGAAGAGCGATGCCAAAGGAGAAGCAATCTTCATGCTTCCCTGCGATCAAAAATATACGGTTACAATTTCAAATTATACCCGAACAAACGAAATCATTTCTCCTGCTCAGGAAGGCTCTTATGCAACACGCAATTTTTCGTATGAACCAAATATGGCGCAAAAAGATGCAGCTTTTGCCATGTCGGGAACCGAAAAAACGGCCTTGGATGCAGCCATTCAATTATTGCCAGATACAACGTTTGTTAAAGGTTCATTAATGACAAAGCCTACCGCACTGAACAATTACATAAGCTTTACGCTAAAAGTAACCAATTTAGAGAGCGTTCCTTTGGTGAATGAAGAAGTCATTTTCTCCGGAATTAGTCGAAATAAATCAATCAAAGGAACAACAAATACCAAAGGTGAAATCCTTGTTTATTTGCCAAAAGGTGATACGTATACAGTAAATTTTAAACACACGAAAGATTACAATCGTCATGAGGTAAACTATTCCAAAGGAAACGGAACAGGAAGTATGAACTTAATGTATTTGGGTACAAAAGAAATTGAATACCGACAAAAAATAGAAGCTGAACGCATAGCCGCAGAAGAAAAACGCTTAGCAGATGAACATAAAGCTTTTTTAGAGTGGTGTAAACGTTTAAAGATTTCGGAAGAAGAAGGTCATCGCAGAAAGTTAGTTGAATCTTCTGGAGCTGGAAATGACACCGTTGTTTTAGCCGCACTTAACAGAAACAAATGGTCGGAGAAATTAATTGTGTGTGATCTAACAGGAAGTATGGATCCGTATGCCAATCAACTTTCAGTTTGGTATCAATTGAATTATAAAAAGGAGTCAAATCTTCAATTTGTTTTCTTCAATGATGGCGACGATAAAGAAGATATGAAAAAGATAATCGGCAACACAGGTGGAATCTATTATCAACGCGCAAAAGGATTAGATAGTTTGATTAATTTAATGAGTAAAGTTCGTTCGCGCGGAAATGGAGGTGATTGCCCTGAAAACAATATGGAAGCGCTGATCAAAGGAGTAAAAACTGCAGGTCCCTACAAAGAATTGGTCATGGTTGTAGACAATAATGCGCCTGTTAAAGATTTGTCTTTATTAAAATCCTTTAACAAACCGGTTCATATTATTTTGTGTGGTTCAGATGGTGGACAAGTACTGTTAGACTATTTTTTGATCGCATGGAAAACAAAGGGCTCAATCCACACAATTGAAGAAGACATTTACTCCATTGCTAGTATGTCGGAAGGAGAATCTGTTGTTGTAGGAGGAATAACCTATCGGATCATGGGAGGAGAATTTGTGCGGGTAACGGAGCTTTAAATCAATTGATGATTATCCACCAAAGCGTATGCTGCCTAACGGCGGTTATGATTTAGAATATCATTTTTTTAGAAGACTAAATATCTAGACTTTGCAAATCTTTGAATATTTGAATATTTGAATATTTGAATATTTGAATATTTGAATATTTGAATATTTGAACGAAAAGGATATCATGTCAAAGTTGGAGTTATTGAACAAGGAAAATGTGTGCGTCATGAATTAGCCGTAGTTGCCTCAGCCGATACAGAGCACATGATGATGGAGTGCAAATTCCATAGTATGCAAGGAAAGATGAGCGATGTAAAAGTTCCCTTGTACATTCATTCGCGCTTCAACGATGTGAAAAGTCAATGGCTATTAAACAAACAATTGAAAGACAAGCAACTCAAAGTATGGGTAGTAACGAACACACGATTTTCACCTGATGCTTTGCGTTATGCAACATGCGCAGGATTAAACGTATTGAGTTGGGATTTTCCCTTAAATAAAAGTATCAAAGTGATGATAGATCGCTACAGGCATTCCAATTACCTGTTTAACGCAATTAACAAAGACGGAAAAAGAACAGTTATTAGAAAGAAACATTGTCTTGTGCAGCGAATTAAAAGATGATTACAACCGATTAAACGCAATGCATATTCCCGATAAACGCATTCAACTTATTAAAAAAGAACGCGAGAAGTTGATCTTATAAAACATAAAAGGTAGTTGAGGATCTCGAAACGACCTTTTATTAGTTCTATTTAATTTCTTTCGCTGTTTTCTTGATTGCAGCTTTCAAATCTGAAGCTACAAATTTATTATCCGCAATACCATCGAAAGCTTTTACCAAGTTTCCATTCCAGTAATAGAATACGCCAGGTGTATCTTTTGAACCTCCAATTGCTCCCCAAAAAGAAGCTACATCCAATGTTAATGAAGGATATTTCGCTCCTGCTTTCGTGAAGAATTCTGGAATCAATTCTGCTTCTTCGTCCATGAAAATGATGCGAACATCTGGGAAATTAGGATCAACTTTGCGCATTTGTGTAATTTCTTTCGCGGCAGCTTGACAATGATCGCAACCCGGAGCAAAGAAGCAAAGTAATTTTTTACCCTTATCGATGTCTGTAAAATATTTAGCGTAACCCGATTTTTTCTTTTTTGGTTCCTCCACTTTCACGGGTGCTTCCACAGCAGCTGCTTTTGGATCCGCTTCATTGATTTTTGGGTCGTTTGTTGTTTTTACAGTATCTGAAGGTTCTACAAGAATAGGATCTTCTTCCACCATCTCTGTTGTATCCATTGGCAAAATAGTCGTTGCCTTTTTCAACGGTGCAATCATATAAATTCCTAAAATGCTCGCAAACGTAATTGAAGTAATAATTGGAAAATTCATTTTGTCTCTTTTTTTATCTGTAAGTACATATTGAAAGCCGATTAATCCCATTGCAAGAATGTTTTTAATCAAGGCCTGAAGTGGCGACATTGGCATCAATGAACCAAAACATCCGCAATTCCCTTCGTTTCCTGTAGTTGCAATTTCATATGAAAGTTGTACCGAGAAAATAAACAATAACAAGAACGAAAGTGGCAAGACCAAGCGTTTAAAATAATGCGGTTGTAACAGACCGAAACCTAAAGCAAACTCACAACCGATTAAGATTCTTGAAAAATGAGCGGCTGAAAACTCTGAGAATCCCATTGGAAGCAATTGTTTTACTTCGAATGAGGTAATCGCGAAATAAGGCGAAAAATCGATAAAAGGCATGTCTGGAATCCAACCTTTAGAAATTTTCGCTATGGCAGAAAACAAAAATAAAAAGGCTAATACTCCACGGATGGACCATGAAATCTTGTTTCTAGAAGAATCTGAAATAGTCATTTGTTCGCTTTTTGAATTGTTGTAGCTAAAATAGTATTTCATTCCAATGAAATCAAATTTATCTGTTTCGATAACGAATAAATAACAAACTGAGCAATTCGTGATTCCTAATTCGTAATTTGTAATTTGTAATTCGTGATTAGCCGCTTCGGCGGATGCTGACATCAACAGTCGCAAGCAGTGATTAGAGAATTACTTCTTAACGAATTGTGTAAGAATAAAAATCGTTTGTCCGTTTACTTTTCCTTCGATTAATTCTGGATTATCATGAACAACGCGGATATTGCGAACAGTTGTGCCACGTTTTGCTACCATACTTGTTCCTTTTACATCCAAATCTTTGATTAACACAACTGAATCACCCGATTTAATTTGTACACCATTAGAATCAACATGTTTCACAGCAAACTCGTCTTCCATTGTTTCTTTCGCCCAAGCAAGTGCGTCGTCTTCCAAATAAATCATCTCTACTAAATCTGCTGGCCAACCTTCAGCTTTTAACTGATTCAACATGCGGTATGCAATCACTTTAACTGCTTCTACCTCACTCCACATGCTATCGTTCAAACAACGCCAATCGTTTGGATTCACTTCTTTTGTTCCGTCTAATTGCTCTTTCAAATTTTTGGTAATGAAAATAAACTCATCAGAATTGTTACCCGCTTTCGGTTCAACTAGATAAGAAACCAACGCTTCCGCACTTCCACTTAATTCACAAACATTACCGCTGCGAATTGCCAACTCTTTTTCAAAACTCATCTCTTACATTTAAAGTCAATAAACTGGCGTGAAGATAAGGATTTTAAACGAATTATTGGGACTTCGAGACTTCGAGAGCCTCTGTCTCCTCAGTCTCCTCAGTCTCCTCAGTCTAGTCAGTCAGGATTACGAACATTGAATTATGAATTATGAATTATGAATCCTATATATTCAATTATTAATCAAGTAATTGTAGTATATCTTCTTTCGATAAAGACTTCAAAGCATTGGCATCAACCTTGATTAAATCATCGATGAGTTCTTTCTTATTTTCTTGCAATTGCATGATTTTCTGCTCGATTGTATCAGGACAAATTAGGCGAATTGCCATCACATTTTTCTTTTGACCAATCCGGTAACAGCGATCGATAGCTTGATTTTCTACCGCTGGATTCCACCAAGGATCGACAATAAATACGTAATCTGCTTCGGTTAAGTTCAAGCCTGTTCCACCTGCTTTCATGCTGATTAAGAACACACGCGTTTCTTCGTCTTCTTGGAATTGTTTCACGCGTTCTGCGCGATCTTTGGTTTTTCCCGTCAAGTATTCATATTTCACTTCACGTGCATCCAATTGGTGTTTGATTAAATCCAACATACTAACAAATTGAGAGAAAATCAAAATTTTATGCTCCGAAGAATGCTGATCGATTTGTTCCATCAACTCATTCAACTTTGACGATTCACTGCCATAATATTCTTGGTCGCTCAACAAGGCTGGTGAATCACATATCTGACGCAGCTTCGTTAATCCTTGAAGAATGTGCATGTTCTTATTCAATAAATCGTCTGAATCGCTTTTTTGCAAGTACAATTTGAATTCATTTTTATAGGAATCATAGACTTTTCTTTGTTCATTTCCCATTTCGCAATAAATCACCATTTCAGTTTTCTCTGGCAATTCTGATGCTACTTGTTTTTTTGTGCGACGCAGCAAGAATGGATTCAATTTATGTTGCAATTCTTTTGCACGCAATCCATCTTTGAACTTGTCAATTGGAATTGAATAATTGTCACGGAAACGTTGTTGATTACCCAAGAAACCTGGACTCACAAAGGAAAACTGCGCATACAATTCAAAGGTATTGTTTTCTATTGGTGTTCCCGTCAGCACTACTTTATTGCGCGATTGCAACAAGCGAACAGCTTTATATCGTTTCGAATCTGGATTTTTAATTGCTTGCGATTCATCCAAAAAGACGTAATCGAAATAGAAATTTTTCAAGAAGGAAATATCGCTGAGCATCGTTCCATACGTTGTGAAAATGATATCGTATTTCTCAAAGCCTTCGTGGTCTTTTTTTCGATCAATTCCGTAAATCGTATGTGTTTTAAGTGAAGGAGCAAACTTATCGATTTCCAATTTCCAGTTGAACAACAAACTCGTTGGCAACACAATTAAATGGGTTTTCTTGTCCTTACTTTTTTCCTTCAAGGATAAAATAAAGGCAAGAATTTGAACCGTTTTTCCCAAGCCCATATCATCAGCCAAACAACCACCAAAATTGAATTCATCCAAGAAATGCAACCAGTTCAATCCATGTTTTTGATAATCGCGCAAGGTCGCTTTTAATTTCTTTGGAACGGCAACTTCCGTAATGTGCTCAAATTCTGTCATTTTACGGCGGTACATTCCAATTTCTTCAAGCACTTCATTCGATAACACTTCGTCTTCAAACAATTCATCGATCAAGGAGAAATTCATTTTCGATGTGCGAATATGTTGCTCATGCACTTCACCAGTTCGGAAAAACTTTGAAAATTTTTCAATCCATTCTTCTGGCATCATTCCTAAGCGTCCATCACCCAATTTCACGAAGCGCGATTGATTGTTCAGGGCACGTTGAATATCTTTTAGGCGCACATCTTGGTTTCCAAATGAAACGCGAACGGATGTGTCAAACCAATCAATTCCACTGGCAACACCAACGTTTACTTTCATTTTCGAAGGACTCAGATTGTTGTTTTTCAACTCATTGAATCCCAATAATTCTATAGCGTCTAAATTCCATCGTTCGAAGACGTTTAAGAACCAACCTTCGTCCAAAAAATGTTTTTTATGCAAATAGTAATAATCGAAGCCTTCTTGTTCTGAAAAGGTTGGATGTTGATCCTCTATGGTGCGAATAAAACGTATTTCTTCGGTTTCATCCCGTTCAACTTCAAAGGCCTCACCTACTGCATCAAAAGCATACACGCGGCGATGTCCACGAACTGGAATATCGATTGAGCCGTAACGAATCACAGGCGTTAACAAAACAAAATCATCTGATTCGGACAAATAAATCACTTTTTTGCGTTCGATTAAGAATCCGTTTTCAATGAGTTGCGTTTCGGTTGCTGGTTTTAAGAAGGTATAATCAATGCTAACACGTTGTTCTAAATTCGCAAGAACAGTCGCTCTGAATTCCTCAAATTTCGATTGGTGAATTAGCAATTTATTGTTGTGCTTTTTCAAATAATTCAAGACTCTCAGTACGTCAACATCAGGAACGAAAAGCAATTTGTTTTCCAAACAAAGGAAATAGCGGTACACCAATTTTAATTTGGCGTATGGAACAACGGAGCCATCTACAAAAACTTTAGGCGTAATTTCATAAAACTGCTGTTTTTGTACTACTTTCAAATGTAAATCGACCTGTGCTTTTTGCAGATTGACCTGCGTCAATGAATTAGCTGTAATGTTTTCCGATACTTTTGTTTCCAAGCAAAAAACATCCAAGTCCAATGGATTCTTTACCACCGTGAGCAAGCCTTCAATTTCTTCTTCTAATTGTTGCTTTCCGCTATAACGGTATTCCACTTCTTGAAAGTGCGAAATACCAATATAGAAGCGCAATTCATTTGTGTCTTCCAGTGTCAACAAGGCTTTTTTTGCATCCACAACGCGAATTGGATTCTTGATTTTTCCTTCTTTCGTAAGGCCGCTTGCCATTACATTCACAAAGAAATCGTCATCGTGTTTGCCTTGTCCGAAAACTAAAATAGTTTTTGTATTTGCTTCTTCACTCAACTTAAAAACGGCAGGTTTGTAATCGGCCAATTTTAAATCACTCGCTAATTTTGTTTTGCTTAAATCGCTCAAGGAAACCAAACCTTTCATTAAGGGTTGAATTAAAAGCGTATTGTATTCCAATTTCAAATGGAAGTAATCGTCTAAGTTCGTTTCTTTTTGAAGTCCATAGTCGAACACTTTCTTTTGCAAGAAGTTTAAGCGAAACTCTGGATCGAAGAACACACGCACATTTGTGTCATCTTTCAACATGTACATCGCTTGTTCTTGATGTTCGCACAAACGATCTTTTGGTTGAACACATTGACATTCAAGCGTCAAATCACCATTATTATAGGAAAGATCAACTTTCTCACGATCATAAAAGGAGCGCGAAATCATCAATTCCGCTTTATTATAATCGATTTTACCGACGGTGTTTGTTCTAAAAGATGTTGAACTTGTCGCACGCAAATGCTCAAAAATGAATGAATTGGTCAACTTATCAAATGAAAAATCCAAAAAGGTATACATACTTGGATGTGCGTGTACTTTTTCTTCAACTGGTTTCGGTTTGTCCTTCACACCAATTCGTGTAATAAGCAATCGATCTGCTGCTTTCAAAACAGCTACAACATGCACACAAACTGATTCGAAAGCACTTGAACAGGTACAAGAAGTAGAATGAATTTTCCCTTTGAACAAAACAACATTCACGCGATACAACTGTATTCCCCGGGCATTTGCTGTGATTCCTAAATTCCCAACGATAAGATTATCGACTTCAATGTCCTTCGCTTTTAAGCGCGTTGCCGGACTTGAGTTTGCTTCGATAAATTGTTTGAATACTTCGTTGGTGACCATTTTACGTTGGGCTAAACGAACAAAGGTAAGAATTAGTCGTGAGTGAAACTAGTAAGTCCTTTCAGACTATTCAAATCGAACACTATTTAAAGATACTTCAGTACTTTTTATTGCTTGCAACATGGATCAAATTAACAACATCCATAACTTTCGTTAATACATTGCACTTTTTTCGGATCGATTTCTTCAAACACGCGTGTTACAGGATTGATTCGCCAGGCTTTCTTGCACTTTGTGAAAAATTCTTTGTCTTGATTAACCTTTATTAAAGCAACGATATACGCATCCTCAAGGCCTTCGAACGAACACAATCCGTAATTGATCGAATAGTTTTTAGGAAGATGTTCAATGAAAAGCGCATCCTTCAAAATATAGCGCGCATCAGAACCTCCATTTGGATTGTAAGCTGATTCAAAGAGTATAATGTTGGCATTTCCTTTTCCATACCAAGCGAAAGCATCAATCGTATCTTGATTAGTTGTATGATTCAATAACATTCCACCATAATCTTCGAAGTCTTTGAATTGCTCAAATTCTGAAAAATCACGGTAATGCTTTCCAACATACTCCTTAACGAATGGGTTTTGGGCTTCGCAATAAAAAGCTCCAAAAAACATTAGCAAAATCAAAAATCCCCTCATCTTAAAACGAACAACTAATGCCTAACAACTAACAACTAACAACTAATGCCTAACAACTAACAACTAATGCCTAACAACTAACGACTAACGACTAACAACTAATGCCTAACAACTAACAACTAATGCCTAACAACTAACAACTAATGCCTAACAACTAACGACTAACGACTAACAACTAACAACTAACAACTAATGCCTAACAACTAACAACTAATCTCTATAATACGTCTGCCCCCGAATAATCATCGTCCAAACACCACTTGAATTCACTTTTGGTTCTTGTTCAATTGACAAAGGAAAACCATTCGATCCTATTTTAAGTTGGGTTTTTGTATCATTCATAACAGCCTTCCCTACTTGATAACTAATACAATTACACAATTCGTTTGTATTACAGGGTTCGCAGGTATTTTTGTAGGAGCCATCTGCCCCATCGATTACAATTTCACTTTGCACCATTTTGTCCAAAACATCATCATAAACTTCAACCGTGTGCCATGTTCCTTCAAAATCTGGATTGTATTTATAAACTGGTTTATTACAAGCGGAAACACTTAAAATCAACACGAGTGAGACATTGAAAACAAATAAAGCTTTTTTCATAGATAACATTTAAACGAAAATACAAATTGCGGGTAATTAATCACATCTTTGAGGTGGAGAAAAACACTAATTTATCGCAATAGTTATTGTACAAATGACAATATTTAGTATTTTTCTACTCCAAAAGAATATAAAAATGAGACAAAACAATTGCTTTAATTCAAATATAATTGGTGTTTTACCCTTTTTTCTATTGTTATCAGGTTGTATTTTTTCGCAAAACTTTAATCAAAGTTTAAACCAAAATATAGAAACAAAAATCAGCGAATTGATGTCGAAAATGTCCATTGAAGAAAAAATTGGACAAACATGTCAAATAACTTTAGATGCCCTATTGAAATCGGATAACAAAGGAGCAACAATTTACCCACATACAATTGATACAGACAAATTAAAAGAAGCAATTGAGATCTACAAAATAGGTTCGGTTCTTAATGTTAGTTCGCATACATTGAGTTTGGAAGAATGGAAGTCGCTTCTTCCAACCATACATAAATCATATTTAAAAGGAAATTCAAGCATTCCAATTTTATACGGTATTGATGCGATTCACGGGATGAATTATACGATTGGTGGAACATTGTTTCCACAAGAAATTGGGCTCGCAGCAACATGGAATCGTGCGTTCGCAAGAAAATTTGCTGAAATCACAGCTTATGAAATGAGAGCATCTGGTATTCCTTGGAATTTTTCACCTGTTTTGGATGTTGCACGTCAACCGCTTTGGTCTCGCTTTTTTGAAACGCTGGGAGAAGACCCATTCCTAGCTGCATCCATGGGGAAAGAACTGATTAAAGGCTACCAAGGAAATGGTGCAATAGATGATTATCATGGAGCGGCATGTTTAAAGCATTTTGTTGGTTACAGTCAACCATTATCAGGAAGAGATCGCACACCTGCTTGGATTCCTGAAAAATATATGCAAGAACTGTTTCTTCCTCCTTTTAAAGAAGCAGTAGCGTCTGGAGCGATGACATTAATGATTAACAGTGGTGACGTGAATGGCGTTCCAGGTCACACAAATTACCATTTATTGACAGAAGTACTTAAAAACGATTGGGGATTTAATGGCTTTACGGTTTCAGATTGGGAAGATTTTATCATGCTTGAAACCGTTCATTCTGTGGCTACAACAAATGAAGACGCTGTTGTTATGGCCTTCAATGCTGGGGTTGACATGAGCATGGTACCAACGAGTCCGAATTACAAAGCGTATTGCGATTTAATGATTAGCGCAGTTAAAAATGGACGAATTACAGAGGACCGTTTAAACGATGCTGTTCGTCGAATCTTGCGTGTAAAGTTAAGTCTTGGACTGTTCGATAAAGATATGAATCAGGCAAAAAACTATCCTTTGTTTGGATCAAATGAATTTAAATTGGCCGCTTTAAAAAGTGCTGAAGAATCAATAACCTTGTTGAAAAATGAGGAGCAACTATTGCCTTTAGCAAGCGCTAAGAAAATACTCGTAGCTGGTCCAGCTGCCAATAACATGATTTATTTAAATGGTGCATGGACGCATACATGGCAAGGATATGACTCAAGTTATAACACTAAGAATGCTGCAACGATTTATTCAGCAATTGAACAAAAAGTTGGAAAAGAAAACTGTCTTTATTCGCAAGGTGCTGAACTCTATTTTGAAAATGGATTTGAAGCATGCCGCTTGACGGATATGGCTGATTTCAAAGAAAAAGCAAATCAAAGTGATGTCATTGTTTTATGTTTGGGCGAATTACCACAAACAGAAAAACCAGGTGATATACGCTCATTGAATTTATCATCAGCACAGCTAGAATTGGCTAATATTGCATATTCAATGAATAAACCAGTAGTGCTTGTATTGACAGAAGCACGACCACGGATCATCCATTCAATTGTTGATTCAGCTGATGCAATTATTCAATGTTATCTTCCCGGCGATTTTGGAGGTATGGCTTTAACAAATGTTCTTTTTGGTGATGTAAATCCGTCTGGGAAACTGCCCTATACCTATCCCAAATATGATGGCGTTATAGAATTTTATGACCATCCAAAAACAGTAGACCGCTCAAAAAACAATGATTTTTCAGCATTTGACCCAGAATGGGAATTTGGTTTTGGATTGAGTTATACGACTTTTGACTATTCAGATTTACAAATCGATAAAACTGAAATAACACAAGCTGAAAACATCAATATATCAGTAACTGTGCGAAATACTGGAACAAGAAAAGGTCAAGAAGTCGTTCAATTGTATTTATCAGACAACGTTTGTTCTGTTTCACCTGCTGGAAAAAAATTAAAAGGATTCGAAAAAATAACATTGGAACCGAATGAGTCACGCATAGTTCATTTTACTATTTCGAAAGAAGACCTTATGTTTGCAGTTCAAAAAGGGCAATGGAAATTGGAACCCGGATTCTTTTCAATTGCAATTGAAAACTTGGTTCGCACATTTGAATTAAACTAAAGAGCGATGCAAAACATAGATTTAAAAAATTTCTTTACCTATTCGTTCTCTTTAGATTGTGTGATTTTTGGTTATCAAAATGGGAAAATTCATATTCTATTAATCAAACGTTCAATAGAACCATTCGAAAATTATTGGGCGATTCCAGGAGATTTAGTTTACCCTGATGAGGATCTTCCGATTGCAGCAGAGCGCATCTTGTTTGATTTGACACGACTGAACAACATTGAATTACATCAAGCTCAAACTTTTGGTAACCCTATTCGTCATCCGCAAGGTCGTGTTATCACCAATGCCTATTTTGCTTTGATTCGCATTGACGAATTTAAAGCTGAAGCCTCGTCTTGGGCTGAAGAAGTTTTGTGGGTACCCATTAATGAAGTTCCTAATCTTGCGTTTGACCACAATTTAATCGTGAATTCAACCTATGAACTATTGAAACAAAAACTCACATTTGAGCCAATTTGTTTTGATCTCCTACCTGTTCGATTTACCCTCAATGAGTTTCAGCAGCTATACGAATTTGCCTTTGATCAAGAAATGGATAAAGCTAACTTCAGAAAAAAAATAAAATACATTCCTTTAATAGCACATGATGAAAAACAACAAAATGTTAAGCATCGTCCTGCCAAACTATTTTCATTTGATGAAACGCTGTATCAAGAACAATTGAAAAAAGGTATCTATCAATTTAGGATGTAGTGAACAATTTTCGTTTTTAACTGTTTTAACAAGAAATATTTTACCTTATTGTATTTTTTACAATAATTTAATTTATATTAGCTAAACAATTTAAAACTTTAAATTAAAAACTATGATTCTAAGAAGATTACACAATTTGAAAAGCACTTTGCTTATTGTAATTGGATGTTGTGCTTTTGGAAGTTCTTTCGCACAAGATTTAATTATCACAACTGAAGTTTGTACTTCTGCAAACGAAGTTCGTTTAACAGGGCCTTTCTGGCAATGGAACCCTACTGGAGGTCCAGTAGCTGTTAACAATGGAAATGGTAGTTGGACGTTTACATTGTCTCCGGCTCCAACAGCAGACATGGAATATTTATTAATCGTTGATGGCGTTCAAGAAAATTTGATTTCTGCAATGGTAAATGGTGGAACATGTGCACCAGTTACAGATTATGCGAACTATGCTAATCGTAAGTGGTTAACGACAGATCCATTGACAATTTCAAACACTTATGGTCAATGTTCTGCATGCAATAATTTATTGATTAATGTAGATGTATGTTCAACAACTACGCCTACGTCTGTAAGAATGACAGGACCTTTCTGGGGCTGGGATCCAACTGCTGGACCAATCGCAAGTATGAACCCAGATGGTACGTATACATTCTATTTGAATCCTGCTCCAACTGCAGATATGGAGTATTTAGTGAGTGTTGATGGCCTTCAAGAGAATTTAATTTCTGATATGCAAAACGGAGGAACATGTGCTCCAGTTACTGATTACTTCTCATATGCAAACAGAAAATGGATGGTTGGTACAGGTGATGTTTCGATCAACTACAATCGTTGTGTACCATGTGATTATCCAGATTTAGTAATTACAACGGAGGTATGTGATTCTGCAGACCAAGTGAACTTAACAGGTCCAATTTGGCAATGGAATCCAGCATTTGGACCACAAGCAGTTGACAACGGTGACGGAACATGGACCTTCACAATTTCACCAGCACCTAAAGATACGTTAGAGTATTTATTAGTGAAAGATGGCGTAATGGAAAACCTAATTTCTGAGATGCAAAATGGCGGTGGATGTGCTCCATTAACTGACTATTCTACTTATGCAAATCGTCGATGGATTATTGGTCAAGGTGCTATTTCAAACACTTATGATCGTTGTAGCCCATGTTCTTTGGGATTGGATGAATTCAGTCAAATGGATGTTGCAATCTATCCTAACCCAACAAATGCGATGATTACATTAACGAGTTCAAAAGCGATTGAAAAAATTGAAGTTTATTCTTTAGTTGGAGAATTGGTAATGACATCTCAGTCAAACAAATTTGTTGTTGAACTTGATGTAACATCATTAGAAGCTGGTTTATATACAGTAAATGTTCATGGAGCAAACGGTGTACAAACGGCACGAATAGTAAAAAATTAATTCTTAATTAATTACCTTTAAGGAGGGCTTTTGCCCTCCTTTTTTTTACTCAAAAAAATGAAAATACTTGGATTAATAGCTATTACATTAGGATTGAGTTTTCAATCTTCAGCACAATGGGTTATGATTTGGAACGATGAGTTCGATAATTCCACATTAGACAATTCGAAATGGGTCAACGATGTCGGTGGGAATGGCTGGGGAAACAATGAAGCGCAATATTACACTTCGGGCAATGCTAACCTTACAATTGCAAATGGTGAAGCTACGTTTACAGCAAAAGATGAACAGTTCGGTACGAATGAATATACCTCCGCTAAAATTATTTCCAAAAATCTTTTTGATATTCAATATGGAAAAATTGAAGGTCGTATGAAGTGTCCTATGGGCAAAGGTTTATGGCCTGCCTTCTGGATGCTGGGTTCGAATATTGACGCTGTTAGTTGGCCAAAATGTGGTGAAATCGACGTCATGGAACACATTAATAGCGAATCTAAAATTCATGGGACCGCTCATTGGGATAATGTTGGTCATCAATATTTAGGAGGAATTATAAACACTGATCCATCTGTATTTCATACCTACACGATTACATGGGACTCAACGTACATTAAATGGTATATGGATGATCAATTGTATTATTTATTAAACATTACGAATGGTACAAATGGAACTGATGAGTTTCATAATGAATTTTATTTGATCTTAAATTTAGCCGTTGGTGGCAATTGGCCAGGTTACCCAGATGCAACAACTGCATTTCCTGCAGAATTTGTGGTAGATTACGTCCGTGTATATAAAGATCAAGCTGAATTATCAATTGATGAACTTGCAGTTAATAATCTTCAGGTATATCCAAATCCAACCAATGATATTTTATCGTTGGAGGGAATCAATGGTGAGGAATCATTGAACTATACTATTTATAGTTTAAATGGTGATATATTAGCGCAAAGTATGCTTAATGGTGGTAATTCTATCGACGTATCTTATCTAACAAATGGAATGTATGTTCTTGAGGTAAAGAACGACGAGGGAACGCTACAACGCATCTCATTTTCAAAAAATTAATATCTAAAAAAAATGGCCAAAATCACTTTTGGCCATTTTTTTATGCTTAATAATTCGCTATCTATTTCAATCGGATTCTTCCCCACTTACTTGGTGATACATGAAAACCTTCCGTAGATGGGCTGTTCCATCTATCTTGTTGGATTCTCACATTTGCTTCAGACCCCAAATCAATTGCTAATTCAAAACCTAAGGTAGTGCCACTCATCAAACTTCTTGAATACGCTTCTTTAAGAGGAAGTGCCAATTCTAAAAAGTATCCACTTTCCTCTTGCTTCAATTTGTAGTTGAGAGAATTTAATGCTGTATTTCGTTTGAAATCCCAAGCATATGTTTCTACCCCACAATTAATTCCAATATGCTGATCACTAAGCAAAAAGTAGGTGCGTTTCTCATCCGCTTCATTATTTGTTGCAAATGCGATTTCAACTGCATCACCTTTCCATAAATCAGCTCCTTTGTTTACATTTTGTAATGCAGTAGAATCGTTCACATGCACACCAATATATAAAACTTCGGGAGTGTAATGTAGTGCCATTTGATGTCCTCCAGTAATTCTCGTGAATTCTGAAGTTTTCCAGTCAGTTGATTCTCCATCAATTAGAATAGTCGTTTTGCTCGTTGTTACGATTAGTTCCTCTTTCAGTTTTCGTGAAAAAGGCACAAGTTCAATTGAGTTGATTTCTATTATTCCTTCAGAAAACAACTGTACAATCAATTGTTTCACATTGAACAAATCAAAATCATTCTCTTCAAATGGAAAAAGGGAGACAGGAATTTCCACTTTCGTCCAATCAGTCCCAATTTCTTTTGCCATTAAAAATGACTTATTGTAGCCCAACCAAGCTTGATTTCCAGAATAATCTTCAAATCCAAAGGCCCAAGGAATATTCGTGAAAGGTTTACTTGTTGAACGAACCATTAATTGAATCGCTAATGTATCTCGAACAGCTGCCATATCTTTACCGGTCCACATGTCCCATCCATAACCCATTCCAACCCAATCACATCCATCTTGATCTTTGTTCCATTTAACCTGTAAGAAGGTGTCACTCACATCCGCTTTCATTTCAATGGAAATGCAATTCACATTTTTAGTTGACCAGATTTCTTCACTAAACGCGTTGTCAAAAATCTCCAATTGATCAAATCCCTTGATTGAATATGCTTGCGCTACACTTTCATCATACAAGGAAACTGGTTTAATTATTTTCCTTTTGGGTATGACAGTAACATCCTTTAATACAACAACTTTTTGAATGGTGTCTTGACCAAAAGCAATTGTTGCTATATAAAGAAAACTGAAAAAGACTAGCTTCATAGTTTAAGGATTCAAAGGTGCATTTTCAGTAAAAATCATATAATCCAATTTGGCTTTCGCGAACCCTGAAACAGGATTTGCCAAATGAAGCATATTAATCGTTTTTATTTTATTGGATTGATGTGTACCCTCACCATTTGGAGCAGCAGGTGAGCCATTCACCAAACATGGAATATCGCTGTATTTAATACTCACCATTTTCCAACCAACCCAATCCACTGTTACTTGAAGTGAATACATGTCTTCTGAAGCAGCTGTAAATGCTCCATCACCATTTTCATCTTCTTCAAATTGAAATAGTACCAAGGTATTGGTCAATCCTGGTTCACCGTACATCATCACGTTAAAATAAACGTTGTTCGGATTTGAAGACAAAGGAAAGGTGGAAGCGCCGTACGCACTTGCATTGAAATTCACTAAGCCAATTAACCAATCCCAATCTACAGTACCAGCCATGTTATAATAAGAATTACCTTCTGGTGCAGAAACATCCGATCTAATTTGAAAGTCCATATCCGCGCCTGATTGGACAAATGATGACCAACCACCATTAAATCCAGATTCAAAATCGGAAATCAAAAATCCATTGTTTGTTTTTGGAGCTAGCACCTTTACATACACTGTCATCGTATCTGGCTCGTTCGTGAAGGTTAAATCTACCTTACACATTTCAGCCTTGAAGATCGGTAAGTTGGTTGTAGATCCGGCCCACAAACTTTGACTCACATCAATTGAACTACTCAAGCCAGTAATTTCCTTCACCGCTCCACTCGTTTGTCCAGTAATGGTAATTTTCCATGCGCTCGTTTTAGATAAATCAGCTGTGAAATAAACGCTTTCTCCTACAGCAAAATCAACAGAATCTTGACTCGCTTGTAAGCTGTTGATGATCACAAAAGCACCATTTAAATCTTCCAAAGATGGACCATCATATTTACCAGCTTCATCTTTTCGACAAGCAACGAAACCTAATCCAAGAATTAATAAAAAGATATAATTTTTCATAACTTAAAATTTCATGATGTAATAAATATAAAACTGATTATAGCGATACGAACTCACAGAACTAAAGGAATTCGAATTGCTTTCATAAATTGCTGCAAGGTAAATCGATGGAGTGAAATTGTATTTCAACCCTCCTGCTAAACATAACTCTTCACCACTAATGTTCATTGCTGTATAATTGATAATTTCACCTTCCGAATTTCTAACAGGCATCGACTCATTTCCTTTGCTTTTGAAATAGTAGCTGTTTGCTAATAAATACAAATCATCTACCAATTCCATTTCTAAACCTAAATTCAAGGTGGTAGATTTCAAAGCTATTTGTTCGAAAGATAATTCACTTATTCTTTTCGTATCCTGGAAGGCATAACCTGCAATTAATTTTTGTTCTTTTTTCCAATTAAACATAGTTGAGAAATTGAATTCTAGGTTCGCATTCACTGAATTAAAGTTTCTCAATTTTGTTGTTCCTTGTCCGCGTACTTCCCCTAATCGGTAGTAATTCGCCTCAAGCTTTATACTTTTCTGTTTATTTGCGACCACTAATCCGGCAAATAATCCTCTACGATTGAAGCTTGCGATTCCATAAGGCAAAACATTATTTACGGCAGGATTATAGGCCATTATTCCTGTTGTTATCGAATTTGAATAAAGCGTTGGATCATTGTATAAATCATAATTTGAAAGCGGACGTATAATTTGATCATTGGTATAACGTTCATAGAAGTTATTCAGTTGGTTAAAATCAACACGCTTACTTTGTGCACCAAAACTTCTGAAATCAGCACCATTGTCCATGTAGCCGAGGTGCGCTTTTAAACCTGATTTTTTGTGCTGAAAATTCGCTTGCACATTAATGAAATAATCATTCAATCCACCAGTAGTGTCTAAACTAAGTGCACTGGAAGAAAAACCAGATTCACCACTAAGACCAAAAATGTGTTTTTTCAGATCTATTGTAGCTTTATAGCTCACTGAACTGACATTGTTGCGATAAGCATTCTCATTCAAAGCGGTATTTTTTAAATCGAAAATACTTACATGGTTAAATCCAAGCGTGAGGTATTTGCTTTGCGTAAAAATCACATTTCCTCCACCGTACAATCGCTCGAGAATAGTACCAAAATTACTCGGATTTAATCGCGTAATGAAGGCATTTACTTTTACTTCATCAACAACTTTTGGGAATTGAAGCGCAAAATCGATTGCTGCACCTTGTTGACGCCATGTATTGTTTTTATAAAACGATTCATAGTTCAGAACTTCTTCTTTTATCTTTAGCACAGAACTCGATTGCACCAATAAATCAGCATTGTGATTGTAAAAGGTATAAGGGGTCAATTTGTAATCTATGTTTCCAATTTGATAGCGTAAGGCATTCTTCACAACTCCTTTTACATAGATTTGACGAACATCAAATGTCACACCGCTTCCCCAAAATCCACCAAAGGCATTATTAATTCGCACCATACCAAGTATCTCTGTAGATGCGTTTGGATTTATTTTGAAGCCTAAGTCGATTAAGGCATATCCTCCGGAATTTTTGCGACTTGTAACTGTATCTTCTTGATCTGAACTAAAATCAGCATTCGATATGATAGAACGCGCACCTCCAACAAATTGCACTTTTTTATCTTCTTGTGAAAAGGAAGAAAAAGCCAAAATCGTAAGAAAGAATGTTAAGACAAATTTCATGTTAAAAGTAGATTTTTAGTTCAACTGTTGTTTCTGTTCCATTGTAATGATCAAGCGAAAAACTGCGGTCTTCGTAGTTCATCCAACGATGTTTGATATAGAGTCCTGTGTTTTTTGCTAATTGCAAATCAAGCCCAATAGCATAGGAAAATCCTTCTTGATTTTTCGCTTTATTGCTAACAACATCCAAGACTGTTTGATCATTTGCTATGATTCGATCATAACCAAGGTAATTTGAAACTATAACCTTCGGGAACAGTAAATAGTAAAACTCTAATTGGTTATTATACGATTGTAAATAAGCTGCTTGTGAGTACTTTGGAAGTGCAGAAAAAGTCGATTGAACACTATGAAAACCACCTAAATAAAAGATGAGGAGATCTTTACCAAATAACTTAAGTTCTGTTTTATAACTCACTTCTAATGAATTAAATCCTTTTGCAGTAATCGAATCGGTAATTTGCACCGTTTCGTATACACCACGAAAAATTTTGTTAATGTTTCCATATGGTCCAACCTCCGCCGGAAATCCCCAACGCCAAAAGCGAGACAATGCTAAATTGTTTGCAGGATGGCCATAGGTGATTTTGTCCGATAGACCTACAATTTCACTTGCGGCACTGTAGCCGATTGTTAGCTTATGCTTTTTGAAATCCATGTCCATATTTAAAATCACACCGCGACGATTGTTTGTCATTTGACCAATAGAAACGAGTGAACTAGCAAATGGAATTAACGACGCTTGACTTCCTGGAGTTTCTTCTCCCGCAAAATTGTCATTGTATTCTTGAATCGATGAATTCCAAAACACACCATTGTTGTTTATGACATTTGGACTTATTTGGAAATAGCGCAATTCAAGGGGAAAATGTGTCCATTCTTTCGAAAATTGGAGTTTTAGATCCAATGCTTCGCCCCAGTTACCTGTGGCTGTCGGACTATAATAGTTTCCTATTCCAACTTCACCTGAAAGTAGGATTTCTTTCCAAGCAAATTTAAATTCACTTGTAACGAGGTTATAACCCAGTGCTAATCGGGCTAAACTGTCTGTATATGTTTTACTTGAAATACCGTTAATACTAACAAAGTTGTTTTTGAAATCCTTCTTAATTTTTCCGGCCATTAAAGCATTTGGAGTTGGCAATGCACCGCCATTGAATTGCGATTTACCGTACATGTATGCGAATGAAAATTGTTTTGGCAAACGCACCCCATCAAGTATAAACCCTTGAAATGCTTGTTGACCCCAACGCGTATCTTGTGTAAGCGCTCCATCTGAATAAAACTTGTGATAACGATCGTAAACGGTTTTCATTGCTGGGTCCCACGGATTTCGCTCAAAAATACTAAACCGATTGTAACCGGTATTTGATGCAAAAGTAAATGGACTTATCGTATACCAATGAATCCCACCTGTACGAACACTAAATGTTCCGTATTTTGTAGAATGTGTTCCGGTAAGATTTACACCTAAATTTAAGCCTTTAACATAATCTGTTTGACTTCCAGTTAATGGTGTCCAAAGATACAAATCGGTTGAAAAGGAAGTTGTTTTACTTGGTCGGCCACCAATTGTAAGCATCAACTGTGGAATATTGCTATCGTCTCCTAAAAAAACACGATTTTTCACATCGCCAAACTCAGCATATTGCTCTTTCATTTGTGTATAGCAACCCAAAAAGCGATAATAACCTGAAACACTGATGGTATTCATCATAGCTTCCATTTTCTTTGGATACAAGCCACTGTTCTTTGGCACGAAAGCAGAAGAATCGATTAATTGGCCTGTTGATTTGAATGCGATCAAACAAAGCACTAGAAAAACGAATGTTGATTTTTTATTCCTCATCGAATGATTTTAGTGTTTGCTCCTTAAAATGAATGCGCTCTGCATCGTTACCCGGTTCTACATAAAATGGAATGTTCATGTAAGCTAACTTTTCGCCATCGAACACTTTCACAAAAAGACGATATCTTCCTTCTTTCAAGGGGGCTTTTAATTGCACTAGCGCTTGATTTTTTCCTTTCAACCTGCCATTCATAATCGGTGGCTTCATTTCAGCATCGCCTCCTGATTTTAAATCCGTACTTTCAGGGTAAAGTTCCCATGTAAAATTCAGCTTGTCTTGATTTAAATCGCTTGCAAACAGTTCGAACGAATAGCTTGTATTCGCTTTAATAATACAATTTGGCACCAATTTCTTTGCGTTGAAATAAATGGAATCAATACGAGGAGCTCTGTTTTTTGGGTAACTACCAGACCAGCAAAACGTCAGTTCATCAATTGCTTCTGTTGGGATTCCATCCTCATTAAAAAGTCCATACCAAGTGCTTGTGTATTCTTGTTTTTGTCCCCATAAAAAAGCAAAAGAACCAATACATTGAGTGCTATCGGCTGCAATACATTTTTGATAGCGTTTCAAGTAAACGGCTGATTTTTCTGAACTGGTTTGCTCAATTGACATTCCCCAAATTGTTTTTGGAGATTCCCAGTGACCGTTTGGACCCCATTCTGTAATCATGTATGGTCCATTGAAATTACCACTTGTCAAAACACCTTTCACCGATTCGATATCGCCATAAGTATTGATGCCATAAATATCAATTTCCGTTAAAATTGTTTGAACAAAATTCAATTTTTCGGCATTTGTACCCGCTGTAACAGTTGATGTTGGGTGATTCTTATCTTCTTCATGCACCATTTTTGCGATATCGTTAACAGCCGCCCATACTTTCGTGTTCGAATATTCTAATTCGTACTCGTTTCCAACTCCCCACATTAATAAAGCTGGATGATCTTTGTATTTTCGGACAGCGATGCGAAATCCTTCTAATTGGGTCTTAATCTTTTCTTGATCATTGTAATCGAAGCCATGACGCTCATGTTGTACCCACAATCCAAGCATCACTTTTAAACCATTCTTTTCTGCTTCATCCAAAATGGCCTGCGCATTCTCAATTCCCCATGTTCGAATTGTATTTCCACCGCATGCCTTGACTACATCCATTTGTACCGTTCCACCGGCTCCGCGAATGTAAAACGGTTCGTTATTCACACGTAATTGCCAATTATCCAATTCTTTCGAAATAGTAACTTTTCTAACTTGTGCAGCAACTTGACCCATAAACAATAGGTTAAAGCATAAGAACGTGTACAACACTTTTTTTTTCATTAGCACGATAACAAGTCTTTATTTGGCATTTAGAATAATAACTTATTGTAATTTGTACAATATTAAAATTTATTTTTAATTTTCACAACTTAAACTTAAGAAATGGAAGATTTTCTTCAATCAAATTTTCAAGTTTAGTTACTTATAAATATAAGGAAGAACAGTTAAGAAAGAAAATAGTTTCATAAAACAAAAAATCATGTCGAACGAAAAAAATCCAACAACAAATTACAAGGCTTTGGCAACATTGTCAAGTGTCTTTTTTTTCTGGGGTTTCATTGCAGCAGGAAACAGTGTGTTCATTCCTTTTTGTAAAAATTACTTTCATCTAGATCAGTTCCAAAGTCAATTAATTGATTTTGCGTTTTACCTGGCTTATTATTTGGGAGCATTATTACTCTTCATTCTCAGTTCAGCATTTGGTAAAGATTATGTTGCTCGATGGGGGTATAAAAAAAGCATTATTTTTGGCTTGTTATTCTCCGCTTTTGGCTCTGCGGTAATGATTTTGTCTGTTTATGCAAATCTGTTTGCAGGGATGTTGTTGGGCTTATTTATTGTTGCTTTAGGTTTCTCTTTACAGCAAACGTCTGCCAATCCTTTCATGATCTTAATTGGTGATGAACGTACCGGCGGAAATCGCATCAGTTTTGGGGGAGCAATCAATAGTCTCGGAACGACAATTGGACCCTTGATTGTTGCCTTGGCTTTATTTGGAACGTCAGCTGCTATAAGTGACGATATGATTAAATCCTTATCGCTGACAAAAGTGATTATTCTATATGCTTGCGTTGGAATGTTGTTTGTTGGTGTTTCAGCATTATTTGCCCTTTCAAAAAATCTTCCAGATGGAAAATTAGTTGATGAAACCGCAAACGAGCCGCTTGAAAAAGCACCTAAAGCAATGTTAACTTTATTGATAATGACCCTCTTGTTAGCGATTTGTTTCATCCCTGTTTTCAGCAGTTATAAAAGTGATTCAGCAATTAAAATAAGCAAATTAGAACAAGAATGCGATTCAATAGCGAAAATGGATACCCTATTTGACGCGACAAAGAAAAATCCAGCCGAAATCATTTTAAATCACCACCAATATCAACACGATATTACAGAAATCAAATCGGATGTTCTGTTATTGAAAGAACCTTTAGAACAGAATCGTTTAATGTGGTTGAGCGCTGGATTATTCGTAATTGTGGCTGGAATATTCTTTGCGTTTTTCCGTGGCAGTAAACAACAAACAGGTTGGGGTGCTATGCGTTATCCGCAATTGTCTTTGGGAATGCTCGCTATTTTTGTTTACGTTGGTGTTGAAGTTGCTGTCGGAAGTAATTTGGGTGAACTTTTAAAGCAAAAATCATTTGGAGCGCACAGTTCCTCTCAAATTGCTCCCTACATCGCCATGTTCTGGGGAAGTTTAATGATCGGACGTTGGTCTGGCGCCATTAATGCTTTTGATTTATCCGAAAAAATGAAAATGCGCTTAAAAATCATTGTTCCACTTATGGCATTTGGCTTAGTACTCGGACTTACATGGCTTGCAGGTTATTCTGTTGAAGCCTTGTATTGGTATGTTGCATGCGTCATTGTTCAAGTTATTGCCTTTTTAATAACGAACGATAAACCGGCATTGACTTTGAGTTTTTTCGGTATATTAGGAGTAATTGCAATTTTAGTCGGCATTAATACTTCGGGAACAATCGCCATCTACGCGTTCTTGTCATGTGGTTTGTTTTGTTCGATCATGTGGCCATCCATTTTCTCTCTTTCATTGGCTGGACTTGGGAAATATCAAGCGCAAGGTTCTGCTTTTCTCGTAATGATGATTTTAGGCGGAGCAATCATTCCACCGATTCAAGGTAAATTATCGGATGTATTGGGAATTCAACTTTCTTTTATCATTGGAGGTTTTTGCTTTTTATACTTAACGCTTTTTGCTTTTGTAGTTGGTCGTATCTTACGTAAGCAAGGTGTTTCCTTGGATGATGCAGGATCACATGCGCACTGATTATGTATGATTTGAGAATTTGAATATTTGAATATTTGAATATTTGAATATTTGAATATTTGAATATTTGAATATTTGAATATTTGAATATTTGAATATTTGAATATTTGAATCAATCATTTTCCTTTTTGATTACATTTGAAGCAGTTAAAAAAACACCATGAAAAAACCAATCATTTTTCCATTGGCATTGCTCGCTGCCTTTGGATTGGGTAGCTTAACAATGTCATTCGTTCATACCGACGATAAAGAAAAAACGAAGACTGAAAAGCCATTAATTCTTGGAGCATTTTCTATGAGTTTAAATGTGAAAGATCTTCAAAAATCAAAAGTATTCTATGAAGCGCTTGGTTTTTCAAAAATGGGTGGAGATGAAAAAAACAATTACCTCATATTAAAAAATGGGTCAACGATTATTGGCATTTTCAGTGGTTTTTTTGAAGGCAACATGTTGACCTTTAATCCGGGTTGGGACGAAAATGGGAAGAACATGAAAAAATGGGATGATGTGCGTAAAATTCAACAACACCTCAAAAACAAAGGAATTAGTATCTTAACTGAAACGGATTCAACGACTGCTGGACCGGCTTTCTTCATGGTGCAAGATCCAGATGGAAATATTTTGTTGTTTGATCAACACCGTTAAGTAGTGTCTAGAATTTAGTGATTATTGACTAGTCCGCCGCGGCGGAGTGATTAAACTATTGAATTTGTGACAAAATTTGGAACTCTTTTCATTCTGACTCTTTTCATCATTGGTTGTTCCTCTGAGGAAAAGCCTGTCAATCAATTGCTACTTCCGAATAAAGGGTTAAAATTTCAACTCGTTCAACGCACGCAAATCAGCTTACCATCTGTTGAAGGAAATGTAATTTGAAGTATCAATGATATTACGAAAGGGCAAACACAAATCATCATCAAAGAAAATGAGAAGGTATTGGTCGCTGAATCGATCATGGAAATGGAACCGATTAATTTCAAATTCAATCACTTCTCTTATACCGTTACGTGCAAACACATTGTGAACAAACTCTTCGGAGATGATTTTGCAAACTTCGAAATCCTTGAAAATTACCATCCACAAAAAGCGGATATAGATGAAACGAAAGAGATTCAAGCCTTATTAAAAAAAATATAATCATCCGATATCATTTTTGTTCGCAATGGTGAAGAACATTCACCGAAAGAAGCTGCTGATCATTTGCGCTCTAAATGGGAACAAAGCGGTGGGAAAATTAAAACGAAAAAAGCGTTAATCGATTACTTAGCTACAAAATCGAGCATGACAGGGGAACTATATGTTGCCATTCTAACAAATGGAACCAAGTTGCCAGCTGCAGTTTGGTTGAAAAAAATGTAAATTTCTATTTCCACTAACCAGATGCTATATATGTTATAAGGTGCACAATTGAAATGATACATATCACTAACCCTACAATATAAATTCATTTTTTATACCACTTGCGCTATTCGCAAATCATTCGAACCTATTTGTGAAATTTAATTTTGCGATTAGTCAATTTGATTATATGTTTGACTCGTTATAATTGTTAACACAATATATAGATTTGCCTCATGTCTATATGCCCAGGTTTAATAGAAAAAAGAAAACGCATGAAAAACTACTATTTTTTTAAACAAACAAAATATATTTTATTGTTATCATGCTTTATTTAGGAAATAGGTTTAATTCGTATAAATTTTGAATCAATGAAATACCTTTTTTTACTTTTGTTTCAATTTGCATTTTTCTACATTTCTGCACAAGACACCCTGTTCCTGAAAAACGGAAATATACAAGTAGTAGAAATTGTCTCAGTGAATACTGAAAGTGGTATTATCATCTACAAGTACAATAATCAACAAACGATGCGGGCAATTTCAAGTTTGAAACGGTATACCAATCATGCTTCGGTTGGAAAAAGCGATAATAATAATTTAAACAATCCTACAATCGCATCAGATATAGCCTTTTATAATCATGCCCTTTCCAAAAATATATTTTGTTCCTACTCCTATTCAAAATTTTCCGTTGGTATCAATTTACTTTCTTCCTTATCCTCTTTAGGAAGTGAGACGAATATTACTATTGCTTCGAATTACAATCAGAGTTTCTATGGACAATTTAATTTTAATAAAAATTTAGCAATTCGACTTCCGGCACGTATTGGATTTGCAATGATGACAAACGATAGATTACCGAGTACGAGCAATAAATACAAACATATTGCCCATGATATTGTTTATGAAATTGGGTTAGAGCCTCTATTCATGGTTAATGACAAACGTAAGATCAATCCTTATATATTGCCTGGTATTTATTTTGGTAAAAGTCAGGGAGTGCGCTGGGTACATGCAGATAGTATTTTAGGAAGTAACAATTTCAACATCAGTGTTGGACCACGAGAAAACTATTACAGACTTTCTTTGAATATTGGTGTTCAATTTAATTTATCAAAATATTTTGCATTGAATTTTGAAGCAGGAGGAAATATAAATACGGCCTTTCCTTCACCCTATGCCTACACTGGTTATGCCAGATATGAAAACGCTGGTGGTCAAGCAGCCATTAATCTTGTTTATCGTTTCAAAGCTAAGGATCAATGAACAATTCCATGAGACAGATACAAACGAATAATCACAATCAAACAATCAAAGTTGGATTTACCAAAAACTTGATTCTCTTGCGTATGTGGATATCAATTGGAATTCATTTTATGAAACGCTATAAAAATCCTTTCTTGCTCGGTAAAATTCGAAAGCACATTCTGTCACTGAAACAGGTCTATACAACCGAAACGGGTATTGAAAAGTTGGCGTTTGTTGATGGTAAATATTACTTCAATTCCAATATGAATGGGTGGCCTTCTAACCTTTTCTATCGCCCATTGGAAGTTGAAGTGCGCAAAGGCTTCCAAGAATCTATTTCCAACTTGGAAAATTTAAAATTGGTGCAAATTGCTTTTACGAAAAAATGTCCCTTGAATTGTGAACACTGTTACGAAGGACATGAACTAAATAAAAAAGATACGCTAAGTTTAGACGATCATAAGCAAATCCTTCAAAAACTACATGCTGCTGGAATTTCTGTCATTCAATATGGTGGCGGAGAACCAATGACACGTATGGATGATTTAGTAGAATTATTTGAATCAGCTCCAGGTAAAAGCGATTTCTACATCTATACTTCCGGATTCAATTGCTCGCGAAA
Source organism: Crocinitomicaceae bacterium (assembly GCA_044361115.1). GTDB lineage: Bacteria > Bacteroidota > Bacteroidia > Flavobacteriales_D > Crocinitomicaceae > M0103. The sequence continues at coordinate 44,781 of JBIKJH010000016.1, forward strand.
AAATCTTGAACGTTTGAAAAATGCTGGTTTAACCGGGATATCAATCGGGATTGATCATTACCTTGCAGAACAACACAATGCATTTCGTCGGAATGACAAAGCGTTTCAATGGGCACTTGACGCTGCGAAAAATGCACGTGAACTAAATCTTGTTCTCACCTTCACGATTTGTGCTACAAAAGAATTTTGTTCGGAAGAAAATCTGTGGAACTATTTGAATTTTGCCAACAATAATGGAGCTTCTTTCGTTCAAGTATTAGAACCGCGCGCAGCTGGAAATTACGAATACCAAGATGTTTATCTAAACCAAGAGCAATTAACGACCCTAGAATCTTTTTTCTTAAAAGCAAATGCCGACGCTTCAAAAAAACACTTACCGATTGTCTTATATACTGGTTATCATCAGCGCAAGAAAGGTTGTCTTGGTGCTGGAAACGGCTATTTGTACATTGATACAGATGGCTTCATGAGCTCATGTCCATTTTGTAGAAACATGAAAACGCATATTCTTGATAAAAACCACGAAGCGGCAATTCACGAACTGAAAACAGATGGTTGTGATTTACCCATTTTAAACTAAATAACACAATGAAACAGCAATATTTTAATTCAACACGCATCATTGCACTTTTTTTTCTAGTGCCTTTTGTCTTTACAAGTTGTCGCATTTATCATTTGAAAAGTCGAACAGTACTGCACAACAATGCACAAACATTACTAAAGGAAAAAAGCTATCCTTTTATCCTTGTACATATAGGAGATCGCTATTGGCAATTAAAAAATCCAACTGTTGGAAACGAACTACTTAAAGGAGAATTGATCCCAGTAGATTCTCATGTTGACTTTTATTACAACCGTGGTTTGAGACAATCAAACTTTACTGTTCCAAAAACAGAAGTGCTTTATGCAAATCAGATACATGTGTATATGGATGCACTAGAAATGGATGGTGATCAAGTTTCGATTCCATTTACGACCATTACGGATATTAAGGTATTAGACAAAAACAGTGGCTTGTCGTCAGTGGGTAATTTATTAATTGCAGGAACCAGTGCTGTGGCAGGTTTAGGAATTTTCTTACTAATCGCCTGCAGCTGTCCACATAATTACACCTATGACGGAGTGCAGTACCATTACAACAACACTTTATTCACGGGTGCTACTGCTCCAAATTTGGAACGCGATGACTATAAATCCTTACCAGATTATCATCCTGAGAAAGCATCTTATAAAATGTTGGTGAAGAATGAAGAAAATGAACTTCAGTATACCAATCTTATGGAAATGATTATTGTAAATCATTCAGCCGAAGTGGAAATTGCAACGGATCAAAAAGGAGCAGTTTACACGATCAAACAACGTGAAACGGCCATCCAAGCAATTAACGATAAAGGAACGGATGTAAGAACGCAAATCAATGCATCCGATGACCAAGCATATTTATTTGATAAGGTAGGTGAAAATGATTTCAGCCATGTCTTTGCAACGTTTAACGTGAGTTCAAACAAAGAACATGCGAAATTAATCGTGCGCGCAAAAAACAGTAATTGGGGTGGATTGGTCTATCATTCCTTTGCTGAATTGATGGGTAAAAACTATGAAAAATGGGTGAAACACAATCAAAAACGAACACCTGAAGAAGCTCAAAAGGACGTGATTGAAGCAGGAATCCCATTAATCATTGAAGTGAAACAAAACGGTTCTTGGCAAGCACTTGAAGCTATTGATTTGATCAGTGAAGTGAATTACAACGAACTTGTGGTTTCTGTTCCAACAGAATATCTGACGGATGAAACAGTTGAATTTAGACTTAGTTCAGGCTATAAATTTTGGGAACTCGATGGATTACAAATGGATTTTTCTGCGCTAGAAAAAGTTACCATTGAACGTCGTATGCCGACATCTGCATTGGGAAATGACGATTATACAACAGCGCTTTCAATGGATGATGCGCTCTACATGGAACATAAAACAACTGGAGATTCAGCTTTAATTGTATTTGACAATCTTCCCATTTCAAACCTAAAACGTTCACTTTTCTTGCATAGTAAAGGTTATTACTTATCAAAAGACGCGTATGAAGGTAAAACAAATTGGGCAGCTCTGCTGGCATTGCGTGAAAAAGGTGGATTATCAGCCTTTTCAAAAGAATTATATGAGGCTTACATGAACCTTACTTTAAAAGATTAAGAATAATACCAAACAGTATGAAAACATTAATTATTCTAACAATTAACTTGTTTTATTTTACAGTAAAAGCGCAAGACACCTTGTATTTTCCCTCTGGAGAAATTCAATTGGTTCAACTCATTTCGGTAAGTAAAGATTTAGGATTGATCAACTATGCCTTTGAGGGTAAGTCACAAATCCGCAGTATTTCTTCGCTTAAATCCTATTCGAATCACGCCAATGTATCAGATGGCAATTGGAATGTTGCGAAAAGTAATATCGACCCTTTACCAGGTGGAGCACCCTACAATTCATCTTCCTTGCAAGATCCGAGTAAGTATGCTTATGGAAAATTTTCCATAGGAGTAAATTTGTTATCCCCACTTTCAACCCAGGGATATCAATTTGATAGAACGATTGCCTCGAATTACAACCAAAGTTTTAATGTGCAGTACAATTTAAACAATAAACTGGGGTTTAGACTTCCTATGCGCATTGGCTTCAATCAGTTAAAACAAACCACTAGCATTGTTGAGGGTGGTTATCCTAGGAGGTATGATCGTACGCTCATCGGTGAAGGCGGAATAGAAGCTGTTTTCATGAGAGATGATAATCGAAAAATCACTCCTTACTTTATGCCTGGAATCTATTTTGGTGTGAACCATGGGGTAATTGTAAACTACAACTATTCGATTTATAATCTTAGCACCTATGAGCCATCTCCAAGACATAATTACTTCCGCATAGGTGTAACTGGTGGCTTTCAATTCAACATCTCTAAATACATACAATTAAACACCGAGTTAGGTTTGAATTACAACAATTTAAGGGTCAATTATTACAGTTGGGGATATCAGGAAAACTATAAACAACTTGGTTTACAAGCAGCCGTAAATTTAGTGTATCGTTTTGGAGGTAAATTGAGGGAGTAATTAGTCCGCCGTGGCGGAGTGATTCGTGACACCCTTGCCTTCAGCGGACGCAGTATTGCGAATTATAAAATTTTGACATCTAATGGTAGGGACGTCGATTTATCGCGTCCCTTTATTGTTTGTGGTTGGGCACCTCGACAGGCTCGGCGACCAATTTAAAATTTACGCGTTTAATTTTTTACTTTCTCGGTTTTCCTAGCTTTCTCGGTCATCGAGCTTGTCGAGATGACGAAATAATTTGGTTTCCAGAATTATATATTTCTCCCTGGTTCTATGCTCCATGTTCCCTGCCTGCGCTGGAGGCTAAGACAGGCAGACATATTCTAAAGCCCCAGCTCCTTATACGTCAGCACAATACTCTGGTGCGCTTTACCCGGTTGACAAAAAACAATTCCGTCTTCACTCAGGTAGAAATTCTTACGGTAATCGGATAAGATTGTTGCGAGGTTCACACAGTTAGCACCAAAGAGTTGTCGTTTGTTGATTTTTGTGGTTAGTAAATCATCAACGATTTTTATGTAGTCGGATTTACCCACAAATAAGTCTTTCAACTCAATGACAGCATAGGATGTTTCATTAATGCGGTAAGTGGTATATTCGTTTTTTGTTGATGTAATGCCACTAGATGAATAACTATTCTGTACAAAGTTTTGCCAATAAGTTGTTTTCTTTTCGCGTTTAACAGACATGTAAGAGTTTTTGTAAAACACGATGTTCAAGTCTAACTCGCGCAATTCATTGATGTGAAAGCTTCCATTGTCAAAGTAGCGCGTTAAATACTGGTTTTGATTTGCTAAAGCATATCGTGTTGAACGTGTTTCAGCCAATTCCAATAAATGGCGATTGTTAATGGTGCGTGACACAACACTTGAATTGTTAAGGTAATAGCTATTCGGATTGTAAACATTTTTCATGGTAATTGAAATTCCCACCAATTTCATTAAATCCAAGGTTTGAACTGCGGTTTCTGTATTCGTATACGGTAAGACAAACTTAAAATGCTTATCAACGATAGCGATTCCTTGGTAACCAAACAATAGGTAACCATTGCGGTACGAATCAATTGAAATATATTCTGCCTTCAAGTCAACAACACCTGTTTCGCGACGGAAACCAAACCAATGTCCATCCTTCTTCAAAAAAAACATACTATCCTTATCAATCACTTGATCATACATTGCAGGAACTAAAATCGTCATGGAAGTATCGAGAATCCCAAACTTTTTATCTGTAGCAAAAAAGGCCAAATTCGCTCGGTTAAAACTGAACGGAAAATCCACCACTTTTGAAAAGAGACTCTCCCCTTTTCCATTGACTAGATTCCAATCCGTCACTCCATAATTTAAACTACTGGTCAAGGCACCCCAATACGCATCTGGCCTAGCCTTGCCGTTCATGTGCATTGGCTTTATTTCATAATAATTCGGTTCTACCAAGGTAGCGCCAGTTGCTAAATCATAGGCGCCCCAGCGTAGATTTTTCAGTTGAATCGCGATGTAATTCTGGTTATAATCATAGGTCTTCGCATTTTTTATTCGGTTGAGGAATTCTCCAGCATCCAAACCTGGCACCGTTCCAGCAGCATAGAGTTTAAAGTCACTGCCTGAACGCACGAGATAAATCGAATTGCGAATATTTGCAATTAAGTCGCCTTGCGCAAGGGCTTTTCCATCTTTTCGCACCAAAATCTGTGAGCCCATCGACATCAGGGGCAATGGGAACAGAAGAAAGGTTGAATCTACTTTCTTAAATACGCCTTCATCTTCGAAATACACTTCTCCATCTTTGATCGCGAAAAATGCTTGTCCATCCAAAAAAGTTCCTTTGTAAGTTGGCTTCACCCGTTGACCATTCATCGCTGATTTAAGGGAAGAAATGATGGCTGAACACTTTGAAATCATTTCGTTGAAGTTCAAATCTAATAGCGTCCAAAGGCTGTCTTTTCGCAATTGAATGTAGCCCAATTGATCCATGCGTACCTCATCATACTCGATTGGTAAGAGTTGTTTTCCCCTCCAGGAATACACACCATTTTTTCCATCTTTCTCCACAATCCAATTGTTCATAGGACAGCTTTCATCTTCTCGCTCTATCTTACAGGCTTGTGCTTTCGCATACTGAAAAGGCATTACGATTTCACCTTTAGCATTCAAACCGCCAAACTTTCCTTCAGCATTTTGAAGAACAAACATGCGTTCCTTTTCATCGGGACAATTGTAATAACTCGATTGAAAATGCTCACTCCAATTGCGCATGGCGCTTTTGAAGATGACTGCTAAATCTGAATTGTAAATCGTCAACTCACCTGTAGTAGAAAACGAATGCGCATACTTCATGGTCCAGAAATAGGATTTTCCATCCAAATCTAATCGATACACTTGATGAAATTGGGGCACAATGCGTTCACCTGTTTTGTAATTCAACAAGCCGTAATAATAACTTTTACGTCCTTTTTTTTCGCCTGTATAACGCTCATCTTTCTTGAATTCTGTTATAACAACGACGTTTGAATCCAAGATTACTTTTTTGGGTGAATCCTCTATTTCAGAGAAGAAATAAGCTGCGTTTGGTGAGGCAAATCCGCGTTCATTGAACATAGCAAAAGGATAATTTGAATGAATGGGCAATTCTTCCAAGTCTTGATTCAAGATACCGAAAATTGGAAAGATGGTCTTTTTACCTTGGTTTATTTTTTTGTTCGAATACACATGATAATTTCCTAAAAAAGTTAAATCAGCATAGACTTTCGAGCGCTGACCTGTTGTTACGTTCAACAATTCTTTTCCCCTCGGAGATTTGCAAACCGCGTAGGTTCCAATCGTTGAGCAGCCGTTCAAATACACCGTATTGAAATAAACGTCGTCATAGCTCTCGTTACTCAATTTTCTGCCTTTCGCATCGTAAATATTCGTATTACCAGCTGTATCATAAGTTAAAAAACAATAGGTCCACGTGTCGCAACCCAAACGAATTCGTTCTTGTTGAATTTCATGAAATTTTTCCTTAATGATTTTATTACCTAATGTATCAATTAGATAAGCACCCGCTGTATCGTATGCAATGATATAGTTAGATGCTTCATATTTCGTTTCATCGGAATTGTCCAACTGATGGATTTGCCTGTACGTTAATGGAAACAATAAACGATGTACTTCATTCATCAATCCAACCAAAAGATCTTTTTTTACGTGGTAATAAGTCCGATTGTCGAATGGATAAATTTCAATTTCATCGTAGATTCCTTCGACCAAAACGGTTCCTGTTCGTGAAACAAGGCCCACTTTCCCGTTTTTATGAAAGATAAATTCGGATTGGTTTGCCCCCTCAGCTATTTCTTCGTATGCAAAGGGAACAATGTTTTTACCCATGCGATCGATTACACCATAATACCCTTTGTATTTTGCCACCCAACAATAATCGCTTGTGAACTCATTGTACGACATAGCATGCACCTGCTCAAATTGCGCTGGCCAAATCGTATCACCTTTCGCCGACAAGAATCCTGTATAGCATTTCGTATAATCTTCAAAAAGACGTGCATTTGCTTGTGCTTGCGAATGAACACTGAGAGCGATGAAGATAAGAAGTACGTACAGTTGTTTCACTAAAAGTTAGAGCTAGAATTTAAATATAGAATTTGGATATTAGATCGATGAGCAATCATCATTCTTCACATTTTTTTAATTTCTCCGCAAGATCAGCTGGTAATTCAGTATCCATCATGTATTCATAATGTTCTTTTGCTACACGAAAGGCTCCACAAGCACGCGCTTGATCTCCATACGAAAGATAATAATTGCCAATCTTCGTTGCCAAATCAGGTCCAGCCATAAAATCAATTTCGTTGACCCCAAATGACATTAATAATTCTTTCAACTTCGCTTGATCGTTCTGCTCAATGTAACAATTGATAAGTACTATTTGACCATTAAAAACGAAAACGCCATCCTGATGTATATAGAAAAACGCATCTGAAAGAGCTTCATCGTATTTTTTCAATTTTAAATAAGCTTCTGCACGGTCGATGTAATAATAGAATTCCGTTCCATCCAATTCAATTGCTTTGGCACTTAATTCAACCGCCTTTTCGAAATCACCATCAAAGTAATTTACGAGGTAACGCGCATAACTCCCATATCCAGCAGCAAATTTAGGATCAACTTCAAGCGATTTTTCATAACACAAACGCGCATTGGCATCATCCCCTTCCATGGTATACACATCCGCCTTGAACCAATAATACCAAGGATCTATCTCATTCCCTTTGAATTTCTTATCCAAAAACTTCAACTTTTGTTTAAAGTTCTTTCCCCACATTTCTTCCATCAAGGAATTGTATTTTTCTGGCATTAACTGAGCATTCAAATGAACAGTGAAAAGGAGTAATAAAATGAACAGTATTTTTTTCATTGATTTTTAGTTCAAATATAACGTAGAATTTTAAAAAACGCGATTAGGAACCCGAAACTAGAGACTAGTTGGAATGGTATATGAATTGAATATTTGAATATTTGAATATTTGAATATTTGAATATTTGAATATTTGAATATTTGAATATACTTTTTCTTTACGGTACATTTTTTGTAAAACAGAAACCATTCACTATTTTTAGCATTATGAAAACAAAAATTACATTTGGTATCTTTTTTAGTATCCTTTTCAGCTTGGGAGCCATGGCTCAAACCTCTTCGGGAATCTATAAATTCAAATGGCGCGTTGATCATCGTTTAGTAAATAATTTTATTGTAAATAATGCAGGAGGAAGTGATCTTCGAATTCCAACGATTTTGTATGATTCAGTACTGTCTCGTGTTGACAAATTGGTGAGTCAGGAAATGCAAACAGAAACGCATTTATTATATCCGCTAAATAACAAAGGGGTGGAATTACGCACATGGTCAACTCCGAGTCAAGTTGGAGGATTGCCGAGAGGCACTAAACGACGTGCAATGCGAACAGAATACTTAGATTATTATGTGAAATTTAAAATCTTAGTTGGTGTAAATAAAACGATGACTGTCGGTGCTCAAGGTGCTAGTTATTCACGTTTAAAACCCTATGTAAGAGTGAAAATGCGTGTATATGGGATTGATAAGCGATTAAAACGCTCGAAACAAAGTCGACAAGGTGGTTTTAATAGTATCGGCAGTTTTGAATTCAATATGGGAGGAACAACAATAACCAATACGAATGCACTTCCAATCGAACAAGTGTTGGATATGATTTTTAAAGGCTTAACGCGTTTTGAATCTAAAATCTAGCTTTTTTTTGGATACGTTTTCATGAAAAAAGAAGTTTGATAACAGCCAAATATACAGTATTTGTCTATCGTAATATTAGAAGTAAATATTTCAAAAACAAAAAAAGCTGCCTATTATCATAGACAGCTTTTAGTTTATTTTATTTCTTTTCTGTTGAAATTCTCTCAGCAGGCAAGCCTTCTCTGTACTCGCCATTTCCTAATTTTATTTTTCCTGCATTTGGCCCAGCAGGTACAACTTCGCCAATTGGAATCATATCTTCAGGATTGTATTTATAAACTATGTGATCGGCTGGCCAATAAAAAATAGTGCGACCATCATTTGGCTGATTTAGAGTTTTTGCTGCAGCCGGTTCTTTGTCTGCTTTCAAATAAGCAGGACCAGGAGCTTGAGGGAAACGCCCTTCACCATAACCCGTTTTTGGACGAACGATAATTTGATATTGAACTTTACCATTATTAGACCCTCCATTTAGTTCTACAATGTCAAAACCTGTAGCAGTTTGATTTACTATTGCCGCTCCATTGAAATACAACATATCTTGAGGCGTGAAGAAGGCACGAATAGGGTTTTGTGCATCAATGATGACAATATCAGCCAAAATTGGATCAATGTCCACATGTGCGCTACCATTTACCATTTCGGCAGTACCATAATCCTGATACCAGTATTCAGGTGATTCAGGTGCAGTCATCGTAATACGACCATGATTAGGTGTAGGGATAATCTCCGAAACTGCGTTTGTACCTGTAATTTTTCTGTTGATACCAACACTTGACCCTACATAAGCATAAGCTTGAGATGCGCCTGCATAGGTAAGCGCTTCGAAGTAACCACCGGCTCTTGTTGTTGAATTTGAGAAAGCCAGACCCTGAACACCAAAGGCATCCTGACTTGTTGAGTTGGCCAATCCTTGCACACCAATTGAATAACCAGGATTGCCTGTTACAGCGCGGTCTAAAAAGCCACGCAATGCAATATGGTTGCCTGCAAGGGTAGTGCTCGTGATATTTAACTGGTTGTAATTGGCTGATGGATTAACAGTAGCAGAAGCATTCTGAACATAGTTGTATGAAGCAATCCAAACATCGGAAAAGGAAATATTTGCTGCTACTGTAGCGGCGCCAGAAGATTGTGAAAACATACTTGAATATCCTGCTGTAGGATTAACTGCATACACCCCTGCTCCCTGCAATGTTTGTAGAGGCGTACCAAATGTTATATTTGTTTCACGACCCAAATAACCTCCAACATTGTTACTGTGCCCATAAATACCATCAGCCAAAGCGCCACTTAAAACTTCTAGTTTTGCAGTAGGTACAGTTAGTCCTATCCCCACATTTCCAGCAGCTGTAACACGCATCCGCTCAGTATTAGAGGTTCTGGTTACAAAATCAATGGCATCTGTCGTACCTATAAAGTTGGCAGCGGCAGTCGTTCCAGCATTTCCTGACACTCTCCAATCGCTGCTTTCCGTATTTAGCAATCTTACCCACGCAGATCCGCTCCAGTAGTAGTATCCTGGAGTTACGTTATTGGGAGCTACACCTGCAGTAGCTGTGTTGTATACCATTAAAGACGTAGCAGGAGAGCTTACAGGTCCAGCGGCATTTGTGGCAGTCAATGCAATTCTCGGAATAAGTAAACCGCGATTTGCATCCGTAATTTCCAATTTTGCACTGGCAGCTGGAGTTGAAGTTCCAATCCCCACATTTTGCGCGAAGAGATTACTGCTAGCTAAAGCAGTTAATATTGTTGTTGTAATTATTCTTTTCATAGTTGTAACTTTAAAGTTTTATAAATTTTTGCCAAACAAGTTCTTCGCTTATTTCATCTTTTAATTTAACATTGTACACTCCCGAAGCCCAATTATTCAAATCAATTGGAAGGATCGTATTCCCTTTTTCAATCGTGTTTCGCTCACTGTAAACAATCTGACCGATTGAGTTATATACTTCTATTTTTAAATCTCTTTCTTTCAAACTTGAAATACCAATATTCAAATTCTCTGCCGACGGATTTGGATAGATGTAGACCGATTCTGTTGAGAATGAGGTTGAATTGTTAAGTAATTTTCCTTGAACAATCGGTGAATAGTCAAATGTTCCGTCAAAATCGAAGACCTTGTATCGATAATAATATAATTGATTTCGATTAACAGCATAGTCATCGTAGTGATAGTTCAATTGGGTGGTTGAATTACCAAATGCGGCAAGCGTTGATATCAATCCAAAATTGATTCCGTCATCGCTTCTCTCTAAATTATAATGGCTCACATTGTGTTCTGATCCAATCAACCAATTTACTTGAATATAATTCTCAAACGACTCAGACCAAATTTGAATTAATTCAGACGGTAAAATGCTAATATTTCCTGCCGCAACACCAAAACTTCCCGAACCATTGAAACCACTTCTCGTTAAAGTAACGGGTGATGAACCGCATTGGTCCGCTGTTCCTTGAATAGAATTGTTTTTTGTAATCATCCAAACTGTTTTAGTGGGGAAATTATCATCTTGTGGCCAAAGTGTCGCGCTGTATGAACCTGCTCCTCCAGCTGGATTCGCCATAAACCACTGCCCATGGTCTGTGCCACCCCAATAGTCAATTGAATAGCCTGTGCATTCCATTTGAACAGCCATCGCGTTTGTTAGTCCTGTCTCAAAATAGGATTCTATCATGCCATAGGTATTTGCGTCAAACGTAAACGTCATGTATTGAACTCCTCTTTTCGCACCTGCACCTGCCGGTTCAAGTCCAACTGGAAAACCATACGTTCCTCCTGCAGGACTTATAACTCTTCTCAGCTTTCCTTGAATAAATCCAGCATCGACTGCACTCGAATTCCCGTTGAGCGTAATGGTATTATTCACAAAATTTGCAAGACCGGCTGTTGAATTCAATAAACCAAAGATTGCTGAGTATCCGCTACCATTGGTTGGCAATGTTGAAGGTGAATGCGTAATTATCCTGTTTTGAACTGCACCTGAGAAAAAATTGACTGAATTTCGAACATCTGCAACATAGGCAGTAGAACCTGCAATGGCATTGGTTTCTAACCAAACAATTCCAGTTCCATTTGCTACCTCAAGGTTATAAAAAGATCCATCGTTGACACCAATAGCAGCTGTGTTTGTTCCTCGAACTGCGAAAGACCCAGAAATTTTTTGACTTTCACCGACGTTGGCAAGATTATTTTGTAAACGAACAGTTCCTGTTCCACGCTGCTGAAACAGGTTGTCTCCAAACAAATAACCATCCGATTTCAGCAATCCGTTGTTTTCGAATGTTGCTGAAGCTCCTCGCATGTGAATATCACCGAGAACATGAACCTCTGCACCTGCTTGAATGTGGATGAGGGCGCCATTGTTGTACAGCTCATTGCTGTGTTGAGCAAAAATTATTTTGCATAAAAATAGCTGCAAAATAAAAAGATATAGTTTACATTTCATATGGTCTGATTTTATGAAAATTATTCGTTCAATTTTTAACAAAATACATTCCAAATTAACCTAAAATGTTAAATTATTGATTTTCAACTACTTTAAAATTTATAAAACTGATTTAAACATTAATTATTCCAAAAAAGGGAATTTTTTTTTAAAATTGGAGCTGTTAATACGATATACTATGCTGTTATTCAATCAAATACACCATGTAATTTTAAATAATCATAACTGAGTTCAATATGTACATACTTTTATCACGCTTCATATCTATTTTTAGCTAAAATTCGAAGTCAATAGTTTAAATCTGAATACAACATTAGTTTTATTTTTAAAGAATAAAATAGCCATCAATTGTATTCTTTTCTTGTTTCATGCGCTTTTTTTATTGCGCAAGATTCCAGTTTTGAATCAACTTTAGTGATTAATCAAATTAGTTAAATTCGTGAAAAATTATAGAATCGACTGACTATCATAGGGAAGAATTTAAATCTTTGGAAGGGAAATTGACAAACGATAATATAAAAACAACTGATCTTCAGGCAATCCTCAATTAAAGAAGTGATTATTCGATGGAAGAACGCGGTTAAAACACTTATTTTTTTATCAATAAACTAAGCGGTGCACCAACCCGTTTTGGTTAAACGTTAAAAGTATTACTCAGAAAGTTCTCTAACGTTCATCAATTTCAGAAAAAAATATAAAATGTCTATTGATAAAAATTCATTAATTTTAAATTCAATTCACGTTCAATCACTTAGCTGAGGCTGAAACAATCAATATTTATGAGCAATTCGAATCAAATTAAATGTCCTAATTGTGGTACAGCTATCGATGTACAAGACATCCTATCACATCAATTGGAAGACGAAATCAAACAAAAATACCAACAGCAATTAGCTGATGAGAAAAAGAAGTTTGAGTCGGAATTTGACAAATTGAATCGGGCAAAGGAAGAATTTGAAGAAAAGAAAAAGCAAGAAAACGAGTTGTTTCAGGAGCGTTTGGATAAGCAATTGAAAGAGCAATCAAAAGCCATTGAAGAAAAACTCAAGGCTAAATTGGTGAATGAACAATCCGAACAATTTGATGCCTTACAAAAAGAATTAAAGGAGAAGTCCGAACAAATCAAGGAATTGAATCGCACGAAAGCAGAGATTGAAAAACTGAAACGCGAAAAGGACGAATTGAAGGAAGTTGCTGAGGCAGAAGCTCAAAAACGTTTGAATGAGCAATTGAGTCTTGAAAAAGACAAGATTCGTCGCTCAGAAGAAGAAAAAAATGAATTGCGTTTTAAAGAATTGCAAAAACAGCTGGAAGACCAAAAACGGCTAACAGAAGAGATGAAGCGCAAGCAAGAACAGGGTTCCATGCAGATGCAAGGTGAAGTGCAAGAATTGGCCATCGAAGAATGGTTAGTGTCCACCTTCCCTTTGGATACAATCGAAGAAATTAAAAAAGGAGCACGCGGCGGTGATTGTATACAGATTGTCAATACACGAAGCGATCAAAATTGCGGTAAAATCTATTATGAAAGTAAGCGCACAAAAGATTTCCAGCCGTCTTGGATTCAGAAATTCAAGGCTGATATGCGCGTGAAAGGTGCTGATATCGGTGTGCTTGTAACCGAAGCGATGCCCGCAGATATGGAACGCATGGGACAAAAAGAAGGTGTTTGGATTTGTACCTATGAAGAGTTCAAAGGATTATCTGGTGTTTTGCGCGAATCAATTATTCAAGTGAATAATTCTTTGGCCTCTCAAGAAAACCGTGGCGATAAAATGCACATGCTGTATGATTTCTTGACAAGCAATACCTTTCGTATGCAAGTAGAAGCGATAGTGGAAGGATTTAGTGCCATGAAAGATGGATTAGAAGCTGAAAAACGTTCTATGCAACGCATCTGGAAAGAGCGCGAAAAGCAAATCGAAAAAGTGATTATTAATACAATCGATATGCATGCTTCCATTCGAGGAATTGCCGGAAATGCGATTCAATCTGTGAAAGCCTTGGAATTACCTGGTGATGAAGATTAAGTATTTTTTACTCCTTCATTTCTGAGATAACCTGCAACATATGGGTATACAATCCTAAAATCGTTGTTTGAATAGTGGTGCAGGACACTTGCAGTTCAGCAAAAGATTGCTCAGTATCTTTAACAACTTCCCATTCTGATGAACAGGAATATATCCTTGTTTTTCCTCTCATTTTTTGATTGAAGAGAAGAATTGTATTATCCAATTTTGATTGAACTATTGCCAACTCATTTCGTTGGATTTTCATCTCTTCCATATCCTTTTCTAACAATGCGATTTTATCTTTGTTAAGTATTCTGTTTTTCCGTTTTAATCTTGTTAAATCACTTTCTAAAACAAGTAATTTATCCTCCAACTCCTTTTGGGAGGTTTTAAAGGATTTTTGGCTTTCGTCAAGATTTTTACGAAAGGCCTCAATATCAACCATCGTAACAATTGGTACTATTTTCTCATTTACAAACAAATTAAATTCCTCCGCTTTTTTAACCGTCTTTTCGCCCGTTGTTTGAAGTTCCTTGAATTTTGATTTTAAGCTCTTTTTAGTCGTTTTGAACAGTTTCCACTCGCTTGAATTCGATGCTATTTTGTCTTTTCCAGTTGTATACGATTTAAAATCCAAATACAATTTGCTTAAATCAGTTTGTAAAGATTGCATTTGTAATTTACATTGATCAATTTCATTCATAGACTTTAGTGCATCACTATATGGACTTTCAGTGCTTATACATTTCAAATTTTTGTAGTCATTTTCGAATGTTGTAATTTGACCTATAACACGATTGCAATTATCGTTGGCTGAATTAATATTAGAACTGATTTTTGCATCGATATCACTGGTTGGATAATAAACCGTGCATGAACTACTAATAAGTAAACAGCTACAAAGCAATGCAAATAACGTTGATTTTTGAATTTTTTCCATCAAAACAGAGGATTTGTGTAATTCAAATATACATTATTTGCATTTAAGATTTTACGTAGCAAAGAGATACATCAAATTACTTTGTCTGTTTGAAAGTCCTTTCCTCCTACTATCGCCTAATAAATGAATAGAATCAAATCAATTATCTTGTTTCAGTTCCTTTTAACCATCTATAAAAAACAGGATTATTGCATGAACCTTTTGTGGTCGACGTGCAGAGGGGAAACAAAAACGACACTGCGAAGCTGCAACGAAGTTAATGACGCTCTCGCTCTCATTCTCGTTTTGTTTTTGTGACCTCGGAGGTCGAAAAATCAAACTTTTATAAGGATTTGGAGAGGATTATAGATTGGAAGGAATCCGATAAAAAGAATGAGAAACAGAATGAAAATGAAGTAAAACAAAAACGAGACTGCGAAGCTGCTACGAAGTTAATGACGCTCTCGCACGCATTCTCGTTTTGTTTTGTGACCTCGTAAGGATTTCATATCCCATCGTATTGTTCTTAACAAGCATTGAACCCCAAACTGCTATCGCAGTTATGCGTTTTTCATTTTCCTTCGCTTATCAAAATGCATTTTGAACGCGCTGTAAAATGAAAAACCCCGACTTAAACAAGTCGGGGTTCGTTTTGTGACCCCAAAAGTCGAAAAATCAAACTTTTATAAAGAATTAAACACGCTAATTGATTGGGAGTTTAACAACCAAAAAATGACGGTAAAGAATAAGTAAACGATACTCATTAAATACTTAAATAGCCCTTCCTTTTTTTCTCAAAAAGGAAGAATACTTATGCCCTATTTTTAAAATCAACCTCGAACCTTCTTGAAAATTTTCATCTTGACTTCTTAAGCAAGTTCAATCAAGAAAATAATAATAATAATAATAATAATAATAATAATAATAGCCTTTGGCATGGAAATAAATTGCCATCTCGGCAAGTTATTGACCTTTGAATCTATAAAATTTAACCCACCCTAGACCTCCTTTTTCATAGCAGGAAAGGAAAAATATTGCTCTCTTTTTTCTATAAATACCTTGTGTAAAAACACCCTAAATACCATTTTTTCATGCAGTGGTACCTGCATGCCACATAATAAAAATTGCGATAAAAAATCAATGAAACATGCGACCAAAAACATACCTTTTTTCATCAAATTATTTAATAAAATAAATCGAATAAAAACGCATTAATTTGGATTAAAACGGATAAATGCAAAACTAAACGGATTAAAGCGAATTAAACCGGATTAAACCGGATTAAATCTTGAAAACATTTATTTTATTAAATAATTGAATAAAAAACAGGTTAGAATGACACATAGGAATTATGCAGCCAAGTTCTAAAAGTTTATTGAATAGAAAATGATTCAGAAGTTAGTAATTAACCATTTCAAAAAATCTGAATAATTAGTTCAATTCCTGGGACATTTCTCTCCCAAAACTCATAACAACCTTGATGTACCGCCCTAAAAACTCCCCCCACCTTTACCACCAAAAAACACTATGGCAAAACTACATCTCGATCCCTTCGACCTCATCCTCCTTGAAAACATCCTTAACGACTTCAAAAAACAACTTCTCTCTGAATTCAAATCCGAACTCCAGAACTTCAATGGCACCGCCAAAACCCATACAAAATAGTTCAAATCACACCAAGTTCAACGCCTTCTTTCCATCGCCGCTTTCACCAACATATTCGGGCAATAGTAAGGCACAATTCCTTACTCCAAAATCGGCTACACCATTTTTTACAATGAGGAAGAGATCATGAATGTTCTAAAATCTAGGGGGAGGTAGCTGAAAACCAAACCAATTATTTCTTATCTGGCTTATGTGGTTTCAATGGTGGATTATATTTGGGCACATTTGGAGGGGATACGCGTCTTCTTTTATCCAAAGTTCCATCATCTGTTTTAGGCTTCGGCCCCGGCTTAATTGCTTCTACTTTGCTCATAATTTGTTTTAAATTTATTTACCACATACATTCTGTATTTTTATTTGTTCGAGTTATCTTACACTCTTTACAGTGCTTTTGAATTTCTTTCAAAAAAGAGCTAATTCCTTTTCTTAATGTCGTTGTAAACAATGGTTTGAACCGCTCGTAGGTGAGCAGAAAGGTTCAGTGGGTAATGTTCCTGATCCGGCCAACGGTGGGCATGGAAGTCGATAGAAATCTGATTTGTTTTGACCATGTTCATTTAATTACTCTTCTCTTTTCCAGCGCTTTATAATTGTATCAAAACTTACATCTTGCCAATTCTTTTGCCATTCATCTTGAAATTTAATAGATTGAGATTTTGGTTGAGGATCTGGCATATCTAACTTAACTACTGAAGGCAAAAGTGTCGCATCTCCAACAATCAAACATTCACCCGCACCTAGATTCGGTAATATCTCCGCAATAGCATTCGAGTTTTCGGGCATTAATGCTTTTACATAACTTTGGTCATTAACATTTGTCAATCTCAAAGAAATGAAATTATTGCACTGGGAAAATATTGTTTCTGAAACTTCGGATGGTCGTTGACTAACAACCATTAAACTCAGACCATATTTTCTGCCTTCCTTTGCAATCCTTTCAATAGATTTTTTTGAAGCTTTATATTCTGCTCCTCCCATTTTAGGGATATAATTATGTGCTTCTTCGCAGACAATCATAAATGGAATATCATTGTATTCATCGGTTGAATGCCTAATTTTTGAATAATGGAACACAAAATCAAATACTAATCTGGAAACCAAGCTTACAGTAATACTCAAAACTTCAAAAGGAATTCCACTCAAATCAATTATCGTAATATTAGATTTATCTAAATACCCTAAAAATTGCTTAAGAATATCCCCAAAATCTTCTGTTTGATAAAGATCTCCGTCACCTTTCAATGATTTCAAGATGAAATTTAGCCGATTGTCAGATAATTTGGTTTCAAGTCTAGACAGAAAACGGTTAAACTCGCCATGAAAGGCTCCATTGGAAGCTTTAGACGCAGCTGCTGTCGATTGGGTAATGAAATCCAATTTACCGTTGAAGTATTCTCTTTTTCGTATATCTGTAATTAAAGATCCATCACTTAATTTGGGACAATTTTCCGAAGCTAGTTTGCCAATTACTTCATGATTAAGATTCCATATATAATTATAAACTTCGTCTATGCTGAAATAAACAGGTGTATCATAGTTAACTTTATCGGTTAAAGATGGATTGTGCTTCTCCTTATTTAGTATTACCGCTCTTTTAAATTGGGAAACCTGATTATGATGGTTATTTTCATTTCCTTCAATAAAAAGGGCTTCCAACTCTTCGGAGTTCATTAACCAATATGGTAATATCAAAGTGTCTGCATCAAGTAGATTCAAATTAAAATTTTGATCACTATTCAGATTGAAAGCTGATTTGTATTCTGAGTGAATATCAAATATTATTATATGTGCATTCTTTTGCTGTGCAATATTTTGGTTTTTCTTTTTGCTAATTCCAACGGCATCTTGAAGAATCTTAGCAACGGTACAAGATTTTCCTGAACCTGTTGATCCTACCAAAGCAATGTGTTTTCCAAATAGTTTATTCGCATCAATCTTAAGATCTATTTCCTTGTTTTGAACAAGTTTTCCGAAAGGAAATGAATACTCTTTATTGGAGTTGAAAATCAAATCTATATTACCGGAATCTATTAAATAGACTGGTTCAGTCGGACTTGGAATAACTGCCGAACCTCTATGAAAAACATCATTTTCGATATAGCCAATTGGTTGCGTTTGAATCAAAAACTTTAAATCAGAACCATTCTCAACAGAATTTGATTTAATATTTTGAATAATGACAATAACTTTATTAAGATTTCCTTCAGCAACCTCAAGGTACTTTCCGATTTGGAATTCTGTTTTACTTGATTCGAAAATTTTAACGTCTTTAACTTCAATGGTTATTGAATTTGGAGAGCTTTCAAGAACTATTCCTATTTCTTGAGTGTTCATAAGGTACTAGTTAGAGATAGTAAATATTTAATTTCATTAATTTCAGAAGTGTTGACAACTTCAACATTACAGCCTTCAAAGTTCTCTTGATATATATTTCGGTCAGATACAATTATGATATCATCAAAGAGCATTTCCTTACAAATTGATTCAAATTCGTGCTCATGATTGCATAGCCTAACTTTAAATTCAACAATTCCCTCTTTGTATGATTTCAACGGATCTCGTAAAAAGCGTTTAACATCAAATTCACCAGCTATAAAGCCTCTTTCAACTATTACTTTTTTGGAATTTAGGGTCTTCCAAATTTCGTTTACGCCCATTTCGTCCGAAACCAGACTTATAACCGGGCATTGATGCAATTTAATTTTGCTATTATATTTTAGAATAAAATCTGCAACCATAGATGCGCCTTTACGATCAAAATCTTTGATAAATCCAGCATCCAAGATAATCGCACGAATACGGCTATTTGAGTTTAAAACCGTTCCAATTTGACTTCTTCTCTTTTTTAAGAATTTTTCATAATCCTGTAATTCCCTAGTCCATCTGCTAATTGCCGTTTTCTTTAGTTCTTTCAGTTTTATCATAAAAGAACGCTTTGTTATTTTTCGTTTTAATACATCATGTTCTATACTTAACTCAGCAATTCCGTGAACGGCATTAGGATAAAAAATTTCCGCGGCATCTTCTGTGGTAAAACCTTCTTGTGAAAGACATACAATCACCGCTTTTTCAGTGTCAGATAAGGATGCTCCGAACTCAATATTAAATTGCTTAGCGAAACCGGAGAAGTCCGAGAATCCAGCCAATTCTGAAATCAGCAACTGAAGATCCACCGACTTTGATTCTAAGATAGATTTCAACTCTGCTTCAGATAGAGATCTCTTTGTACCAACTGTCTCGTTAGGAAAATGAGCATGGAGAACATATTTAATATTAGCAGATGAATTAATTTTATAGTGCTTCAACATTTGAAGTACTGGTTTGTAAATATTTGATAGCGTGAATTTTTGTTTGCTCTCATGATATTTACACTGTATAACTATAGTGCCAGAAAGCGAATCTATTTCAATATCTTCTATAATTCCTTCTACAACAATTTCATCATCATCGCCTGATAATAGGACTTTATGCAAAGTCAAAATGAATTGATAAATAAATCCTTGAATTGCATAATCTGCTGTTCTACTCATATTGTTATCGTTTAATTCTCCCAACTACCCATCACCAAACATCCCCTTTTAAGACTGATAGATAATGGTTTGGTTAGTATCTATTTCCTATTGAAATTCTTCTACTTCACAGATCACGCCCTATATTCGTATTTCCACTCATTTCCACCCCCTACCAAAGCGCCATCTTTGCATCTGTGGCCACCTCAAAGCACAGCGCTCCTTATGTGCCCTCATGTGCCTTATGCCTGCACTGAGCATGTCGAAGTGTGGTTCAAAACGAGCAACGCGAACCAAAGCCCCCCACAAAAAAACCAACACTTCCCAGCATTGGCCTCTTCACTACGATTCGCTTATGGAAGCACCTTTATTCTTTCAAACAAACAGTATAACCCGATTTCTCGGCCGATACCTTTGTGGTCTCTTTTATCTCATGCGTGCATTTCTGCAATCCAGGACATGATTTACTATAATGAAATTTCTTCGCAGTAGGACTCACACATACATATACTGTGTCTGATGGTTTCGAATGATTAGCAAACGATCCTAACAATCCTAATCCAGCGATTAATACCAATATCTTCATAGTTGTTTCTTTTTACAAAGCTGTCAAACAATACTGTTAACCACAATCCGTATTTCCCCTCAATTATTATGATGAAAATGAATATATAAAAAGTCTCTTTTTTAAGTTATTCCTCCTTTACAACTTTTACAAGGCTTCTGCAAAATGCATCGCTATCGATTAGGTTCTGGAGTGTCATTTGAAAATTCCTTAGTTCTCTTTCTTCCAAAAGTTTTTGTTCAGAGGTCTTTCCGATATGTCCTTTACGCATATGCATTTCTATAGCTCTATCAACAGCGCTTAAGGTTGTTGGCATATCATAAAGTTTCAAAATGTCGCTACTATCATTTTCATATGTTACAAAAACTGGAAAATTACGACTTGAAGTTTCAAACTGAATTTCTTTTAACGTTTTCGATTTAAAATATACTTGGGCTCGCTTTTTAATATCTGCATCCAGATCTTTTGGAATTATTATGTTCAATTCAAATTTATTGAAATTTATACCATCAACTAATATTTCAGACTTAGAGTGTATTGAATCACATATAATTGAAACGAAATTATGAAAGTAGCCTATTGCAAGAACAGTTGAAGGTAGTAATCCCAATTCACCAAGCTTTATTTTCTCATCTATTGTTTTGGAAATTCGTTCAATTTCAAAGTTCAATGAGGTTGAATCTGACAAAGGATTTGTTTTCTCAAATTGAGGTACCGTTATACCTAGTAAATCTGTTGGTAATTTTGATCCGATTTCTTGAATTACAAAAGCACGTGATGCTCCCAATCGGCCAAGAAACAAGCCCAATTCAAAAATCACATTATCTCTTGGTGTCTCAAACGAGTTGTCCCTAATAACTGAACTATCATCTTTGGATGCCACAAGAATTCCAAAATCAAACAAACTTGCTTCCTTCAACAATGTGAACAAAAAGCTCTCATTAAATTTAAAAATATCATCTGTCCACAGGTAACAATCGTATTTATCATTTAATTTCTTTTTGATCTGTTCTGCTATTTCTAGCCCCTCTTTTGATGAGCCGATAAAGATTCTTGCTTTCATTATCCGTAAATAAAAGTATCACTTAGCTTTTTATACTGTTTTCCTAATTCTTCGGAAATGTCTTCAATTAATTCATCGAGTTCAACCTTTAATTTTTTTAGCTCAATAATTTTAGTGTCATTTACCCCAAACACCCTCTCTATACCATTGGGTGAAAGAATATTTTCTCGATATGTTTTATCATTAATCAGTTTAAAGAGTTGAATAGATCCTTCACTTAATAATAATAATTCATGCCCTTTTGGTTTATTCAAAGATTCAATAGTCATGTTAAAAACAACACTGGTAATTTCAAAACTCGATAAATTTATTGTATTCTCTGCATCAACTTTGAGCGTTTTTAATAATCGCACTAATTTCGAAAGTCCTCCATTTACTAATCTGTTTTTTGAATTAATATTGGCTATATGTAAAAAAGGGAAATCCTTTTGCCTAGTATGATTTGTTCTATCGTAAATGTGAATCCCCCTGTATTTTTCATCGTTTGTTGATTGATAATCCAATGTATCAAGCCAATTTGCAGGAACTACATCCACTTTTCTTTTCGGATTTGATGGAAATACTTGAATTGATTTGGCCTTTGAATTGTCCACATTTTCGTAAATCGAATTAAGAATAGAAAAGCATTCTTCTCTTAACTTTTTGAGATCTACCAAGGGGTCTCCTTTATAAGGAAAAGAGACGGTCAAAGGCTGTTCCAAACTGTAAAATAATTCTGTAAAAACAAGAATATCAATATCGCTGTGAAGTTTTATATGTGTATCTGTTTCCACTGAACCCTGATAACGATATTCAACAGATATACTTTTACTCGCTAAACCATGTGATAAACTATTTTTGATTTTTTCAGAAGCAAAATAAGTATTTTTGGTATAGTTTGGATCAATTGGACTCATCGATTCAAGCGCATATTTTACACTTTCACCTATTCTATCGTCTGAGAAAGACTCCGTCAAAAGTGCCTTTTGAAGTTCATCATCAAGGCGCCGTTTTTTTAAACTTTCTAATCTTTTCGAGTAATTTTTTTTCATGTTCTTTTATAAAATGACGTTTGTTTTTAAATGTTAACTTTTTAAAATTTAGAATAGGTGAATTCTTTTAATATGTTGATTTTTTTATTATTTCAATTGTATTTGCCGAATAATTATTTGTTTGAAATGAATGCTCCAATATCTCTGAAAATTAAAAATATAGATGTAAAAAATATTAATGAAATACCGGAAATCACATAAATACCCAAAACAGTTACAGCTAAAACATCTGTTAACATCAATCCAAAAATTGATAACATAATTGTAATTAATCCAAAAAACAGTGGTGCAAAAAGCACTCTTTCTAATTTTTTCTTTTGAATTAACCATTGTTTTATTGCCAAGTCCATTGGGTGCTTAGCTATAAATGAATTATTAGCTTCTTCAAATTGTTTGGAATAGATTAGTCTTAATACATCCTCCAGGGCATTTGCTCTAGTCTGCTGATGTGCACGAGCAATAAGGTTTTCTCTTAGTTTATTTTCCAAAGATTGTAAAATAAAAAATATGATTGTAATCATCACTGCCATCAATGCCGCTTCGGACTGCGCAATTGTACTTAATGTATAATAAATTGTGTTTTCTGAAACTACCATTTTGGTTCTTTATAAAATAGATTTTAAAACTGTTATTTGTCCAATTACTATTTAAGCACAAAGTATAAATAATAAGGTCCAACTCCATTTGGACCGCCACCTCCCGCAACTTTATTATGATTAACCTCCCAATGTCTATCGATTACAATTTTTTCCATTTGATTGATATAATTCACAGAACTCGTATGATATTTAACAATCATATACTTCCATTTTTCGCCAGAAAACTCGTATTGCTTTTTTCTCCTTAATGGATCGTTGGTTATTCCAACCTTTAAATCATAATTTCTAAGATATTGACCGGCACTTCTAATTAGAGATTTCTTACACTCCTCAAAATTTCCTGTCCAATAATCATAAATAAGTTCCATATAGTTAATTTGAATTTTTCAAACTTATTATTCCTAAATGTTTCCCACAATCCGTGTTTCCACTCAATTTATCAAATAAGCGCAGCGCACCTCATGTGTCCTTATGTGCCTTATGCTTGCACTGAGCCTGTCGAAGTGTGGTTCATCCTTCCATGAGCAACGCGTATTCAAAGCGCAGCGCCATCTGTGCATCTGTGGCTAATCCAAGCGCAGCGTACCATCCTTATGTGCCCTCATGTGCCTTATGCTTGCACTGAGCCTGTCGAAGTGTGGTTTCCATCCGTGAGCAAAGCGAACAAACAGCACATCACCCCAAAAATAAACTGTTAAAAACACCCCGTATTTCCACTCAATTACCAAAACCCCTTGGAACACTCTAAACTCTATATATCAATAACATAACCCCAGTGTTCCAGATTTTTCAAAATACACTAAAAGAGAAAAATAATACAACACTCAATTTTTTCGTATCTTCGATACATGCATACTCAAACCTCATCCATACATTTTTTGAGCCCCTACTCCTTCCAAGGACAGGAACATGACGATGAGGTGAAGGGTGATGGCAATTCTGTGAATTACAAGTACAGAATGCATGACCCGAGGTTGGGTAGGTTCTTTGCGGTGGATCCGTTGGCGAGTCATTATTCGTATAATTCCCCATACGCATTCAGTGAAAATGTATTGATAAATTGCATTGAGTTAGAGGGGTTAGAAAAGATAAATCATTTAGTATATACCAAAAAAGAAAAAAAATGGGTTATTAAATGGACAGAAACTGATAATAATCTTAAAGAAAATGTTAATGCCTATCATAGATTTAATAATCAAGGTCAAAATTATCAAACTGTTGTTAAGCCTTGGGTTAAAGGTTCCGGACATAAAGAAAGTGTTGACTACGATGGGAATATAAAATCAGGAAGTGATAATAGGCATAATATGTACTTGTTATTCAAATCAACAGCAGAAGCAAAAATGACTGAAAGCGAAAGGGATCAGATGGCTGCTGTTAATAATTCCGTTTCAAAAGATGCTACACATTACGATTCTTGGGAGGGAGGAGATGATGGAGCGAACACAGGGAATAATGCAGCTGGAGAACAAGCGCCAGCAGCTGTTAAAGTTATTGTAGGATTAATCCCCATAATGTCAGTGTACAATGCTGTAACTGTTTTATCAACTGATAAGGATATGTATGGTGAAGAGGCTTCTTCAGGCTGGGATAAAACAATGGCAATTGTAAGTATTTTTTCAGTATTTGGCGGCGTTACAAAATGTGCAACAGTGGCTAAAGCAAGTGAAAAAACTATAAATAATTCAAAAAAAGTTGATAAAGTTTTAGAGGCTACTAGTATAGCAGATGATGCAGGAGCCTTTGATAGTGAATAGGATTATGAAAATAATATTACCAATTATAGAAAATCAAAAAAAACCATGGTCTGGTTTAATTGTATTAACATATTTAATGTGTTTTTGTATATTAATTATCAATTTATTATTTTTTAAAATTGCAGTTATTAATTACGTCCTTCTTGGTTTAGTTATTCTGTTTGGTTTTATTCTCGGTATCGTAAAAAATGACACAATAACTGGTAATATATTTATTTACGAACATGTGATTAATGTAAATGGCACAAGACATAATGTTGAAGAGTTAGAATTAATTGAAATCTCAATTAATGGTTTTGAAGGAAGAAAAGGATTAGATAATATAAAGAGTTTTTATTCAGATGATGGAATGAACAATTATTTTTCATTAACAAAAAACAATTGTTCAACAAAATATCAAATAATTTTAAGTGAAAAAAATTACAATTTAATTTTGCTTTTGGCTAAAAAATGGAAGAACGAAAATGTTAAGTTTATTTTATTAAAAAACAAATAGTCAATAAGTTAATCAATTTTGTTTATTAAGAGACATAAATTACAGTCAATTTAAAATGGGATTTAAAGTTTTTCTGAAAAGTTAAAATTATTCTCTTGAAATCATTTATATATTTTATTTATTGTTAGCTTTTTTACCTTTTTCTTTTTAATACTTTAGCACAATTATGCGACCTCAAAACCTCATAGAAAACTCTTTCATTCCCTACTCCTTCCAAGGACAGGAGCATGACAATGAGGTGAAGGGTGAAGGCAATTCTGTAAACTACAAGTACAGAATGTGCGATCCAAGGGTCGGTAGATTCTTTGCTGTGGATCCGTTGGCTGATG
>JBIKJH010000005.1:0-224983 GCA_044361115.1 Crocinitomicaceae bacterium
AGCTGAGTTAGCTGTTTACGGCTCTAAAATTTATGGAATCATCAATGACCTTACTCAGTTAAAAGTCGCAGCTTTCGATACATCAGATGGCCAACTTTTGTACAAAACAGAGGCTATTGACAATGGTCTTGTTCAGCAGCAAGCACTATTTTTAGGAAATGACGGCACAATTTACCTCCCAAGATCTCAAAATAATCCGATAACAGATTCCCTATATTCGTTTACGGATAATGGCGGAGGATTTACTCAAAACTGGAGTGTTCCCATTCATTACATTCCTTTCTCGTCTTCTGGAATTGGACTGGATGGATCTGTTTACTCCTGCAGCCGAAGCGGAAAAGTGATTAGAATTGATCCTATAACTGGAACTATTACAGACAGCTCACAAGTTATATTGTACGGAAATGCGTCTTATCCCAGAATGAGCATTGATGCTGCTGGTATTGTTAATGTAACCAATGGTGGTTTTTCTGATGGTGCTTTTTTCTCTTTCAATGCTAATCTAACTCTACGCTGGCAGACACCCATTACAAATGTGTTTATAGGTGGGCCACTCATCGGATGGGACGGAACGCTTGTAATTTGCGGTATAAGTAGTGATATTCGAGCCTATCGGGGTGATTTAACAGCTACAATCGATGAAATCCTGTCAAATGCGGAATCTGAATTTTCAATGTTGTTTCCGAATCCTTTTAGAGATCAACTTAATTTAAAAGTAGATCCCTCATTGGTGGGGTCAAGTTTTGTAGTTTTTGACTGTGCGGGTAAGTCGGTTTTTAGCGGTATGATTTCCTCAGAGATTTCGACGCTTGATTTATCACATTTGTCATCGGGAATTTATCTGCTCGGCATAGGAAATAAGAAGGATAGCTTAATGAAACTTATAAAGGAGTAGCTCGAATGAATGAAAAAAGTAACAATTTAAAATTTTAGCCCAACATGAAAACTCTGTTATACTCAGCCATTTTGATTTTTTCTGCTTTCGGCAGCTACGCCCAACTTCAAAACAATTACTGGACATTCGGATATAATTGTAAGGTAGATTTTTCTGGAGCAGTGCCAAATGGAATGACTACTTCAGCAAGCTATAGTAATGAACAATGTGCGACCGTTTCGGATGAGGCTTCCGGACAGTTACTCTTTTACACCGATGGTCAAAAAGTATGGAACGCCAATAATCAAACGATGCCCAATGGGCTTAATTTGTTTGGCGGTGCCTTTCTTTCATGTACTCAGGGACCGGTAATTGTTCCCTTCCCGGATGACCCGACAAAGTATTACATTTTCACGATGGACGATCTGGAGTATGATGTTCCTCAACTGGATAACGGACTGAGATACACGGTTGTTGATATGACCCTCAATAGTGGGCTTGGAGATGTTAATCCACTGCAAAAAAACATTTTTCTTACTGACTTTTTAAGTGAAAAAATGACAGTAGTGCGAAGCGAAGCAATTCGTGGATATTGGGTTATTGTACATAAAAAAGAAAGCGATCAATTTTTAGCCTATAAAGTGGATGGTTGTGGCGTGGATCCCAATCCGGTTTCAAGCAATGTGGGAACGGAGTTATTTGGAGCCAATTCTAATTTTGACCCACGCATGCCCTTTTATGGGTCAATGAAAGCAAATAACACCGGAGATCGGATCGCGATGCCTATCGACGACAGTAAACTGATTGATTTTTATTCTTTTGACAATGCCACGGGGATATTGTCAAATGCCTTGACAATTGAAGTTACTGATAATACACCCGGTTCACCAATTAGGAAATACGGTTGCAGCTTTTCCCCTGATGGAAGTAAATTTTATTATACCAACAATATTTCCGTTTTTCAAGTGGATTTGACCAACTACGATTCCCTTTCAATAGCCAATTCCCACACCTTGATTGCAACACCTGCTTTTCCGACTTTTCAGATAGAAGAAGCAATCGACGGTAAATTATATGTGGCTATAGGAGGAAGCTACGTATTGGATGTCATTAATTCACCGAACAACCCGGGTGCTTCTTGTGGATATGTGAGCAATGCTGTTTCGCTGAATGGTATGTGTTTGCTGGGACTTCCGGCGAGAGTGCACGAACGCAATTTTTCAAGCCCGGCTATTTCATTTCTTCCTGATTTGTGCTTGCAGAGCAATATTTCATTTTCGATTGCCTCTACTTCTCCAATCAATCAAATAAGTTGGGACTTTGGTGATCCTAATTCCGGGCCGAACAATACAGCGGATTCCATTAATCCAACACACCTATTTTCTGCGGCAGGTAATTATACAGTCACCGCCATCATCGAATTTGATTGTTACACCGATACCGTTGAACAATTTCTGACAATCACTGCACCATACCAAATAGCTATTGAAGAAACCATCACGGACGTATTATGTGGTTCAGCTTTCGGTTCAATTTCAACCACCGTGTCAGGTGGAACCGGTCCATATACCTATTCATGGACGCCGAATGGAGAAAGCACATCCTCTCTTAATGACCTGACTGCAGGCACTTATGCCCTGACCGTCACGGACGATGCGGGTTGCTCGGTTTCCGAATCTTATACAATAGCTAATTCAACAACCCTCCCTGTCACTGTCACACCGACTACAGCAACAATTGAACCGGGTGATTCTGTTCAGTTGCTGGCAGCGGGAGCGCCTAATTACTTCTGGTCAAATTCAGGAACACTCAGTTGCTCTGACTGTTCTTCACCGATCGCGTCACCGACGAGTACCACAACATATACCGTTACCGGTACAGACGATTTCGGATGCATCGAAACAGCTCAAGCGATCATAATTGTAGAAATTGACTGCGATGAGTTGTTTGTGCCTACCGTGTTTTCACCGAACGGTGAAGGCCCTGAGACAAATAATCAGCTCTGCATATTTGGAAATTGCATTTCAGAAGTCCGCTACGAAGTCTACAACCGCTGGGGTGAAGCCGTATTCAGCACTACTGATGAGTCAAAATGCTGGGATGGAACATACAAAGGAGAGCCTTTGCAAACTGGAATCTATATGTACCGCATATATGCTAAACTCTTTGATGGAACTATTGTAGAACAAAGCGGCAATCTGACCATTCTAAAATAAACAACACGGAACATGAAAAATTATTTAAAAGCCTTATTACTGATTTTCGGATCATCTGTAATTTTTAATACCTACTGTCAGGATGTGCATTTCTCGTTCTCGGAGTATTCGAATATGAACCTTAACCCGGCTCTTGCAGGAGCAAACTCACCGATGCAGGGGGTAATAAACTATCGCAATCAGTGGAGCAGTGTTGGTGAACCATTTCAGACAATAGCAGCTTCATTTGATGCACGCTTCAATGAGAACAAGCGCAATAAATCCGGGATCTTTGCAGGAGGAATTAATTTTTATAACGATCAAGCAGGGGATATGCGTATTTCAACAAGCTCGGTCAACCTGAACCTTTCCTATCACCTTCTAATCGATGATAATAACACGATAGGTTTGGGAATCTATAGTGGATTCGGGCAGCGGTCCTTTAACGCTGCAGGTGGTAAATGGGCTTCGCAGTATAACGGTGTATATGATCCTTCCATTAATTCAGGAGAAGTCTTCAGTAATACTAATTTTGGATTCGTGGATGCCGGAACAGGCCTGTTATACACCTACAACTCCGGAGGTGGCTACATGAGACAGAATACCGATACAAAGATCAACGCAGGTCTGGCCTTTTACCATATGAATCAGCCATCATTTTCCTTTATCAGCGCGAATACCGAAAAATTATACATGAGGATTTCCGGTTTTGTGAATGCCGAGATCGGGATTGCAAACACTTCCGGTTCAATCTTACCTGGGGTTTATTACCATCGCCAGGGTAACGCTCAGGAATTTCTTCTGGGAGCCAATTACAAGATCCTCGTGAGCGAGGGATCAAAGGTGACAGGATTCAACCGACCTATGGCATTTTATGTGGGGGCTTTCGGTCGTCTTAAGGATGCATTTATTGCCAAATTCATGTTCGAGTTCGATCAATTCATGACGGGTGTTTCCTACGATGTGAATGTGTCCGGTTTAAACGATGCTTCTCGCGCCAGGGGTGGGGTTGAGCTTTTCCTGAGATTCAATGCAGGCAGTGGATACGGATCAAAATCAAGGATTTGATTTAAATAGAAGATACGAACCCCCAAATTTGAAACTCGAACAAGGTACTTTAAACTATTCAGAAGAATTGGGAAAATACAGCCAAATACATACCGCTAGATTTTCGAAAATACCAATGGAAAAGCCTATGGGTATGCTATTGGTGTGGATGTGTTGAAAGCTGATTTTTAAAAAAATATATATTGTTAAACCCATAAATAATGAAAAAGAAAAAACTATTAATGACAGCAATGCTAACTCTAGGATTTACTGCTGCAACAATGGCACAAAATGTCCCATCCTATGTTCCTACAAATGGATTAGTTGGTTGGTGGCCTTTTACAGGAAATGCCAATGATTTAAGTGTAAATACCAACAATGGAACTGTAACTGGTGCAACTTTAACAGCAGACAGATTTGGTAATCCGAATAATGCGTATAGTTTTAATGGTACTTCTTCTAATTATATAGATGTTCCGCATAACGCATCATTTAATGCTTCCAATGTAACAATTTCAGCGTGGTATAACGCGATTGATTATGGAGTTAGTACCTCCAGTTGGAAAAGACTAATTGTCAGTAAACGTGAATGGGGAGGATGGGGAAACTCTTTTGAGATGAATATAGAAGCTCCTTTTTCAGGTACGATTAATAAATTGCAGGCTCTCTGGACTATTAATGGCGTAAATTCTATCTTGACTTTTGAAGATGGTAGTTTGTTAACGAATACATGGTCTCATTTTGTTTATACGCACGATAATGATTCTGCAAAAATTTATTTAAATGGTGATCTTGTTCAGAGCATGGCAATTAGTGGTGGTTTAACAAACAATACTTTACCAGTAAGATTTGGAGGACGACCAGCAGACGGTTGGCATCCATTTAATGGTACCCTAGATGATATCGGCATTTGGAACCGAGCTTTATCAGCATGTGAGATTCAAGATTTGTATAACTCACAATTAAATTCCAGTGCTGGAATAAATGCTGGAAATGATCTTACAGTTTGCCAGGGTGATCAGGTAACTTTATCTGGCTCGGGAGGGTCTAATTACAACTGGAGTGGTGGAATAAATAATAACACACCATTTGTCACGACTAATAGCCAAGATTATGTGCTTACCGCATTATCATCAAATGGCTGCTCTGGAACAGATACTGTATCTGTGACAGTAAATCAAAATTCTTCGGCTTCACTCAATGAAACAGGCCTTGATTCTGTAAGTGTAAATGGAGTTTGGTATAATCAAAACGGACAATATACACAGGTAATTCCAAATGTAGCAGGTTGCGACAGCACCATTACTATCAATGTTAGTCTTTCATTTACAGGGGTTTCAGAGCTTTCAGGTCAATCCTTCTCTATTTTCCCGAATCCTGCAACAAGTATCATCCAAGTAAAAGCAGATGCTGAATTGTTAGGAATGAGTTATTCAATTTATGATAACAGAGGGAAAGTTGTTTTGCGTGGCAGAATAAACGCTGAAAATGCAAGTATTGAATTGGGCAATTTATCCATTGGAATTTACATGTTGAGCATAGGTGAAAATATGAAACATACATTCAAGGTAATTAAAGAATAACATAAGCCTAAAGCCTTCATGAATATTTAGAATGATAGAAATAATTTGAGAATCCATCAAGAAGTAAAGTCTGGTAATAAATGGGAATGAAATTAGCCTGAATGTATTGAAGGGTGAATTATAAATTGTTAACTAAAAAAACGCAAAAATGAAAAAAGTAACACTCGCCCTTTTATTGGTTTTTGTAACATCTGCAGTAAGCGCACAGCATCTCTATGAAATCGACTTAAACAAAATCGATTAGGCTATAATCAACTATGAACATTTGCGAGACAAATGATTTCCAATCCTTCCACAAACCGGTTCGAAAACAGCTCAGTTAAGTCCACAACTCAAAATTAAAAAGGAAGCTCAAAAGGCTTCCTTTTTTAGTTTAAATCTATTCGGAGGAGGGGTGAGAAGCGCTGCACTTGTTGAAGTGTATATGCCGAGCGGAATGTATTTGAAATGAGGTGAACTGAAGGCCCACCAAAATCATTGTGCGTTCCTTTTTTATTTACTCTACAATCAATTTTTTAGCGTAAGTATGCCCGGATGTTTCTACTTGGATGTTATAAATTCCTTTCTTAAGGTTCGTTAAATCGATAATTTCGTTCTTTTGAACTACTTGATCATAAACCAATGATCCTAATGCCGAATAGATCTTAACTGTCGCCGCTTCTGTTACCTCTAGGCTAAATTTTCCATTTGTTGGATTCGGGAAAATAGTCAAGTTAAATTCATGATTACTTTCATTACTCGTTAAACCGAGAAAGCCATTCGTGTTCCTTGTCGTATTTGTAATGATCGGTGGATTAAAATCAAAATAAATATATGCGGTATTTTTTATTTCAGAATTTAACATCAAATCAGGCAATTCATCAAGTGTATAGGTGAAAAATCCCTGGCTATCCTCTAAACTAAGCGTTGAAGGCGTTAAATTAATTCCACTAAATCTAAACGTTACTTCTCTCGTTAAGGGATCAATTGTATACGATGCTGGGTGACTTGAACCAATAAATCTGAATGTAGATAAATCTAAGTTTGCTGAAATGGTATCTCGAACAACTATATTTAAGGCAGGATAATTTCCGTCATTTTGAAAACGAACGGTATACTGTAAATTTTCCTTTAAATACGGATTAATAAAAGGAGGTAAATTACATTGCTTATCATTTGGATCGTAGGAATTTAAAACAGTAGCAAAGAAAGGTAAACTATTAAAATTAAAATCTTGTTCATCAATTGCCGAAACACTGACTGAAAAATTTAATACCGTTCCAGCCGGTGTGCTACCATTGAAAAAACACGGAAACGAAATGCTTGTACAAGCACTTAAATACGGCACCAATACCGTAACAGTGTCGTTCGCAAATGAAGAATTGGGTACATTCGTGAGCGTTGGTACTACACCAGATGGCACAGCAATTTTCACCGTGCTATTGGCTGTATTACCACATGAAATATTGCAAATTTGAACGGAAACAGTACCATTTTGAATTGGTGCTAAAAATTGAAAAGCGGATGCTGTAGCGATTTCTAGATTCGGTACAAGCCCATTTCCACTGCACGCCAATGTCATATTCATAGGAACATTTTCAGCTTTTCCAGTTGCATCAAAAGCGTTAATTGTAAAGTCCGGTGATGTCTGCGTATAACCATTCGATTGTAACCAATTGTCGTTTATACTAATCGTATACGTTCCATTAACATCTAATTCAGTGTAATAATTGTTTCCAAATGAGTTTTTAGGATAAATTGTCGTTGTCACGTTAAAATTATCGATAATGTCATAGGGAACATTGGATAAAAATGTTGCTGATGGATTCAATAATGAAATGATATTAAAAAATCCGCAATTGGATGTGCTCGTAATTACCCACTCAATTGTCTGTGTCGCTGCTAGTTGACCACCTAACGTACCACTCGTTACTTCCACGATTGCAGTGTAAACGCCCGCTTGCGTATAATCGTGTTCAAAGCCATAACAGTTTTGTGAATTTGGTGCCGAAAAAACGATTAAGGTATCTGAAGAACCATCTGTCCAATCAACAATTATTTGAGCGCCTGATTCAGGAAGAGCACCAGTTGTTAAACAAACAGACATGTTCGAATGACATCCTATACCCGGAACGGAGTTATACAATAGATTTAATGAATTTACTTGAGATTTTGCACTATTTGACAATAAAACTAAGACTGTTAAGCTTAGCATCTTTATGAATTTCATACTTCTTTGAGATTATTTTTTATATAAATCCGAGACGAGGAATGTTGCGAAAGAGTTGCATTCTTGATCGTATGTTGAAAAGACACTCACGATAATGAACAATCAAAAAATAAATTTGATGTTTTATGGATTTACAAGCAGCAAGTAATGATAACCAATGAAAATAGTATTGGAAAAAGCGTCTTTTTTTCAGTCTATTAACTGAACGGCTTTCTAGGTATAAAAAAGTAAGGTTTTTGGGTTGGAGAGACAATAGTCGGTGCTCTTTAATTAATATAGCACTAAATCAGCACTGCTTAATCTTAATTTTGGTTTGTCCAATTTTTTAACTGCTTCTTTTACCTTCACTTGATCTTCTCTTGACAGGAAAACCGGAATTAACACATCGATATTAATCTTTAATAAGCGATGTATAATAATTAAATCTTTTAGTGTAAATGGCTTTATACCATTCACAAGTTCCGACATATGGGTCTTGCTTTTGTGACCTAAAATGGTAGCCAAGTTCTCTTGCGTTAACTCAAGTTCTTTGAGTTTTTTTCGAATGATCAATTTTCTGTTTTCTAAAAATTGTCTTTCCAGTTCGGCAATGTGTTCCGTTTTCGCACTTTCTAAAAGTTTAGCATCATCAATTTTGTCTAGATCAATCCACTCAGCGCTTTCATACCGTTCTAGTAGGTTGCGCAGTTTGCTTCTTAAATTTTTAAAATGAAGATTATCTTTCGCAAGAAGGCGTAGTTTTCGGTCAGCAATGAGCGCTCTATCATAATCCAATTCATTTGTGATTATGCCTTTTTCTATAAGTTTTTCGATGTCAAAATGTGTTTTCATTATGCTATATGGCCTTTTTTTCTCAACCATTTTTCAATGGTTAATTTATTGTTTTTGAATGTTGTTTCATATTCCTGATGCGTTCCTGCCCATACTATGGTGGCTTCCCCTTCATCATCAAGTTCAATCAATAAAAGTGTTCGATGAACATGAATATCAAAAAAGTAAAAACCATCATTATGTACGCAGTCTGCATCACTTCGAATGTCATTCAGACTTTCCTCCTGGGGATTAAACCTTTCTAAATCGCTTATTAATGTATCAATTTCAGCGCACAACGGTTGATTTCCTATGTTTTTCTTTTTAAGTTTAAGAAGAATTTTCTTTCCTATAATTCGCATACGAATGACTTTACAAATATATAAAAGTTCTGATATAAACCGAACATTTTGTGGATTTTTTCTTTTTTTAGTTCTTAAGCATGATTAAATGTTCCTAGCTTGCCCACAACTCTTTCTGGAAACACATGGAATTTCTGGTGCAAGGTCTACGGTTTCAAAAATCGTTATTGAACATTCTCAACTATTTTAATTTCATCTGCTGTTAAATCATATAATTGATACACCATCTGATCTATCTCCTTATCCGTCTTGTCAATTTCAGCTTTCAACTCCAATGCTTTCTTCTTATTCTCCTCAAACAAATCCATCCATTCAAATTCATCTTTCTTGGTTAATGGAGTTCCTTTTACCGCTTTGATGGCTTTGTTTAATTCTTTGATGAAATCGACAAAGTCTAGTTCATACCAGTTGGAGAGTTTGTTGGGGAGTTTTTCGAGGTGGTAGTGAGAAGAGAAATAATTACCGAACTTCAAAATGAATGAATTCATCTTTTGAAAATATTTTAATATTTTTTCAACCTTATTCATGACTTGATTTTGCAATTCATGAGAAACTATTGGAATTTTTAAAAGCTGCAAATCAGTCATCATTATCTGCGGAAATGCTTGTTCATTCGTGATCATTTTTTGTCTTACAATATAAGTTAAGGTTGATGAGTTCAGAACACCTAATAAATATTTGATATTTATTTTATCATTTTTTAAAGAACAAGAGTATAATGTACTTTCGGTTAATGCAGGATGTTCCAATAACACACAGCACAAATAATTTCCAGTTCTTCTAATAAGTATTCTCGGGTATATTTGATGTTTTTCAAGTTTTTTTGTTCCTCCAACGATTGTTAATTTGTTGTAATCACAATAAAATTCATTTTTAAAAAAATATCTATCAATACAGTTTCCCAGAAGAAAAACATCTGGTAATTCTCCCTTTTGTGTCGATATAAAGTGTTCGCGGTTCTGAACTGCCATACCTTTAAAACTGTCAGAAATATCTGATAGTAATGGGAATTCTAGTTTATTATATCGTTCGATAATGGGATTTTTATTTTGTTCAACCCTAATAGTTTCACGATTTTTTTTCATAAGAAATTCTTCAAACATTTGTGATGAAGTTTTCTTTTTTGTGTATTCAAAAATTACACTGCCTGTTGTCGCATCTTCAAAAACCCAATTTTCAAAATACACAGCTTTATAAATACTACCTTTTTTGTTCATTGCTTGTACACAGTCATCATAACTTCTAGTTTTCAAAAAACCTTCTGGAATAATAAAAGAAACTATCCCATATTCTTTTATCAAATAAATTGATAATTCATTGAAGAGAGTAAAGATGTTTTTTGAATTTGCATTTTTAACACTGTGATATTTCAAAGAATAATGATCAAGGTAAATTTCGCCTGTATTTGCTTTTGTCATATTTAAATACGGCGGATTCCCAATCACCACATCAAAACCACCCGTGTATTCCGTTTTGAAACATTCTTCATAAGTTTTCACAAAGCCTCGAATAATGCCTTGCAGCTTGGGATTGTTTGGCAACTTGTGTTTTGCTTTGTTTTTCTCGATGTAATTGACTGTATTCCAAAAATATTCGTCGCTTGTAATGGGATTACAATAATATTTTTGGGCCCAAAATGGCGTTGAGCCGTCTTTTAGTTTGGTTATCGTTTTTTTATCCCCAAGGGGATTAGTAGTATTTATACCCCCAAGGGGATTAATCCCCTTGATGGGGTATTTCCCCTTGATGGGGTATTTCCCCTTGTTGGTGTATTTTCCCGTGATGTGTGCATTGCAAATGCGTGCTGTTCTTCCCTTTACTTTGTGCATGATCTTCGAAACTTCATGTTCTTCACACACAAGCAAAATGTGCATATGGTCACGGCATAGGTTGAATGCAGCGATGTTCAGGTGGTCTTCTTCAACGATCTCGGAAACGGTTTTCGCGATGAGTTCTTCTTCCTCTTTTGTCATATAGTTGACTTCTGGCGCTGGCTTCATTCCTCCAAATCTGCGTTCCCGTGCATGATAATCAATCATGCGTTGCGATGTGCGACTATCGTGTATCGATGCTGTCACATGATAAGCATATTTGTTCTTCACCTTAAAGACTTCTGGAAATTCTTTCTCCCACGAAAAGGCCTTGTCGCCCGCAACAGCTGGATCATCAATCAAAGAGTTTCCGCATTTGATGTTGTTGTTCAAAGAATTCAGTTTTCTTCCTTTCTGTGCCGTGCGCAGCCACAATGAAAGTTTCGCTATTTCTACCGATTCGTCATTTAAGTCAACTCCATAGAGGTTGCGCTCCAAAATGCTTTTTTCAACGTCGCTCAACACCAAGGATTCGCCTAAGAGTTTTGCTTGTAATTCGTCCACGTAATGGTGCTCGGCAATCAAGAACTCGAGTGCTTGGTTCAAGAACGCACCCGAACCACACGCAGGATCACAAATGGTTAAATCCAAGAGCCAATTGCGGTACTCAGATAATTTATCGAGTAAGGCTTTTTTCTTTGTTTTGGAATGTTTTACACCCGGTGACTGAGGCGACTCGAAGGCAGAGGGTGCAGTGACGAAATCTTCATCGTTCAACTTCATTGCCGCCTTCTTTTCTGCACACAATTTCCCAACGGTATTGTCTACAATGTATTTCGTGATGTATTTTGGTGTGTAGAAAACGCCGTCTTTTTTTCTACGTGTTTTGGTTTTCTCCAAGACATTCCCTTCCAGCTCCGATTTAATTTCGTCAATCTCATTCAACGAATTCTCGAATATATGACCCAATATGTTTACATCTACATCGCTTTCAAAGTTGTAATGACTCATTTTCTGCGTGTAGGAGTGGAGCAGGGCATCGTCTATTTTGATGTTGTCAAGAATATCATCCGGTAAAAACAAACCGCCGTTGTAGGCAAAGATTTCAAATTCGGCAGTGATGGCTTCACCTGTTTTCTTTCCAAAGGCAGGTAAGGTAACTTTTGCGCCAACATTCAAATCGTTGAAATACATTATGTAACGATCATATAAGGAAACTTGCATGCGTTGAGAAAGAATATTTTCCCATTCTTTGTTGATGCGGAAGATTAAATTCGTTGGCAACAAACCGCGATCCTCAGCAAAGAAGATGAAGAGAAAACGATCCAACAATTTTTGTGTTTTCTTGAATAATACCAATTTATCGAACTGCGGGTTAAATTCCACCATATTGACAAACAAGGCGCGCTTGAATTCCGAATAGTCCTTGTACAAACTTTTGGTAATCGTATTTTCTTTCGAAACAGATTCATTCAACAGGTGGTTTGGGACGTTGTTTTTAATGCTTTCCCACGCCAAACATACATAGAGTAACTCGAATTGCGACTTGGTTAAGGTAAACAAGTTGAATTCTTCTTGTTGCGTCGTATTATCTATGTAGAACCGCAATTTTTCGAAGTTCGACGTAATCACATAATTACATCCCGGCTGATTGTTTTTGTAGCCAAAGGCTTGCGCTTCAATTTTGTTTAAATCGCTTGTTTCTGTTCCTTTTAATTCAATCACGGCTAGCACCTTTCCATCCAACAAAATTGCACCATCGGCCTTTTTGCTGTTGTTAACATTCTTTTGTTCCGTCAACAAATTGAAATTCGGTTCAGGATTGATGGTATAGCCAAGCACGTTCACAAACAAATCGCGCAAGAAACCTTCTTGGTACTGTTCTTCTTTGCTATTGCGAATATTCGCTTGTTTCTCAGCTGTATGAAAAAAGCTTTTAAACACACGCCAACGTTCTTCGATGTGTTTCGCATCACAAGCGTCGATGTGTTTTTTTATGACCGATTGCTGAAATAGGGGCATGTAGAGTTGGTTCTTTGGTTATTCAAGAATTA
Source organism: Crocinitomicaceae bacterium (assembly GCA_044361115.1). Taxonomy (GTDB): domain Bacteria; phylum Bacteroidota; class Bacteroidia; order Flavobacteriales_D; family Crocinitomicaceae; genus M0103. Next base: position 12,946 of record JBIKJH010000005.1, read on the forward strand.
CGTTTTTCAAGCCCTAAGCAAATTAAATTCTATGGACTTCTCCATCGCTAGTGGTAGGTAAATTTCAAGGTCGCTCAAAAAAAAAAGGCGGGAAGTCTGCCCATTTGTACTGCAAAGTGAACAGCAAGACGATTGATCTATTAGGGATGAACTAATTTTTTTTGCCTTTTTTCAATCCCATTTGTTACAAATCAGTTTTTGTCGCGTATTACTAAAAACAAGCTAAAACAAACGGATGATTAGAACTTTACTTTTTTATACAGGTCGATTAACAACTACAGATTATGGAAAAAGGAGTGTTCTTATTCATTGGATTCGTGCTGTCATTTGGAATCTTAAATGCCAAATCATCAACATGGAAAATCAGCAAATCAGCAATCAAGCAAGTGTTTGTTCCATCAAAATCTACAGAGGAAACTGAACTAATTCGTTTGTACCAAGATAAATCATTTGAGCACCTGGTGTATGTTCCCGTGCGCAAATACAATAAAGGGCAAGAAGTATTAGCCGAAGTGCACGAAAGCACGGTTCAACGCAATACAGGAACGTATTCAATTGCTTCAGGGAAAATTCAATTCAAACTTGTTGATAAGGAATTTTCAAGTGAATTGTACCAAAAACCGTTCGTATTGATTGATAACAAGCTATATGTTTCGCGTTTTCAAAGCATTTTCAAGCAAAAGAACTTTTTGTTTAAAACGGTCAATAAGACGAAATACGCATACCCGTTTTACTTGGATCCACTTTCACAGCGCATCGTTCGAAACGATGATGCTGCGTCAAAAATTGATTTTTTAGAATTGGCGAAATACCTAACAAAAGGTGGTCATAGCCAATGGACGAAGTATCAAACATTGGTTTCATTTGTCCAGAAACAAACGGAAATCGATCAAACTGACGCTATTGATTTGAAAAATGAAGGTTCTGAAGATCTGGTATCTAAAATTGCGGGAGAAAATCGCCAGGTAAATCGCTTTGAGTTAGCTGAGTTGATAACAGAAATGGGCATGAAGGCAGGCTTATCTGTTCGTTCGATTCGCGGATATAAAAAACAAAAAGAAGGAAAGAACTTTGTTCGAATAGCACATGCATGGAATCAAATCAATATGGGTGAACAAGCGCTGTTAAGCGATGCTTCAATGGAAGATAAATGGTTAAAGGTTGATCCAGCGGTCATGATTCATTCCCACTTACCATTAAAGGAAGAAGATCAGCTCTTGGAGAAATCAATAACATCCGAACAATTTGATCAGCTGGCATATGTCGAGCAAGTAAAAGAAAGTGCTTCATACATTTCGTTTCTTCCAACAAAGCAACAATTGGTAGCCAAGGGAAAAGTAGCGATTTTATTCGATCAACACATTTCTGGGGTTAAAGCAACATTTACAGCTTTCGATGAAGTGAACAATCTGTTTGGTGCGGCTCAACTCGTTTCGAATGTAACAAATGAGCTAGTAGGCGCAAAGACCTTGGTTTCAATTCCAATAACCGCTAAAAAAGGGCAATTGAGTGTGCAGTTGCCAAATGGAATGGTCGTTCATTATTTCATTGAAAACAATGGGAGTGAAGAGCTTGAAGTGGCAGAATATTTAAAAGGTATAGTTAAATCAAGACCGACTTTACCGCTTATAAAAACTTCGAATACAAATGCGCTTTTATCAACTGCCTCAACAAGCGGTAAAACAGTTATTGAATTGTGGGAGTCATCAACAGATAAATTTTTAAATGAATTGGCAACCTTGGAATTTTCAGATGCTTCAGTATTACAACATCCAATCATACAAGAGGCACGAAAGTACTTTGGACTTGAAGAAATTGAAGGAAATCAGCACAATAAAGCCATTTTGAATTTCTTTAAAGAAACAGGAAATGGTTCAATCAAAACCGATGAAGATGCCTGGTGTAGTGTATTTGTGGGGTATTGTGCAAAGCAAGCCGGATTGAATTATTCGAAAAAGGCCAATGCGAAATCGTGGTTGGAACAAGGAGCAGCAACAACGAATCCGAAACCTGGCGATATCGTTGTTTTTTGGAGAGAAGAACCAGATTCATGGAAAGGCCACGTAGCGATTTACTTAGGAAAAGATGAAACCACCAATGAAGTAATCTGTTTAGGCGGAAATCAAGATGATCAGGTTTGCATTCGTCAATACAATGTAAATCAAGTAGTAGGGTATCGAACGTTAACTAAAAAGTAGAAAGATGAAAACAGGAATTATCACAGCAATCGCAGTTGTTGCATTCGGAAAAATGGCAAGTGGGCAATATTATGAACGCACTGGTAAAAATTTCGGTATGTACTTTTCTGCGCAACCTTTGTCAGTAATAAAACAGTCTGGAGATCCGTTTGCCTTGACAAGCATGAATGGAAGTGCTGGATTTGTTTCAATGGTTTCGCGTGGAATTTATCCAACACTGGGATACACTTACGCACATCAATTGAATGCTGGAATACGAAACACCTCTTTTCCTTTGGCGCAAAGTCATATGGTAGATGCATCTATTTTAATCAACAAACGCTTGGTGAAGTTAATGAACAAAAGAATTAATGGTATTTGTCATTATGTTTCACTTGGATTAATCTTAGCGCCAGAGTATCACTATATGTTTGGTACACGCGAACATCCGAATGAATCGTTTGGTGAAGTAGGTGGACAAATCGGATTATCCTTGTACCATCATTATTCTTCAGCAAGCAAACGTGCACGCAGTAAAACCCGCCAATACGATTTGTTTTATCGCCAAGGATTTACACCCGTTTTTGCGCAAACAATTGGCGGTGTGCAACAAAAATTCTACCGTCAAGAAATTGGAATTCGCGTGCGATTAATTCACCATGAGGTATATGATTTCCTCAAGTAAGAGACAATGGAAATATTTGATAAGTTGTTAGAAAGAAATAAAAATCGCAGAGTGGTCGAACAATCAAGAAATATTAAGCCGCTTTTTCACACAATTCAACTAAGCGCATTTTAGCGCGTTTGAAATAGGTGTTGATTTGTGCTTCCGGAATCTCAAGCAATTGAGCCATTTCACGACCACTTAAATTGAAGACAAATTTGTACAAGATCAGTTGGCGATCGCGTTCGTTCAAGTGCTTCATAGCGCGGCGAATTACTTTCAATTCAGCATGATGAATTTCTTTTGAATGATCAGCCTTATCGTGCAATAATTCGATACTCATTGGAACAATATTCATTTTGTCCAACTTGCGAACAGCATCAAAACACAGGTTTTGAGTGAGTTTGAACAACCACGATTTAAAGTTGCCTTTGCCCTCATCATACAAATGAATTTTTTCAATTGATTTAATGATGGCATCTTGCGCTAAGTCTTCAGCAAGGTGAATGTAGCGACTAGGGAGAGAACGCAATGCCACAGATTTAAAATACGGCATTTGTTCCGAAACAAGGAGAATGTTCGTTTTCATAGCGTTTGTTTTAGAGTTTAACAGTAAAATTGAAACGAAACAAATTGTAGTATATTGTGTATGCATAATTGTTTTTTTTAATTGGCACTCAAAAAGATCTTCGTTTTCATCCACCATTCGGTTTCGAACTTCGTTTTAGAAACGTATATTTGGCAACAAGAATTAAGGTATAATTAATACAATTCAATTGAATAAATTTGTTTTAGCGGCAATGGTCTTCATGTCGATTTCGTCTTGCTCACGTCCATCCAAAAAAAATACGGTTGATAATTCGACCTTAAAAAATGCTCCAGCAGATACAACGAATGCTGAACAAGTGTCTGAAGCAACAATGGCAAATCCTGTTTTAATGGAGTTTGGTTCAGATATTGGTACCATGTTCAATGCATACTACCGTGTTGGGTCGATTGAAAAAATGATTCCGTTTTTGGATAAGAAAACAAAACAGCGCTATACAGCAGCTGAGTTGCACAATTCGCTGTCGAAATTGGATCTCGGTTATGACCTCAAATTGACTGGAATGAGCGATTCATCAGATTGTAAGATTTTAAGTTATTCGTGTCAAATTGATGCAACAAAGGTGATAAAGCGATTAGTAGTTGTAATTGAAAATGACACAGTTCGAATCGTACCTTCTAATTTAGCGAAAGGTCACATCTTTCAATAAAGTAGTCTAGATTACCTCTTTTGAATAAGTGCTTGTAGTGCTTGTACAAAAGCGACATTCGTGCGTGTTTTTGTAACTGAATTCTGTAGCAGGAACATTTCTAAACAAGGTTTTCTTTCGTGGTCGAACAATTGTTTTATTGTTTCTCTCAATTACTTCAAATTCACCAGAATCGACTTTATATGTTTCTTTTTTCATGGTTTGTTTCTGTCCAATGGTTTCTGTTTTGATTTGTTTCAAAGCAAACCATTTTCCGCATGTTTTACATTTTTTGGTGTAACCATTTTTAATTGTGAATCGTACAGCCAAATAGGCAAATCCAACTGCTGCACCAATAATTAGTTCTATTCCCATAAAAATTGTTAGTGGTCAAATTTAACTATTTTTTGGTTCATTTTTCTGTGGCTTCAGTAGGTTTTTTTAAAACTTAAATAGATCGAATCACTGAAAAGATAAAATTATTTTATAAAATAAAATTTGTTAGAAAATTAATTAAAGAATGAGTTTAATTGAATAAAGCTAATCATAAGATTAACAATTAGAAATTTGAATTATTTTCTTGAAAAAAATAATAAAGTTAAACTTTAGGTAAAGGACGCTAATAGGTTTTTGTTATTTTATTAATTTAAGTTCTTTTGTTTCACAATCAGGATGATAAAAACAGCAATAAATCAAGAATTTTCCCTTGTTTTTATAAAACCGACTAAACAGTCGACAGCTTCAAAACTTACTTATAAGCTGTAAGTTCAACCACAATTTCATTTCTACGATTGATCACAGAATAGGGAGGGTCATAGCCTAAATACATATAAGTATCTGAATGAGCGATACCTTCTTTTTTGAGTAATTCAATTAATTTTTGTTTGTATTCTTCAATCCGCTCGTCGTTGGCCCAACCACCAAAACGAATAGCCGCCATGATGGAACCCTCTTTTTTCTCAAAGAAAATTTTACCATTATTTGGCTTAGGCAAGGTTTCTTCTGTGTAACCTGATGGTACCATGAACGACATTTTTGTGCTATCGCCAATTTCCATTGCAACCGGAGATGTCATCGCAATTTTTTCGCCAGTGTTATTTCCACCGAAAATGTAGCCAGCGAGGACTCGAAATCCTGTACTTGAATTTGTTTCATAGGACGAATCGCTTAAAACAACACTTGAAAACAAGGCTGTTTCATATTGCCGCACTTCAAAATCATCATATTTTTTAATGACTTTGTAGGCATGTTTCTCAATCGATGAAGTAGAAAAATAAACAAAGGATTGCATGATTGTGAATAAGATAATTAATATGGAAAGTACGATGATTACTTTTTTCATGGCGGATAGTTTTAAGTAAAACAAATCAAGCGCATAAAAGTTTAAAACGCGTTAAAAATCAGCATGTATTGCGAATTTATTTAACAAAAAAGAGGAACTATTTCTAGCTCCTCTTTCAATTTATAATTCCTTATTCATAATCATTGTATCACAGCCGCCGAAGAGTTTATACCGATTTATCGGTTCAGCAGCGCAGTTAATCACAAATGACAAATCATAAATCATAAATCATGATTCATGAATCATCAATTTATAGTTTATCATCCAACAAATCAGCATTTGTATTAATGGCACCTGTTCCATATTCTTGACGAATAAAATCAGCTACTTCATCACGCACTTTCACTTGTTTTGGTTTCATCGTCGTTAAGAAAATGATAAAAGGAATCATCACGCCAAGTACCAGAATAAATAACAAAAACAACATTTGTCCTTTCATTGTTGGGAAGCCTTCATTTACACGTGCAAATTTTTTCTTTTCCCCGATGATTTGGGCGCCAGCAATGTTTCCTTGTCCAATTATAAGTACTTTTGGACCTCTAAATGTGACTTTGTATTCAGGAAAACGCTGCTCTAATTTAGGTTTTAACTCAGCAAGGGTATACGGTTTTTCAACAAGTACTTTCATAGTTTTTTAGTTTTATAAGTGCGACGAAAATAGAAAGTTTTTTAGGATTCTCCATTTTTCCCTTAAAATAGTTGTAATTTGAATGAATAAGTGAGTTGTTTCAAGGTGCATAGAATCCTACTTTTGATCTAAATTAATCGTACTGTTCAAGAATTATTGGTTGTTTTTGCAACTGATTTCATTCGCACCATTGACCCTTTACAGACAATCTAGCAAAGAGGATTACAACCAGCTAGCCATTAACAATATGCATGCTAAAGATTAAGCTCAGCCCGCAGAGAATTTCACGAAAGTCATTGAACTTAATACCGGAGATTCTATTGCTTCTTTAGACCGTGGTTTAATCAAAGAATATAACAACGATTTTGAAGTAGCCCTTTAAGATTATTCCTTACAACTGAAAATTGTCCCACAAATGGTTGATTCGTATTCTTTGAGAGTACTTCTTGAGAATAAATTGAATCCTTTAAAGAAAGCGGAAGCAGATTATTTGAAAACAATCGAATTAGAAGAAAACAAGGTTGATGTACATCCAAATTTGTTTTTTCGATTAACTGCAGTTCTTCTTCCAATAATTCAGGTTAAAGTACTGTCACAATTGGAAACACTTGTCCAACTGTTTGGTGATTTTTTCTTCCGAAGAAATTCAAAAGGATTTTTCTCATGCTCTTTGTTAATAGTTATTCATAGCATCAAGACAAGGAGATAGATTTCTTTTTAGGACTCGCCTTACATGCCACAACCAATTGGAAGTTGAACCGCCGTGCCTTCTAAGATTGGTTGGTATTAATTTACATACGAAATTCTTAAGGCAGATGTGATAACGAAAAATAAATCGTTTGTTTTAAAATATTTTTATATTTGACTCAACTTTTATAATAAACCGATGAAAAATCTACTGCTCTTTTGTGCTGTCATTTTATACAATTGTGCTTTTTCTCAAACGCAAACAATCATTTATAATGAATGTATTGAATCTATTGGTCTTAATGAAAAAGATGTCCTGGTATTTGTATTGTTGTCTTCAAATGAAATTGACTCAAGAATCATTGAAGAAAAGGATATTAAAACCTACAATGAAAGTGTAAAACGTTTTGCTGAAATATATAAAGGCAAATATGAAATATTAACATCCGATGAGTTGGACAAAGTAACCTCTGAATCAAATTATAAATACCTTTTCAATGTGAATTTGTATTTGACCTATGGACGTAAACTTAATATAAGAGGATGTGGTACAATGTTATTAGAAAATGGTACCTATTATTCGTTCAAAAAAATTGTTGGAGGTAATATTGTAAATACTGTTAAAGAGGAAATTCAAGGAATTGAAAATTGTCGAGCTTCAAATTCAATTAAAAAATAATCACATGAAACTTTTGATTCTTTTAATCAGTTCGGTTGTAACCTTCACATCGTTAAGTCAAGACATAACAGAACTACCGAAACTTGATCTAGCCTTTAGTTGGAATGTTCAGTTGATTCCTTTCGAAGACGGTTCTTATGCAGTAACAACGTATAGTTGGGAAACCTATACTACTACTATGTATTCTGCATCCAATGCTAAATTGAATTCTATCACATCTAAGAAACAAGATTGGCGTTACTATAATGGAATGGGAACTACAGGAACAGGTTGCTTGATAAATCAATCCTTAGTAGATGGGAAAACCAAGAATGCATACACCGTTATTGCAGGCTTTAAAAAAATGAGTTTTTCTGTAACTAACGAACGGTTTGAAACTCAAACTTATGAAAGCGCTGTAAACTTAGATGGATTTAATTCCTATTGTGATAAAACATCGTTTATTGATGAAGATGGAAATGCGTACTTTTTATTTTGGCAGGATGTTATTGAAAATGGTCAACAAAGAAAGGTTGTTGTAGTTTTTTATGATCAAAAATCAAAAAAGCTAACAGTAAAAATGAATGAGTTAAGTCCTGTTGACGCTGCTTATTTTAGTTTTTTAGGATTTCTTGATGATCGTCCAGTGTTTGGAAGCATGAAAAAAGGAACTGTTCAAAGTAAAGTCATTTTAAATTTATACGGATTAACGAATGAGATTCTAACAAAAACGGGTTCATTAGATATTCTATTGGATGAAGAAATTAAACCTGAATATATATGTGGAATTGATTATGAAAAAATCGATTCGAAAAAAATGACTTTTGCAATCGGTTTAGCAAAAATGGATGGACTTGTTAAACAAGTTGGGAATGGTTACAAATTCATTCAAATGGAAAATCAAGAATCTTATTCTGATGTTGACTGGTGGTTAAAAGATTATGATGTCAGAGGAAAAGTTCCAATGGGTAGTGTGGTTTTAAGTGATACTTTGGAACGCGTAATTTTATCTGGTTCAATGTTTAAATTGGCAGTTGATGTCGACTTTCCAAATAAAAAAGTTTCAAACCAAAAGGTATATGATGTAGATGGATACTTGTGGAATTGGGGATTCTGGACGTATATTTTGTCAAAAGATTTTCAAGCTTCGAATATAATACCAGCAGTTGAGAAATTAATTAATCCAAACAATAGTAAAAATGCGATGATCGCAGAAACTCCTCAAATAATTCAGTTTAGTGATAAACGTTATGTGATAGCCAGAGTTTTCGGTCCGCAATCTCGAAAATTAGAAATTATTAATGGTCAAAAATAAAATAAACTATGAAAGGAAAGGTATCAAAATTCGCAAGAAATATTTCAGTTGCTATAATATTGATTTTTAGCTCAAATTCATTTGGTCAAACTATAAGCAAGGGACTTATTCCTGATGAATTGACTTTGACAGATAAAGACACTTTACTGTTAATTTATAATGATCAGACAGACAATAAGATGTTGAAGAATTATTTATGTGAAATTTTTAAAGGAAATTACAAATTAGTAAGTTTAAATGAGCTTTTGACTGAGGAAGAATATTTGGATAAGAAAAAATATCGATTTATGCTTTGTCATGATACAGGAGATATTTTTAATGAAAACGATGGTAGTTTTAAGGCTCCATCTTATTTGTGGTGTATTCTTGATAGAGAAAAGCACATCAGAAATATTCACGTATCAGCTTTCCCAATGGATGAACAGTTAACAGATATCGGTAAAAAATTGGAAAAAAAAAGAACCAAGTAAAGTAACCAACTGAATATTTCATATCTGACGGTGTGATGGAAGAATTGCGATTTGAAGATACTTCAAGCGCATAGGCGGTTTTCAATGCATTTCAATTTCAAAAAGCCAATCAGTATTTTAATACCATCCGTATTTTTATAAGATTAAAAATTCCTCTTATGTTTTTCTCGAGCGCGCAAAGGCCTTTAGCATAGATTAAAAAGTAGTATTTGAGAAATTTGTTAAAATGAATTGAATGAGTCAGACGTTTACTAGAAAAAACATGAAAATACCATTAGTCGTTTTATTCAATTTTATTGTCCAATTTTACTATGCGCAAGATTATGGATTGATTTTACGACAGGATGCATTAGAATCGAAACATGTTAAATCCGTTTCTGTTCATCTGAAAAGTGGAACAGAATTAAGCGATGAGGATTCATTAGAAGTTGGTCATATTGAATTGGATAGTGATGGACGAATTGTTAATGAAAAATACTTCCGCTTGTTCGATGTGATCTTATATTCGCAAGAATACACGTATGTATACAATACCAAAGGTCAATTGATTGAGAAAATTGAAACGCAACTAGATTATCCAAAAGACCATTCCGATTCGAGTTTACTTGATATTACAGGGTTTGGTCCTTCAACGCGCAAATGGACTTATAAGTACACTCCAAAAGGAAAATTAAAAGAGGAATTTGAATTTTTAGCAGCCACTGATTCAGAACCTATTATTCGCACCTTATATCGCTATGATTTAAATGGGAGGTTGCTTAAAAAACGCTTGAAGAATCTACAGAACCCGAAACAAACAATATACAGTAATTCCAAAGTAAGGTATACCTATGACAACTACAATAGATTAGTTCAAGAGAAAATGCAGTGGACAACAATGGATGTCAGTTCTGTGAAAAGTTATACCTTTAATGATCGAGGGCTAAAAATATCAGAATCAATTATTTATGATGATTTTGACCGAGGAATAATTACCAAGTTTGAATACGACAAAGACCGTTTAAAACGTATTTCTAATATCAATATAGAGAATATAGACTGGTTTAAAGAGCTTAGTATAGAATATTATCCAGAATCGGATAAATCCTGGGAGTATCACGAAGAGTTTGAAAAACCGAATGCAATGGTTCATTTCGAATACGATGAAAAACGCCTGCTAAATAAAGAATCCTGGTATTCGGATAAAACAAACTTGAAATATGCTTTCATTATAAACTATCAGTTTTATTGAGGCTGTTTTCACTTATTTAATTTACTAATAAATGCTAACTTCTAAACAAAACACTTTGTATGAATAGTAAACAACTCATTACAATTATTTCAATCGGCATTGTGTGCTTTGTCTCAGGTTATTGGGCAAATACCTTGAATTCGGTGGAAAAGACCAATGCTAGTCCGCAAGAAAAAAGTGAAGTACAAAATGTTCCTAACAATCTAAAGCAAGAAATCGCAGCACAAAAGAGCAAAAGGTATGAAGAAATCAATTATGCCAAGCTATTGAAAGGAAAATACATTCTTCGAGGAGCCGACTGGGCAGGATTTGAATTTATGAAAGGGAACAGAGCGACATGGACGAATGAGCTTTTTCCAAATGATCCAGATACAATGCGCATCAATTGGATTAACAACAACACATTCGTTGCCACTTTTATCTCTGGATTAACAGAAGATTGTCCGCCAAATGTTTGGATTCAACAAGTCGTTTCCTTGAAAGGTAAAAAACTCAAACTTCAAGAAATCAATACTAGCTGGGTTGATATTGAAGAGGATGTGTTAACGTTTGTGAAGGAATGAAAATATAGGTGCACATGAAAAAAGCATTGTGTTGACCATTTCGACTTCTTTGAACTTAAGCAAGAAGATTTAATCGATAAATCCTTCAGCGATTTGTTGATTAATTTGAAGTAAATAACAAAATTTTCCCTAATATTGATTAGAAAATTAATCCTTTAAAACAGAAGCCATGATTGAAATCAATGGAATGTTAATTATTATCCCAGTTGTCTTGTTATTGATAGTTGCATCATTTGTCACGGTGCAGCAAGGAACAATTTCTGTTGTAACGATGTTCGGAAAGTACCGAAGAATTTTGCATCCAGGATTGAATTTTAGAATTCCTTTCTTAGAGCGAATTTTTAGCAAAGTTTCTATTCAAAACCGCGCAATTGAAATGGAATTTCAAGCCATTACACAAGATCAAGCAAACGTGTATTTTAAAGCAATGCTAGTTTATTCTGTATTGGATGCAAACGAAGAAACCATCAAAAATGTAGCTTTTAAGTTCATGGATCAGCGCAGTTTTTCGCAAGCATTGATTCGCACGATTGAAGGTTCTGTGCGTGGATTTGTAGCTACAAAAAAACAAGCCGAAATTTTATTGCTGCGCGGTGAAATTGTTGATGATGTAAAAAATAGCTTGGATGTGACGCTGGAAACATGGGGATTCCATCTAATCGATTTGCAACTAAACGATATTACGTTTGATGCAGAAATCACAACATCCATGGCGAAAGTGGTTGCTTCTAATAACTTGAAAGCTGCAGCAGAAAACGAAGGACAAGCCTTATTGATCACAAAAACAAAAGCTGCTGAAGCAGAAGGAAATGCAATCAAAATTGCTGCTCAAGCTGAGAAAGAAGCGGCGCAATTGAAAGGACAAGGAATTGCTTTGTTTCGTGAAGAGGTGGCAAAAGGTATGACCGAAGCGGCAGATAAAATGAAAGAAGCAAATTTGGATACGTCGTTGATTCTTTTCTCAATGTGGACAGAATCGATTAAAGAATTCGCCGAAAAAGGAAAAGGAAATGTTATTTTCTTAGATGGCTCAACGGAAGGAATGGATCGCACCATGAAACAAATGATGGCGAAGGATATGGTTCAAAATAAATAACTTATAATTCATGATTTAGGATTCATGATTTAGAATAAATTTGATTATTCCGAGGGACGTTGGTGTTCTCGCGTTTATCGAAAGATCGTGTCCCTTTTTGATTTATAGAATATCGATTTCCTTGCTCCTTGCTCCTTGCTCCTTGTTCCTTGCTCCTTGCTCCTTGTTCCTTGTTCCTTGTTCCTTGTTCCTTGCTCCTTGCTCCTTGCTCCTTGTTCCTTGTTCCTTGTTCCTTGCTCCTTGCTCCTTGTTCCTTGTTCCTTGTTCCTTGTTCCTTGTTCCTTGTTCTATTTTCTAGTAACTAACTCATACGCTTCCGCTTCTGCCAAATTCCATCCCAACCAACTTTTTGCTTCCCATTTTGCTTTGAAAACCTCCTTTCGGTAATTGATTGTATTCACATATTCAAGTGGGTCTAAATACACGCGCTTGTAATAACTGAACGTACCACTCAACCCTGATAGATCTGAACTGCCGTCTGAACTTTTGCTAAAGCGTTCCATTTGACGTTGGTCCATTTGACGTACTTTTTCCAAAGGATGATCCAAATAAGGAAGGGCACTATCAGCCAAAGTAGATAAGTAATTTAAATGTACAAACGAAGAATTGGCTTTACTGAAATTATATTGTGCTATGATTCGATCCCAGTTAAACGCAGAAGCAATTACCAGAATAATAAGCAGTGCATTAAAATTGGTTCGAATCATAAAATAGGCTGAACGTACTTTGGCTATTTTCAAAAAGACAGTGAACAAGGAAAATAAACAGAGTAATAAAAAGAAGACAATTGCAATGCGCTTATAGGCCAGGGCATAATATTGAATATAATACCAGTTGCGAATTCCAACAGAAACTACCAAGAGTGCATTTTGGAAAATCCAAGCGTAACTTAATTTCTTTAAAAAACTATTTTTTTGATAAAAATTCAGGTTTTTTCGAAAGAAATACAAGACCAAAACCATTGAAACCAGAATTGAAACCAGCAATAAAAAAGTTCCTTCATGTACAAATTCTTTCAGGTATTGACCTTCCCATTTGAAGTAAAACCAAACATACGAAATGTCCATGATGTTCAAGAAGAGCAGTAAAGCGTTCAAAGAAAGGAAAAGAAAAACAGCTGCACGGTATTCATTCACCAAAGAAAGCAAACGAAAACTGCTTTTTTTACGTTCTTTTTTACGGAATAATTGATCCGAATGCGCATTGTCACGTTCAATGGCTGTCTGATTTTTTCGGCGTATGAAAAAGAAACTTCCAAACATTATTCCAAGGATTAAGACCAAGAAGGCATTGATTTCTAGATAGTCAACAAGGATGGTAATGAATTGGCCCAATTGATCAAACAGCCAAGAAAAATAAGCACCAAATTTTGGATTCGAAGCACTGTAAATACTGATAAAGACCAAGATAATTACAAGTGGTAGTAAGAAAATACGCAAGCGTCTAAATTTGAACGAAAAACGAGATGTGCGTTTGCTTTTAAAACTAAGTTCTTTGGGAAAGCGTCCTTGAGAAATTACCAAGGTTGAAAAGGAGTTCATTAATGCGTATGGAATAGATCGTATTTCTGGAGCGGCCAAACTTCCGACAAACAAAAAGAAGCTTAAAAAATTCACGAAAAAACTCAAGGTAGAATGATGTAAAACTGTGAAGATAACAGTTAAAAAAACGGATATAAAACCCAATGAATGCAAGGTTTTTTTGAGTTGAATCGAGCGGTCAAAGAACAAAAAACCGAGAATTAGAAACTCATAGATGAGTAGATTGATGCCAAGTGACTGCTTGTAAAAAAGAAGCGTAAATACAAGGGCGCTTACGAAAACGATCCAAGTTACTTTAATTGATTTCATACGTTTGTTTTTTGCAGAACGGATAAAAAAATACAATCGTATTTAGGTACTTTAAATTTAAGATTTTTTGGGAAATATAAAACGGTTAATTGCATGATCAATTAACCGCTTAAATAAATTGATGAGCGTGTTCTTATTCTTTTTTGCGCGAAGCAATTTCTTTTTCTGCTTCCGTTTCTTCGTTCACAACTCGCGCAGATGCAGTGTTTTGTTTTCCTGAATTAGAGGCTGACGAACCTGAACTAGAAGTAGAAGAGGGACATCTGCATTTTTAATTGTTACATCCCAAAAACACAGTGGCGCACCTTTGAAGGTAAACGTCATTTTTACATTCATTGTTTTTTGAGAAAAAGTCGTTAGTGTTTTAAAAAGAATAGGCTAAAAAGAAAAATTATTTTATTCAAACATTCTCTTTTCAGATTGAGAACCCTAGGTTAAGGTATTTTATTTGTTCATTTTAAGAGAATTTAACAGATGCGTGTAAACATTACCTAAAATCAATCGTTTAGAAAGAAAAAGTAGTTCTATGAAAGCAACATTTTATTCAATTCTAAGTTCAGTTTTGTTCTTATCAATTTCTTTGAGTTCTTGTGCAAACAATGCACCTGAAGTGCTTAAAAATGATGTAAAAAAGGGTAAAGTTGCCAATGATACCATCACCCTAGGAGGTGGATGTTATTGGTGTGTTGAAGCGGTTTACGAGCGCTTGGATGGTGTAGTTGATGTGTATTCAGGATTCTCCGGAGGCTCGATTGAAAATCCAACTTATGAACAAGTATGTTCGGGTAGAACAGGTCACGCAGAGGTGGTTCAAATTGCTTTCGATTCAACATTAACTTCTGTGAAAGAAATTTTAGAAGTATTTTTTGTTGTGCATGATCCAACAACACTGAACAAGCAAGGGCATGACGTGGGCACGCAATATCGATCCGTTATTTTCTATCACTCAGATGAGCAAAAAGCAATTGCAAAAGAAGTAATAGCAGCGCTTGAAAAAGAAAAAGTCTTTAATTCACCAATTGTAACAGCGGTTCAACCAATGACTGTATTTTACGAAGCCGAGGATTATCACCAAGATTATTACGCGAAAAACCCAGATCAATCCTATTGCCAGTTAGTGGTGCGACCAAAAGTTGAAAAATTTGAAAAAGTCTTTGGGAAGCATTAATTTTTCACACAGCGAACGGCAAATCCTTGCGCTTTTATTGGAAAACGATGTTCATATAATTCAGCGCTGAAATGTTTTAAAATGATTGCACTTTCGCTAGTTTCATTTTTAGTCCAATACCCAACTCGATCATTGTTACCTTGATACTTGTTCTCGGAAAAGTAGGGTAGAGGGCTCGCATTGAAACCAAGTTGATTGGTGCCATTTCCACTTATTTTACCTGAAGATACAAAGCCTGTTCCATGGCAAAGTGTGCACGTATTTAATGAATTAGGTGCTAATTCATGTGGACACAATGATTGTTTTTCATAATCACTCCAACCAGAGGTGCTTTTCATCGTTTGACCAAGTGTTGGCCCAGCAAATTCTTTGAGTATTTTCCAATCTTCACAAGTGGTGATGTGCCATCCATTTGGTGCTAATGAACGCGGATCATTGATAGCAAACCAGTTGTATAATTTTGACGATTTATTGTTGGAGCTTGTATCAAAATTGGGATAACACCACATTGCCTGTTTATTCAAATAACCTTTTTCCCATTCGTCCTTCGAAAGCGCTTGACGTAAAGTATCTCCATTACTGAATGTAAATACATTTAAATTTTGAGTCATCCATTGTTGGGTGCCAATTCGAACACTTACATAAAAATTGGCAGGTGCGCTTTCATGAATGTTAAACGATTTTGAAACTGAATCTAGTTTGGTCGTTTGTACAGGACTGACTCCTTTATTCTTTAATAAAGCAATTGAACTATTTAAACTATCTATAACATGATACAAGCGAGTTTCTTCAGCTGCATCTAAGCCAGACAAATAGGCAAGTTGACTTAACTTTTGTTCAAGTAGTTGTATCGTACTTTGGTAACGTTGAATATCTGCAGTTGTGAGCTTTTCATATTCCGCTTTTTCATAGTTGACTTTTTTCAGTTGCAGTTCATGCTCGAAATTGCTGCGTTTCAAACTGTCAACTCGCTTAGTCAATAAGTCGATTTGTTCTTGCTTGCTTTGGGCTGTACATACGAAAGACCCGAATACGAAAAGAATGCCTAACAATTTATTCATTTTAATTAATCTTTGTGGATTATTTCTTTCGAAATACACCAAAGTAAAACAATGAAATATGATCTTCGAAGTGGCCCAAAAGAGTAATAGCATTACAGTAAATGTAAAAAAAAACAGTTACAAATAAAAAAGGATGGTAACTTTATAAAAGATAATTCAATATGCCGAGAGAAGATATACTAGAAATTGAAGCGCCAGCACCAACAATCAAAGCAAAGAATGAGGTTAAGCCATTGATTCATGAAGAGAAACAAACGGTAGTTCATTGTTCAATGCCTTGTCAAATTGGAATGGGTGCGCGTATTTGGAAATCTACTTATTTAATCACGGAAGGCGGAACGAAAATTCCATTGTTGTTTTGGGACGGCATAAGTCAAGCACCATATTGGACAATCATCGAACACAATGGTTTCTTTAAGTTTACATTATTCTTTGGTGGATTGCCGAGCGATTGCAAAACATTTACGCTCAAAGAAGAAATTCCTGAACCAGGTGGATTTGAAGTGAAAGGAATTCGCCGCAACAAAACTGACGTTTATCGTGTAACTGTGATCTAATTCTAATTATATGTTCTGATCTTTTTCATAATGAATAAGTTGGACAAAAAAATCACTGAGAATTGTTTTCGTTTTGTTTTCTTTTCTTTTCTTTCTATCATTTAAACTCAAGTGTAATGAAAGTACTTAGGGATATCAATTTTGGGTAATACTGTTTAAGCAGAATGTTAAACCGAGCCCGATTTCTTTTGCGAATGGAATTAAACTTATTGAGTTTTCAAATTATTGATCACGAAAGGCTTATTTTTGAGGAAGAAGGTTGGTTTTATGTATGATTATTTCATGTTTACTGCCGTATCTTACGAATATTGATGTGAATCCATATTGATCTACCTAAACGCAACATGACTGGATACACAACTACAAAAGCAATCAACATTCCACCGAAAAACCAATAAGGCGAAATTGTTTTTGAAACTAAGGCTCCGATTAAAAATGGAAGTTCGGTAAGAATCACAATAGGATAGCTTGTCCACAAAGCACCAAGCCAAAACCCCGGTTCGATGCAGTATTTTTGGCCACAATTCGGGCAGTTTTCTGGCATGTCGAGCATGTGCGAATAGCGAAACATTCCTTTGTACGAGAATAGGTCACCTTTGGAGCATTTTGGACATTTTAGCAAGAGTGTAGAAGCGATGTGATTCATTCCACTAAGTTAATGATATTAAGGTATGGCTAACTGCTGGAATTTCACGAATTTTATCGAAGAGAATTATCCGGACACATTGGATGGTTGTTGAAATAAAACAAGATGAACAAGGTTAAATTGGTGCTATTTTGTGCAGTGCTTTTTATTTTGAGCGCCTGCTCGTCTTATCGTTCCTTTAGACTAGTAAAAGTAGGAGATCGATTAGAACAGCAACACGAGATAACTGTTACAAAAGTTGATGCAATAACTAAAATAGATCAGCCGAATAGTCAAGAATTTGTTGCAGAACTGAATCAGCAAGGTGATGAACAACTTTCAACGGTATCATACGTTCAAGCAGTAAAACGTTTGTTAGTTGAAAAGAAATCTAAGGTTGTTCGCGCAGTTAAAATAAACGAATCAAAATTGAAGCAGATAGTTGCACAGAAAACGAATCAACCAACTGATAATTTCTGGATGGATTTAATCCGTGATTTTTTTCTATTTATGTTAGTTGCGATGGTTATTGTTGGAGTTATCACAGCAATGATTGTTTATGGAAATCCAGTCGTTCAAACAATTGGCAAAACCCTCGCTATTACGCTAATTATAATTGGATTTTTTGCGTTTCTTTTCAGCTAATCACACCGTTTAATAATGGTTCAGCCAAGGTGTGTTTCGGATTAATCTTGCTGCTCACTCAAACGCAGAAACATTTCAAACGCGCTTTTCTCACCGTTATACGTCCACGTTCCAAGCGCTTTCCCAGTAGCAGAATACAGCACAAAAAAGGGCTGATTGTTTTCCTTGAATTCCTTTTGCTGTATGTATGCATTTTTTTCGCCATAGGTACTGAACGATTTTTTGTATTTCTTTTTGAAATAGTTTATATCACTTAGATCCATTGCTAAACGCTCATCGCACATGATTTGAAAGACTGTCATATGGTTCAAGCGTTCATTAATGGTGAGGTCATAAAACCATTCAGCTTCAATTTTTCGTGAATTAACGTTCGTGTATCCCGAGAAGTACAGTAAAATTGGACGTTCATAGTAATGTGCATTTTCAAGAGCCGTTTTTAAATCATAAAAAGCCAAAAAAGGAACTTGATTTTTTTGTTGAGGCGGTGGAGCTTGGTCAGCCAATAATTCTTGCTCTTCAGAAGATAACTGTTCCAATATACCGATGAAAGTTAGCGTGTCGTTTTGATATTTTCCAATATAGGCTCTAACATAAATTCGTTGATCACTATTTGGAAAGAAATCGTTAAATGTTTGACTATTTTGATCGAATAAAACTGTATCAGCAACACTATTTAAGACTACCATGCGTGTTTTTGAAATTTCATATGATTCGCGATAGGCTGGACTAGCCTGAACTTTCTTTAATTCTTTCAACATCACTGAATACGTCAATGTATCAAACTTTTCTAAGTTGGCAGCCATGAAATTATCCAAAAAGTTACCAAAGAGCAAAATGCGATCGACATCATCAAAATCGCCACAATCAAACAATACTTGCTTGTCATGTAATACAGCAAATTCACTCGGGCCATCTTTGATAATTGCCATCATTGAATCCATTTCAGGACATGGTTTGGTTCGTTGAGCCCACGAAAAATTGAAAAAAGAAAAAAACAGCAGAATTTGGATAAATAACCTCATTAAGTAAAGATAGTGTTTACTTCAGTTATATGATGAAGTTCAAAAAGTGAATACGAATAATTAGCTCAGATGTCATTCATAGGTGATTAACGACGTTCAATTCGTTCTACATCTCCTTTTTCTTCTAATGTATGATAAAGAAAACTGACAAGGTGTAAACTCTGATCGCGTCCTTTTTTTTGTCCTAATTTTGCTGAAATAAATACAGTCGACAAAGCGATGATTCCGATAGGAAGCACCCAAAGCCACTGACTAGAACCAGATGTAGAATACTGCACTAAACCAAACATTCCTCCAAAGATTGTAATCAAGAGAATTGCAGCATAAGTTAACGCAAACATGGCCCAAACGGATTGGCGTGGGCCGAGTAAACAACAAATTGTGGTGTGTTCTGCAAATTCGCCTTTTTCAATTCGTACTGTCATTTCAGGCGACCAATAATGCTGCAACCAGGAAGGTGTTTTTAGAAAAATCAAACGATTGGTACGCACACCCGAAACAGTTTTCTCCTTTTCCATGCTTAGAGCAATGTAATCAGCAGCTTCATCTGGTTCAAGATGTGTTTTTAAATAGAATCTAGGTCGAATTTCACCAAGAACAGAATGATTTAAACGATTAAACGGCATATTCCAAGTTAAGTAAAAAATCAGATAGTGAGTATGTTGATTCTTAATTTAAATCATGTCTAAATTAGTGATGCATTGTTGAATTTAGTGCAACACTTGTATGATAAATGAAATTAGTGCAAGGATGAGCAGGAGATGAAATAAGCCCCCAGGTTTAAAATTAAAGTATCCAACGATCCAAATAAGGATGAAGAAAATTGCGAGGTACATGAATATATTGGACATATTAGAATAATTAAAAAGTGAGAGCTTACCTTATTTAAGCTCCCACTAATTGTTGAACTTAAAACTAGATTTTAAAACCCACGGTTAATTGAACCAATTGATTTTTGTAACGTGGTGTTGTACTTGTGCCATTACCATTGTTGTTCTGAAAATCACATGATGCTCTTGCTGAAATCACAATATTTTGAATATTAACATCGATACCGCCTGTAAATCCTAAGATATTCTTGCGCGGATCTTCATTGTTAAATTCTTGTTCTTGCTGGGCACTGTTACTCCCAAAAGTGTAAACATTTTTCTCATGTAGTAAATAGGAAAATTGAGGTCCAGCAACAAGCGTTATGTAATCACTTGGTTTCAATTGGAATAATAATGGAATGTCTAAATAGGTTGTAGTTCTAGTAAAAGTATACGGCGTGAATAACAAGGTTCCTGATGCTTGCATTCCTTTTTGTGAAATATGTACTTCTGGCTGCACGCCAATCCATTCACCAATGGGAATACCAACGAAGGCACCAGCTATGAATCCAACTTTGCCATCCGCTTGAAAATCTTGACCTTGCTCATCCCAAACATTTGAAAAATTGAGTCCTGCTTTTAAACCTACAGTTAATTTTTCGCGCGGATTTTGGTTGTTATCTTGTGCGATAAGTTGATTGGAAGAAATGGTGATTAATAAGACGAGAATTGTAATTGATTCTTTCATTTTGTGGTTTTTATTTAGGAATTGTTACCTTCAACAAAGGTGCTGAACCATTAAGCGTGAATCATTACAGAAGTTTGTCCAAAACTTACATAAGTAGCAGATATATTTTAGGCACAAAAAAAGGAGTAACAAATGCTACTCCTTTTTATGGTCAGGTAGGTGGTTTATTTGGTATTGTTAATGCTTAGGTCTTTTATTGCTTTTCCCAATTCAACCATGTCATGCGAAAATTCTTTCTTAAAATTCTCCCAATTTTCTTTTCCTTCACCTTTGTAATTCTCCAATTTTTCTTTCAGTTCTTTATTGCGTGCTTCTAAGACAATAATTTCTTTTTGATGAACTACTTTTAAAGCGGATTTATCAGTTTCAATGCTCTTTCTTCTTTCAGCAATAAAGCGTTCATTTTCAAGAACTTTGTCAATTGTTTCAGCGCGATAAGTTTCCATATCAATTTTTAAATCTTCTTTGGCTTTTTCCAAATCTTCGTTTGCCGCATCTACATCTTCTTTTGCATCTTTTACGTCATCTGCAGCAGAATTGCAGCTGGTTAAATTAAATCCAAGCATCAAAGTTGATAGAGCAAAAATTGACAGTGTGTTTTTTAAATTTTTCATGTTTACTTTTTTATAAGTTATAATTCATTAATGATTTGATGCATTTCTTCTTTCGTTTTTCCTAAAACGGTTTGAAGTCGACCAAGCATTTCTTCTTGTTTCCCTTCTTCAAGTTTTACATCATTGTCTGTTAAAATGGCAAATTTTTGTTTCAATTTCCCTTTGGATTCGTGCCAATGACCTTTTAATTCGGTTAGATTTTTCATCTGGTAGCATTTAGTATGTGAATGAATCTTCACATACAACAAAGGTCTTCAAACTTACATTCACAAAGCTTATATTAAAAAGTTAAAGAATTACACAATTCACACTTCTCATCAAATGACATTAATTCAGTTTTAAAAATTTAAACTATAAATTCTCCAAATTTTGATTGCGCTCATTTTTTAGCGATTTAAAAAACGATGGAGACAAGCCAGTAACTTTCTTGAATTGATTGGATAAATGCGCTACACTGCTGTAATGAAGTTTGTAGGCAATTTCTGAAAGGTTTAGTTCATCGTATAATATAAGCTCTTTCGCTCGTTCAATTTTATGTAAAATTATATACTGTTGAATAGTGATACCGCGAACTTCTGAAAAGACATTTGAAAGATAGGTATAGTCGTAATGCAATTTTTCTGCTAGATAATCTGAGAAGTTCACTTTGGGCAATTCATCCGTATAATGGACCATTTCAGTCACTACATTTTTGATTTTTTCAATTAGGATTGCTTTTTTATCATCCAACAATTCAAGGCCCGATTTTTTAAGATTCTCAGCTAACAATTTCTTTTTTTCAGGCGTGATATCGGTTTTCATATCAATGGTTCCTAGATCTACACAGACATAGTTAATTCCAATATTTTTTAGTTCATCCTTTACAAGTAGTTTGCAACGTAGACTTACCATGTTTTTGATGTAAATTTTCATATCAACAGGTGTTAAGTTAAAAAGGATGATGCTAAAGTCACGGTCATTCGAGGTCGAACAACAAAACAAACGCGCCGTTTAAGGTACTAACAAGGGTGATGAAAAAGGTGAGGCTTCATAGATTGAAAATGTGGTTTCTTTTTGACTTTTGGATGCTTTGGTAGTTATTATGTAACTTATCCCGCAAGCTAGTTACTATAAATGAGTATTCCTAACGAATTGATAAGTAAAAACTTAACTCAGAAGAATACAGCATTTTAAAATGGAAATAAAGGTGGTTTTTTTAATTTATAATATCATTTAAGTTGAACTCATTGTCTTTGTTCAATAAATCAATTTTACTCGACGGATGGATTGGAACTTTGATGAAAACATGACAGCCATTTCCCGGTGTAGAATTAATTTCTAAGAAGCCACCAAAAAGATCCATGCGTCGTTTCATATTTGCAAAACCAATACCTTCAAACGTTTGATTTTTATCAAAACCTTTGCCATTGTCGGCAATACTCATCATCACATTTTCGTCAAAGAATTTTACATCAATATTAATTTCTGTTGCTTCGGCATATTTTTGAATGTTGCGCAACTGTTCTTGCAGGATTCTAAATAAATTTAAATGCAAATCAATACCGATTTTTAACTCAGTTAGTTTTTCATCAATATTGACATTCAAATGATATGCATCATTGATATTAAAGGTACTTATCAGTGAGGAAAACGAATCATTTATTTTTGTATCATCGAAAAATGCAGGTGCTAAACGATGAGAGAGGTTTCTAATTTCTTTTAGAGATCGAATAATCAGTTCCAGTGATTGATCATACCATTTTTTAGCATCATCGTCCAATTTACCTTCTAACATATACAAACCAAGTTGACTTGTTGTTAATAGTTGGCAGACGTTGTCGTGTAATTCAGCTCCGATTTCATAACGCTCATCCTCTTGCGCTTGAATGATAGCGCGCGTCATTTTGTTTTCAAACTCAAGTTTTTCTGTTATATCAATACCAATGACTAATAAAAACTGTTTTTCACCAAGCGTAATTAAACTGTTATAGATTTCAACTTCAATAACATTTTTATCTTTTTTCACATGCTTGAAACGACCTGCAAAAGGTTTCAATTGTCCACTTTTTGCATTTTCGATTGCATTCATCGTTCGAAGTTTATCTTCGTTATACCGAAGATTAAAAATGGTCTTGCTCAAAAATTCTTCTTCGGTATAACCATATTTGTCTTGTGCAGCTTTATTTGCTTGCACATACTGGTAGTTTTCTGGATCAATCACCCACATTGGTTGGGGAGAAAGGTGGAATAATGAGCTGTAACGTTCCTCTGATTCTATAAGGGCAGAAGCAATTTTTTTTCGTTCAATGTTGTAAACGATTGATTTGTATAACGATTGTGATCCAATATCATCTTTTAATAAATAATCTGAAACACCCAAAGCAAGTGATTTTATTCCAAATTGTACATCAGCATATCCGGTTAACACGATAACAGGTGTGTTTTTGCTTTTGGAAATAATGCCATTGATTAATTCCTCACCACTAATTTCAGGTAAAGACAAATCAAGTAAAACTACATCAATTTCATCCTGTCCATTTTCAAGAATGTCGCAAGCCTCATGATAGGTTCGTGCTGATAGAATTGAAGGATCAAAGATGCTTTCTTCGAGGTAATCACTGATAAGTAATAAATCGCCTGGGTTATCTTCTACAACGAGTATGGAATATTTCGTATGGTCCAATGACATAGTGGTTTCGTTTTATTGATTTGGTAATTTTGCGAAGGAAAACCAAAAATTTTCTATCGTTTCAATTGCTTTAACAAATTCATCGATTTCTACAGGCTTTGTAATAAAACAATTTGCATGATTCTTATGCGATTTCACAATGTCTACTTCAGAAGAGGACGTACTTAATATGATAACAGGAATTTGTTCTAAACCTTCCGTCATTTTCAAACGCTCCAATACTTCATGACCATTCAATTTGGGTAAATTAATATCCAAAAGAACCAAGTCTGGAAGTTTGTTATCATGAAGCGCTTTTTCAAGTTTATCAATTGCCTCTTGACCATCTCGCGCTACTTCAATAATATTTGCAATTCTTCCTTCTTCTAAGGCTTCAACGGTTAAAAGAATATCACCTTCATTATCTTCAACGAGTAATATGTGAACGTTTTTCATAGTTAGTGATCGTGAATTATTTTGGTAATTTAAATAAAAAATTGGTTCCATCAACTGAATTTGATTCAAACCAGATTGTTCCATCCAAATCGCTTATAATTTTTTTGCAAATGGCAAGGCCTATACCCGAACCAGAAATTTCATCTTCGCGATGCAAGCGCTGGAAAATAGTAAATACTTTTGAATGGTATTTTTCATCAATTCCGATCCCATTGTCTTTAACAGAAAATAGATAGTCTTTTTCATTTTCCTGACAAGAAATTTCAATCAGCAGAGGAACGTCTAATTTTCGATATTTCAGCGCGTTGCTAATTAAATTTTGAAATAAACTTGTTATAGAGGATTTTGGCGCAACAATTGAAGGTAATTGCTCAATGATTAGTGTGGTATTGGTCGCTTTAATTTGCTCATGAAACAGTTCTAATTCGATCTTTAAAATTTCATTTAAGTTAATGATTTCAGCCACATTGTCTGAACGCTGAAAACGCGAGTATTCTAAAAGATCAACAATCATTTTGCGCATGCGTTTTGATCCGTCAACAGCGAAATGCAAATACGTTTTACCTTTTTCGTCGAGTATATCACCGTATTTTTGATCGATTTTTTCCATGAAACTGGATACCATTCGGAGTGGTTCTTGCAAATCATGCGAAGCGATGTAAGCAAATTGCTCTAATTCTTCATTTTTTCGATGAAGAATTGAAAGTGTTTTTTCTAATTCCAATTGTTTTAACTCTAGCTTCTCTTTCAATCGATGTTCTTCATTGAGCGTTGATTGCATTTTTTTAAAAACATAGGGAATAATGAATGCAAATAAATAACTCATTAAAATCACATTCCCTGCTACAGCTATCCATTCTTCAATAATATGTTCTCGGATAATAAAATTACGCCATTGAAAATAATCTAGGCTCAAGAGTAAAGCAAATAGGATTAATAATATAAGATTCAAATGTGCAAAATAGATGGCTGTTTTGTTCGAGAAAAAAACGATACCCAACAAACAAGCTGCTAATAAAAGAATTAAACCTGGACCGAGCATTCCAACATACCAAATGGCCACAATGGCAATGAAGTAAGCGATAAATATAAAGATAACTTTTCGCACTTGTAAAGGAATGCGAATGGGTAAAGTAATTGTTATTAAGGAAATTAATGCAAGAATATCAGCAATCCCCAAATAGGGTAAATCCACATGAAACGAATAAACAATCCCTGGACCAAAAGCAATCGTACTAAGCGGTAATAAAATGGTTAATGTATATTTGAAAATAATATCTTTTTTCAAATCAAGCGCTGAAAGATGACCTTGATTTCTACCGTAACTACGAAATAGTTTTGTCGTATATTTTCTCCAAAGCTCCTTCATTTATTAATGCTTGTTTTTTGGTATTTTAAAGAAAAATTTAGCGCCATTTTGGTAATTCGTGTCCAACCAGATTTCACCCCCAAGATTGTCCATTACTTTTTTACAAATTGCTAAGCCAACCCCTGTGCCAGAATATTTATCTTTCGTATGCAAACGCTGAAAAATTTGGAAGATTTTGTCCTTAAATTGTTCATCAATACCAATTCCGTTATCTGCAACAGAGAATTCATTATACGTTTCGTATTCTTTCGATTCTATTGTAATAATAGGCTGGGTATTTACAGCATGGTATTTCAGTGAATTGGAAATTAAATTTTGAAAAACTTGTCTAACTGGTGTTTCAAGAGAGTAGATTATAGGCAAGGGATCAATGCTAAAACTCGCATCAATATCTTGAATTTGTTTTCTGTGAAGAATAAGAATTTCTTCAACAAGGATTTTCAAGTCAATTTTTTTCAATGCTTCTTCGTTACTTCCAACGCGGGAATATTCCAACAGGTCAAGAATTACATGACGCATGCGTTGTGCGCCGTCTACTGCGTAATGAATGTATTGTGTTGCTTTTTCATCTAATTGATTTCCGTATTTCTTTTCAAGTAAGGTCAAGAAACTTGTTACCATACGGAGGGGTTCCTGTAAATCATGCGAAGACACATAGGCAAATTGTTGCAATTCATCATTCGAAACAGCTAATTGCTGCGCACGTTTCTCCAGGGTCTCATTTAATTCTTGTAATTTTAATTCTGACAATTTTCTGTCATTAATATCTTGAAAGTTTCCATACAATCGAACACAATTTCCATCAATAAATTCTGGTTCCCCCATGGCTCTAACCCAACGGTTATTGCCTTTGGAAGTAGTGATTTCCAATTCAATATCCCAAGATAAGCTTTTCATTATGGCGTCACTCATAGCATTAACGATGGCATCTCTGCTGTAACCTGCTTTGTAGAAATTAACACCATTCTCAACCGTTGGCTCAAAGGAATCATCGAATTCGTGAATTTCTCGCGTGATTTTCGAATAAAACACTTTTGAATTAATCAAATCGATTTCCCATGATCCCATTTTTGCTAAACGAGAAGCATTTTCTAACAGACTCTGTAGATTGCGTTCAAAAGTAATGTCAGTTATTGAACCAACCATACGTTGCGGATTCCCATCACGGTTGCGCACGATGAAACCCCTATCCAACACGAACGAATATTCGCCTGTTGCTTTTAAAAATCGATAATCTTTTTCCCAATAATCATTTTCACTTTTTAATGCAAGTTGTATGCTTTGCTTTACGTCAATCAAATCATCTGGATGAATATATTTTTCCCATGTAAATGAATCATTGGATAAATCTTCTGGGGAATAACCGAAATATTTTTTAATTCCTTTTGACCAAAACATTTTATCCGTTAGCACATCCCAATCCCATATTACACTCAAGGTTGCTTTTGTCGCTAGTTCAAATCGCTCATTGGCTTTATTTATTTCCTCTAATCGTCGATAGTTTTCAATGATTATTCGAAGTATTTGGGCACCACGATTGATGACAATAAGTTCATTTTTACTTGGTTCTTTCGTGTCTTTGTAATAGATGGCAAATATGGCTATAACCTGATTATTGGAATCGATAATGGGAATTGACCAACATGCCTTGTATCCGTATGGCTGAACAAATGATTTGAAATCGTTCCATCTAACATCTGTCTCAATATTAGATACAATTACCTGCTTTTTAGTAAATGCAGCCGTTCCACAAGATCCCTTATTTTCGCCTATAACTAATCCATCAATTAAATTCGTGTATGCCTTGGGCAGACTTGGAGAAGCTATAGAATATAAGGAATCATTTTTCAGCGCAAGCAAAGAACATGTCATTCCTTCATGAAGGTTTTCTATGCCCTGAATATATTCAACAGCTATTTCACTTAATGTACTTCCTGGAAGCGCATTTTTTTCTAAAATAGCATGTTCTAATTTTTCTAAACGAATAGCATAATAGCTCTCTGTAACATCACGAGAATTGATAATGATTCCCTCAATAGAAGGATCATTCAATAAATTTGTAAAAATGGATTCATACCAGCGATAAGTGCCATCTGTATAAATAACGCGGTGCGGAGATGATTGAACTTTTTGTTCCGAAAATGATTTTTTGAATTCTTGAAGATATAAATTTAAATCATCAGGGTGAATCTGTAAGAATGCATTTTTACCAATTAATTCTTCCACTGGCAGCGGGGTTGCATTCGTGAAATTCGGACTTAAGTATTTAATTAGCCCATCCTCATTCACGATTGCGATTAAATCCAATCCACCTTTGATTAGACTTTTTAGACGATGTTCATTCATTACCACTTCAAAAGATGATTCCGTTTTGCGGCGGAGATCTTTCACTATTCCATTAATCACTTGTTTTTCTTCGTCCCAAACAGCCGTAAAATTCACTGGAATGATCGTTTTGTCTTTCAAATACATGGTTCGATCTGTTGAAATAGTCTGCACCTTTTTCAGCATCTCAAAAAATGACTCCCATGAATAAACACGACTTCCATTTGGTAATAAGTTCACAATGTATGTCCCAACCAAATCCTCACTATGATAACCCCATGTTTCAACCAAGGTATTATCAACTGAAATTATTTTGCCATTTGCATCTGCTGTGCACATTAATTTTTTAGCAAGTGAATTGGTCGATTCTTGAACAGGTATCAATCCACCTTTGTAAAAAAACAAGGAAATACATGCACTATTGCCATCTTCTTTTAATAAAAATTGACTTAATCGTAATTTGTTGAAATTATCTTCCAAACGACAAATGCCATTTTCTACATTCGTTCTCAGTATAAATAAGTCAAGTACTTTTGTTTCTTTGAAAACGCGATGCAGCGCTTTGTCTAGTTCGATGTGTTCACCTTTCTCATCAATTAAATAGAGATGTTTTAATAGGTGATGTACTTTTTGTGATTCAATCGACTCTAAACCTACCTCAGCATTCTCCAAAAACGCCTTATTGGCATATTTGATTAGCTGGTGCTCATGGGCATAATCAACAACTAATCCTGGAACTGGAACTGAATCAAAAATTGTTAAAAAATCAATTGCACTCGAATTCATAGGTGGCTGTCTTTGCTTAATTAATAGTGGTTATCCAACTTAAATTGTAATGTTAAAATAAGCGTTTACATTGAATTGAACTAATAAAAATAACCTAATTTAAAGTTCATTAAAACAATTCATAAACTTTATTGAAAATCTTTGGATAGTTTCAATGAAAAATCAATGTGCAACGGTTAAACAAACCTAACATTTTTTTTGCTTTATGTGGTTTTCATTCTGTGAAATCTGTCGAAATTTGAACAATTCTTTTGATTATTCTATTTCAAGTGATTTTATTCACATTTATTCTTATCACTGGAATGTTCGTTTTTTAATTTACTGTATCGATAGTTTCTCATCATTTAAAAAATTGAAAGCTAAAATAGTGCCGAATTAACAGGCCGCTTAGGAAATTAAGCGCCTTTTTTGTTATTTCGTGCTCAAACATGATCACTATGAGCGAAGAAGATTTATTAGATAGCCAAACAAAAGTTAAACCTGATTTCAAAGAATTTGATTTTCCAATTGATTTTAGATTCAAATTAGGAACCATTTCAAATGATTTTGTTGCTACAGATTCAAATGGCAGAACCTTGGCGTATGTGCGTCAAAAAATGTTCAAACTGAAAGAAGCGATCATGGTGTATGCTGAAGACAGTAAAACTAATTTGTTGTATAAAATTAGTGCGGATCGCATCATCGATTTCAATGCGAGTTATGAGTTTACGGATGCAAATGGTTTTATTCTGGGAAGTGTCGGTCGCAAAGGAATGCGTTCTCTTTGGAAAGCACAATACGAAATTTTTGACAGAGAAAAAAAGCAAGAATACACGATTCGAGAGGAAAATCCATGGGCAAAAGTGTGCGATGTACTATTAAGTGAAGTACCCTTATTAGGAATTTTCACAGGTTATTTATTCAATCCAAAATATGGAATTGTCAATCAGAATGGTGAAACAGTTGCTCGCCTTTCAAAAGAAGCTTCGTTCTTTGGACGAAAGTTTAAATTGGTAAAATTAGGTGAACTAAAAGATGGTGATTCAGAACGCCTGTTACTGGCCTTGATGATGATGATGCTTTTAGAACGCAGAAGAGGATAAAAAAAACGCTGTCGTTATCGACAGCGTTTTTTTATTGAATGACAATCTTTTTATTCAGAATTTCTGTTTCGGTCTGAATGTTCAGCCAGTATATTCCACTCGCTAAATTTGACGGTAGTTTAAAGGTCTCGTCTTCTATTAAACCGTGTGTTAGTAGTTTTCCATTGAAATCAATGAATTGAATTTTCGCT
This sequence comes from Crocinitomicaceae bacterium, assembly GCA_044361115.1. Lineage (GTDB taxonomy): Bacteria > Bacteroidota > Bacteroidia > Flavobacteriales_D > Crocinitomicaceae > M0103. The sequence continues at coordinate 42,967 of JBIKJH010000005.1, forward strand.
CCATTTTCTAAGCCTTTGATGTTTAAAACACCTCCAGAAACAATAGGATTCGGATAAATTGAAATTGAATTTTCCTGTTTTAAAATTCCTAAATCACTTGTGATATTAATATTGTCAACGTAAATGTTGTTACCCCAATGTCCGTGATTTCGATATGCGACAATTACTTTGTTGAAATTAACAAATGGCGATAAGTTAAGGGTTTCCGTTCGCCACTCTGTAGCTGAAGGAATAAAGTAGCTAGAATTATTTGGTGCTGTGCCTAATGTGCCACCACCTTTTAAAAATACACTTGTGAAGCTTGTCCCACAATCAGTAGAAACCAAAACTTCTAATGTGTCAGAATACTGACCGCCATATTCAGCATAGGCAACATCAAATGTCATAGAAATAGATGACATGTTTAAGGTGTTCAAAGGAATATTCATATCATCATCCGTTCCTTGGGAATTATAATCAAAGTTGTTAAATAATGCACTTTGAGTTGAAGTACCATATCCACCAGCATCTGCAGTTGATTCCCATTGCGCATTGTTATCATAATTTGTTTGAAACCATCCCGTTGGTATAAATTCGGCTTCAAAATTTTCATCAATAAATTGCGGAGTTGCTAAATTATTCACGGTAACGTACAAAGAGTCTTGATCTGTATTTCCGTTTTGATCCGTAATTGTTAAAACCGCTAAATGACTTCCTGTATTGGCAAAATACACACTCGGATTTCTATCATTAGAAGTGGACGGTGAACCAGTTGGAAAACTCCATTCCCAAGTTGCTCCTTGATGATTTAAAAATGAATGATCTTCGTAATAGAACGAGTCCGTTTCACAAAATATTGTTTGGGCCAATTTATCTACCATAATTCTACAAATTGGTTGTGAAGGTTGATCGTGCAAAGGTGTTTCCCAAATTCCTTTTCCATAAGAAGCCATTCTTAATTTTCCATCACGGTAAAAAGGGCGTAAAATATTGGTGCTTGAAAATGTTGGTAATCCTGAATTGTCAATCGCCCAGGAGGTTGTGTTGTTTTGATAATAAACTGCTTTCTCTGTCCCAGCATATAAACCACCATCTGTTCCAGCAACATAAACCAACGAGTGAATTGATTCACCGTTCAACGCTGAAGTTGTAATATTTGTCCATGAAACACCTCCGTTTGTTGTGTGGAATACTTTGTTGCCATTTGCACCACTTGGGTAAGCCATCCATAATTCGTTCTCATTTTCAGGGTTGATGGCTAATAAGGCACGGCGACTATTTCCAGCAGGAATTGTCACAGGATCCCATAAAAACCCACCATTCGTTGTTTTCCATAAATAACCTATGCTTCCTGAAGAAGGTCGCTGGTGAACATACATCACATCTGGATTTGAGGAAGATATTTCGAGTTGATTCACAAAAACATTTGCCGAGGTTCCAAAAGTATTCACCAGTGAATAGGATCCACCTCCATCTGTCGTTTTCCATAATTTATGGTCTTTCCCTATGAATGCAATTGAATAACAATTTGGATGAAATTCCATTTCACTTGATTCTGCCGCCCAATAACTTTCATTTGGACTCATTCCATTCGAGAAATTTAAAATTGGATCATTCAGATTTAAAGGCAAGTATTTCCCACTAATATCCGAAAAGTACGTTTTACGATTATTTCCTGGGTTAACATAGCCAGTTGGCGCTTCACCACCCCCAAGTTCTAAAAATGTTCCATTTCCATAATTTTCATAATAAGCTAAGTTACCATTGTGATATAAGCCTCCAACTAACACATCTTCGTTCCATCCACTTCCGAATCCCCAGAAATCAGAACCGTTAACACCATCCATCATGAAGGTAGGATCTGTATTAAAAAAATCAATCGAATGATACACGCCACCATCCGTTGTAATCCATGTTTCCCCATTGATTTGTCGGAAATCCTGCATGTCAACGTGCATGTTAATAGGTCCACCTACATATCCTGCCACACTTACAAAACTTGCTGCACCATCGGTCGAACGATATAAATTCAACCCTCCAACTAAAATTTCATCCGCATTAGTCGGCGAAGCAACAATGGCACAGTTGTAGAATCCTTGGTGATATGTCCAACCAGGATTACCATAAGCTAAATTTAAATGAGTTGCTGTGTAAGGTCCACCATCAGGTCCATTGGGTAATGTCCAACTTGTTCCAGCATCTGTACTTTTGTACACACCGATAAAACCATAATCGTTTGCTTTCGCTTCGCCAATCAAATAGGCATAAATACGATTTGGATCTGCTGGTGTAACGGCGATTCTCCCACCGCCAACTGTTCTTGCGGGATCAGTTGAAGAATACCAACCAGTTGATTGAAGTGTCCATGTCGCCCCAGCGTCCGTTGATTTATAAAATTCACATATAATTAAAGAAGGATTGTTTTTTAACAAATATAAAGTGGATCCATTAGCAGTATTTTCTTTAATATCAAAGCTTGCTTGGGAATAAATGCTAACCCACGATGACCCACCATTTGTTGAACGATACAGACCTTTATCTGTTGCAGCTAAAACAATTTGTGTGTTTGCGCTATTAATTAAAATTTCGTTCACATTTAAATTACTTTGTGGCATAACATTCACCCAAGTTGAACCACCATCAGAACTTCTGAAAATCCCTGAATTTCCTCCAACAAAAACAATTAAAGGATTACTTGGATGAACTTCAACGGCTGTAACGCCACTTCCAAAATTTTCTCCCATCGAAGTACAAGTCCAATTTTGACCTCCATCATTACTTTTGTAAACTTCGCCTGGCTCTGTGCCTAAATACAAAACTGAAGGTTGACCGATACATTGATCTATTGAATAAACATTCGCTTGTCCTGAACCTAAACTACCATTACCTTGTGTATTATGAATAGGACCAACCAACGACCAATTCGAATTTTTAGACTGACTTTGTTTTGCCATGTATTCTTGTTTCATCATTTCAAGTTCTTGAGCAGAATAAACAGTAACATAACCTAAATCATTGACTTGGTCCATTGTTGATTTTCTCCAACGTTTATAGTATTGTGTATAATACGATTTCGCGTAAGCATGATTTTTGAAATAAGCACGATATAAACTATCTACTTCGAATACGTTTGGTTGATTTTCAAACATTTTCTGAATCCATTCGGGCTGCTGTGCCAATTCTTGTTGGGATGGCTTAAATGACGATTGTCCAAAAGTAAATGTGCAATAAAACACAAAAAGCATTAAAAAAATTGTCTGTTTCATTTCGATAGTTTTGCACTAAATTAGTAATTGTATGTTCGAAATTCAATTCAATATTGAAATATTCTTGGTAGGCTAGTTGTTATAGGTTAAATTTAGTGATTCAAACTTTAAAAAATGCTTAAACGAATACTACCATTTTTGTTTGTTGTTGTTTTCACGAACAATGCTTTTACGCAAAATTCATCGATTGATGTTTTACATTACGCACTTAAAATGCATGTGTATGATTCAACTGATAGAATTTCGGTAGAAGAGCAAATTGACTTTAAATGGTTGGATACCTTACAATCGCCAATGTTTGATTTGGAATCATTGAATTCAAGGGGCAAAGGAATGCTTGTTTCAGCTGTCACAGATCATTCGTCTAACGTTTCTTTTATACAAGTTGGTGAACAGCTCAAAATTGTTGGACTTAAAGCGAAAGGCAGAAAGCAATTATCTCTTGTTGTCAATTATGACGGTATTCCATCCGATGGATTAGTGCTTAGTGCAAATAAATATGGTGACCGAACATTTTTTGGCGACAATTGGCCTAACCGGGCTCACTTGTGGTTTGTGTGTAACGATCATCCATCAGATAAAGCAACAATTTCTTACGATGTGATTGCGCCAAAGAACTATGAAGTGATTGCCAACGGAGCATTTATTTCACGGATAGAAATTTCTGAAACCGAAGCACGAACAACTTATCAATCTTCGGTTGTGTTGCCTACAAAAGTGATGGTGGTTGGTATTGCAAATTTCGAAATCAAAATTGTACCGAATAATGATTCAGCTATCGAAATTAGTTCTTGGGTTTATCCTCAAAACAGCGATAAAAGCTTTTATGATTTGGATTTGGCAACGGACATATTTAACTATTATGTTTCGTGGATTGCTCCATATGAATTTGAAAAATTAGCGAATGTTCAGTCAACAACACGATTTGGCGGAATGGAAAATGCTGGTTGTATATTTTATGATGAGAATGCGTTGAATGGTAAGCGTACAAGTGAAGCCTTAGTTGCACATGAAATTGCGCATCAATGGTTTGGGAATTCTGCTTCAGAATCTGATTGGCAGCATATTTGGTTGAGTGAAGGCTTTGCTACCTATTTTACGGATTTATACTTGGAACAGAAATATGGGCAGGAAAGAATTCAAAAACAATTAGCGAAAGAACGTACTGAAGTAATTCAGTTTTATAGAAATTATCCGCATCCTATAGTCGATACTTCTTACGCCGAACTGATTGATTTATTAAACGAAAATTCCTATCAAAAAGGGGCATGGGTTTTACATATGTTACGCTCGAAAATAGGGGATGAGTTATTTCATAAATCGATTGTCAGCTATTATTTGAAATATCGTTTATCGAATGCAAGTACAGCTGAATTTATCGAAGTAGTAGAAGAGGTAAGCCAACAAGAGTTAGATTCGTTTTTTAATCAATGGTTGTTTCAAAGTGGTCATCCTCAATTAAAAATTTCTAAAAAAATCAATCGAAAAAATTGTAAATTAAAAATAGAACAAGTGCAAAAGGAACAGTTTAATGATTTAACCATGATGATTGAATTGGTGATGGAAGATGGGACAAAAACGTATAAAAACTTAGCGTTGAATAACAAAACCACAGATTTCACATTTAAAAGCAGTAAAAATATTATTCAACTGAATGCAGATCCCTTTGTGCAATTGTTGTTTGAAGAAAAATAAGTGTTTAAAATCAATTTATTCGTCGGGCATTAATAGCAGAGTAAGCGAATAAAGTACTGTTGATTAAGCTAACTTATTTAATTTTTGAAAAAACGACATCCACGCGGCGATTTAGCTGTCTACTTGCCTCATCTATTTCTTCCGCTATTGGCATAGTGTTACTAAATCCTTCAAATTTTAAACGATTGGGCGAGATTCCTTGATTAGTGAGCATTGCGTACACTGTATAAGCGCGCGCCGTCGATAAAGTTGGATCATTGGCACAACAAACATGTCCCCGAATAAATGCAAATGCCTTAGGATTCGCACTTAAGAAATCGTAAAGTCTCCAGATCTCATTTTCTGAACCAGCCAATAAAACATCTTGTCCTGGAACAAATTGAATATCTAAAACGATGGCATCCGATCCATTCGCATTTAAACTGTCTAATTTTACTTTTTCAAATTTATTGCTCGATGGAATTTCCTCCACAACGATGGGAGTGGGTAGAGAAAAAATATAGCTAACATCAACGCGTCGCCATTTTCGAAAATTGCTACTGTTTTTTGTCAACGGATATTCCTCTCCAATTGAATATTGTGAGTTCACAATTTCGCCATTCGTTGTACAATAATTGTAAACCGTTTCGAGCCTATTTTGAGCCAAAACACGATTCATTTCCACACTGCCAGTGGTATCACAATAGGCAGAAATAGATGTAATCAGCAAATCTCCTTCGGTGCGTGAATTGAACAATGAATCCAAGGATTTTTTTCCTTGAATCGTTAATGAATAGTCACCCAAATAAAAATAGATGGAAAGGGTTTTTGACCTTTCTTGAGCTAAAATGTTTGAGCTTATAAATAACAGAAATAAAAGCGTAAGTTTTTTCATATCTTAAATAACCATAATTAAATGAATTGTTACAAGCCAATAAACTGAACATCCACGCGACGATTGCGTTGACGATCACGGTCATTTAATTCAGGAGTAACGATTGGTTCGCTATTTGACATTCCAATGTAGGATAAGCGTTTTTTAGAAATACCTAAATGGACTAATTCTTGGTAAACAGATTTTGCGCGTTTTTTAGATATGCGCATGTTTTTTCCACAACAAACATGTCCTCGAATCACAATATTAACGGAACCATTTTTTGTCAAGAAATCGGCGAGATGTTGAATTTCTTTGTGACTTTTTTTTTCTAAATTCGCCGTTCCTTCAAAAAATTCAACGTTCAAAATGTATGGTGTTGAATTGTCAGCTGATTCGTAAATATCCTGATGCTTCGTATCAATTAGCTGCGGCCTACTAGCAGAATACTTTGGATCCAAGGAATCCATTTGTTGCTCTTGTTCTTCAGGTGTCACAATTTCTTGATAATAAACATCTACTCTTCTCCAGTTCAAAACGGTATGTGTGTAATCAATTCGATTTAAACCTTGTGCAACTTTCGGAATGGTGTTCGAATTTTTTAAATCGAGTGCATATACAACATATTCCAATCTGCGTTTAGCTAGCGAGTCATTGTATCGAATGGAGCCTGCAGAATCTGTAAAAGCATATACTTTGTCAATGATAATTTCTTTTTTATCCAATTTTTGTTTGAATAATTCTAGCTGTTTTTGCGAATATTCTGTTGGTATACTAAAGCTTGACTCGAAATAAAATGATTTAACGCTTGTTTGAGCATTACCCAAAAAACACAAAATAAGTGTTATAAAATTTAATATAATACGTTTCACGTTTTCTTGTACGACTGACGACAATCTTGGTTACAAAAAAAAGGTGCTTAAAAACTAAGCACCTTTTTTTCAATATATTAAGTTAACGACTATTTAAAAGTCGAAACATCTGTCTTACCGTTTACTGTAATTGACGTTGTTGTTCCTGAGAAAGAAACTTCTCCAACAGATAAGGTCATTGTGTGAGGGAACAATAAACCATTCACTTCTTTGAAATCTGAGTAGGTTACAGTTGTTTCAACAGTTTCTTCTCCATTCTTTTGAATGGAAATTGACTTCGCTTTCATGAATGTTTTCGTATCGAAATAATCGAACGTTTCTGTTTCACCATCGTTCCATTTAAGAACATACATGTCAACAGCATCCACGTTTTCAATTCCTACTAATTCATAGGTCATCCCTGTTTTGGCGTAATTCATTTCAGGAAATAACCCAACAGCTTTTTTCTTAGCAGCAATTTCTTCTGAAGTCAACTCTTTTTTACCCGTTTGCATGTTAGTAGAAGATCCTGCTGATCCATCAAAAAATGATTTTTGAAGCACCATTCCTTGACCTTCTAATTTTTGTGCTTCAGTTGAAGGAGCTATCCAAACTTTTGTATTTTTTAAAGGGAAAGGAATTTGAGACATCGAAAGCTCAGTTTCTTCTGTGACCGATTTAATCTTTTTCAATTTTTTCGCCGCAGCTTTCATTGAAGTTGTTTTTGTAACCGCAAAAATGTAGTTATCAATCAACACTTCTTTTTCGATATCTGCAGCTTTCATTTCTTTTACTTCGTTCCCGAAAGCATCAAGAAATTCGATTTTTCCATCTGCATCAAATTGTTTTAAACGGTCAATAATTTCTTCGTTACCAACAACAACAATTTTGCAATTTTTAGCAGTGAAGTAGTTTTGAGCCATGGTCAAAATATCATCTTTATTAATTGCCTCTAGACGTTTCAAATAACTTTGATAATAATCTTTACTCAAGTTATTTTTGATAATATTCAAAGCAAAACGTGCGATTGTTTGCGGGTTTTCTAATGAACGTGAAAATCCACCAGCCATTGAAGACTTTGTTAAGTTCAACTCATCATCAGTTACATAGCCATTTGTGATTTTGTCTAATTCAAACAAGATTTGAGTGATTGCTGAATCACTAACATCATTTCTGAAGTTACCTCCGATAGACAGCCATGAACCGTCCTCTGTAACATTCAATGATGAATAGCAACCATAGGTATAAGCTTTGTCTTCACGCAAGTTTTGCATTAAGCGCGTTCCAAATCCACCTCCACCAAAAACACCATTTAAAACCGTTAAAGGCAATTGATTTTGATCACCCGTGCGAATATCCAATGGAAATGAAACTTGAATAACGGATTGCACAGCTCCTGGTTTTTTAACAAATATGACACGATTTCCTTTATCGAATTCACCTTTACCTATTTCTTGTTTGTAAGGTGCGATACCAGAAGATTTAGCGAAATAGTTGTTCACCAATTGAGTTGCTTGTTCTTTTGTAACATCTCCAACAATTACCATGTAACTACCTTTCGTAGTGAAAATAGCTTTGTAATAGTTCAAAATATCATCACGTGTAATGTTTTTCAAACTTTCTTCCGTCATCACGTCACCGTAAGGATGATTTGGGAAGTTGATTTTACGTTCAACATTTTCAGCCATTGTTCCTGGATCTGATTTTGCCGACATTAAGTTTGATTCGTTTTGTTTTTTAACACGTTCGAATTCACTTTCTGGAAAGTTGGCGTTGTAGAATACATCCGACATTAATTCCAAGCCTTTGTTCATGTGTTTTGTTAAACACGATAAATACAAATTCGACTCAGAAGCTTCCAATGTTGCACCAATGTAATCTTTTTCACCGTCTAGCTTATCTTTTGTTCTCGATGAGGTTCCAGAAAGAACAAGTGATCCAGCTAATTCTGATAAACCAGCTTTGTTTCCTTCTGTGATAGGATCTGCACCCATTACAAAATTGAATGCAACTTTCGGTAATTTGTGATTTTCAGATAAAATTACGGTAATTCCTGTTTCAGTTGTAAATACTTCTGAATCCTTAATATTAATAGTCGGCGCTTTTGCAGCTGCAGGGCGCACTGAACGATCCAATTGACCGAAAAGAACTGCGGGAACTAATAGTCCTGTTAAAATAAATAACTTTTTCATCGTCAAAATTAGTTAGTTTCTTTTGGTAAATAATGCAAGATAACGCGCGCATCTTGTGTCAAATATTTTTTAGCTACGCGTAAAATATCTTCACGTGTTACTTTCATGTAGCCTTCTAATTGCGTGTTTGCGCGGCTTGCTGAACCATAATAAACATGATTATCAGCTAAGTTTTCAGCAACACCAGCAATTGATGAATTAGAAGAAACTAAATCATTTTCAATTTTGTTTCTCACTTTCTCAAATTCTTCTTGAGAGATCAATTCCGTTTTCATCAATGCGATTTGCGCATCAAATTCAACTTGAATAGAATCCAAGCTAACACCGTTAGCAGCAATAGCCGCGAAAATTCCAACACCAGCATCTTCTAAACCGTAATTGAAAGAAAACGCAAAAGTTGCCATTTCTTTTTTCTCCACTATCGATTTATTGATTCTAGAACTTGCTCCACCGGATAAAACTTCGTTCATCATTTCTAATGCATACATATCAGGATCTGTTTGTGCTGGGAATTTGTACCCCATGAACAAAGCCGGTAATTGAATATTATCGTAAACAACATCTTTGATGACACCGTTTAGCTTTTCAGTGTCTTTCGTAGGACGCGGAATAGCAATTGGTTTACTTGCTAAAGAGGCTATTAATTTTTTAGCTTCAGGATCTTTCGAATTCATGAAATCCTTTGCGTCAAATTTAGATTTTGCAATACCATAACGTTTTTCAAAATCAGCATCTGCTAAGTTTTCGAAATCACGTAATAAGTTAATCGCTTGTCCTTTTGGAATTGAACCATAGTATTTTTCAATCCATTTCTTTGTTTCTGCAACGTTCAAATCTCCAGCAATTGAAAGCGTTGCATTTTGAGGAACATAGAAGGTTTTATAGAAATTCACATAATCTTCTTCTTGTGCCGCATCTAAGTGCTCCATACTTCCGATTGGAACCCAGTTGTATGGGTGTGCAGTAAACATTCGTTTGAACATTTCAGTTATGAACGAGGCGTAAGGCTGATTATCAACTCTTTGGCGTTTTTCCTCCTTCACAACACTGCGTTGTGTTTCAATTCCCGTGTTGTCTACTTTAGCATGCAATAAACGCTCACTTTCTAACCATAAGCCAAGTTCAAGCTGATTAGAAGGAAGAATTTCATAGTAATACGTTCTGTCTTGAGAAGTGTTTGCATTGAGTGTTCCGCCGTTTTTCTCAACAAGTTCAGAGTATTCTCCACGACCAATATTTGCAGATCCTTCGAACAATAAATGTTCAAAAAAGTGGGCGAATCCCGTTCGTTCTGGCGTTTCATTTTTTGATCCAACATGGTACAAAATTGATACTGCAACGTTTGGAGTTGAGTGCTCTTCATGTATAATAACATGGATGCCATTCGGAAGGTCGTACTCAACGTACTCAATCTTCTTCTGTGCTTGAGTTGATAAAGCAACAAGTGCCAATAACCCAGTTACGATTGTTTTTTTCATTGATAAATAGGATTTATATCACATACAAAGAAAGTCAGATTTTTTGAATAAAACGGTCTTTGAGGATATACGGATGATTCTTTGTGCAAGTGGTTGAATGATTGGATTTCCTTTGGCAAGAAAATTGCTAACTTTGAGTCGATGAAAAAATTATCCTTTCTTTTATTGTTGCTTTTGTCTTGGAATAGCCAAGCGCAAAAAGTCGTTCCATTTGTCGATTTCAATTATTATTTCAGGACCTTTGAAAATGATAACTTCCGCCAGTTGGAGTTTCAACGCATCAAAGAGTTTAAAGCTGGTGACGATTTAGTTGCTTATATTGATACAAGAGGTAATTTGCGCATTTACGATGGTAAGGAACGAAAAGACATTTCAAACTTGAACGTAGAATACAAGGTTTCAGATCACTTAATGGCATACAAAATTGGACCAACGTTAAATATGTGGGACGAAGGTAAGCTACAAACCTTGACCTATTTTGGACGTAATTATGAAGTAAAAGACAGTTTAATTGTTTTTGAAGATACGCGTTTTAATACTTTAAACGTTTATTGGAACAAAACAGTCTACCCCCTTTGCACTGTTGTTGATAATATTTATATGCCTGAAGCAATTGGCGAAAACATATTGGTTTTTAAGGATAATGGAAATTTCTTCAAAGTGTTTTATCAAGGGGAGATTTATGATTTAGGTGTATGGAACAGCTCGATAGATTTTCAGTGCGGAACAGATATAATTTGTTTTAATGATCCAACACAGCGTTCGTTTGCACTATTTGAAAAGGGTGAATTCCTTGATGTAGAGCAAAATTATATGGGAACATACAAAGCGGGGAGAGGCTTTATTGTTTACGAAGATTTGAATGGGAATTTAAAAATGTATAACAATGGTGAGACAAGTCAATTATCCAATTTCTCGGCTAATTTTTGGGAGGTAAAAGATGACATCGTTGTTTGGGGTGAAAATTCATTTGTTTTTGCTCAACAGAACGGTAAAAAGATTCAGGTGACCAATTACACGCCAAAAGATTATTTATTGAAAAACAATGTGTTCGCTTTTAGAAATCAAATGGGCGGGGTAAGCGCTTTAATTGATGGTAAAGTGCATGAAATTACCAATCAAGTTAATGCAGAATATGAAATTTACGGAAATGTAGTTCTAGTGAAATTATTCAATAGTGCATACATCGTTTTCAAAAACGGTAGGAAATATGAAGCGTAATTGCTTACTTTAATTGTTCTGTAATTACCGATTTTTCAGTTAATCCAATATTTTCCCAGACTAATTGCCCTTTTTTATAAAGATGCAATAATGGGATAGAACTCACTTTCAAAGCTTGAGAAATTTCTGGATTTTCATCCACATCAATGCGAACTACCTTTAACTTTCCTTTGTATTCTTGTTCTATTTCAGCAACAATCGGTGCTAATTTTTTACAAGGTCCACACCATTCGGCAGAAAAATCAACTAAAACGTAAGCGTCTTCTGTTACAAGTTTTGTATATTGATCTTGTGTTAATCCACTTGATTTTTCAAGAGCATTTGCAAGTGGGAGACCAGCATTGTTCCATGCCATAAATCCACCCTTCAATTCATAAACTTCTTGAAATCCATTGTCCAACAGCGCTTGACTTGCTTCTGCACTTCTTCCACCACTTAAACAATAAATAAATACAGGTGCATTTTTGTCTAAACTAGCTAGTTGATTCACGAAATCAGAACCATTCCAATCAATATTTATTGCATTTGCAATTGATCCTTCTTGAAATTCTTCAGGTGTACGTACATCAATCAATTGTGCTTTTTGCGTAGCGTTTAATTTGTCAAAAAAATCTTTTGGATCTATTGTTGATAATTTTCCTGTGCCTGTTGAAGAGCATGAAGAGATTGTTAGAATTGCCAACGATATTAATGGTAAAATAAATGCTTTCATAGATAAAATTTTGGTAAAGATACAACCTAGAAACTATTTGTATGAAACTTTTGTTACTTACTAAACTTCAACGATTCATTCATTTGTTTTTGATGAATCAGCAATTAAATTGTTTAAGGCATTCATTTCATCTTCAGTTAAATGACGCCACTTGCCAATTTCAGTGTCCAATTTGATGTTCATAATCCGAATACGCTTCAATTTGACAACGTCATAATTCATGAACTCACACATGCGACGAATTTGTCGATTCAAGCCTTGAGTTAAAATGATTTTAAACTTGAAAAGACTGATTTGTTCAACCTTACATTCACGTGTAACCGTATCTAAAATAGGAACTCCAGAACCCATTTTTTGAATGAATTGCTTAGTGATTGGTTTGTTTACTGTTACAATATATTCCTTTTCGTGATTGTTGCGAGCGCGTAAAATCTTATTGACAATGTCGCCATCACTTGTCAAGAAAATTAATCCTTCACTTGCCTTATCCAAACGTCCAATTGGAAATATGCGCTTAGGATACCTTATGAAATCAATGATGTTGTTTTTTTCACGTTCAGTTTCCGTTGTACAAACAATTCCGATAGGTTTATTAAAGGCCAAATAGGTGTGTTTTTCAGTTGGTTCAGCAATCAATTTTCCGTCCACGCGAACTTCGTCAGTAGGATTTATTTTTGTACCCATTTCTGGCACTTTCCCATTAATTGTGACACGGCCATCCTCGATTAGCTTGTCGGCAGCCCGTCGTGAGCAAAATCCCGCTTCACTTAAAAATTTATTGATACGGGTTCCTTGTGTTTCGTCCATTCCAACTTTTTGGCAAAAATACTTCCAAAATCTGAATTCCAAATTATAAATTATAAAGTATCTTTGTGACTTGCGGATGCAAATTACTGCATCATTATTCCGAATTTTCAAACAACAACACTATGAATAACTGGTTTACAGTAAAAGTAAAATACACGAAACAATTAGATAACGGAACATTTAAACGTGTTTCCGAACCTTATTTATTGGCTGCAATGACATTTACAGATGCCGAAGCACGTATATATGAGGAATTAGGAAGTATCATCAAAGGAGAATTTAACGTTGTCGGAATTACACGAACGGAGATTCACGATATTTTTGCATACGATGATGCTGACATATGGTATAAGGTTAAAATCACCTACGAAAGTGAAGCTGGTGGGGCCGAAGGAGAGGAAGCAAAATCGAAAAAAGTTGCTCAAAACTTCTTGGTTTCAGCACATTCTGTTAAAGATGCTTTTGATCGCATCAAAGAAAGTCTCTCCACTTTGATGGTGGATTTTCAAATTCCTTCAATCATTGTTTCTCCCATTGTTGAGATTTTTCCATACACTGAAAACTTAGACAGAGAAATTGAACGTCGTCCTTTGGAAACAATAGCAGCATTCGAGGAAGAAGCTCCAGTTTCAAAAGGAAAGGTATTCTCAGCGCCAGGATCTGATATTGATGATGATTTCGAAGAGGAATTGGAAGAAGATCTCCTTGAAGAAGATTCTGAATTAGAGGATGAATTTTCAGACGAAGATTGATAATGAAGGAATTTCTCGATCTTTTAAGAAACGATCATCATCAGTTTGACCAAGGTAAATTAGAAGATTATTTTGGTTCTGAACCTTTTTCTTTAGTTGCTCAATGGTTGCAAGAAGCAATAGAACGCGGTGTATCCGAACCTAACGCGATGAGCATATCAACAATTGGCTTGGATGGTTATCCGCATTCACGCATCGTTTACTTGAAGGAATTATTGGAGGAAGGTCCAATTTTTTACACGAATTATAACAGTGCGAAAGGAAAAGCATTAGAAGCAAATTCGAAGGTGCATGCCTTGATTTTTTGGCCTGGTTTGGAACGGCAAATTAGTATTACTGGAACGGTAGAAAAAGTTCCCGAAGAAATGAGTGATGAGTACTTTCAATCGCGTCCTTGGGGCAGTAAAATTGGTGCTTGGGCCTCACATCAAAGTGAAGAATTGGCATCGCGTGAAGAATTGGAAAATCGTGCAAAAGAACTTGCGGAATTATATCCAAAAGAAGTTCCACGACCGCCACATTGGGGAGGATATGTTATATTACCAGTTCAAATTGAATTTTGGCATGGAAGAGCGTCACGCTTACACGATCGAATTGTATTTGAATTAAATGAAGGTAACTGGAGAGTTTTCCGCAAGAATCCATAGAGAATGTACGAAATAAAACCAATTATCTTTACCCTGTCGAATGGAATTCGTGTTGTTTATTTACACGCTCCTGCCCAAGTTGCCCATTTGGGAATTACGGTTCTCGGTGGTTCGCGCTTTGAACTGCCAGGTGAAGATGGATTGGCTCATTTCCTAGAGCATAGCATTTTCAAGGGTACGAGTAAACGAAAAGCATTTCACATTTTATCCCGTTTGGATTCAGTTGGTGGAGAATTGAATGCCTACACAGCTAAGGAAGAAATCTGTGTGTATGCTTCTTTTACAAAAGAGCATATTCGGAGAGCTTCTGAATTATTGGCAGACATTACGCTCAACTCAAATTTTCCTTTTAAAGAAATATTAAAAGAGAAAGAAATTATCCTTGATGAAATCAACTCCTATTTAGATAGTCCGAGTGATAAGATTTTTGATGATTTTGAAGGTTATTTATTTGAAGGGCATGCCTTAGGAAATAATATTTTGGGAACCAAAGAACGCGTTCAAGGTTTTACACGTGAGCATTTGGTCGACTATGTTAAACGATTCTTCACTGCTGATAATATGGTAATTTCCTTCGTTGGAGATTTAACACGTAATAAATTGGAGAAAATTCTTGAAGAAGATTTTAAACATTGTCCTGCAGGAAATCATGTTCCAATGATTGAAACTTTTGAACCGCGAAAAGCCTTTCACATTCGCTCAAAAGAAGCAAATTATCAAGTGCACGCAATTGTTGGCGGTTTGGCGCCAAATTATTTGGATGAAGCGCGTCGTGGTATGACAATGATGACCAACATATTGGGTGGACCTGCATTGAATTCGCGTTTGACTCTGTCTATTCGCGAGAAATATGGTTATTCGTATAATGTGGAAGCAAATTACACTCCCTATGTTGATACAGGTTTTTGGAGTGTTTATTTGGGGACAGATCCAAAATACATCGATAAATCACTTGCCTTGATTCGTAAAGAATTAAAATTACTTAGAACCAAAAAACTCGGGGTTTTGCAATTGAATCGAGCAAAGGAACAATTGAAAGGTCATTTAGCTTTGGGCTTGGATTCGAATTCCGGTTTAATGCTTGGTTTAGGTAAATCATTGTTGTTATTCAATCAAATCGATACAATTCAAGAGATTTACGCTGGAATCGATAAATTGACAGAAATGGAGTTAATGGAAATTGCTAACCGTTATTTCTCGGAAGACAATTATTCGGAACTAGTTTTTGACTTGCAAGAAGATTAATCTTCAATCTTCAATCTGTAATCTGTAATCTGCAATCTGCAATCTTCAATCTTCAATCTTAAAGAGTGTCCTTCTATCATCATTAATCATTACCCATTTATAATCTTGGAAATAATCTTCATTTTCGTGGATAAAAGTGTATGTCAAGCCAAAACAACAAGTACAAGCGCAGTTGCCACCGTAACCGATAAACTTTAGGTTGATAATCGAATCACTTTCTAAAGCGGCATCGCCGAGAAATTTATGACAACAATTCGATGTTATTTGGGTAGAAATTATCCACATGGAATCATTTTTTTCGACAGATTCGATCCGTTCGATAATGCCTTCATGTTCTCCAGAACAATCACTTCCAATAACGGATTGTAATCGTAATCCAGAATAACTCCACAAGGCAAGTTGATTTCCAGTCTCAGGAATTGCCATTGTACCGTAAAGGATTTGTACATCCATTGGACTATTAAATAAGATAGTATCCGTTTCTTTTAATTCCATTAATTGTGGATCTTTTGGATAAATAATCAAAATTGTATCCGTTTGTGCCCAACAAATCATCTTGAAACAAAAAAAACAAAAAAATAGGATGACTTTCATTTATGAAAATTAAAAAAAAATAAAATACAATTCAAAAATGAGGGGGTATTTTTACTTTTTATCAAAAAAAATAGATTTTTATAAAATAAATAGGGGGTTGTTGATAAAAAAGTTTAAAAAAAAGAAGTTACCCCCTGTAAAATGATGTAGATTTGCAAAAAAAAATCTTTTTAGCATGGCAACCAAAAGACAAAAAGCGTATCAAGATGTGTTGAATCGTACACCGAAACACATAGAATTTGAAGGAAGAGTATCCGAATTATTTGGTAAAAACGTATTTCACATTGAAGTAATGCGTGAATATTTACCATCTGAAGCATTCAAATCGATGCAAGAATCGATTCAAAATGGAACACGTTTAGATCGTAAGATGGCTGACCAAGTTGCCTCGGCTATGAAAGATTGGGCATTGACAAAAGGTGCTACACATTATACACACTGGTTTCAACCATTAACTGGTTCAACAGCCGAAAAGCATGATGCGTTCTTTAAACCAGTTGGACCAGGAAGAGCAATGGAAAAATTTGATGGCGATTTATTAGTTCAACAAGAACCAGATGCCTCTTCTTTTCCAAATGGTGGAATAAGAAATACATTCGAAGCGCGTGGATATACCGCTTGGGATCCTTCTTCACCCGCATTCGTAATAGGTAAAACATTGTGTATTCCAACAATTTTCATCTCTTATACTGGAGAATCGTTGGATTACAAAATGCCATTATTGAAAGCCTTGCATGCTGTAGATCAAGCAGCAGTTGAAGTATGCCAATATTTTGATAAAAATGTTACGAAAGTAAATGCAACTTTAGGTTGGGAACAAGAATATTTTTTAATTGATCAAGCATTGTTTAATGCGCGTCCAGATTTAATGATGACAGGAAGAGCATTATTTGGACACGCAGCTGCCAAAGGTCAACAACTAGAAGATCATTATTTCGGATCAATTCCAGATCGTGTTACTGCTTTCATGCGTGAGTTTGAAACCGAAGCGATTTTGTTGGGAATTCCAGTGACAACACGCCACAATGAGGTTGCTCCGAATCAATTCGAGTGTGCACCGATGTTTGAGGAGTGTAACTTAGCAAATGATCATAACTTGTTGTTGATGGATTTGATGGAGAAAATCGCTCGCAAACATGATTTCCGTGTTCTGTTGCATGAAAAACCATTTGCAGGAGTGAACGGTTCAGGAAAACACAACAACTGGTCATTAGGAACAAACACAGGTGTAAACTTATTGGCACCAGGAAAAAATCCTAAAACGAATTTGCAATTTTTGACATTCTTCGTGAATACAATTAAAGCAATTCATGATCATGCAGATTTATTACGAGCATGTATCGCATCAGCTGGAAATGATCACCGTTTAGGAGCAAATGAAGCACCACCTGCAATTATTTCTGCTTTCATTGGTTCTCAATTGTCTACTTTATTAGATGATATCGAGAAAAATGTGAAAGCAGGTAAAATGACTCCAGAAGATAAAACAGAGTTGAAATTGAACATCGGTAAAATTCCACAAATTATGTTGGATAATACAGATCGTAACAGAACTTCTCCGTTTGCCTTTACAGGAAATAAATTTGAGTTCAGAGCAGTAGGTTCGTCTGCAAACTGTGCGTCTGCAATGATTGTTTTGAATACCATTATGGCAAAACAGTTGCAAGATTTTAAAGTGTCTGTTGATGACCGCATCGAAAAAGGTGAAGCAAAAGACGAAGCAATTTTGAAAGAACTTCAAAAGTTGATAAAAGAATCAAAAAAGATTCGTTTTGAAGGAAATGGATATGGTGACGAATGGGTGAAAGATGCTGAAAAACGCGGATTGAAAAACTTGAAAGATACACCACGCGCATTGCAAGTTTGGGGCGATAAAAAAGTAGCGAAATTGTTCAACGATATGAACGTTTTAACACCAAGAGAGTTGGAGGCACGTAAAGAAATTGAATTTGATAGTTATATCTTGAAGATACAAATTGAAGCACGTATTATGGGGGATGTTATTCTATCTATGATTATTCCGGCGGTTGTTGATTACCAAAATCGTTTGATTAAAAACGTTGAAGGTTTGTTCTCAGTATTGGGTGACAAAACAGGAAAAGAAGCGGCTAAAACGCAAATTGAATTAATTCAGCGCATTGCAATTCACACAAATAAAATGAAAGCATCCGCTGATGCGATGTTGATGGCTCGAAAAGCCGCTAACAAATTGTCACACGCAGAGGATAAAGCATTTGCATACTGCGATACTGTGAAAGTTCACTTTGATGAAATTCGCTACCATGCTGATAAATTAGAATTGTTGATTGATGATGAATCATGGCCTTTACCAAAATTCCGTGAAATGTTATTTACGCGTTAATGCAGTTAAATTGTAAAGTATTAAAGCCTTATTCCTTTTATTCGGAATAGGGCTTTTTTTATTAAGTAGAATCAAATTGTTGAAAAACTTTCGCACTTTTTTCTAGTAGATTTTAACGAACTTACTACCTTTGTTTAAATTAATTCTAAATAAGGTGCACATCATTCTAGCAGATAGTAACGATTTGGTAAGAGTAGGGATTAGAACTATTCTAAATGCCCATGGCGGTTTTGAAATCGTAGGTGAAGCAAAAGATAAAGCTGAATTAATTGGTCTGGTGAAGAATTTTGGCGCGGCAGTGATATTGATAGATTATACGTCCGCAGGTTTCGATATCGATATTATCCCTAAGGTGATCAGTCTGAATAAACTTGTCAAATTCTTAGCAATAACACCAGAACAATCTGCTCAAACATTGGTGGATGCTTTGCGATCAGGCGTGACGAGTTATGTAAAAAAGGATTGCGATTTAGCCGAAATTATTAATGCAGTCGAAGAAACGGGACATGGCAACAAATTCTTTTGTGGACAAATTTTAGAAACAATTCAGCGCGCTTCTATTGATGTTAATGACATCGATTTCGAATCTTTTTCGTGTGAACCAGTTATTTTATCTGAACGAGAAAATGAAATAATCGTTTTGATAGCTGAAGGCATGACCAATGGGCAAATTGCTGAACAGTTATTTTTAAGTAATCACACAATTAATACCCATCGCAAAAATATCATGGGTAAACTAGGCGTGAAAAATACTGCAGGAATCGTGATGTATGCGGTGAAAACTAATTTGGTTTCTCCGAATAAGTTTTTGTTTGCCGCTGAGAATAATTAAGATTCAAAGATTCAAAGATTCAAATATTCAAATATTCAAATATTCAAATATTCAAATATTCAAATATTCAAATATTCACATTCATTAAGCCATCAGTTCGTTTAATTTCTGAGAAAATTTTCAATTGCCATTGAACCAATGTATCTTTGAAGTGTACCAGGTTCAAAATAAACGGATCAATGAAATTACTTTTGTTCATAGCTTTGATTGTTAGCGCAGGATTTTCTGTCGCTCAAGTGAACAATCAAAATGAAAATTCGGCACCTGCTACAAATAATAATCTATTTAACAATTCAAGCAATTCGAACACAATTCAACTTGCTGTACCTTCAACGAGTGAAGATGAATATGAAAAGGATTCTGTTCAAGTGGAAGAATTGAAAATTCAATCGAGTTCAAAAAAGTATAAATCACTTGAATCAAAGCAAGAAAAAGCGCTATTGGATAAAGATGTTGATCAATCAATCAATCAATTTCAAAAAGTTTCTCAAAGCTCGGCTTCTTTCACATTAACAAAGCAACAATCTTCTTCGCAACGAACACAACGCACACCATCTGCTGCACAGCAAACACAGATGAACAAAGTTGTTGATGATTTAGAACAAAATGCACCAGAATCGTTCGAATTTCATTATTTCAAGTATGTTGCAGGGAATTACAATGTTGGATTAGTTGATGATTTAAAAAAAGCGGAAAGTCTTCGTCCGCAAAATTCGGATGTACAAATTCAATTGGCCGCCTACAACATCATCGTAAATGATCCAAAAAATGCTAAAGTTTATTTGGAAAAGCTTGTCAAATCAACACGTTTGAGTCAAGAAGTATTGGATTATGCTGAAGATTTACTAAAATCGGTACCTGATAACGGCACCTTAATTACACATGGATTTGACGATACGTATGCATGTTATTATTTGCAATCAGTGCGGAAAATTAGATCAGATGTTCGTTTGATTTCCTTAGATTTTTTACAAAGTGAAAAGTATCGAACAGATTTAAAAACAGCGGGTTACTTGTTTCCAGAAAAAGAGATAATTGATATTAGTTATTTACAAGAGTTTTGCTCGATAAACGAATCTAAAAGTTTAGCAATTTCGATGACAACACCGAAAGAATATTTAGTGCCAATACAACAAAATTTATTTGCAGTAGCACTTGTGTTTGAGTACCATAAGGAATTGACTTACAATAACTTTTTCCGAAACGATTATTTGTGGAATGAAGAATTAACAAAAACTTTAATTAAAAAGGCAACAACAGATAAAGCAAAGCAACTTTCAGCGAATTACTTACCAATGTTATTGTTTTTGCATAAGACGTATACCGAATCGAAAGAAGCAGAAAAGCTTAAAGAAGTTGATGAAGCGATGGATAAAGTTGCTGTTCAATGTAAAAAATATGATCAAGTGAAAAAACTGAAAGGTTCGTATTGATGAAGATTTACAGAGCACAACATAATACCTTCTCAGACGAGGAATTGATGCAAGCCATCTCAAAAGGGGATAAGCGGGCATTCGATGAATTGTACAACCGTTATTCGGCTGCTTTGATGCGTTATTTTATGCGTATGTTATGGAAGGATCGTGAGAAATCTGAAGATTTTGTTCATGATCTTTTTGCAAAAATTATCAATAAACCTGAATATTTTGATCCTACACGTTCGTTTAAAACATGGGTATATTCCGTTGCCAATAACATGTGTAAAAACGAATACAAAAAAGCGGAGGTTCGTAAAGGAATGTCGAATGGTTTAGATAATCATTATGCATTGTCGGATACAACTGTGAATGTGATGAATGAAGTACAAGATTCGTTCTTTCAAGAAGCATTTGTAAAGAATTTGGATGAGTTAGATGACAAACACAAGGAAGTATTCAGTTTACGTCACATTGAAGGTTTATCCATTAAAGAAATTGCTGAAGTATTGGAAATCAATGAAGGCACTGTAAAATCACGCTTGTTTTATGCGACTAAATACTTGGCAGAAAGTTTAAAAGAGTTTAATCCGATAGAAAATCGTTAGATGAAAAAGGAATTAGTAAATACAATTTTAGAAAGAGAGTTCAACGAACTTTCAAGCAATGAGCGCATTGCCTTGAATGAATATTGCACTTCAGAAGAGGAATATGAGCAATTGAAAATGGTTTTTCTTAGTGTTGAATCGCTGAAAAAATCGGAAACAATTCAGCCACGATTCGAAACTAAAAATTCATTGGATGATATTTTTGCGCAAAAGCATGGACAAAAACCAAGAGCTATTTGGTACAATTCAGCGTTGGTTGTATTGTATCCAACAGAAAAGACATTCGTTAAACGGCCATTGGTGCAAATTGCGGCGCTTGCTCTTTTGCTTTTATTAGCATTTCCAATTGTTAATTCTACAAAGGTTCAAGATCAATCGGAATCTCAATTAGCTGAAGTGAAATTCAAGAAACAAGACGCAAAGGCTACAACTGCGAAAACGTCAAGCCCAAAGGCGTCAAGTGCGCTTGCTGAACCAGCTCCAGAGCCAACTTTTCAGACTCGTTCGATTGATATGGAGCCTTTGTCTGAAGATATGATGGTTGCAGCACCAGAAATGTCATATGAAGCGTATCCTTCAGAACCTGAAGCTGTTTATGCAGCAGTTCCGATTTTATCAGAGCGACCAGATGGTATTTATACAGGAAGTTCAATAGTTACATTTTCTCAAGCTGCCAGTGCTCAACCGCAAGTCTTTGATCTATTAACTACAACGTTCTAATCTATGGTCGTTTCAGAATGTATGTATATGTTCCATCATCTTTGCGTTCGATAGCGGTAACTTTTCGTTTTGAGACATTTAAATTTTCCCAATTTACGAGAAAAACAATTCCACTTGTTTGATCGGTTTTTGTACCAATTAATTCTTCTTGATAAACTATTTCTCCTTTATCGTTGATACTCGAATTGTCTAAGTCATCGTCAATGTTCCATGATCCAAGGTAACTTTCACCAGTAGCATTGTCAATTTCTGAGAAGGTATAATCAGTATAAAATGTCAGTTCAACTTCAGAATAATCATCCGTTAAATTCTTTTGAAAAATCCCATTATCCTTCTTAAACGTTACCTTTTCAAATCGCCATTCACCCATTAATTTATCGGACGAAGTTTTAAAAAGTCCTTCTTTCGTACAGGAAAAAAACAACAAACCGAAAATAGGTAGAAGCCTTAATAGGGAATAAGATGTTTTCATGACTTTTTTTTCATCGTTAAAACAAAAATTAAGCCATTATTGTTTGGAATTAAAGTTTAATCGTAAAATGTTCTTTTTCTTGTTGGGGGCGTCTTAAAACAATACCCATTCGGAACAAATCTATTGTTACATGATAGTCAGGATTGTGAATAAACCATTTCCAAGCTTCCAACATTGAATCGCTCCAACGAATATCGTCTAGAATGAAAATGGTATCATTGTGAGAGAATTTTTCTAATTGCAACATGTACTTTTTCAATGCATCACCATCATGATGACCATCCACAAAAACTAAATCAAAAGGTTTACCCTCATAGGTTGAAAGAAACAAATCAAATGTACACAATTGGCTCTGTATAGTATTTATATCAAACGTTTTGATATTTTTTAAGGCTTGATTTCTTGTCTCGGCACATGCTTCAACCGTTCGAATAGATGAGGTAGGATTTCCACTCGCTAAATGAATCGTTCCAATTCCCAAAGATGTTCCAAATTCTAAAATTGTTTCCGGTTGATAATGTTTAACCAATCTAAAAAGTAAATCACCGTATTTCCCTTTGGAAGAACTCGTTTTAAAAATTTGGGAAATTTTTCTTTCGTTACCTAAATACTTTGATCCAGCGCCAAAATCTTCAATTTGAATAGTCGAATTGTTTGTTTTTAATTCCTTGAAAAGTGTTTTACGATTCTTGTCAAAGGTCGAATCAATGGGGATTTTCAAACATTTATCCGTAAAATCATAGACAAACGGTGAATGAGTGCCTTGTCGACCCTTGGCATTCCACCGATAATTTATATATTCGAAAATTATATTCACGTTACAAATTAAAGAAAACTTTATTCAAATCATGTCACATCAATTCACTGAGCAAGAAATTAATTCGCAAAGAGAAAAAGTTTTTAAGGAAAATCCTTCTATTGAACTTGTCGCCCCATGCAAATTAGGTGAAGGAATTATTCGTTTGACTGATGAAGAAAAAGAAAATTACATTGAGAAGTACGTGCAAAAAAATGTGCCAATTTGTTTCTTTATACCTGCCTCTGGGTCCGGTTCGCGCATGTTTGAATTTCTTTATGCGTTTTTAGAGGAGCCAAATGATGAAAACAGGTCCAAAGTTGAACGTTTTTTGAATTCAATAAGTGATTTTGCATTTTTTAAACAAATGCCGAAAGCAATCCAGCGCGCTATAAAAGAACAGACAATTGAGTTTGAAGAAATCGTTTCATTTATTTTAAATAAAGATGGTTTAGGCTACGGTCATTTACCGAAAGGATTAATTCCATTTCATAGAAATGATCCATTCATCCTGAATCCATTTCAAGAACAATTAATTCAAGGAGCGCAATTAGAAAATGATAGGTTTTCATTTCACTTTACGATTCAATCGGCGTTTGAAAATGAAATTAGAAATGGAATTAATCACATTGAAGGATTAAGTGGTATAAACTATAATGTTGATTTTACTGAACAATCTGTTCACACAAATTCAATCGCCTTTGACGAAGAACAGCAAGTTTGTTTTAACAATAACAATGAATTGATTTCGCGTCCTGCAGGACATGGGGCATTGTTAGCTCATTTAAATAAAATTCAGGACGAACTAGTTTTTATCAAAAACATAGATAATCTCCAACATTATAAAAATGCTGATTTACCCATCCAAACATGGAAATTGTTAGGTGGATTATTACTTGATTTTAAAGTGGAGGCACAAAAAGTATTTGATGCACCAAGTATAGAGGGTTTACAATTATTGAACGAACGTTTTCAAGTGTTTTCTGAAAGCCAAATAAACGAAATTAAAACAGTTGATTGTATTAAATCCCTCTTAAATCGTCCATCTCGTGCGTGCGGCATGGTGAAAAATGAAGGTCAACCAGGTGGTGGTCCATTTTGGGTAAATGACAAGGGTGTTGTTTCGAAACAAATTGTCGAAAAAGCACAAATTTCTTTGAAAGGTGATCAATATCGTATGATGGTTCAAAGTACGCACTTCAATCCTGTAATGATTGCTGCTTCTTCTATTTCGTTAGATGGACAAAAATTTGATTTAATGAATTTCAAAGACGACACGAAGTATTTTATTGTTCGTAAGAAACACCATGGTAAAGTGATTAATTTTATTGAATTGCCTGGTTTGTGGAATGGCAGCATGGCAAATTGGAACACAATTTTCTTAGAGATTCCATCAGAAACGTTTAGTCCTGTTAAAACTGTTCTAGATTTATTGGAGGATGCTCACAAAGGATAATAATTGTTTCAATTGCTATTTATATTTGACAGATCTAAAATTCTAGATGATTAAAATTTTAGTAGACTAGATATCTAGACTACTAAAACACTAGTCTTTTACCTAAAACAATTTTTGTCTTTTTAGCATGTATTGAAGCAAAATCTGTTCAAAACCTACATTGATGTCTGCAGCCATAAAATCAATTTGATAGTTTGTGCAACGCATCTTTAATTCATTGAAATAGTTCTCAACGGATTCGTGATAAACATCTTTTATCTCGGCAGGTTGTAATTTCATGCTTTCTCCCGTTTCCATGTCGATTAAATTATAAGGACGATTGTCTAACTCAAAATCAACTTCCATTTTTTTATCCATAACATGAAATAAAATGACCTCGTGTTTGTTGTGTTTCATGTGTTGAATAGCCTGGAACAAAGCATCCAAATGATTCGGGTCATCCAACATGTCCGAGAAAATAATGATCAAACTTCGTTGGTGACACAATTCTGCAACGTCGTGAATCGCTTGTATGGCGTTTGTTTCTTTTTTCGATCCTTCAGTATAGAGCGTCATTCGCTTCTCCAATTCGCTATATAAATAGCGATGATGTGCCATTGAAGATTTAGCCGCTGTGTGTAATTCTAACTTATTTGAGAAAAACGATAAACCTACAGCATCCCGCTGACGTTTTAAAAGTTCAATTAAAGAAGCCGCAGAATAAACGGAATATTCAAATTTATTGAGCTCAGCATCCTTTGGAAAATACATTGAACTTGAGCAGTCAATAACTATTTGACAGCGTAAATTTGTTTCTTCTTCATATTTCTTAGTGAATAATTTACCGCTTCGAGCATACAACTTCCAATCGATGTGTCGCGTAGATTCACCTTTATTGTAGAGGCGATGTTCTGCAAATTCAACTGAAAAACCATGGAAAGGACTCTTGTGCAATCCCGTAATAAATCCTTCAACTACTTGTTTGGCAAGCAGCTCAAGATTTCCGAAATGAGCCAGTTTTAATCGATCGATGTTCTTATTCACGACTTAAAAATAAGGATTAATTTTTAGAATGTACAGCTATAGATTCAGTATGTTTGTAATAATTCAAATTCAGAAAATTGGAGAATAGAACGTATTATTTAAAACGGATTGAAGTATGTGGAAAAGAATATGCTAAATCACGACAAGCTTATCAATTAATTGGAACATTTCGACTAATATCTTTTTTATTGGCCTTTAGTTCATTATACTTTTTATGGGGAAATGCGTTCGCTTTTATTGGATTTGGTATATTCTTTATCGCCTTTTTTGTTTTAGTGAATTTGTCTGTAAACGCGAAATATAAGCGTGACAAATGGAAGAAAATTATTGAAATTAATCAGGAAGAAATCAATGTGTTAAATGGAAATTGGCTGCATTTTGATGAAGGCAATGAATTTAAGAATGCTCAGCATCCTTTTGCCTTGGATATGGATTTATTTGGAAAAAAGAGTGTTTATCAATTGTTAAACAGAACAGTTTCTCGTAAGGGGTCTAATTTGTTAGCAAAACAATTAATGGACGGGGTCGAAAACACATCGTTAGCAAATGAGGCAATTGAAACATTTTCCACTGAACAAGATTGGTGTCAGGAATTTTTGGCTGAAGGTTTGGTGTTCGATAAAGCCGAATTAGACCGTTCATTTGAGAAAATTACTTCGATTGAAAGCCCTAAAATGAAGGGCGCATTTTTCATGCGTTTTGCGGTTCCGATTATTTCAATTACTGCGACCATTTTGGTCAGTTTTGATTTCATTTCAGCGACTTTTTTTAGTTACTATATTGTTTTTGTTCTTGCGCTAATTGGAACCAATTTTTCAAAAGTGAACGCCATTACAGCACAAGTAACAAGTTATACAAGTCAGGTAAAAATGCAACAGCGTCAATTAGCGTTGTATAAAAAACTGAAATTGAAGCCCGGTTTATTGCTAAAAAGCCAAGAAGGACTTTTTAATGATGAACAAAATTTAGTACAATCCTTGAAGCAATTGGAGAAAATTCAAAATCGAATGGATTTTAGGATGAACCTTTTGGTTGGAACCTTTTTGAATTTTTATTTAGCGTGGGATTACCATGTGGTGCACCAATGGAATCTATGGAAAGCTGAAAATCAATCTAATTTAGGTAAATGGGAGGAGCAATTGGCGCAACTAGAAGTTTGGATTTCAGGTGCCGTTTATCGCTTTAATTTTCCTGAAACTTGTTATGCGCAATTTTCCGAAGATGCTGCGTTTAAAATCACTGAATTGGGTCATCCTTTTGTTCATTCGGAAAAACGTGTTTCCAATAATGTTGAATTAAGTGATGAGAATCATTTTCTCATTATCACTGGACCAAACATGGCTGGGAAAAGCACCTATTTAAGAAGTCTAGGGTTGGCCTTTATTTCCGCTAATGCAGGTTTTCCAATCTTAGCGAAAAGTTGTGAGATTCCGCGATTGAGTTTGTATTCGTCCATGCGAACAACGGATGATTTGACGGTTGAAAGTTCGTATTTTCATGCTGAATTAACGCGTCTTAGATTTATTATGGACGCAATTGAAACTGGGAAAAAGGTTTTTATTATTTTGGATGAAATTTTGAAAGGAACAAATTCGAAGGACAAGGAAATAGGCTCAGCTAAATTCTTAGAAAAACTGAACTCCTTGAAGGCAAAAGGCGTGATTGCAACTCATGATTTATCCCTGTGTAATTTAGCAACGAACAACCAAGCCTACAAGAATTGGTATTTCGATTCAACAATTGAGAATAATGAGTTGAGTTTTGATTATAAAATGCGCCCCGGTGTTTGTCAAAATATGAATGCTTCATTCCTGCTAAAGAAAATGAACTTAGTTGATTGAAGTTGTTAAATTAAGCAGATAGGCACAAAACAATAAAAATATTTTCTGTAGTTTTACGTTCAAGACATCATGACAAAAAGCTTATTCATAATTATATTTACAATTGCTTTCGGGTCATTGAAAGCGCAAATCACGGAGCCAAAGCATACGTTCAATATTGAATTGGGTTTGCCAAATAGCTTTTCGAATAAGCCTTTTAAATCGATCATGCAAGGATTGGTCAGTATTGAGCCCTATTATCAATATGCATTTAAGAATCATTTAATTCTGGGTGGTGGCTTAAAATACAGTTACTTCGCAATCAATGAATTTAAAGTCCCTAAGAAGGTCTACGGAGGAATGCACAGTGCTGGTGCTTTTGTAAAAGTGGGTTGGGAAAAATTCCATAATGACCATTTTGCGACAGATTTTGCAATTAAAATGGGTTATACTCAAAACTATTTTGTTACAGATAGAAATGATTCGATTTCGGGAGGCTCAGTACAAATCAATTCGACCTACTTGGAACCTTGTATCGGAATAATTTTAACTGCAGATGAGTTTACATCGTACAGATTTGTTGTTGGATATTCATTTCAAGGATTTGCATTTCGACCTGATATGATTGGATTTGAAACATTTAGTGGTTTTGACCCAAATGAATACAATCGTATTTCAACGGCCCTGATAATAGGTTTTGGTTTTACCCATTATTTTAAACCAAAAAATTAGTCAATTGTCACTTGAAATTGCCTATCGTCCAATTGCTATTCATGATAATCTAGCTGTTGCACAATTAATTCGAACAGTTTTAAAGGAGCATGGTGTCGATAAACCCGGAACAGTTTATACTGATCCAACTACCGATGATTTATTCTCACTATTTCAGCACGAAAAGAGTGCTTATTTTGTTGCTGAATTGCATCAACAAGTAATAGGTGTTTGTGGTATTTATCCAACAAAAGGACTACCAGATAAT
Organism: Crocinitomicaceae bacterium; assembly: GCA_044361115.1. GTDB lineage: Bacteria > Bacteroidota > Bacteroidia > Flavobacteriales_D > Crocinitomicaceae > M0103. The sequence goes on from JBIKJH010000005.1 coordinate 71,742, forward strand.
TGTTTAGAATTGGTCAAGTTATACGTTTCTAGGGAAGCCAGAAATAGGGGTGTTGCTGCTAAGTTGATGAATCTTAGTTTTCAGAAAGCAAAAGAATTTGGCTACGCATCAATCTACTTAGAAACGATGCCAGAATTGACCAATGCGATACACTTGTATGAACGAGTTGGTTTTAAATTGTTAGCTAATTCCCTTGGTGATTCGGGACATTATGCTTGCACGATTTGGATGCTTAAAAGCTTATAGCCAATGCGCTTGTGAAAAATAATTGGTGCTTTGATGGTTTTTCTGAGTAATTGAATAGTTCTGTTTTATTCGAAAATCCTTTCGCTTCAATTCGCCAAACAACATTTTCAGAAAAATTAAGATCATAATTGATTGAATAACCAAAGAGTTCGAGGCCATTTCCAGTCCCGGTATAAAAAAACGTTTGGTATTTATCAGAAAACAATTCACCACGCACTGCCACAGTTGATCTTGAAGAAAGTTGATATTTACCAATGAGTACTGGTGAGAACCATGTTGAATAACTTGCACTTTTTTTACTGTTTTGTTGTATTCCAATGTCAAAACCAGCGATTATACCGACTTTTTCGTTGAGTTGAAACTGACCATAGAAATTGTGAAAATAACGCATGCAGCGCACACTGTCTGGTGAATCAGCGCCTACAAAAGAGCTACTATTGAATGTAATCTTCGATGTTGGTTTAAATGTCAATTGATGTCCTAGAGCTAAAGCGCTATTTCCATCTTGCCGCTGAATGCGTTGCCACCCATTAAGGATTAAACCAGCTAAAAACCATTTTTCATTGTTTGAGGTGAACCCAATTTTTACCCCCGTTTCAAAATATGGTGAATTATCTGCAAGCAAACTTCGTGTCAAGTTCCAACAATCCTTACCGATAGCCGATTCAAAGCCAATATGAGAAGGCATAATACCAGCATCTAACCATAAATTACGCTTTTTAGTAAGTTTTATTCCAACATTCGCTTCGTAAACGGCTTTCAATAATCCCGGTTCATTCGCTAAGTTTGCATTCGCGTAAGTTCCAGCCATTAAAGCCATGTTCGCTCGAACGGTTTTTGTTTGATAGTTGGCTTTGATGAACCCAAGATTTAAATTAACCTCATTCGATCGATTGTGCGAAAAAATAAAATCTGATTTTTTGTGATTGGAAGGATTCGTAGGGTCATACGAATAATAGACCTCTGAATAACCCGATAAGGTAACTTTCGCTTTGGTAGTATCTGTTTGCGCCTGAATGAGCGATATAGAAAAAATAAAAGTGAATATGTTGATTAATTTCATATCCAAAGTTACCGCTTTTCTCTTTTTTTAATGCTTGTTGATCGGAAATTTTATTTGAAACAGTTATTGAAAAACAATTGTCCTTGAATTCGATTACAATAGATATAAATGAATCCTCACTGTGTAAATCAGCATGTTTGAAAGCATTTTTGATCAGGTCAATTGAAATTAATGGGGCTAAAACGGGACTCGAATACAGAAACGCTTGTTCATCTATTTTCGTTTTTAGCTTCAATTCAAAAAGTGGACTCACTTTGATTTTGTTGATTTCAATTAAATTTAGCGCAAAGTCAATTTCTTCTTTAGGCGATACAAATTTCTTGCGACTTTCATAAAGAATATAGTCCAAAACGTTTGCTAATTTATCCAAAGCGTAATAGGTCTGGTAGGCATGCGATTAAATTGAATTCAAGATGTTTTTAAACAAATGTGGATTTAATCTGGATTCAAGATTTTCTAATTTTATGTTATCAATTTTATTTGATAGCGCTTCATGTTTTTCAATCAATAAGTTCGCCCTTTGTTCAGCTTTTTTTAATCGCTGATACAATATAAAGCCAATGATTATTAATAGAAGAATAATTACATATAGTAATAAAATCATAATTTTTCAATCGTTAAGGTTGTAAAAATAAACATAGCTGAAAGATTATCAGTTTTTAATTCTTCAATAAAAAAGTAAAAGGAACGGACAATCGCTGCGCCCATGATTTTTCAGAATGATCTGCGCCTTCATATTTTTTTGTCATCCATTTATCTTTGCTGTAACCTTTTAGTCGCATGAGTGAATCAACTTTTAACTGTGGCACTTCATACAAAGCATCTAAGGTTGCTGTACCGAAATCAAAGTAGATTTTGTGCTTATTGCTAGGTGGTAATGCCTTCGATAAATAGCTTATAAAGCTCTCCGGTATTGGATTGTTTTCAAGTGAAAATATTCCGGGCCAATGTGTAGATAAGCATGCAGCACCTCCAAACACATCTGGATATTCACAAATAGCGTATAGAGAAATTAACCCTCCCATGCTCGAACCTGCAATAAAGGTGTTTTCAGCATTTTTTCGAGTTGAATAATGACTGTCTACATAGGGTTTCAATTCTTTTACAATAAATTGCAAGTAGTTATCTGATTGCACTTGTCCACCAAACAAATCCGTAACGCCGTATCGTTTTACTTCATTTAACAGTGAATCTTGAAAATCCTTGTTCAAGGATTCAAATGGTTTTTGGGGAAAATATTCTGAATGGCGCAAGGTAGGGTTATTGTTAATTGCAACAATAATTGTTTCTTTAATTTGCTTCGAAGCTAGTAAGGTATTCATGGTTTCGTCGACATGCCATTCCTGTTTATTCCAGGTGTTCGTTGAATCAAACAACATTTGTCCATCATGCATATACATTACAGCATATTTTTTGTGCACTGAATAGTCCTTGGGTTTCCAAATAGTAATGGTTCTTGGACTAACATGTATCGATGTAAAATTAACTAATGTATCAAATTGATCAACAGGATATTGGTTATTTTCAGCTTGATTTTTTAAGCTGAAACAAGCGCTGAATAGAAAAACTAAGCCACTTAAAAACGCGAATTTTATCATGTTTTTTTTATTGAAATTACAATTATTTGTGAATTTGTAGTTGATATTGCGTGTATCTTTGAGAAAGATTAAAAAAATATGGCAAATCTCCTCGTGAATATGGTAAAAGAAAAATGTCCATTCTGCAGTGAAGGGGATGTTTTTAAAAAGGGGTCATTTTTATCAATTCCGGACATGAATGATCAATGTCCGCAGTGTAAAAAAGAAATGTTGGGCGAACCAGGTTATTACTTTGGCGCAATGTATTTGAGTTATGGTTTTGCAGTTGGAATGGGATTAATCACCTTTGCACTATGCTATTATGTTTTTCGCATTCAGTCGGTATGGATAATTATGGGAATTATCGGTTTGATGATCACGATTGTAGCTTTCAAAAATTACAAGTGGTCACGCATTCTTTGGATGAAAATTTTCCCGCCAGATGGTGCTACTAACTTCAAAAAGTCACAAGAAAAATCAGATTTGAATATAGAAAAGTAAATTACCAACGTTCTTTTTTCCATTTTATTTGCTCTTCAGGCGTTAAAAATGTCCAGACAACAACACGACTCGTTTTATTTCCTTGTCCCATTGGCAATGTAATCACTTCAATCGCTTTGAAATGCTTTAGTTCACTATAAACTGCTCTTAGATTTGATTCTTTGGAAACCAAGGATGAAAACCAAAAGCAATTGTATGCATAGTTTTTACTCTGTTTTATCATGGCTTTCAAGAAGGCGATTTCTCCACCTTCACACCATAACTCATTGCTTTGTCCACCAAAATTTAAAACAATTTCGCGCTTATTTTCTGCTTTTAAGTTCTTCAATTTCCGAGCAGTTCCAGATTGTGCTTCGTTTGCAGAAGCATGGAACGGTGGATTGCAAATACTTAAATCAAACAACTCATTTTCTTGAATGATTCCTCTGAAGATTGTGCGTTGGAATGTTTGATGACGTATTTCAATTAATATATCAAACTGAGGATTACGCGATAAAATAGCTTTTGCTGAATTCACAGCTGTTTCATCGATATCTGAACCAACGAAATTCCACTTGTATTCGGTCGCACCAATCAATGGGTAAACACAATTTGCACCAACTCCAATGTCCAGAACCTTCAACGCTTTCGGAAATTTCCCAAAGTTTTTAGAACGTAAAAAATCAGCTATGTGATGAATGTAATCTGCTCTTCCCGGAATTGGCGGACACAAATAGCCTGCAGGAATCGACCATTCATTAATGTTGTAATGCAATTTCAATAAAGCCGCATTCAAGTATTTTACTGCTTCAGGATTGAAAAAATCAACAGTTTCGCTTCCGTATTGATTCACAAAAACGAATGGTTTTAGGGCTGGATAACAAGCAACTAATTCCTTGAAATCATATCGATCTCTGTGTTTGTTTCTCGGATGCAAACGTTCCTTTGATTGATTTTTTGAATTAGCTTCCATAAAACAAAAGTACTTCTTTTGGAGGATTCATAATTCATAATTCGTAATTCGTAATTCGTAATTCGTAATTCGTAATTCGTAATTCGTAATTCGTAATTCGTAATTCGTAATTCGTAATTCTATTTCTTAATCACGAATCATTAATCCTTAATCACGAATTTCAGAGAGAAACGTATCTTTGTAAAAAATCAAGTTAGTGTTCGTACAAACAAATTCCGTTCAAGCCGTAAAAGCGTATTTCAAGGAACGACTTCAAAATCAATTTTCGGAGAGTGAATTGAAAGCGATGATGAAAGTGGCGATTTGTGAACGCTTAAAACTTTCATCTGCGGACTATTTGTTGTCAGATTCGAATTTACTCTCAGAATCTGATTTATTGTATTTCCGAAGTATCGTAAAGCGCTTACAGCATAATGAACCCTTTCAATATATCGTAGGTCAAACAGAATTTTTTGGTCTGGAAATCAAATGCGATGCGCGTGCATTGATTCCGCGACCTGAAACCGAAGAACTGGTAGAATGGGTATTGGAAGATGTTAAACCTGATATTGCACTGATTGATTTTTGTACAGGTACAGGTTGTATCGCATTGGCCGTAAAAAATCAATTACCAAAAGCGACGGTTTACGGAACGGATGTTTCAAAAGAGGCCTTTGAATTAAGTGAAGAGAATGCAAGAAACTTAAAATTGGAAGTGAATTTCATTCAACATGATGCGCTATCGGATCAACTTCCAAGCCAATTGACTGAACAGTCAATTGATATTATTGTATCAAATCCGCCATACATTCCTGAACGAGATAAACAAGAAATGCAAGCAAATGTATTGGACTACGAACCCCATATGGCTTTGTTTGTTGAAAATGAAAATGCACTCATTTTTTATAGTGCGATTGCAACACACGCAGCGAAATTGCTGAAACAAAATGGTTTGTTGTTTTTTGAAATTCACGAGCGATTAGCCTTGGAAACGAAGGAAACGATCGAAGCACTTGGCTTTATAGATGTTGAAATTCGAAAAGATCTTCAAGGAAAAGACCGAATGATCAAAGCGCGTTTTACATCAAGCAGCTAGAATTTACTAAAATCTATTGTTGAAAAATTCTGATTTTTACTTCATTTCAAATGAACACAATTCAGTTATTTCAACTTATTTTCACCTCATGAATAAATTGGACGCTAAAGAAGAAATTCTGAAGTTATCAGAAGAAATCAATCACCATAATCACTTGTATTATGTCGAAAGTAATCAGGAAATTTCAGATTACGATTTTGATCAACTGTTGAATAGGTTGCAAGATTTGGAAAAACAATTTCCTGAGTTTGCATCTGATTATAGTCCAACAAAACGCGTAGGTGGTGATATCACCAAGAAGTTTGAATCGGTCGTTCATCGTTTTCCTATGCTTTCACTTTCCAATACCTATTCAGTGGAAGAAATTGAAGAATGGGAAACACGTTTAAAGAAATTGGCAGAGGGTGAATTGGAATACGTTTGTGAATTAAAATACGACGGAGTAGCAATTGGGATTCGTTATGAAAATGGCGTATTAACAAGAGCAGTTACACGCGGAGATGGAACACAAGGTGAAGACGTTACTGCCAATGTAAAAACGATTCATACTATTCCACTAAAACTAAAGGGATCGTATCCTGAAGATTTTGAAATTCGTGGTGAGATTTTTATGCCACTAAATAGCTTTCAAAAATTAAATGAAGAGCGTGAAGAAAATGGAGAAGCCTTATTTGCAAATCCAAGAAATACGGCTTCTGGTACTTTGAAAATGCAAGATTCTAAAGTTGTCGCAGGTCGTGGCTTGGATTCATATTTATACGGTGTCTATGGCAATGAGCTTAATTTACCAGGACATTTTGAAGCAGTAGAAACAGCTAGTTCGTGGGGATTCAAAGTGCCACAAACACAACAGCGTTTCATTCAAAAAACCAATTCAATTGATGGAATCATGCAATTCATTCAATTTTGGGATAAAGAGCGTCACAATTTACCGTTTGAAATAGATGGAGTTGTAATCAAGGTTAATGATTACGAACAACAACGAAAATTGGGATTTACGGCAAAATCCCCACGATGGGCAATTGCTTATAAATTTAAAGCGGAACGCGTTGAAACAAAACTGATTGAGGTGACTTATCAAGTTGGCAGAACGGGCTCAATTACTCCTGTGGCCAATTTAACGCCTGTTCAGTTAGGTGGAACAACAGTAAAACGTGCTTCATTACACAATTCAGATCAAATTGAAAAACTGGATTTGCACGAAGGTGATTTTGTTTACGTCGAAAAAGGAGGTGAAATCATTCCGAAAATAGTTGGGGTAAACCTAGAAAAGCGTGCTGCTTCAGCAACTAAAATTCATTACATCGTGCAGTGTCCTGAATGCCAAACGGCGTTGGTGAGAAAAGAAGGAGAAGCAAATCATTATTGCCCGAACGACGCTGCTTGTCCCACTCAAATGAAAGGAAAGCTGGAACATTTTATTAGTCGAAAAGCATTGAACATTGACGGCTTAGGAGCAGAAACAATTGATGTTTTATACGATAAAGGCTTGGTGCGCAATCAAGCGGATTTGTATGATTTAACGTTTGATCAAGTGGTTAATCTGGAGCGTATGGCAGATAAGTCGGCAAACAACCTGTTGCTCGGTTTAAAAGCTTCAACAACTATTCCATTTGAGCGTGTCTTATTTGCGATTGGAATTCGTTTTGTTGGTGAAACGGTTGCCAAAAAACTAGCGAAACATTTCAAAAACATAGATGCAATAAAAGCTGCTACGTTTGAAGAGTTAGTAAATGTAGATGAGATAGGAGAGAAGATTGCAATTTCGGTTCAACAGTACTTCTTGAATGAAGAGCATTTGAAGTTAATTGAACGTTTGCGCACTGCAGGTTTACAATTTGAAATCATTGAAAAGGAAGGAGCTTCAAATAGACTAGAAGGAAAAACATTTGTTGTTTCTGGCGTTTTCACCGCTTTTTCACGCGATGAAATCAAGGAAGTAATAGAGTCAAATGGAGGTAAGAATGTTTCTTCTATTTCTAGTAAAACGGATTTTGTTGTTGCAGGGGAAAATATGGGACCAGCAAAATTGAAAAAAGCAAGCGATTTAGGAATTACAATTCTTAGTGAGGATGAGTTTGTTCAATTAGTCTCCTAACAAAGGGTAACGCTTTAGTTGCTAATTGTTATTCATGGTTGAGTGTCAATAAATCTATATTGAAGCTGCGTCTTACCATGCTTAAAAGCGTATTTTTGTACTGTTAAAAATGTACCAACATTAAAATTGTCAGTATGAACAATCCATTTACAGGTTCCGGAGTTGCTTTGGTGACTCCTTTCAATGCAGATTTCTCAATCAATTTTGAAGCAGTTCGAAAATTAGTGCGTCTTCAAATTGAAGGTGGAACAGATTTTTTAGTCGTTCAAGGAACGACGGGCGAATCACCAACCTTGAGTCAAGAGGAGAAAATGCAATTGCTTGAAACTGTAATTGACGAGAATAAAGGTCGTTTGAAGATTGTATACGGCGTTGGTGGAAACAATACAATTGCTGTTGGTGAAACCTTGAAAAGAGTACCAGCCGGTGTTGATGGAATTTTATCTGTTTCACCGTATTACAATAAACCAACTCAAAAAGGAATTATTGAGCATTTTAAATACATTTCAACGTGTACACATTTGCCAATCATCTTGTACAATGTTCCGGGTAGAACAGGTTCAAATATGCTTGCAGAAACAACGCTTGAATTGGCTAAAATCAGCAATGTCGTTGCAATGAAAGAAGCTTCTGGGAACATGGAGCAAATCATGGAATTGATTCGTTTGCGTCCTGAAGGATTTGGAATCTTAAGTGGTGACGATGCGCTTACAATGCCATTGATTGCAGCAGGAGCTGATGGCGTTATTTCTGTTGTAGCAAATGCATTACCTGAGAAATTCAGTAAAATGGTTCATGCTTCTCAAGCTGAAGCCTTAGCAACAGCGCGCAAAGAGCATTATGATTTATTGCCTATAACAAAAATGTTCTTCGAAGAAGGAAATCCTGGCGGTGTAAAAGTTGCTTTGTCAGTTCGTGGAATTATGGATGAAACAATGCGTTTACCATTAATGCCAGTTTCAGATGGCTTGAGAGCTAGAATTACAGCTGAAACGAAGAAATTAACAGCAAATTAATAAATAGAAAACTTGACGACTGATTCCCATATAAACACTTATAAAGCAATTGTTGCAGCGATACAAGAAGCGAAGAACATTGTTATAACTTCACATAAATCGCCCGATGGTGATTCAATTGGAAGTTCCTTGGCCCTGTATCATTTTATTGCAGCTCTTGGCAAATCTTCAGTGGTTTGCCACCCAGATAAAGCACCAAACTTTTTACTTTGGGTTGAAGGAGCTTTTGATATTGTGTCATATGAAGAACAACAAGATGAGGTAATTCAAAAAATGCACGATGCCGATTTGATTTTCTGCTTGGATTATAATTCAGCCGATCGCGTTGGAAAAGACATGCAGCCATTGTTGGAACAAGCAAGTGCAAAGAAAATCATGATCGATCACCACATGCATCCAGCTGATTTTTGTGAAATTATTGTTTCAGAAACGAGCGTTTGTTCTACATCTCAGTTGATTTTCGAATTGATAGATCAATCTGGAAATGGAGAAATGCTAAATGAATCTATTGGTGTTCCGATTTATTTAGGAATCATGACAGATACAGGTTCATTTCGTTTCCCGTCTGTCCAAGCACGTACGCACGAAATCTTGGCAGCATTGATTCGAACGGGAATCAAACATTTTGAAATTCATGAAAAGGTGTACGATACGAATACAGTAGACCGTTTGCAATTAAGAGGTTATGCTTTAAGTGAAAAGTTAGAACTCATTGAAAACTATCCTGTTGCCTTAATTTCTGTAACCGAAGAAGAATTAAATCGTTTTCATTACCAGAAAGGGGATACAGAAGGATTAGTAAATGTTGCTTTATCAGTTGATAGCATCAAGGTTGCTGCGTTTTTTGCTGAAAAAGATGGCGCTGTAAAAATATCGTTCCGTTCAAAAGGAGATTATTTTGTGAACGAATTAGCGAATGATCATTTCGAAGGTGGAGGACATAAATACGCTGCTGGAGGAATTAGTTACGATTCACTGGAAAATACAATTAATAAGTTTAAGTCATTGATACCAACGTATTTTAAATGAATAAATTAAGTGTTTTAGTTTTGCTTATAATTCTTACCGCATGCGGTGAAGAAAAAAAGGAAATGCCGAAAATTGAATGGGACCAAGACAAGTCTACCAAGTTCAATAAAGAATTGGCAATTGAAGAACAAATCAATATCAATTTGTTTTTGGAACACAAGCGAACTTGGCAAATGACAAAAACGGGTTCTGGACTTCAATATTACATTTATAAAGACGGAACGGGTGAACGCACAGCTGCAGAAGGAGACATCGCCCAAGTTGAAATGCAAATTACCTTATTAGATGGTAAAGAATGTTATGTCACGAAATCGGACGAATACGAAGAATTTGTTATCGATAAAAGCGATATTGAAACAGGCATTCAAGAAGGAATAAAGAAATTAAAAGTTGGAGATCAAGCAAAATTGATTATTCCGAGTCATCTGGCGCATGGTTTGATTGGTGACATGAATAAAATTCCACCTTTGTCAACATTGGTGGTTGACATCACCTTAATTGGACTTGTTAGGAAATGAGAAGCGAAATCAGCATTAAAAAGAAGGTATGAATAAGTTTTGGGGAATAGCATTTTTACTTGTGTTTATATCGTCGTGTAATACATCCGGTGTTAAAAAGGTGAATCAACCAGCACCTAAATTGCAGGCGAATTCAAAAGATTCGAACATATTAGATGGTGAACACCCAATTGTTGCCAGGAAAAAATTTGACAATGGTTTAAAAATCGAGTGGTTTGAAAAAGGCGCTGGTGCTAATTTAAAAGCAGGAGATTTGGTAATGATTGATTTCAAAGTTAAATTGAAGGATGGAAAAGTAGTAGACGGAAATCATTTGATCCATCGCACTGCTATTCCCTTTTTAATTGGGTTTGGAATGCAAACCGCTGGTTGGGATACTGCCTTAAAAGAATTAAAAGTGGGTGATTTTGCCAAAATTCTAATTCCAAGTCCATTGGCTAGAGGAGAGAAAGGAATTGAAGGCTTGATTCCACCAAATGCTGATAATTTTTTGATTATTAGAATCATAGAAAATAAAAAACCAACACGCGTTGTAGAAGGAACTAAGGTGTGGGTACTTGAAGAAAATAAGCGTAATAAGTTGAAATTCAACGATAAATGTGAAATGGCATTTCATGCTATGGCAAGTTCACCTTCTTCTTCCATGTTTGTTAATACTTACAGAAACAATGAACCCTTCAAGTATAAATTAACAGATCATGGATTGGTTCCTGGCCTCCGAAATGCGTTAATAAATGCTAAAAAGTCGGACCGCATGTTTGTCCTAGTTCCATCAGCTGAGGCTTATGGTTCATCAGGTTATCTTGATTTTGTAAAACCGAATGAAGACTTGTTTTACAACGTACTTATCATGGATGTTTCCAAAATTTAGGGCTTTTTACTATATTTGCAACGTCAAATTAGAAAAAGTAGGCAAATTGAATTTGTTTGCACAACAGTGAATCATGCAAAAAGTAATCTCCATCTTCTTGTTTTTATCGGTGCTCAGTGGTTCTTATGCGCAACAAGTATTAGATACAATCGATACAGATAATGGTAAAATGGTTATTTATGCCAACCGAACGTGGGCGTATGTAAAAGATATAGGATTCAATGGTATCTTAAATCCCAGACTTCATAATTTGCTTTCAGCCGATTCTACATTCAAATTTGTTCAAACATGGAACAATAATGTCTGCTATACTTCAGGTAGACAAAATGATTTAACACGTTTGAAAGACACAATTTGGCTTTGCGTTTTGGAAGATGTTCATAGCGAATTTGTTTTTCCAGTGGATGGAATTGTTACATCGCGTTATGGATATCGAAACGGACGCCATCATAGCGGGATTGATGTTGATTTAAATACAGGAGATACCGTTCGCTCGGTTTGGTCGGGTAAAATTCGATACGCAAAATACAATGATGGGGGTTTTGGTAATCTTGTTATTGTGAGACATTACAATGGTTTAGAAACGTTTTATGCACATTTAAGTAAACTACTCGTTGTTCCAAATCAAGATGTGAAAGCGGGTGATGTAATTGGTCTCGGAGGAAATACAGGCCGATCATACGGAGCACATTTGCATTTTGAACTTCGTTTTTACGATGCATCCATTAACCCGGAGGAAGTAATTGACTTCACAAAAAGGGAAGTGAAGGACGAGAATTTATTCATTCATAAAAGTTTATTCAGACCAGGAGCAAAACCAACGGATACCTTTGATGATCCAGGTGAAATAATCAAAGAAGAAGCACCAGTTCCGCAAATACAACCCGCACAGCGTAAATACTACAAGGTTCGTTCAGGTGACACGCTCTCGGAAATTGCTTCGCGCAATAATACCACGATCTCTAAAATTTGTCAATTAAACAATATTCGACCAACAACTACCTTACAAATTGGACGAAGTTTACGCGTGAAGTAAGGATTTAACAATCTTTCACACACGCTACTTCCGCTTTTTGTTTTACATTTGTTACCAATGACAGCAGTAAAAAAAGTTTTTTTAGTATTCGTTCTTGTGTCAAGCATCATTTCATGTTCCGACTACAATCAAGTTGTAAAGGGTGATGATTACGGTAAAAAGTTCGAAACGGCAAATGCCTTATTTGATAAAGGGCAATTTTTGCGATCAATCACCTTGTACGAGCAAATTTACCAGCGCATGCCAAAAACGGGTGAAGGCGAATTGTCCTATTTCAGAATTGGTAAAGCGTATTACGAAGAAGAAGATTATTACATGGCTGGTTATTACATGGGCGCTTTTACACAACGTTTTCCATTTAGTGCTAAAGCACAAGAAGCGATGTTTCTTTCCGCAATGTGCTCCGTGAAAAATTCTCCAGAAGAATCATTGGATCAAACAGAAACGGAACAAGCCATCAATAATTTACAGCAGTTTATTGATTCGTATCCAAACTCTGAGTTGATTGATTCGTGCAACAATATCATGGATAAATTGCGATTCAAATTGGAGAGTAAAGATTACAGTTCTGTTAAACAATATGCGAAGACAGAAAATTACCGGGCTGCAGTAACAAGTGCAATAACATTTATCGAAGATTTCCCACGTTCAACCTACAAGGAAGAAGTTTATTATTTGTTGGTTGTAAACTCTCAATTACTGACTATCAATAGTGTTGATGATAAAAAATGTGAGAGAATTGAACAAACTATTGAAAGATATCGTACTTTTGTAACAGAATTCCCAAATACGCAATATAAACGTGAAATGGATAACATTCATGATAAAATGCAAAAGGACTTCCAAATTTTATGTACTCAGGTAAAAAAATAACAATGAATTTTAAAAATAGTACTGCAGAGCGATCAACAATTACACGCGACACAATCAAAATGGAAAAAGAGACTGGTAACATTTACGAGTCAATTGTTGCTATGGCTAAAAGATCAAATCAGATTAGTGTTGAATTGAAAGAGGAGTTGACTCAAAAATTGCAAGAATTTGCTTCTTCTACGGATAACTTAGAAGAGATTTTTGAAAATCGTGAGCAAATTGAGATTTCTAAATTCTATGAAAAATTGCCAAAGCCAGTTGCAATGGCGATGCAAGAGTTGTTAGAAGATAAAATCTACATGAGAACACCAGAAGAAATATAGGACATGCACGGAAAACGCATCCTTCTTGGAATATCAGGAGGCATTGCGGCTTACAAAATCGCATTCCTTGTCAGAATATTGAAGAAAAAAGGGGCAGAAGTCAAATGTATAATGACTCCTGCCTCTTCTGATTTTATAAGCCCGCTTGTGCTCGCAACCTTATCTGAAAATCCGGTAGGAATTGAATTTTGGGATAAGAAGACGGGCGTTTGGACAAATCATGTTGATTATGGTCTTTGGGCGGATGTGTTTGTTGTTGCACCTTTGACTGCCAATACCTTAGCGAAAATGGCAACTGGAAGTTGCGACAACCTTTTATTAGCGACCTATCTTTCCATGAAATGTCCGACTTTGATTGCACCTGCAATGGATTTGGATATGTATGCGCACCCAAGTACCAAAAGAAATTTAGAACAACTGCAAAAAGATGGTGTTGAACTAATTCCTGCAGAATCAGGTGAATTAGCAAGCGGATTAATTGGTGAAGGTCGAATGGCTGAACCTGAAACAATTGCCAATGCAATAGAGCGTTTTTTCTCTGGTCAATCAAGTTTAATTAGTCAATCATTAATTGGTAAAAGGGTGTTGGTAACTGCAGGACCAACCTATGAAGCCATCGATCCAGTGCGTTTTATCGGTAACCATTCTTCGGGTAAAATGGGATTTGCGATTGCTGAAGAATTGTTAGCTCATGGTGCAAATGTTGAATTGGTTTGTGGACCAACAAAATTGAGTTTAAATCACCCAAATTTGAGTTTCACGAGCGTCAAAAGCGCAGATGAAATGTTTTTAGCCGTTCAATCTCATTGGTCAAAAATGGACATCGGTGTTTTTTCAGCAGCCGTTGCGGATTATCGACCTAAAATTTCAGCTGAACAGAAGATAAAGAAAACCGAAGATGATTTAACAATTGAATTGGTTAAAAATCCAGATATACTTGCTTGGGCTGGGGGAAATAAATCAGAAAATCAATGTCTGGTTGGGTTTGCCTTGGAAACGAATGATGTTTTCGCGAATGCAAAAAGTAAATTAGAGCGTAAAAACTTGAACATGATTGTCATGAATACCTTAGAAGACACAGGGGCTGGTTTTTCTGTAGACACCAACAAAATAAGCATCTTGGACAATCACAATAAATTCACTAGTTTTGAGTTAAAGTCTAAGGCTGAAGTAGCGAAAGACATTGTAGAATATTTGATAAATTACCGTAAATGAAATTATTAGTAGCTTGTTTGTGTGCTGTGTTAGGCGTTTTAAACCTAAAAGCGCAAGAATTAAACTGTCAAGTGAGTATCATAACCGATGCACGTTTGGAGGTTACATCCGTTGAGAAAGAAATTTTTGATCAATTGAAACAAACAATTTATGATATGATGAATACAACTCAATGGACGAAGGACAAGTTCAAAGTTGAAGAGCGCATTAATTGTAATATTCAATTGCAGATTAATTCAATTCCATCAGCAGGAACGTATTCAGGTTCCATGCAAATTCAATCTTCACGACCTTCTTTTAATTCTTCCTACAATACGACTATTTTTAATTTTCAAGATGATGACATTACTTTTTCGTATTCGCGAAATGCAGTATTAATTTATGCTCCAAATCAATTTAGAGATAATTTAACATCGATTTTGGCATTTTATGCTTATTTCATCATTGGTATGGATTACGATTCGTTTGGATTAAAGGGTGGAACGCCTTATTTCAACGAAGCACAGTTGATTGTTTCGAATGCTCAAGGTTCTGGTGCTGCTGGTTGGAAATCAAATGAAGCAGGAAAAAGAAATCGGTTTTATTTGGTAGATAATGTTTTACATCAATTGTTTGAGCCATTGCGCGAATGCACTTTCGAATACCACAGAAATGGAGTAGATAAATTGTATGAAGATAAAGTAGCTGGTAGAAAAGCGATTTTTGATGCATTGACAAAACTAAACAAAGTGGTGGCAACACGTCCAAATTCAATCAATTTACTGAATTTTGTTCAAGCCAAACAAGTTGAATTAAAAAATCTGTATGCTGATGCTGAAGTAAAGGATAAAAACGAGATTGTCAATCTCTTAAAGCGTTTAGATCCAACCAATGCCTCTAGATACCAAGAAATTCTCAATTAATGCTACGCACTTTACGCATTCAAAACTTTGCTTTAATTGATCAAATTGAATTAAATTTCAATGCGGGTTATTCTGTAATAACGGGTGAAACAGGTTCTGGGAAATCGATTCTATTGGCTGCGCTAAATTTAATTTTAGGGGAACGCGCAGATTTTTCTGTAATTGGTCCATCTTCCGATAAAGCCATTGTTGAAGCTGAATTTTCACTAAACGGATTCCAATTGAATGATTATTTCAAGGAAAACGATTTGGATTTTGAAGAATTGACAGTTATTCGTAGAGAAATAAATACCTCAGGAAAATCACGTGCATTCATTAACGATACTCCAGTGTCATTGAATGTGTTGAAGGAGTTAACTGGTTCACTCGTAAATATCCATTCACAATACAATACCTTAGAATTGAAAAGTAGAAGCTATCAATTGGAAATTGTTGATACGCTTGGAGATTTAAAAGGAGAAGCTGAAACCTTTGCTAAAAGCTATAAAACGCTGTCTACGCTTTCGAATGAATTGAAGCGATTGAATGAACAATTAAGTGCTTCTTTGCAACAGCAAGATTACAATGCCTTCCAATTAAAAGAACTCGAAGAATTAAATCTTGAAGGAACAGATTTTAATTCCTTAGAGCGTGAATTGTTGATATCTGAAAATAGTGAAGGAATAGTATCCGCCTTACAAGCTATTGAAGGTGTTGTCGAAGGAGAGAATCAAGTCTTGGATCGTTTGAGAATTGTGAAAGCTAGCCTCGATAAAATGAAAGGCCTTGACAAAGATGTAGATGAATTGGCCATTCGTTTGCATTCGACCATGATTGAATTGGCAGATATTGCATCAGACGCTCAACGTTTCTCTGAGCAAATAGAAATTGATCCAGCAAAATTGATTGAGTTAGCGTCTGTTTTGAATCGCTATAATCATGCCTTGAAAAAACATAATTTGTTAGATCAAACGGATTTGTTGGGATTCAAAACTCAATTGGAATCTTCTGTTCTCGGAACTACTGACTTACAAGCAGAAATTGAACGATTGACACAAATCTTTTCGAAAGAGAAAGTTGCGGTTGAAACGGCAGCGAAAAAGTTACATACAGCTCGTTTAAGGGCAATAAATCCTATTTCACAGGCGATTCAAACTATTTTGGTTGACTTAAAACTTCCGAATACAAAATTAGAATTCAAGTTAACAGAACGCGATGAATTAAATGCGAATGGTTGTACAGATGTTGTGTTGAATTTTTCAGCCAATTTAGGAATTGAAACGGTTCCGATTGAAAAGGCTGCGAGTGGTGGAGAATTAGCACGTGTGATGCTGGCTTTACAAAAGTTAATTTCAGAAAAGCGCCTTTTACCAACTGTGTTATTTGATGAAATCGATACAGGTGTTTCAGGAGACGTTGCGCAAAAAATTGGCACCTTGTTACAAAAAATGGGTAATCATTTTCAATTGTTTGCCATTTCACATTTACCCCAGGTTGCAGCGAAAGCAGCGCATCACTTTAGAGTTGAAAAAGAAATTATAAATGATCGCACAACGACACGTGTAGCCGTATTGAACGAACAAGAGCGCATCGAAGAGATCGCACGTTTAATGAGTGGTGAGTTAATCACAGATGCAGCAATTGAGAATGCCAAAGCGTTAATGAATTAATCGTGAATAGTTTTCATTTATCCTTTAATATTCCTGCCGAGGAAAAAAAGATTACTCATAAAGAAACAATATTGTTTTTAGGGAGTTGCTTTTCTGATGAAATTGCTTCAAAAGCAAAGTTTAACGGTTTTAAAGTGCTGTCCAATCCTTTTGGTACAGTTTTTCATCCATTAGCACTTGGAAGGTTTTTAGAAGAAACGCTTGATAATAAATCTTTTGAAGAACGAATTTTTCAACGCGAAGAACTGTTTTTTTCATGGGATGCCAGTACAATAGTTTATGGTACTTCAAGACATGCCTTATCAGATCATTTAGCCGAAACACGAAAGAATTGGTTAAATGAACTCAAATGCGCATCCCATTTGTTTGTGACATTTGGTACCGCTTGGGGATATCACAATGAAGGTATAAATTGCGTAGTTGCTAATTGTCATAAACTACCGAGTCAACAATTTGTAAAAAGCTTGACTTCTTCTAAAGAAATAACGGCTGTTTGGAAGGTAATTATTGACAAACTAAACGTATTGAATCCAAATTTGACAGTTTGTTTCACGGTAAGTCCTGTTCGCCATGTGAAAGATGGTTTCGTACAAAACAATCAAAGTAAAGCCGTTTTAATAGAGTCGGTTCGTCATTTACAAGAAAATTCAAAAGCCCTTTACTTTCCTTCGTATGAAATCGTGATGGATGAATTACGTGATTATCGTTTTTTCAAGCAAGATCGCGTGCACCCAAACGATGAAGCGATTGATTACGTTTGGAATCGATTTGTTGAAAGCTTTTGCTCGAATGAAACACAGGCGCTATGCGCACAAGTCAAATCCTTAAAATTGGCGCTTTCACATAAAAGTTTACATCCTGAAAGTAAGGAAACACAGGCGTATAAGAAAAAGCTAGAACTACTTTGCAATGAATTTAACCTTACTTACCCGTTTGTATCTCTAGATTGAATGAACGTATTTACGAATTGTTTATAGACGTACAATTGTGCCTTTGTATTCTGGATTTTCTCCTTTTAATGGGTTGTTTAAGGTAACTTTCCAAATATAAGCCTTATTCGAACTGACCATTTGACCATTTCGTTTATCTAGTCCTCTCCATGGATTTGAAACATCATTCGTTTCGAAAATAATTGCACCATCTGTTGGATCGATAATGATCATTCTGAAATCTGCTGAGCGATCTACAAGTCCTCTTGGAATAAAGTTATTGATTCGGTTATCGCTCGACATTGGATCAAATCCATTTACCGCGAGTAAATTATACGTTTCATCAATTTGAACAGATTTAGTAACAGTTGATTTACACGAATTAGAACCTGTGACTGTCAAGGCAATATCGTATTCACCTTTGTAGAAGAAGTGCGCTTTCGTTTCTGTTCCAGAACTTGTTCCGTTTTGCCCTTCAAAAGCCCAAGAATGGCCAATACTTTGAGAAATCGTTGAAAGATTGATTGAAGGAACGCCATTTTCATAGTTGTACGTTTCATCAATCGTGAAATCAGCTTTCGGTAATGGTTTTACAACAAACGATTCTTTTGAATTGAAGATGCCATTTACCATGAAACCTAGGTTGTAGATTCCTTCAGAATCAGGTGTGAATTGAAGCGATGAATTTCCTTTAATTGTTGTAATTCCATTTGGCCCTACAACCGTTAATTCTTGCTTGTTAGTATTGTTAATTGTTGTTGATTCGTTCAAACAAATATTCGCAACACTGTGAACGCTTGGTGCAACCATTTCAATAATCGGATCGAAAATCGAATTTACAGGCTCATCTTCTTTCATGAAACTGTTATCATTCACATTCAAATGATCGATAGCATTATCAAAAAAGGTTGGTGCAGGATCAAATGCAACGGGATTGCTTGTTCCGTTAGAAGTGTTTTTCACAGGCGCTTCAATTGATGAAGCATCTTTAATCGAAGTTTGCGTTGAAGTTCCTTTCGAAGTATGAACTTGATTTTCAGTTTCGCTAACTTTTTCAGCAGAAGTAGAAGTGATGTGTTTTGATTTTTCAACAACCGATGATGGCCACATTAAGGCAGTAGTAACTATAACTGCTACTATTGCTGCACCACCCAAATACCATTTCAGGTAGGAGGAACCCGAAGTTGGCATTGTTTGGTCCAAACGCTTACTCATGGATGTCCATGCAGCAGCGTCGTACGGCACTTCGAACCCGTTTAGACTATTCTTTATGTTATTTTCAAAATTATCGTTCATGTTATTCTATGTTCATGAATTTTTTGTTCACTATTTTTTGCAGATTCATTTTTGCTTTAGCTAGGTTTGATTTCGATGTCCCTTCACTTATTCCAAGAAGTTCCGCAATTTCTTTGTGGGAATAATCTTCTAGAACGAATAAATTGAAAACAGTTCGATAGGCGGGAGATAACTTTTGAATGGCTTCCATTGCTATTTCAGCTTTCAAATCTGTAAATTCTGCCTCTTCACGCTCCACCATTGGGTCGGAAGCACCTAGTTTAAAATCGTTATCGTTATCAGTTAAATAAGGATCTCTTTTTGATTTTCGAATAGCGTCAATCGCTGTGTTTGCGATTATACGACGAATCCAACCTTCAAAAGAACCCTTAAAATCAAATGCCCCTAACTTTTCAAAGACCTTTATAAATCCTTCTTGAAGAACCTCTTGGGCTGTATCTCTGTCTGGCATGTATCGCATGCAAACAGGTAACATTTTCCCATAAAAAAGTTTAAAAAGTTCTTCTTGCGAACGTCTATCATTGCGCAAGCATCCCTCAATAATCTTTTTTAATTTGTCCTTGTTCTCCACATTCTTAACATTGGTTAGACGCTCATTGATTTTCTCGGTTGCCTTAAAAAAAATATTTATCGACAATAGACCAATTTTACCCACAAATTAACAGAAATATTTGGCAATTAGTATTAATTTCGTCTTCGAATAATTTTGATTAGAAAAACAAAAAAATAAACAATGAAAGTAACAGTAGTCGGAGCTGGAAATGTTGGTGCAACTTGTGCTGATGTATTAGCTCACAGAGAAATTGCCAATGAAATCGTTTTGTTGGATATTAAAGAAGGTTTTGCTGAAGGTAAAGCACTGGATATATGGGAATCAGCACCAATTGGTTTATACGATTCTCGTACAATCGGTTCAACTAACGATTATTCGAAAACAGCAGATTCTGATGTTGTTGTTATTACCTCAGGTTTGCCGCGTAAGCCAGGAATGTCTCGTGACGACTTAATCGCTACGAATGCTGGTATCGTTAAAACGGTTACAGAAAACGTAATTAAATTTTCTCCAAACGCTGTAATCATTATCGTTTCTAATCCATTAGATGTAATGACTTATTGTGCTTATTTGAGCGCAAAAACAGTTCCAAATAAAGTGTTTGGTATGGCAGGTGTATTAGACACAGCACGTTATCGTTCTTTCTTAGCCTTGGAATTGAATGTTTCTCCGAAAGATATCCAAGCGGTATTGATGGGTGGACATGGAGATACAATGGTTCCGCTTCCTCGTTACACGACTGTCGCAGGTATTCCAGTTACTGAATTGATTGCTGAAGATAAGTTAAACGAAATCATCGAGCGCACGAAGTTTGGTGGTGGTGAGATTGTTCAATTGTTAGGAACATCTGCTTGGTATGCACCTGGTGCGGCAGCTGCACAAATGGTTGAAGCAGTTGTTCGTGATCAAAAACGTATCTTCCCAGTTTGTGCTTGGTTACAAGGCGAATACGGAATGAACGATATTTATTTAGGTGTTCCAGTTATTCTTGGTAAAAACGGAATCGAGAAAATTATTGAATTAGATTTAAATGACGCTGAAAAAGCATTACTAGCCGAATCTGCAGAAGCAGTGAAAGTTGTAATGAATGTGCTAGATACGATGAACGCTACAGCATAATTTCGATAAACTAAATTTAAAATCCCTTGGTCTTGATTGATCAAGGGATTTTTTTGTTCGGTTAATTCTATATGCGATTTTTCAAATTGTTAACTTTCGTCCTATGTAGAAAATGTATTTTCATGTTGTAATTCGTTTTGTTAACCTATTTTAGTTTTTTTAGCGTATGTCACTTGTAATTAAACCATATAATCAATCATACAAACAAGCTTGTTTAGCTGCATTTCAAAGTAATATCCCAATGTATTTTACACCGGATGAAATCCATGACTTTTCAAGTTTTTTGGAACAACGTGCGCTACCCAAAGAAGGAGAAGTTCAAAGTACATATTACTATGTAGTTTTAAAAAATAATGAAGTTGTTGGTTGCGGTGGATTTGGTGAACGCGAACGCGATGGAACAATAACTTTGGCCTGGGGATTGATACATTCAGCGTTTCATAAAAAAGGATTTGGAAAGGTATTACTTAAACACCGTTTAACTGAAACTAAAAACGTGTACCCAGCAAAAATCATTTATTTAGATACGACCCAACATTCCTATCCGTTTTTTGAGAAATTTGGATTTAAAACGACCAAAATCACCAACGATTTCTATATGCACGGAATGCATCGGTATGATATGGAATATTGTGGGTAATATTCGTTTTTTTCGCACCGTTTAGTTTTTTTTGGAATCAGTGAATTGTGTATGTTTTTCACTTTTTAATGTACAACTCAATTCATGTTCATTTGTAATCTTTGTTGTGGGATTTTCAACTAATGTGTATTATAGAATTTATCTATGGTAGTATAGAGATTATATAAATCATTTATGTGTTTCGAACGCTTATTTTTGAAATCGAAAACTAATAAATCGCTGTAATATGAAACGTATTTTAATAGTAACCAACATTTTATTATCCATGACCACATTTTCGCAAAAGGATGACGCAAAAGCGGCTAAATGCCCGTTCGGTCATGGTAGTGGGGAAGCAACTAAAGCATCAACTGAACTTGCAGAGCCGACGAAAAACGAAACAATTGCGTCTGGAACCAATAACCGAGATTGGTGGCCGAATCAATTGGATTTAACGGTCCTTCGCCAACATTCAACCTTATCGGATCCAATGGGTGTCGGTTTCGACTATACAACATCCTTTCAATCTTTGGACTATTTTGCATTGAAAAAAGATATCAGTGCTCTTTTAACTGATTCACAAGACTGGTGGCCAGCAGACTTTGGCAATTATGGACCTTTGTTCATACGTATGGCTTGGCACAGTGCTGGAACATATAGAACAGGCGATGGACGCGGAGGAGCAAGCGAAGGACAACAACGTTTTGCTCCTTTGAATTCATGGCCAGATAACGTTAATTTGGACAAAGCACGCAGACTTTTGTGGCCAATCAAACAAAAATATGGAAGTCAAATTTCATGGGCCGATTTGATGATTTTGACTGGAAATGTAGCTTTAGAAGAAATGGGCTTTAAAACCTTTGGTTTCGGCGGAGGTCGCGCTGACGTTTGGGAACCAGAGATGAATGTCTATTGGGGAAAAGAAACGAAATGGTTGGATGATCAACGGTATTCAGAAGGCCGTAAATTGGAAGATCCATTAGCTGCGGTTCAAATGGGATTAATCTACGTGAATCCAGAGGGTCCAAATGGAAATCCTGACCCACTTTTAGCAGCGAAAGACATTCGTGAAACGTTTGCACGCATGGGAATGAATGACGAAGAAACAGTAGCCTTGATTGCAGGTGGACATTCATTTGGTAAAACACATGGGGCAGGGGATGCAAAATTGGTTGGAAAAGAACCAGAAGCAGCATCGATAGAAGAGCAAGGTTTTGGATGGAAAAGTTCTTACAAATCAGGAAAAGGAGCAGATGCAATTTCATCAGGTTTGGAAGTGACTTGGACCAAAACACCAGCGCAATGGAGTCATGATTATTTTAAAATTCTTTTCTTGAATGAATGGGAATTAGTTAAAAGTCCTGCCGGAGCGCAACAATGGCAAGCGAAAAATGGAAAAGCAATTATTCCTGATGCTTTCGATTCTACCAAAAAACACATCCCAACGATGTTGACAACGGATTTATCACTTCGTTTTGACCCTAGTTATGGTGAGATTTCAAAACGATTCATGGACGATCAAGCAGCGTTTGAAGATGCTTTTGCACGCGCTTGGTTCAAATTGACACACCGAGATATGGGACCAAAAGCCTTGTACTTAGGTCCAGAAGTACCGAAAGAAGAATTAGTATGGCAAGATCCAATACCAGCAATAAATCATGATTTAGTAAATGCTGCTGACATTGTGAATTTGAAAAAATCCATTCTTGAATCTGGTTTAACGGTCAGTGAAATGATTTCTACCGCTTGGGCTTCTGCTTCGACGTTCAGAGGTTCGGATAAACGCGGTGGGGCGAATGGTGCTAGAATTCAATTGTTGCCACAACGTGAATGGGAAGTAAATAATCCAACACAGCTTAAAAAAGTATTGGCCGTATTGGAAAAAATTCAAAAAGACTTCAATTCGAAATCGTCAACTAAGAAAGTTTCAATGGCGGATTTAATTGTTTTAGCAGGCAATGTTGGTTTGGAAAAAGCTATTAAAAATGCAGGGTATTCTGAAACAGTAACATTCACTCCTGGACGAATGGATGCTACGCAAGAACAAACAGATGTTAAATCCATGGCATTTTTAGAACCAATGGCAGATGGTTTTAGAAATTATGCTAAAACACAATACACTGTTTCGACAGAAGAATTGTTGGTAGACAAAGCCCAATTGTTACAGTTAACAGCTCCTGAAATGACTGTTTTAGTTGGAGGAATGCGTGTATTGGATGCGAATTTCGACCATTCTAAAAATGGCGTTTTAACAAGCAAAAAAGAAACATTATCGAATGACTTCTTTGTGAATCTATTGGATATGAGTACCGTTTGGAAGGCAACTTCTGATACAAAAGAAGTTTTTGAAGGAACAGATCGTAATACAGGCCAACTAAAATGGACAGCTACAAGAGCAGATTTAATATTTGGTTCAAATTCTGAATTGCGCGCACTGGCAGAAGTTTATGCGAGCAATGATGCAAAAGAAAAATTCATAAAAGATTTTATCGCAGCATGGGAAAAAGTAATGAACAGCGATCGATTTGATGTGAAATAATTAAAGCGATAATAAAATGAAGAAGCCGGTCGAGAGATCGGCTTTTTTTATTTGTATAAAGCGGCTTGTTGTAGTTTATGAATGTAATTAATAGATGATTTTTGGATATTCTTATCCAAATAGTTGGTTTGATTATAAAATCCTCATTTGGAATAAGGGATTCAAGAAAATTATCAAATTCTTATGTTTAGCAGCATGCGCGAACTTCCATATATGGGAATTGTTGTGCGAGAGAAAAAGAAATGGCTGCACACAAAAAAGCAAATAGTTTGTATATTGGTTAAAAATTTAAACTATGAATTCAATTGAAATTCCATTTAGTAAGTGGAAATTATTGTTAGCCGTTGCTGCGTCGGCTTTATTTGTCGTATTGGGAATTTTTTTACTTTTTATTTGGTCAGAGGAAGCAGGATCATCCAATCCGATGGCTAAAAAAATCATTGGTGGAATCTTGATTGTCTTTTTTGGAGCAGTTAGTGCTTTTGGTTTTGTAAAAATGTTATCAAAAAAATGTGCCTTATTGATTAATGACGAAGGAATTATAGACAATACAACCGCTAGTAGTTTTGGATTGATAAAATGGAAAAATATTACTGGATTCAAAATTGAAGAAATGATGTCTAGACAATATTTGGTTATCCAAGTGAACAATGGTGAGGAAATGATTGAAAAGTCAAAAGGCATGGTACGAAAAACAATGAAAATGAATTTCAGCATGTATTTGACACCATACGCAATTCCTTCAACTGTTGTTAATTACAAATTAGTAGATCTTATAAATCTGTTGGAAAAAAGGCTGTCTGAAAGTCAAAAAGCAAATTGATTAAAGTGAATGGGAACCAATGAAATTCTATCTATTTTTCCTTTTATTAGTATCGAACCTGCCCTTGTTTTCTCAATATGAAAAACTGAATGCATCAATCGATTCTTTGCTTAAAGTTCACAGTTTAACACCTTTTAACGGCCTTATATATTGCGTCTCTGATGATAGAATCGTTTTAAATAAAGTTCAAGGTTTTTCGGATATCACAACTAAATCGCCTTTGAACGTGTCAGATCAATTTGTCATTGGTTCGATTAGTAAACAATTCACGGCTGCAATCATCTTGAAGGAATACGAGCGAAAAAATATACAATTGCATGTTCCAATTCGCTGGTATTTACCCGAACTAAAACAGAAATGGGCTGACACGGTGACAATTCACCAATTATTAACGCATACGCACGGAATTGTTGATTGGAACAAACCATCAATTTTTCCAGCAGGAACAAGCTTCAATTATTCTCAGATTGGTTATGACCTCCTTGCGAAAATAGCTGAACGGGCAACAGGAAAGAAATTTGATGCACTAAGTAAAGAGTTGTTTGAGAAATGTGGAATGACAAGTAGCTTGCATCCCGACAGTGAAGGAATAAAGAGTTTGGTGATTGGATATACGGCTAAAAACAATGAATTAGATGTAGAAGTAAATTCATTTCAAAATTATCCTGCAGCAGGTGGTTTTATTTCAACGGCAGAAGATCTAGCAAAATGGAATGAATGTTTATACGAGGGAAAGTTCTTGAAAAAGAAAACGCTCAACTTGATGCAAACTCAACATGAAGGTTCAATTCGAAATCATCCACTTTTTGGCGAAACACATTATGGATATGGAATTACAATTACGCATGAAAAGGTTAATTTACAATTAGGTCAAACTGGTTTTGCCCCTGGTTTTGTTTCCATGAATTATTACTTTCCGGAAACGAAAACGAGTTTAATTATACTTTCAAATACGGTTTATGGCGAAGATGATTTGAACAATGCATTTGACTATCACGTGAAAGTGCTTGAACTTTTCCATCTGCATTTATCAAATTGAAAAACACACGGCAAATTCTTAAAATTTCATAAAAAATAGTAAAACTAGGAAAGTTGATAGTATTACTATTATATTTGCATGAAACACTCTTTTTATGCAGTCATTTTTGCAACATATTAAATTACCGATTAACGAAAAGCTCTATTTGAAAGATCCACATTCTTCTGAGATTGGGAACAATATTTTAAGAGAAAGTATAGAGTTGATCAATGAATTTGGATTTGAGAAATTCACATTTAAAAAATTGGCAACAAAAATTTCAACCACTGAGGCTTCCATTTATCGCTACTTTGAAAGTAAACACAAATTACTTTTATACTTAATCAATTGGTACTGGAGTTGTATTGCTACACGGCTGCTAATTGAAACAAACAGTATTCAAGATCCGATTCTGCGTTTACAAAAAGCGATTCATATTTTAACTGCACTCCCAAATCCAAGCTCAGAACAAATATTAGCGAATGAGAATCTCTTGAAACAAATCGTTATTAATGAAGCATCGAAAGCATTTTTAACAAAAGAGATTGATAGTGAAAACAAGGATGGTGTTTTTAGTGTTTACAAGTCAGTTGTTAATAATACGGTTGAAATGATACGCGCGATAAACCCGGGTTATGCATTTCCGAATATGCTTGTGACAACGGTTATAGAAGGCAGTAATCATCAGCGTTTTTTCGCTAAACATTTACCAAAATTGACAAATTCAAGTTCGGAAACAGATTTCGTAGAGCAATTTTATCAAGACATGACATTTAAAGCAATTCAACATGGATAATCAAACAACAGTATTTAGTCGTTTTTCAGGGCTTTTGAAACCAGATTATAAAGAAATTAAGAATATTTATATTTTCGCTGTTTTCAGTGGTATTCTTTCCCTTGGTTTACCCTTGGGAATTCAAATGATTATTAATTTCATTCAAGTTGGACAAGTCAGTACCTCTTGGATTATCCTTGTGTTTCTTGTGGTTGGAGCAATTGGTTTTTCAGGGTTATTGACCATTTATCAAATGAAAATCACTGAAAATTTACAACAACGCATATTCACGCGAGCTGCTTTCGAATTTGCAGGGAGAATTCCTCAAATGAAATTGCTTGAAATGTTAAAGTTAAACGCGAATGAATTAACGAATCGCTTCTTTGATACGCTCACAATACAAAAAGGAATTGCCAAATTATTGATTGATTTTACTGCAGCAACATTACAAGTTGTTTTCGGTTTGATTCTACTTTCTTTTTACCATAGCTTTTTTATTTTTATTGGACTTTTTCTCGTTCTCTTGTTGTATGTGATTGTGAGAGTTACGGCTAAAAAAGGGTTTCAATCAAGCTTAAAAGAATCTTCTTACAAATATAAAATTGCCAATTGGTTGCACGATGTTTCGAGAGCGCGTTTAAGTTTTAAAATGGCCTCAAAGGAACGCATGCATTTGGAAAAAACAAACAAACATCTGCATGACTATTTAGGTGCAAGAGATGTACACTTTTCTGTTTTAGTGCAACAATATGCCTTATTAATTGCTTTTAAGATCTTGATTGCGTTAGTTCTATTAATAGTTGGTGGTTTCTTAGTAATCAATCAACAAATGAATATTGGACAATTCGTTGCGTCTGAAATTATTATTTTGTTAGTACTGTCCTCGGTTGAAAAATTGATTGTAAGTCTGGATGTTATTTATGATGTGTTTACGGCTATAGAAAAAATTGGACAAGTAACAGATCTTCCATTAGAAGTGAATGAGGGTGAACACTTGGATAATAATCTGGAAGCTGGAATGGCTATTTCTATTCGCGACTTAAGTTTTAAATCACATTATTCGCCGAGGAAATTATTAGATCGTCTATCCATTGAAATAAAAGCGAATCAGCTGGTGAGTGTGGTTTCAGATTCGAGTGCTTCAAGTAATGCTTTGTTCTATTTGTTGGCAGGAATTTGCGATAATGCGAAAGGTTCAATTTCATTTGATAAAGTACCACAAGTTAACTTAAATATTGCTGAATTAAGAGAGCAAATAGGCACCTTGTTCGAACACGATCATTTGGTTAATGGAAGTATTTTTGAGAATATTCAATTTGGAAGAAAAGATGTTTCACTGAAAACGGTTGTTCGATTTGCTGAGGAAATTGGTTTGACAGATTTCATAAATTCACTTCCAGAAAAATATGAAACGCTGATTGATAGCGAAGGTCATTTTATACCAAAAGATGTCGAGCTGAAAATCCTTATGTTGCGCTCATTAGTCAAAAAGCCACGTTTATTATTATTCAATGAGCCGACTGCTGCAATCAATACAACGCAGAAGGAACAGATTTTGAAAATGATAAACGACTCCGTTTGTGTTACACGAATTATTGCAACACAAGATCCATTAATACATAGTATATCCGATGTGGTAATCCATCTTGAGAATGGTAAACCAAGAATTGAAGAATCGAATCAACCATCTGTTTAAACGTCAATAGTATGTTAAATATATCACCAAATAATAAAAGCAGTTTAAGTACAAAGAACTTGACAGCTATCAATCGTGTTGAGAGTACGAGTACCTCAAAGAAACTTAAACGAACCATTTATGCCTTATTGATGATTCTTTTAATTATACTTTTCCTTCCATGGACACAGAACATTCAATCCTCTGGAAAAGTATCAACATTGCGTCCAGAACAAAAGCCGCAAACAATCAATACTGTTATTTCTGGCAAAGTTGAAAAGTGGTTTGTAAAAGATGGAGATAAAGTTAAAAAAGGGGATACTATTTTGTATATATCAGAGATTAAAGATGATTACTTTGACCCGAATTTAATAGGACGAACTGAGCAGCAATTAAAAAACAAAGAGTTATCGGTGGTTTCATACACAGATAAGATTAGAAATTTGGATATACGCGTTGATGCATTGCTCGATCAGGGAAGATTAAAATTGCAACAAGCAAAATTAAAGCTAACCCAAACAAAATTGAAATATAAGACAGATAGTATCGAATTTCACACAGCCGAATTGAACTTGAAAATTGCAGATGATCAATTCCATCGTTTTGAAAAATTGGTCAAAGACGGTTATAAGTCGCAAACAGAATTAGAAACCAGAAAATTAACCTTGCAACGAACACAGGCAAATGTGGTAGCAACCCAGCAAAAAATGCTTCAGAGTCGAAATGATATTCTAGATGCAAGAGTTGAGTTGAGTGCAATAGAGTCAAAATTCAGAGACGAGGTTTCTAAAGCTGAATCCGATAAATTCACGGCACTTTCGAGTATGTATGACGCCGAAGTGGATGTTACCAAATTGCAAGGAAAGGTGGCCAATTATTCTATTCGAAATGGGATGTATTTTATTCTAGCTCCACAAGATGGCGTTGTAACTAAAGTGCTATCAAGTGGCATTGGTGAAACAATAAAACAGGGTCAACCAATCGCTACAATTATGCCTTCTGCATACGATTTGGTTGTAGAAATGTCAGTGAAACCGGTTGATTTACCTATTATCCACGTTGGGAATAAAGTGCGAATTCAATTTGACGGGTGGCCAGCAATTGTTTTCTCTGGATGGCCGAATAACAGTTTTGGGACATTTGAAGGGGAGGTGTTTGCAGTTGATAATTTCGCTGATGAACAAGGGAATTTCAGGGTCTTAATTTCGCCGGATAAAAAAGGAAAACCTTGGCCAGAAGCACTTCGCGTGGGTGGAGGAGCGAATGCGATGATTTTATTAAAAGATGTACCAATCGGTTATGAGTTATGGCGATCAATTAACGGTTTCCCACCACAATACTACAAGCAAAAAACGACAACTAAAAAGGAAGAAAAATGAGAAAGTTATTCCTTTTCCTGATTTTACTCTTACCGCTTAAATCCATTTTTGGACAGATCACATTTTCTGATCAACGCTACTTTGAATTAGTGGTAAACAATCATCCCTTAGCCAAACAGGCGAATTTAAAGCCTGAATATGGAAAATACAGTGTCTTGAAAGCGAAAGGTGGATTTGATCCTAAACTTGAAAATCAATTGAATCAGAAGTACTACAATTCTTCGAATTATTACAGCTTTTTGAATGCTGGATTGAAAATCCCTACTTGGTATGGAATCGAAGTGAAAACAGGATTTGAAATGAATCGAGGGGCGTATTTAAGTCCTGAATTGAAAACACCAGCTGGAGGATTATGGTATGGTGGTGTGTCTGTTAATCTTGGTGAAGGATTATTTATAGACCAACGCCGAGCAGAATTGTTTAAAGCGCGAATTTATCAGAATAGTTCATTGTTTGAACAACGTCTTCAATTGAATGAACTCCTGTATGAGGCAGGATATGCCTATTGGAATTGGGTATTGGCTTATCATTCTGTTGAAATTATGGAGGAGTCCTACGAATTAGCGAATGAGCGGTATGAAGGGATTCGAAGAACGGCTGAAGTTGGTGATAGACCAGGAATTGATAGTGTAGAGGCAATCATTCAAGTGCAAAACCGGGAAACCTTGCTGCGCAATTATCAAACAGATTTTAAAAACAGCGGATTTAATTTAGCAACTTATTTGTGGACGGAAAATTTGGAACCTCTGGAGCTTGATTCAGCCACCGTTCCCGTCCCAATAGACTCAGTGGCGCTTGAAACAGATTTGTTAATTCCCGAATATACTATGGATTCATTGGTGCTTAATCATCCTTATTTGCAAATAAACAATTACAAAATTCAAAGTTTGGAGGTTGACAATCGATTAAAGCGCGAACAGTTAAAACCTGATTTGGCTGTCAATTATAATTTTCTAAATGAGCCAGTTAATAACAATCCATTTAACGATTTTTCAATCAATAATTATAAATGGGGATTGACCTTTGAAATGCCGATTTTATTACGAAAAGAAAGGGGAGATGTGGCAATTTCTAACTTGAAAATTCAAGATGAAAAATTCAATTTACAAAACAACCAAGCCTATATTGAATTTAAAATTCGAAAAGCAATGGCTGATTTAAGCAATTGTTTTATCCAAATTGATATTTACCAACAAACAGTTGATAATTCTGGAAAATTGTTAGAAGCAGAAAAAAATATGTTTGATGCGGGTGAAAGTTCCTTATTCTTAATCAATCAGAGGGAAATTGCTTTTATTCAAGCACGTCTAAAATTGATTGAAAGTCAAGTTAAATTACAACAAGCTAAATTGTCAATGAGCTATGCAGCTGCAGGATTGTATTAGTATGTATTGTACCACGTAAAATTATCAGCGATTATTCTATCTTTTTCTCGTTCAAGAAATTCAATGAATGCCTTTGCCGCAGGAAACATGCGTTTTCCTTTTGTCCATACAAGATTCCATTCACTTGTGATCGGGAGTTGTTTGATGGGTATGATGCACAATTGCTTGTTAAGGATTTCATTTCCAATTCCAATTAAGGGCATAATCGAAACGCCTAGTTTAGCCATTACCGCTTGTTTAATGGCTTCGTTTGATGTTAAAACAAGGGTTCTTTTAAATGCAATTTCTTGACGGTTCAAAAAGTTCTCCATAGCAAAACGTGTCGCGGAACCTGGTTCTCGAAAAATAAAAGGAATATCAGGTGGCATCTCATTGATTGACTCAATGCTCGAATTGGCAAAATCCATATTTCCTACCAAATATAACCTATTTTTCATCAGGCTAATGCGTTCTAAATTTAACTTTTCTGGCATGACTGAAACCAATGAAAAATCAACTGCATTTGATTCTAAATCACTTACAATTTGGCGCTTGTTTGATACATCTAATTTCAATTCAATGTCGGGATGCGCATTCAAAAAATCAGTTAAAAAATAGGGGATAACATATTTACCTGTGGAGACAACAGAAATTTTGAGTTGACCAGCAATTTTCCCCTTAAAGGCAGCTGTTTTATAATTTATTTCATTGGCCTCGATTAAAATACGTTCGGCTGTCTCTGCGACTTCTTTGCCAAAATCAGTGACATATAATTTTCGATTCACAACTTGTGTAAGTGGTAAATCAAAATGGGCTTGAAAATTCTTGAGTTGTATTGATACGGCTGGCTGTGTTAAAAGGAGTTCTGCTGCTGCTTTTGTAATGCTTTCATGTTGCACAACCTTTAAGAATATGTTGAGCTGACTCAATGTATAATTCATAAAAATATTTAATAATATATTATCAAATATAAATAAAAATTATAACTAATGAATGCAGATTTTTGTAGAAAAAATGATGGTTAACGTTCTTATTTATTTAAACAGCGATTATGATCCTCATATGCTTGTTGAGCAATTGCTCCATCAGAAATTAATAGCAAAAGCTACGATTGATTTTGATAACAAATCATATCAAATGGAAGAAGGTGAAATCATCGTTCGTCATTACAATGTTCTTACAATACAAACACAATCATTGCTCTTCTCTCAATTGGAACAGTTTGTGGAACGCGAGTATGCATCTTCAATTCCAATTTATTCCTTACCAATCACGCAATCAAATAGTTGGTTCGATAATTATGTCAGAAATCAAACAAAAAAATAACTATGACAACACTAAAAATAAATTTAATTGATGGAGAATTTACGCCCGAAGAGGCGAGAGAGCTTGTAATCGATTTAATCAATAAAAAGATACAATTTCATTCAGTTAAAAGTCACGAGAATTGGGCTAAAAATGGCAAGGTTGATACATTTTCAGACAACCGTATAAAAGAATTAGAGCAAGCACGTAATAGTGTTCTAGAATTAACGAAATCTGAACATTCTCAAGAGATAAAAATGAAAATTAACTCTTTCATTGAAATAGAAGGATGAAATGAACTTTGAAGGAAGGACGCTAGTTATTGCTTCTATGCATCAAAAGGAGAAGGTAATTGCTCCACTGCTTGAAAACAACCTTGGTGTTAAATGCATCGTTTCGGATCAATTGAACACGGATGTTTTTGGAACTTTTTCTGGAGATATCTCACGTGACAAAAGTCCATTGGATGTATTACGATTGAAGTGCAATGCAGCAATGGATTTAACAAATGTTGATCTAGCTGTTGCAAGTGAAGGTTCTTTTGGTAATCATCCTATGATGTATTTTACAAGTGCCGACGACGAACTGCTAATGTTGGTAGATCGTAAAAATAAATTGGAAATAGTTGAACGAGAATTGTCGCTTCAGACAAACTTAAATGCGGCATATGTGAACGATTTTGAGGAATTGAAATCATTCGCAGATAAAGTTCTTTTTCCTTCTCATGCAATTTGTATGAAAGATTCCGAAATCGGTGGAAGCTATCTCGTAAAAGGCATTCAATCGATGGATCAGTTAAAGCGTTGTTTCCATTCCTGTATCAACGAATTCAACTCAGTTTATGTCGAAACAGATATGCGTGCTATGTACAATCCAACACGCATGAAAGTCATAGAAGTTGCTGCTGCTAAGTTGTGTGCAAAGATTGCTTCAAAATGTCCTAATTGTTCATTTCCTGGATATAGTGTTCAGTCCGTTTTAACTGGTTTACCTTGTTCAAATTGTCACTTTCCCACTAAATCTACGAAGGCTTTTGTTTATCAATGCGCCCAGTGTGCATTCGAAGAAAGAAAGAATTTCCCACATGAAAAAACAGCAGAAGATCCCATGTATTGTGATTTCTGTAACCCTTAACGAAATTTTATGATTAGTAATTCAATACTTGAAGCAAAGAAAATAGTAGAAAGTGAACAAATCATTGGACTTCCAACAGAAACCGTTTATGGCTTGGCAGGAAACGCTTTTAGTGAAAAAGCCATCCGTTCCATTTTTCAATTGAAAAAAAGACCCTTGAATAATCCTTTAATTGTGCATATTGGAAATATTGATCAATTAGCTGCAATTACAAGTGATTTTCCTTTAAAAGCAAGGATGTTAGCGGATAAATTTTGGCCAGGACCGCTGACTTTGCTTTTAAAAAAATCCAAACGCATAAGTGATCTAGTAACCGCTGGTCAAGATACTGTAGCCGTGCGCATTCCCAATCATCCAAAGGCCTTAGAATTACTAAATCAATTGGATTTTCCATTAGTTGCGCCAAGTGCAAATCCATATCAATCAATTAGTCCAACATCGGCTCAACATGTGGATCGCTATTTTGGTAATGAACTCAAACTCATTTTGGATGGTGGGCCTTCAGCGAGCGGTTTAGAATCAACGATAATTGGATTTGATGGTGATCAAGTTATCATTTACAGATTAGGTGCACTTACCACTGAGGAGATTGAAGCGTGCATTGGAAAGGTAGAAATCCAACATAAAAATAAGAAGGATGTTAAATCTCCTGGAATGGCAAAAAAACATTATTCGCCAAAAACACCTGTGATTGTAACAGATTCGGTTCAAGATATAGTAAGGCAATACGAAACAAAAAAAATAGCAGTTGTTTGCTTTGATCAATTTCCGAAGATGAATAATTTGGAACATTCTATTTTATATTCTTTTCAAGGACATATGAAAAAAGCAGCTGCCCGATTATACGCGCTGTTGCACGAACTTGATATGCAAAATTTAGACATTATTATCCTTGAAGAATTTCCAAATAGTGGCTTGGGGAAAACAATCAATGATCGAATTAAAAGAGCATCGGCAGCAAAATAAACTACTATGAATTTAGACTTATTAATCGTTAATATTACGAATCCAGTTTTACTTTTTTTTATTCTCGGAATCATTGCTTCCTTACTAAAAAGTGATTTAGAAATTCCGCCTTCATCCTTTAAATTTATTTCTATTTATTTACTCTTTTCGATCGGATTTAAAGGTGGTCAGGAGCTCGCTCACAGTGAAATAAACACAACGATTATCTTTAATTTAGGTTTAGGTATTATGGTTTCTTCTTTAATTCCATTATACACCTTTTTTATTCTAAAACGAAAATTAGACACGTGGAATGCCGGTGCAATTGCTTCAGCGTATGGATCTGTAAGTGCGGTTACTTTTGTTTCTGCAACTTCGTTCTTAGAAGCGCAAAAAATACATTTTGATGGCTACCTGGTGGCAGTAATGGCATTCATGGAATTTCCAGCAATAATAGTTGGGGTGCTATTAATGAAACGTTTCGATGATTCTAAATCTAGTCAACTCAGCATTGGTCAAACCTTGAAACATTCTGTTTCCAATGGAAGTGTGCTAATTATTCTAGGAAGTTTGATCATTGGTTATATCTCAAATATACAGCAAGCAGCAGAATTTAAGCCTTTTACAACTGATATTTTCAAAGGATTTTTAGCCATCTTTTTGCTTGAAATGGGAATAACGACTGCTGGCCGATTTTCCGCATTCAGAAAACAAGGCTCATTTATCGTTTTATTTTCAATTATAGTTCCGGCTATTAATGGTTGTATCGTAGCATTTTTGAGTCAGTTTTTGATTCAAGATATCGGAAATAGATTTATTTTTTCTGTGCTAGCTGCAAGTGCTTCCTATATTGCGGTTCCTGCAGCGATGCGATTGATTGCTCCTAAAGCAGATCCGGGATTGTATATTCCAATGGCCTTAGGTGTTACCTTTCCGTTTAATTTAACAATTGGAATCCCGCTCTATTATTTCATCATTACCTCAACCGCTTAGTTTTTATCACCTTTTGAATTAAGGCATCTCATATGCACCAATATCAACTGTAGGACCGAATCTTGGATTTCCAGCAATATCGGTGGGTAAAAATCCTTGTAAGATTGAATTCCCATTATCTTTCAAAATTGATCCGGATGAAAATGTAAAATCATTTTCTGTGATGGAGGTGAAAAGGGGGTTATTGTTCCAAAAGATACTGGCTAAGAAAGAATCTGTCATTGTTGGTGTGCGTTTTATCAAGCAATTTCGAATGTCAAAATTCAAATTTATCGCGATATCTGAAATTGTATCGATAACTAGTTCAACCTCTTGTCCACCATAAATAACACTGTTGTAAATTTTCCCTTCGTTTATTGAACCGATATTCTGTGTTCCGTTTGCGTAATCATTGTAAAAATTACTGATTCCAACAGCAGGAGTAGCGGATTGACTTTCACCATAACCAATCAAATTACAAAAGTTGAAATTGAAATCACCACCTTCTAAGACCAGAAGTGCATGATTGCCATTTTTCGCAATGACACAATTTTCTGCTTTCACTTTTGCGCCAGAATAAATGAAAATTCCATAGCGCGCATTGTTGGTAATGGTTGTATTTGTAACAGTCAATGTATAACCAGAAAATGAATTATCCCGTGAAAAAAGATGAATTCCGGAAGTGCCGTTTTTAATAATGGCGTAGTTTATTGTAGAAGGTCGCGCTTCTTGAAAATAGATGCCATAATATTGTCCTGAAACATCATCGTACAAAGATTCCAAGCGGTCTCCTTGAAAAGTTACTTCGTGACCAAGGCTTCCTTGAATATCCAAGGTTCCTTTGTACACATACAAAATCGCGTTTTTGTGAAGATAGATGTCAGTGTCTTCTTGAATTGTTAATGTCTCTGCAGAATCAACAGCAGCATATCCATAGATAACATGCGGTTTATCATTCGGCCATGTTTGTGTTGCCATTACGTCTTTGTAATGAAAGTAAGCATCTTGTCCCCAAACCGCTAATTTCACATACTGATCAACGCCATTGGTTCTAAAACGAATCGAATCTTCAATAATCAGTGGTAAGGTTTGTCCATTCGTTGAAAGCGTTACTTCAACAAATGCAAATAGACTATCCTTTCCTTCGATTGTAATGTTAGAAAGCGATGTTGTCATGTAACCGTCAATGTTCATTCTAAACGGAGAATTTTCACCACCCATTAATTCAATTTCTTCAATTTCAAGGGCTTTATTTTCCGGATTATAGATTTTAAATTGTTGCGTTGTAGACCCAATTGTGGTGAAAACAGTATCAAAAACAAGCGTGTCTACTGAGAATTCTAGATTTCCTTTTGATAATAGAAGCGGTTTCTTACAGCTTGATAATGAAGCTACTATTAGGATTAAACTGAAAAGAAATAAAATTCCTGTTTTTTTCACACTGATTTTAATTTGATTCATGCAAAAGTAACGAAAACAACTTATCTTTATTTTAATTTAAAAAAATTCATTATTTTTAAAAAGTTTGTTTAACTTTGCAACCCGATTGAGGATATAATAGCATTTAATATACATCAAAATGAGAAAAGATATACATCCAGAAGATTACAGAATGGTAGTTTTTAAAGATATGTCAAACGATTACACGTTCATTTGCCCTTCTTGTGCAAACACGAGTGAAACTATCACTTGGGAAGATGGCAACGAGTATCCATTGTTTAAATTGGATATCTCTCACAAATCTCACCCATTCTTTACTGGTATCGTTCAATTCGTTGATACTGCTGGTCGTATCGATAAATTCAAAAACCGTTACGGTCGTCATATGAAATAAGACAACCGTCTAAAAATAGTTAGCCTTCTCTCTCACGATTGAAGGCTTTTTTTATGTTTTTTTGGTGAAACTTATTGCTAGAAACAACGTTACTAATCACATTCGAATTATCTTTGTATTCTCGTGAAAATTAAACTTAAAATAGCATTTTTTATTCTAACAGTTTTGGCTGCGCAAAGTGCATTTGCAGGAAAAATTGAAAATGCGTTTAATGCCTTAAATGAATACAATTATTTTAAAGCAAAGGATTTATTCGAAAAGTCTTTTAAAAAAGAAACTTCACCGGCAGCCTATGGTTTAGCTCAAATATATTACCGGGCTGACAATCCTTTTCATTCAATTGATTCTGCTTTTAAATATGTTAAAATAGCGGAACAAACCTATGGCCCACTGTCCGAAAAAAAGAAGACAAAGTACAAAGCGTTTGG
The DNA here is from genome assembly GCA_044361115.1 of Crocinitomicaceae bacterium. GTDB lineage: Bacteria > Bacteroidota > Bacteroidia > Flavobacteriales_D > Crocinitomicaceae > M0103. Next base: position 109,393 of record JBIKJH010000005.1, read on the forward strand.
ATTCGATTATTTAGCCATTTTAGAGGCAAGATCGAACATAAGTTCCGAGTTTTACAAAATGGCACTGCAGGAAAATTCAGTGCTTTCATTTTCACGGTTTATTATCAATCATCCTTGGTCAAATGAGGTATTTGTAGCGACCCATAAACGTGATTCAATTGCGTATTCCCATGTAAAAGAACAAAATACATCTCTTGCTTATCAAGGTTTTATCGATACCTATCCGGAAAGTAAATTAGTAAATGATGTGCAAGCTGATTTAAATCTTGCAAATTATAAAGAGACGACAAAATCAAATTCCTTGGTTTCCTATTTAGATTTTCTAAAAAAATTCCCGGATAATCCATACAGCGGCCAAGCAGAAAACAGAATCTACGAAATTGTTACAGAAAGCAATAGTATAAAAGCTTATTACACCTTTGTGACGAGTTATCCTAATAATAGAAATGTTGGTGATGCTTGGCGTAGGATTTATCAACTTTACATGGTCGATTTTTCAGATCAGCGCATTGAACAATTTAAAATTGATTATCCAACATACCCTTATCGTGAAGAGTTAGAAATTGATATGGCTTATTTGCAATTGAAATTGCTACCATTTAAAAGTGATGTGTATTACGGTTTCATGGATTACAATGGAGCAATTGTGATTCCTTCAATGTACGAGCAATTGGGCTTTTTCAAAGAGGGTCTATCCTTAGCAATGAAAGATGGCAAGTATGGATTCATTGATAAAGGAAACCGCGTTATAGTCCCATTTTTGTACGAATCGGCAACGGATTTTGAACAAGGAAGAGCACTTGTAGAAAAGGACAGTAAACAAGGAATGATTGATAGAACGGGCGGCATAATTTTTCCAATAAGTTATTCCGATTTAGGAGCAGTTTCAGAAGGACTTGTTTATGCTCAAAAAGATTCATTGTACGGATATTATGACAAAAACAATACGCCGAGAATTTCTGAACGATATCAAGATGCATTTCCATTTTTAAATGGGATGGCAAAAGTACAAATTGGAGAAAATCAGGCTTATATTGACGAGTTTGGTTCGCAAATTGTTCCTCCTGGATATGAAGAAATTGATTTTTTTAATGATTCACTTTTGATATTCATTGAAGAAGGTTTAAAGGGTTTAATGCGCAAAAATTGCCGTGTTCTGCAGGCTGCTGAATATGAAGAAATCGGAAAGCTTTCTTTAAATCGTTCGCTTGTTGTAAAAAATGGTTTAATCGGTTACATTGACGGTACTGGAAAAAATGTGATTCCTTGTACATTTGAAACCTATCCAAACTATATCAAAAGAAGTCAATTCATGTCAAATATGGCAATTGTAAAATCCAAGGGTAAATTCGGGGTGATCGATCTGAATGGAAAAGTGATTGTTCCAACTATATTCGAACAAATTGGGGATATTAGTTCACTAATTGCTTTTACTAAAGGAAAAGGGTGGGGCTTTATGGATTTGACAGGGAAGCAAGTTCTATCCATGGATTATGATTATGCTGAAAGTTTTAAAGATGGATTGGCAATTGTTGAAAAATTGACCCTTCAAGGAGCGATTGATTCAAAAGGGAAAGTGCTTATCCCTCTAAGTTTTACAAGTGTTGATCGAATTTCCAAAGAATTGTATCTTGTCTCAAATGGGGGGAAATACGGTGTCTATTCGAATACTGGTGAAATGATTGTTCCGCTGAATTATCAACAAATCCGCGTTTATGACAAAGATTTTCTCGTTTTAACCAATCAAAATGAGCTACATTATTTGTATCTTCCCGAAAAAAGGATCATTCAACCAATAAAGGATAGTGAATAAGTTCTTCTTCTATATTGATAAATTTAAATTTGGGATTATTGCTGTTTTCGCAATGTACATTGGCATTTTTGTTTATTTGCAAATGAAAACCTACACGCAATATTTTCCTATTCAATCCTTTTTTGAAGAACCTGCACTTGAAATTCCGAAGGAAGAAGTAGAGGTTAAACCAGAAAACATTGAAGTTCCATCCGATTTTAAAATGGGCGAATTGAAGAATGTTTCTCGAGATATGAATGACACGCGTGAACGGTCAAATAAAGATTGGTACCAAAACAAATCAACAAGCGATGTTGAGCAATCTGTAAAAGATTACGAAAAGCGTTTGTACGAAGAATCAGGTGGAGAAGCGAAGCGCAAAGCGATTCAAAAAGAAATAGACGAACGTAAAAAGCAAAATACCAACAAATCTGCAATTACTCCAAAAGACGCGAATACGAATACCCAGGGAGGAAACAAAGCTGCTGCAGGAAGTGTAATGGTGGATTGGTCCCTTTCAGGCAGAACTGCGCATCAAAACAACAATTGGTATGTGCGAAATCCTGGTTACACGTGTGGCTATGGTTCAAGTGGTAAAGTAAGTGTTCAAATCGCAGTGAATCAAAATGGAGATGTCATCAGTGCCGCCGCAACAGGTTCTTCCGGCGCAAACGATTGTATGATTCAACAAGCATTAAAGTATGCTAAATTGTCACGTTTTAACTATTCAAGTTCAGCCTCAAAAACGCAATCTGGTACGATTATTTATACCTTCGTTGGTCAATAATATGAGAAATTTAGCACGAAAGTTGACGCCTCAAATTATATTGAAATGGTATCGTTCTTCAAAGAAAAAAGCGGTGAAAGCTCAACTTGAAAATGCTAAGTCAAAAGGTGAAATTATTACAAAAGAAGATTTAATTCAACAATTTCAGTCAATTGGTCTAGCAGCAGGAGATCATTTATTGGTCCATTCAAGTTTATCGAAAATTGGTTATATCGAAAATGGACCCCAAGATGTGGTCGAAGCATTACTAGAGATTTTAGGTCCTGAAGGAAATTTACTGATGCCAAATTCTCCGAATGCAGAATATCAATTAAGTTACATTCAAACATTGGAGTGTTTTGATGTCATGAATTCCCCTTCAAAGCTCGGCGCAATATCTGAGTACTTTCGATTGTTGCCCAATGCGCTTCGCAGTGCCCATCCAACTGAACCTGTTTCGTGTATTGGGCCAGATGCAAGTTATTTTACGCAGGAACATTTTGGAGAACAAACACCCTATACATCTAAAAGCCCATTTTACCGTATTTCCGAAAAGGGTGGTAAAATTTTATATTTGGGTGTAAGCTTTGACAACGCAGGCACCAACCTTCATACCTTAGAAGATGCAGTCGATCATTTCAAATTCCCTGTTTACTACCCAGAAATTTTTGACGTGAAAGTTCGATTTATGGATGGAAATGAAGCCATCATGAAAACGAAGGTGCATAATCCTGAGCAAAGTAAAAAAAGAAAATGTGATGGCTTAATTCCTTTATTTGAACAAAAAGGAATTCTTCAAAAAGTGCAAATTGGAAAAGCGAAGGCTTTGCTCGTTGACGCAAAAGGTCTATTACAAGTGATGATTGAAGAATACAACGAACGGGGAGTTACGATGTATACGCCAAATGGTAGCGAATAAATCGAACTTTTTGAAGTGGATTTAAACGCAATTCGTAAATTTGATAAACAAAAAAGTAAAAGACACAGCAATGCGCAATTGGACAAGCATAAAAGAATATACTGATATTAAATTCGAGTTTTTCGAAGGAATAGCAAAATTAACAATCAACCGTCCGCGAGTTTATAATGCTTTTCGACCAGAAACGAATATGGAATTGTTAGATGCAATGAATATTTGTAGAGAACGAAATGATATTAGTGTAATCGTTTTAACCGGAGCAGGGGATAAGGCTTTTTGTTCAGGTGGTGATCAAAATGTGAAAGGAATTGGTGGTTACATTTCTGAAAATGGTGTTCCTCGTTTAAATGTTTTGGATTTACATAAAGCCATTCGCTCGATGCCGAAACCAGTTATTGCAATGGTGAATGGTTATGCAATAGGTGGTGGACATGTTCTTCATGTCGTTTGCGATTTAACGATTGCCTCAGAAAACGCTCGTTTTGGCCAAACTGGTCCAAAAGTTGGAAGTTTTGATGGTGGATTTGGTTCTTCTTACCTTGCACGTTGTGTTGGTCAGAAAAAAGCCCGTGAAATTTGGTTCTTGTGCGAACAATATACTGCTGAAGAAGCCGAAAAAATGGGAATGGTCAACAAAGTAGTACCGTTTGACCAATTAGAAGACACAACTGTTGCTTGGTGTCAAACAATCATGAAACGCAGTCCTTTGGCCATTCGAATGATAAAACGCGGTTTAAATGCAGAATTAGATGGTCAACATGGAATTATGGAATTGGCTGGTGATGCTACTTTAATGTTTTATTTAACTGAGGAAGCGCAAGAAGGTAAGCATGCCTTTTTAGAAAAACGCGATCCAGATTTTCAAAAATTCCCTAAATTCCCTTGATGTTAAGTATAATTTTTCGCTATCGACTTTTAATTTTACTGACACTTGTAGTATTTACAGGACTTGGTTTTTCAGATAATGCTGATAAGTGCAAAGAAGAAGTTCGTCCATATCGTGAATACAAAACAAAATATGTGATTGTTTTAATCATCGATGGACCAAGATATTCTGAAACGTTCGGTGATTCCACTTGTCAGTATATTCCTAACTTATCCACTGTTCTTGCTCCACAAGGAGTTTTGATTAAAAACTTTAAAAACAATGGTACTACGACTACCAATTCTGGACATGCAGCTATTTGTACGGGTAATTATCAAAGTGTGAAAAATGATGGTTCTGAGTTGCCAAAATTCCCTTCCATGTTCCAATACTTTTTAAATGACAAAAAGTTGGATTCAACCCATGCTTGGGTGATTGCAAGTAAAGGTAAATTGAATATTCTGGCGAATACCAAAGACAGCAAATGGGCAAATAAAAGTGCACCTTCTCAATATTGCGGAGTTGATGGTAAAGGCGAAGGCTATACAAACGATGCATACACTTGGAGAGATGCCCAATCAATAATGAAAAAACACCATCCCGAAATGGTCTTGATAAATTTACTAGAAGTAGATGTTCGTGGTCACCAAAATCAATGGCCTGAGTACCTGCAAGCAATTAAGACAACGGATAATACAGCCTTGAATTTGTGGAACTTTATTCAAAACGATTCAATATATAAAGACAATACAACCTTAATTATTACAAACGATCATGGTCGTCACACCGAAGGACATAAAAACGGTTTCGTAAACCATGGTGATAATTGTCAGGGCTGTCGAACGATTTATATGCTTGGTTTAGGACCAGATTTTAAAAAGAATTTGGTGGTGGATGGAAAATATGATCAATTAGATATTAGTGCTACAATTGCAGAAATGTTGCATTTCAAAATGACAACATCCAAGGGGGAAATAATGGATTTAATATTTAACTAAAAAAGGGTCTGCATTTCGCCGACCCTTTATCTATAAACAGTGTTGTAACTTGTTATTTTTTAAAATAATCTGCAACAATTAACTCTTTTGTTCCATGTGTCCAAGCGTAGAAACCTTCTCCCGTTTTAACACCCTTTTTACCAGCTGTCACCATGTTTACCAACAAAGGACATGGCGCATATTTTGGATTACCAAATCCTTCGTGAAGCACTTCTAAAATCGCAAGACAAACATCAAGACCAATAAAATCAGCTAATTGTAAGGGACCCATTGGATGAGCCATACCCAATTTCATTACTGTATCAATTTCTTCAACTCCAGCAACCCCCTCAAATAATGTGATGATTGCCTCATTGATCATTGGCATTAAAATTCTATTTGCTACAAAACCAGGATAATCATTCACTTCAACAGGAACTTTTTTCAAGCTGCGTGAGGTTTCCATGATTAAGTTTGTTACTTCGTCTGAAGTTGAATAACCACGAATAATCTCAACCAATTTCATTACAGGAACTGGATTCATAAAGTGCATTCCAATTACTTTGTCTGGACGGGTGGTCACCGAAGCAATTTTCGTAATTGAAATAGAAGAGGTATTTGAAGCTAAAATGACATTTGGTGAAGTGAATTTATCCAAATCAGCAAAGATTTTCAATTTTAAATCAACATTTTCTGTTGCTGCTTCAACGACTAAATCCACATTTTTAACACCTTCTTCCATTGAAGTAAAGGTTGTTAAGTTTGCTAAAGTTGCCGCTTTATCCGCTTCTGTGATTGCTTCTTTTGCTACTTGACGATCCAAGTTTTTAGCAATGGTCGCCATTCCTTTATCCAATGAAGCTTGTGAAATATCAATTAACGAAACAGTGTAACCAAATTGTGCAAAAACGTGCGCAATTCCATTTCCCATTGTTCCCGATCCAATTACCGCTATATTTTTCATCGTATTTTCGTTTTGTGAGGCAAATATAGCAATGTCATTTTGCTTGAACGAGTGTTTTTAGATTTAATTCTAAACGTCTTTCAGTTTCGTTAGGAATAATGTAATTTTAACACATGAATTGGAATGAAAAATCAATTGTTTTTTACGACGGAGATTGCGGATTTTGTAATCATGTTGTGCGATTGGTTTTGAAATTTGAGAAGAAACCAGAACTCTACTTTTGTGCTTTACAATCGGATTTTGCGCGAAACTTTTTTCTTGCCAATCATGGCCAAGTGCCAAGTTTGGAAACATTCTATTTCTTCACAGATTATCAATTGTATTCCCAATCGAATGGCGCATTGGCTTTGGTTCGAAAATTGAAATTTCCGTTTCCTCTGCTTCAATTTTTTAGAATTATTCCTATTTGCCAACGAGATCAACTATATCGATTCATTGCAAAAAGACGCCACCATATATCGAAGGGATATTGTTTGTTGCCAAATGAAAATCAATCGTCTAGGTTTCTAGGTAGTTTATGAAATGGAAAAACAATGAAGTTGGTAACTCGGGTTGCTTAAAATTATTGCTGTCTAAGTTTAATTTCAAACGATTTAGTTAGAATAATCAATTTCAAAAAATCCTTCTGTAAGCATGCACACCTTTTGAAGGTGCTCAGGCATTTCCGTTTCAGTCCAAGGTTGAGTTGCACCATAAGTATGATTGGATTCTTCAATTTCAAAAAGGCGCGTTTTTAACCAAGTTGCAATTTGTCTTCCTTCCTCGATTTCTACAGAAGTATCCAGATCACCATGAATCACTAATGTTGGTTTTGCAGAAGTTAAACATGCTTGCTCAATACTTAACAAATCTCTATTGGCATCAAAATCCTCAAATTGTGAAAAGGAGTGAGGCATTTTTTGCAATGTACGACTGTTTTCAGTATAACGTGTGCCCTGGGTTTTCCATACTTCTAATTGTTTTCCTGTAGGAAATCTCTTTTCAATATCACAGATTGCTGACCATGTTACGATACGTTTTACTCTTGGATCATTTGATTTCAATAGTACAATTCCACCACCACGCGAATGACCAACTAAATAAATTTCTGGTAACAACTCAAACTGTGTTTCAATCCAATCTAAAATGGCATTCAAATCGGCTAGTTCATTCGTATATGTATTTTGAGCAAAAGCCTCTAAATCTGGAAAGTCAATCGGATTTTCAATGGTTCCGCCATTGTGAGAAACATTGAATTTACAAAAACCATAGCCTTTCGAAACAAATTGGTTTTGTACTAAATTCCAACATCCCCAATCCTTGTAGCCCATGTAGCCATGCATGAAAATAACTAATTGTTGATTGAAATTTACAGGTATAATTAAATCTACAAGACTTTTTCGGCCTTTTGCACCCGTATATTGTTGATTAATAAGCGTTCTTTCCATGTTAATCCCAAAAATAACATTTTCGATAAACAACACATCGTTTTTACTATCTTTACCTTGCAAATTTTTGAAATTACCTGCATGAAAATATCAGCGTCTATTTATTCTGACAAAAAAAGATCTTTACCTGAAGTTATAACTGATTTAGTGGATCACCAGGTTGATTTATTGCATGTAGATTGTAATGATGATGTAGCTGTTTTTGATGATATTCAATTGATTCGTTCAATGTGCAACTTGCCAATCGATTTGCATATTATCACAAAAGAACCCGCTAAATATTTCGATTTGTTGCGCCAAAACCCAGTTGAATACATCACGTTTCAATTTGAAGATTTACCCGGAAAACTTGAAATTCCATCTGACATTAAAGGCCGAAAAGGCTTGGCAATCATAACACCAACATCTATTGCCGCTTTTGACGATTATTCAACGTTTGATTTCATATTAATCATGGCAACGATTCCTGGACAAAGCGGTGGTGTTTTTGATAAAATTAACTTCTCAAAAATTCGCCAGTTTAGGAAGAAATATCCTGCTAAATCCATTCATGTTGACGGTGGGGTAAATGGGGAGGTTTCCTTTATACTTAGGAATATGGGCGTTAGTTCATCTGTTTCTGGATCATATTTGTTCAATGCACCAAGTATAGGTCACGCCTTGATGAATCTAACGAAACGTGAAATTGAATCGCAATTCCATGTGGGCGATTTTATGATGCCTTTAGAGGAATGTCCAGTGGTTAATTATGAATCGATGGATTTAAAAAACACCTTACAAACAATTGAAGATGGAAATCTTGGTTTTTGTTTAGTGGTAGATAACAATGATAAATTGGCAGGAATCGTTTCTTCAGCAGATATTCGAAAAGGAGTGTTAAAGAACTTAGATGATTTGAATGCGCTTGAGGCTAAATCAATGATGAATGCATCGCCTGTTTCAATTTCAGATACTTCAACAGTTGTTGAACTGTTACAAACTATCAAAAAATGTGCGTTCCCCGTGATGTACTTACCTGTGTTAAAAAACGACGGAAAAGCGGCCGGAATTGTTAACTTTGTTCATCTTATCAAAGGAGAATTATGATAATACATTTAAAATCAACTGTTTCACAGCAGGTTGCTGCAGCTTTGGCAGAACAAATCAAGGCATTTCATATTACATCAAATGGAACAAATATTCTAATCACTGGTTCAGGTGTAAAAGAAGTTCCAACGAGCATAGAAAACAGTGTTGACCAATTTTGGGTGTTCCCAAATGACATGCAATTAGCTTCCAAAAATTACCGATCAGAAAAGCGTGAAGTTAAAATTGGAAACGTCACAATTGGCGGAAACACAGGAAATACCCTTTTAATTGGCGGGCCATGCTCGGTTGAATCGGAAGAGCAGATTCGTGAATCTTCAGAATTATTAATCAAATTGGGTTTAACAACACTTCGCGGTGGATGCTACAAGCCAAGAACGAGTCCTTATTCGTTTCAAGGTTTAGGACTTGATGGATTGAAATTATTGGCAAAGATGCGCGAAGAATACGGTTTGAGTGTAATTACCGAAGCACGTGACGCAACGCACATTGATGAAATCATTGAATATACAGACGTTATACAGGTTGGCGCAAAAGCAATGTATGATCAGGGAATCCTGAGAGCATGTGCAAAAACCAATAAACCCGTTTTAATTAAACGTGGATTTGGAACAACTTTACAAGAATTCGCACAGGCAGCAGAATTTGTGCTTTCTGGTGGTAATGAAAATGTGATTTTGTGTGAGCGTGGTTTGCGCACATTTGAAACAGGAACTCGTTTTACATTGGATTTATGTGGTGTGGCTTGGATGCAAGAATACACCAATTTGCCTATCATTTTAGATCCGTCGCATGCAATGGGTTATGCATATGGAATTCCAAATTTAGCGAAAGCATGTGTGGCAATGGGAGTTGATGGTTTGCTAATTGAAGCGCATCCAAATCCAAAAGTTGCGAAGTCTGATGCCTCTCAGCAATTGGATCATGCACAATTTGAACAGTTATTGAATTCACTTCGTCCAGTTGCAGAAAGCGTTGGTTATAAAATGGTATAAAATGCATTTACAGCAAAATTTAAAAGGTCTTTGTGCCAAATTCGGTGTTGATTACAATGAGTTTTTGAATGATTTAGACGTGGATGATGTCAACGAATTAACGGTTTACGATTTGGAAGCAGTTTGCGAAGAATACGACGTTGATATGTTGTCATTGATCTTCAAACCAATGTATCGTCCAGATTTATGGAACAAGAAAATTGAAAAACTAAAATTATTGGTATTGGATGTTGATGGCGTAATGACCGATGGCGGAATGTACTACACAGAAAGTGGAGATCAATTTAAAAAGTACAATACCAAGGACGGAATGGCCATTCAACATTTGGCGAAAAAAAATTTCCAATTGGCAATTATTTCATCTGGCTATAAAAGTGAAATGGTGAAATCGCGCGCTGAGCTTTTGGGAATTCAATTCTGTTATGTTGGACGTGAACCTAAAATGGAAATATTAAAAGAACATTGCGCTGATCTCGGAATTTCGTTGGAACAAGTTGCTATTATTGGTGACGATATCAATGATTTGGAAATCATTAAACACGTTGGTTTTTCGGCTTGCCCAAGCGATGCTGTTAATGCTGTGAAAGGACATGTTGATGTTGTATTAACAAAAAAAGGAGGCGATGGATGTGTTAGAGAGTTCATCGATTCATATATTCTAAAACAACCATTATCATAAGATAATTACAATGGAAAAAATTAAAATTGGTATCATTCGAGAAGGTAAAGTTCCACCAGATCACCGTGTGCCACTTACTCCAAAACAGTGTAAATCGATTCACGCAATTTATCCGAATGTGGAAATTGTTGTTCAACCAAGTGCAATTCGCGCATTCAAAGATGAAGCGTATGCTGCTGAAGGAATTAAGTTGAATGAAGATTTGAGTTCGTGTGATATTATCATGGGAGTGAAAGAAGTCAATATTTCAGATTTAATTCCGAATAAAAAGTTCTTGTTTTTTTCACATACATTAAAAAAACAGCCGTATAACAGAAATTTGTTATTGGCTATTTTGGAGAAGAAAATTCAATTGATCGATTACGAAACAATCAAAAACAAACAAAATAAGCGTGTAATTGGCTTTGGTCGTTATGCAGGTATTGTCGGTGCTTATAATGGTTTCCGAGCAATGGGATTGAAAACAGGTTTGTTTGATATTAAACCAGCAAATAAGTGTTCTGACCGTAAAGAGATGGAAGCTGAAATGGCGAAAATTGTATTGCCAGAAAATACTAAAATTGTTTTAACAGGCTTTGGTCGTGTTGGACACGGAGCAAGAGAGATCATTGATATTTTACCAATTAAAGAAGTGACGCCAGATGAGTTTCTGAAGAACACATTCAACGAACCTGTATTTACCCATTTAGAAGTCGAAGATTATTACGGTAGAAAGGATGGGAAACCATTTGATAAGTCCGAGTTTTATTCGAACCCAGAGTTATACAAATCAACATTTATGCGCTTTTTACCGGAAATGGATATGTATATTCCATGTCATTTCTGGAGTAATCGTTCTCCGTTTATTATAACGCGTGAAGACTTGAAAAAAGAAAATGTGCGTTTAAGTGTTGTGGCAGATATTTCGTGTGACATTGATGGTCCTGTTGCTTGTACTATTCGTTCAAGTAAAATTGCAGATCCAATTTATGGTTATGATCCAATTTCAGAGACAGAAGTTGATTTCAAAGCAGAAGGTTCAATTGCAGTGATGGCAGTTGATAATTTACCGTGTGAATTACCTTTGGATGCTTCTGAAGATTTTGGAAATGAATTAATGCGACATGTTTTACCGGCATTATTGAAAGAAGATCCTGATAATATGATTGTACGTGCAAGTGAAACCACTACCGATGGACAATTAACTGAATATTACAGTTATTTGCAAGATTACGTTGATGGAAAAGAATAAACATCAGTTCAATTGAAAAGGTAAGATTATGGAAAAAGGAAATAAGAAAATAATACGTGGATGGGTAATGTATGACTGGGCAAATTCAGTATACAATTTAGTTATCTCATCGGCTATTTTTCCTATTTTTTATGATATTCAAACTAAACAATCCTATGCTTCGTCTAAAGGTTATTTGGATGCGACAGGAAAAGTAGATATTTCTCAAATTAAAGAAGGTGAAGCGATAATGATCAAGTTCTTTGGAATTGAATTATCATCTTCGGTTTTGTTTTCTTTTATTCTTTCAGCTTCTTTTTTAGTTGTTTCGTTTTTATCTCCCTTGTTATCAGGTGTGGCTGATTTTACGGGAAGTAAGAAAAAGTTCTTACGTTTCTTTTGTTATATGGGTGCTTTGTCTTGTATGACCTTATACTTATTTGATGCAAATCGAATAGAATTGGGCATGCTGTCGGTTTTCTTAGCGAGCATTGGCTATTGGAACAGTTTGGTCTTTTACAACGCCTTTTTACCAGAAATTGCGGAACCTGAAGATCATGATCGAATTTCAGCACGCGGTTTTACAATGGGATATTTGGGAGCGATGCTCTTGTTAATCGTTTGTTTGGCAATGATCATGTCGACTTCAGTTGGCGCAGAAAAAATGCAATATATGCGTTATGCATTTATTCTTGTTGGCCTTTGGTGGATTGGTTTCAGTCAGATTACCTATCGCGCTTTACCTAACAATGTTTACAACAAAAAACCAGAGAAAGGCTTTATCTGGAAAGGTTTTCGTGAGTTGAAATTAGTATTCAAGGAGTTCAAAAAAACAAAACGCTTGAAACGCTATTTATTGGCTTTTTTCTTTTTCAATACAGGTGTTCAGACTGTAATGCTGATGGCTACAATTTTCGCAAACAAAGAAATAGCTTGGCCGAAAGGAAGTGGTTCTACGGGACTAATCATTGCAATTTTATTGATTCAAATTCTAGGTGCATTGGGTGCATTTATTATGTCGCGTGTGTCAAGTAAAATTGGAAATATTCGCACATTATACATTTCTGTATCGCTTTGGATTATAATTTGTTTGGGTGGCTTCTTTATTGAAACGCCCGTTGAATTCTACCTTCTTGCAAGCTCTGTTGGACTTGTGATGGGAGGTGTACAAGCAATTGCGCGTTCGACTTATTCGAAGTTTTTGCCTGAAACGACCGATCACGCGAGTTACTTTTCGTTCTTCGATGTTACCGAGAAAATTGGAATCGTATTGGGGACCTTATTTTTCGGTTTAATGGAATTCTGGACGGGTTCAATTCGCTATTCTGTTGCGTCTGTAGCCTTCTTCTTCGTCTTTGGATTGATCTTTTTGATGTTTGTTCCGAAGCACGAAAGAGAATTGGAAACGCAGAATTGATTATCCGTTTTGTTCATGGCAATAAAAAAAAGGTTAACACCGAAGTATTAACCTTTTAAATCTAATTTTTAACTAATTATTTCTTGTAGAAAGGTAATTTTACAAGCTTCGCTTTCACACCTTTCTCACGAATTTCAATGTAGATTTCACTTTCCAAGGCTGCATTTTCAATTGTTACGTATCCAAGACCAATTCCAAGTTTCATTGAAGGCGACATTGTTCCAGAAGTTACTTTTCCAATTACGTTTCCGTTCGCATCCTGAATAGGGTAGTCGTGACGTGGAATTCCACGGTCAACCATTTCAAACGCAACCAATTTACGTTTAACACCTGCTTCTTTTTGATTTTTCAAGAAATCTGAATCTGTAAAGTCTTTCGTGAATTTCGTAATCCATCCCAATCCAGCTTCAAGTGGAGAGGTTGTATCGTCAATGTCATTTCCATACAAACAGAATCCCATTTCCAAACGCAAGGTATCACGCGCTGCTAATCCAATAGGTTTAATACCAAAGTCAGCTCCAGCTTCAAATACCTTATCCCAAACTTGATTTACATCCTCATTTTTAACATAAATCTCAAAACCACCTGAACCTGTATATCCGGTTGCGGAAATCATAACATTTTCAACTCCAGCAAACGTTCCGTGCGTGAAGGTGTAATAGACCATGTCTTTCAAGTTGACATCTGTTAACGATTGCATTGCTTCAGGCGCTTTCGGTCCTTGAATTGCCAATAGCGAATAAGCATCAGACAAGTTTTCCATTTCAACGCCAAGATCATTCAATGAAGAAATCCAATTCCAATCTTTTTCGATGTTAGAAGCATTCACAACAATGAAAAATTCGTTTGCGTTAACTCGGTAAATAATTAAATCATCTACAATTCCACCTTTACCATTTGGCATACATGAATATTGTGCTTTTCCGTCAAACAAAACAGAGACATCGTTCGATGCAAACTTCTGAATTAACGCTTCTGCATTTGGTCCACGCAAAACGAATTCACCCATGTGAGAAACGTCAAAAACACCAACAGCAGTGCGAACCGTTTCATGCTCAGCATTCACACCTTCGTATTGAACAGGCATATTATATCCAGCGAAAGGAACCATTTTTGCTCCCAAAGCGATGTGTTTGTCAGTTAAAGCAGTATTTTTCATTTGTATAAATTTTGTATCAAAAGTAAGATTTTAATTGAGATTTTGTGTAATTTGAAATCAGTTTTACCTAAATAGTTCAGCGAGTTCTTTTCCCACCAAAGTTCCAATAGCGACGCCCATTCCGCCCATTCGAACACCGATTCCAATTTTATCGTCAATCTTTTCAATGATTGGTGCTTTGGTTAGTCCAACACCCATAATTCCGGCCCATTGATATTCAATCGAATAGGATTGGTTGGGTAAAACAACAGTTGAGAGTAATTTCTCTAAAGCAGTCATTATTTCTTCACTCGTTTCAAGTTGTGTTGTTGTTTCGGCTTCGAAGTTTAAATTGCGGCCACCACCTAGCAAAATTCGATCCTCAACATTTCTGAAATAATAATATCCTTGCTGATAATGGAACGTTCCTTTCACTTTTAAATCTTCAATTGGCGTCGTAACCAATACTTGTGCCCGCGCAGGTAAGATATCTCGATTGGGAATAAATTGTTGTGCAAAACCGTTAGTACAAATCAGCACGTTTCGCGCTTTCATATATCCGATAGAAGTTTGAATACCAACATTGTATAAGTGTGTTTGTAAGGCAATTGCTTCTATTCCAAACAAACAATTAATACCTTTTTCAATCGCAATTTGATAGAGTTTTGTAATTAATTTACCCGTATTAATTTGACCTTCCAACCGATTGTAAAAACTCGTTTTCAATCCCTCAAACCCAAATTTTACAGCGCAGTCGCTATCTTCAGAAAAGACATCCTTTTCTCCTGTGATTTTTTCGAGTTGTCCATTGAGATATGGTAATTGTTCGCGGATTATATCCAAATCATTTGCCTGTTCAGGGAGTATTAAATCCCAAGACCCATTAATTTCCAAATCAATGTTCTTTTCACCGACTAAACGCTTTAAATTCTGTAAGCCATCCCATCGTTTTTTGACTGTTGAGAAGACTTGTTCTTCGCTTGAATTTGTTAAATCGTCGAGTAATTCGGTCACACTTCCAAAACACGTAAAACCAGCATTTTTTGTACTAGCACCGCTTGGTAAAAAACCTCTTTCCAGCAAAAGTATTTTTGCAGTAGGATGCAAGTTTCTCAACTCAATTGCTGTTGACAATCCCACAATTCCAGCTCCGATGACAACAAATTCATTGTCTTCGAAATACGTTTTGCGCTCCCAAAAGCTTAATTGTTCAATGTTTAATGGATTCATAGGACAATTAATTGAACATTTTTAGTCATATTTGTATATAATTTGATGTCAAATTTAAACCAAATCTGTAACTAGTTGTACAGCGGTACGTTTAAACCAAAAATATGAAGCAATTTTTGTCTTTACTGTTACTTTGTGTGAGCTCGTTGAGTTTCGGCCAATCAATGAAATTTCATGTAGATGGATCCATTAAAAACAGTTCATTAGCGAAGCCTGAAGCGGGCATAACAGTTGATCTTATTCAAAATGGTTCAAGTATCGCAAAAACGGTTTCTGCTTCGAATGGAAAATACGATTTAAACGCAAACATTGATGTAGCAAAACCATTTACGCTCGTATACAAAAAAGATGGTTTTTACAGTAAAACAATTGCCTTTGATTACTCGAAAGTGAATCCAGAAGATTTTCCAGCAGGTGATTTGAGCCCATGGAAAAATTCTGAAACCGAAATGTATCCAAAAACAATTCCTGCAGATTTATCCTTTTTAGAGACCGAACCTGTTGCTAAATTTGGTAATGGTTCGGATCCAAACATTCAGAATACCTATTCAACATCAGTTAAAAGTAAAATTGACCGTCTTCTGTTAGAAGCTGAACAGAAAAAAACAGCTGATGAAGCAAAATATCAAGCCGCTGTTACTGCTGCCGATGGATTGTACGCACAAAAGAAATACGAACAAGCACTCGCGAAATACGAGGAAGCGAATGGTATTAAACCCAAAGAGACACACCCGATTCAGCGAATTACAGAATTAGATGCGCTGATTGCGGCTAACAAAAAGGCGAATTTAGAAAGCCAATTGGCAGATTCAGAATATCAAAACTTGATTACTGCTGCTAATACATTACGCGATCAAAAGAAGTACGATTTAGCGATAGCAAAATACAAAGAGGCTCTTGAAAAGCGCGATGAACAAATGCCAAAAGATCAAATTGCAGCGCTTGAAAATGAGGTTAAATATCAAGAGACAATTAAATTGGCAGATATGCTTTTCAATCAGAAGACATATGGAAAAGCAAAAGAAAAATATACCATTGCTACGCAGTTAAAACCCTTAGAACAACATCCCAAAACTCGCTTAATAGAAATTGAAAAGAAATTGGGAGAGCAGAATGTTGCCAATGAGAAAAAGGTAAAATATGAAGAAGCTTTAGCTGCTGCAGACGCACTGTTTGCAGAACAAAAAATTGAAGAAGCAAAAGCGAAGTACACAGAAGCGCTTGCTTATGAACCTGCTTCTACTTCAGCAGAAGACGGCATTCAAAAATGTTCAACAATCCTTGCTGAAAAAGCGAAAGAGAAAGAGAAAGCTGAAAAAATCACAAAGTTGTTAACGGAAGGAGGAGCCTTGTTAACTGCGAATAAATTTGCTGAAGCAAAAACAAAATACACTGAGGTCTTGACCTTGGATAATGCAAATATTGAAGCAACGACTAAACTTGCTGAAATTGAAACGAAGCAGAAGGATGCGGCTGCTCTAGCAGAAAAAGAAGCACAATTTACGAGATTAGTAGCTGAAGGAGATGTAGCAGTTAAAGGTTTGAAATTTGTAGATGCCAAATCAAAATATGAAGCAGCATTAGCCATCAAAACAGATGCTACAACTCAAACAAAACTGGACGGCATTAATACAAAATTGGCTGATTTAGCAACTGCAGCCGAGAAAAAACAAAAGTTTGATCAAGCAATGTTGGATGCAGACGCATTTTTCAAACTTAGCAAATGGGAAGAGGCAAAAGCGAAATACAATGATGCAATTGCTATTGATGCAACTGCCGCATTACCAATAGAGAAGGTAAAGCAATGTGATGCAAAATTACTGGCTTTATCTAAAGACAAAGAGAAAATAGATAAAATCAATTCGCTGTTAGAAGAAGGAAATCAATTGTTTACCGCTGAAAAATGGAATGATTCGAAAGTAAAATATGCTGAAGTAATTGTATTGGATGCTTCAAATACAGAAGCTAAAAATCGCTTAACTGAAATTGCTAAAAAACAACAAGAAATTGCTGCACAAGAAGCAGAAATAGAGAAATTCAATAAGCTGGTAGCGGAAGGTGATGGATTAGGTAAATCGTTCAAGTACCAAGAAGCGATTACAAAATATCAAGCTGCGATTGCAATTAAAGCAGATGCCGTTGTTCAGTCTAAAATTGATGAAGCCAATGTTAAACTGAAAGAACTTGCAGAAAAGGAATCCATAGAAGAACAATTCCAACGCTTGAAAGCAGAAGGTATGAAGTTGGCAGCAGAGCAAAAAAATCAGGCTGCAAAAGATAAATTAGTTGAAGCTCAAAATCTAAAAACAGATCCAACCGTTACGGCAAAAATCAGCGAGTTGGATGATAAATTAAAGGCTAGTGCTGATGCGGAAAAAGCCGAAAAAGAATACCAAGCTATTTTGGCAGTGGCGCAAGCGAAAGAGACTGAAAATGATTTTGATGGAGCAATAGCTAGCTATACTGAAGCCCTTGTGAAACGACCTTCAGATCCATTTCCAAAAGGTAAAATTGACGCTTTAAACTTGCTTAAACTGAAGACTGAAAAGCAAAAAGAAAGTGAAGCCAAATACGTTGCACATTTGAAAAAAGGCGATGAGTTTTTTGCACAAGACAATTTCTTGGCAGCTATTAAAGAGTATAACGCAGCAAACAACCTTAAACCGGAGGAAAAAGAACCGATTGACAAAGCCGCTTTAGCTCAGCAAAAAGAAGAAGAAAAGGGATCGGAAGATAAAAAGAACTATGAAAAAATAATTATTGGCATTAACAAGGCGATAGGCGAGAAAGATTACACGAGAGGCAAAGAATTGGTTGAGCGCGCAAAAAGCTACAATAAACAATTTAGCATAATGCCTAATGATACGCGTCCTGATGATTTGTTAAATCAAATTTTAGCAAATGAATTAACTGATAAAAATTATGCCTTAAAAATGAATGAAGCAGAAACATTCGCTTCTAATAAAGATTATCAAAAGGCATTGGTTGCCTTTGAACAAGCAAAAATAATTAAACCATCAGAAGATCTGCCTAAAAAGAGAATCGATGAAGTAAAAACCCTTGTCAATGAATTATTGGACTTGCAAGCAAAAGAAAAGTTGTATTTGGATCATATGGCTAAAGGTGAAGTGAATCAAGGGGCCAAAAGCTATGAGCAAGCACTTTCTCATTATCAAAATGCATTATCCGTTAAACCTACAGACAAAGCGGCAAGTGACAAAATAAACGAGCTACAACAAATTTTAGATGATTTAGCAAATAAGAATAAATCTGAACTAGACAAGAAAAATCAGTTTGAAGCGCTCATTTCATCAGGAGACAATGCTTTTTCATCAACAAATTATCAAGAGGCTATAACGAATTATAAAGGTGCATTGCAAATTGATAGTACGAATCTATATGCTAAAAAACAAATTGAAGAAGCAGAAAATAAAATTCGAATCAGTGTAAATAACGCTAGTGAAATTGAGTATCAGCAAATCATTACAAGTGCAAATGAATTTTTTGAATTGGCTTCTTATGATAAAGCAAGAGAAAAATACACACAAGCATTAAGCAAACATCCAGCAGATGCTTTTCCAAAAGAAAGACTTTTAGAAATTGATGCAATATTGAATCCAACAATTGTTAAATCAGCATCACTTGATCCGCTTGGTGATCCATTTGATAATTCGATTATGGATGGTTATGCCGCACTCGTGAAAGCTGATTTGGAAAGAAAAAATCTTCAAGCAACTGACGTGTTAACGCAAGTCGAGCAAGTTATTGTAACGCAAGATAAATTGTTGACAGACAATATCACAGATCAACAAGAGACAACAAACGAAATTTACTTACTTCGAAATAAAATTGCTATTGATGAGTTGGCGGATGATACTAATCGGCAAGGAACAGTTGAAGTCATAAGAGAAAAAGAACTGGCGGTTGAAAATGAATCTATCAAAGCTGATGGTTATGAAAAAGCCGAAAACATAAGGTCTAAAGAAGCCATTCATGAAGCGATCGTTTCAACTGAAAATGAAAGCGCATCGCGCGATGCTGTAAATAGCGATAACGCGAATAAAATTTCTACAATTAACTTTAATCAAGCCGAAATGATTCGTTTACAAGCCAGTGCCGATGCTTTGGTAAATGTGAACGATGATCAAACGATTGGTAATCTTAAAACGTCAATTGCTGAAAATGAGAATGACCGTACTGATGAGCGCAAAAAAATTGAAGACCAAGTTAAAGTATTACGTGTCTCATCGGCTGATAAATTGGATGGTTTAACAAATGAAAAAACGGATGAAGTTCGCTCCACAAAAAAGGGAATTGAGGATGTGAAAATTACCGCAAGTGAGTTAGAAATAGATGGTACTGCTCAAACCGAAAATAATGAAAATCAACTTAAGGTGATTACAATTGAAGTGAACAATGGTGCTGAAAACCTGGAAAATAAGCAAATTGAAAGCTCGTATGATTTAAATAGAGGCGTTGAGTTAATAAATTTAGACATTGAAGAAAATAATGTTGAACGCGATATGAACCGCATTGAAACGGATGCTACATTGAGAGAAGAAAGTCTTGCGATTGAAGAAAAGCAATTTGAAGACTATTCCAATGAAACATTGAAATATTTAAAAAACAAGAACGAGATTAATAGCGCTGTCGTATCGACTGTTCAAATTGACAAATTAGCTGAGGATAAACATGCTATAAAAGTTGAAGGGGTTAAGAAAATTGATCAAAACATGGCGATTGTTTATTCTGAATCTGAATTAACAGACGAACAGACGCGTCAAAAAGCAAAATCGACTATTGTTGTTGCGAATACTGCTGCTGAATTGAATTCGATAACATCAACCAAAAAACAAGAGGTTAACGCGAATAAATTTTCTGATGTAAGTAAAGCAAATGAATCAGAAACAATAAGTCAAGATTCGAAAGATATTGATAAACATTATGCTGCTCAAAAGCAATTAAACAGTGTCGATAATACAAAACCGGAAAAAGTAAATGTTGCCAATACCTTGGGACAAGAATATCCAGAAGGCGTAAGTCAGGAATCCTTTACTCAATCTGATGAAAATGGATTAATGACGGCGATTATTACACGAAGAGTTGTGGTTATAAATGGTAAAGGAAATGTTTATGTTCGAACACAAACGTTGAACTCAATTACTTATTCGAAGAATGGTGAAGCAACTACTGAATATGTTTGGCAAAAAGAAACACAAAGTTCAAAATTAGAAAGACACTTCTAATCGTTTATTCAAGTTTCATTGTCAGTAACTCTTTCTAAGTCATATTTTTTTGCGTTTAAATTGATGTAAATTCACATCAACAATGGAAACGAAAAAACGAATTATCATTCTTGCAACAATCGGAAAATTGATTATTTCATATTTACTGTTCCATTATTTCTGGAAAGCGGAAGACTACTTAGCAATAAAGTATATTGACTTCTCGGTTATCTGTTTGGCAATTAGCTATATTCTACTTCAGTTGTTAACCCGGAAATTATCGTCTGCAGCACATTGGTGGGATTGGGTTTACTATTTCGGTTTATTCGCAATAATGCTTTCTTCTATTTTTATTTCAACTGGAACATTTAACTTGTTTCATTCCCTTACGCAAATCGGAACGGTTTTATTAATCATTCCATTATTTGCAGACATCTATCAACTATTTTTGAAAACGAAACGCAAATGAACGTACATTTTATAGCAATAGGAGGAAGTGCAATGCACAATTTAGCAATCGCATTGAGTAGAAAGGGGGCAAATGTAACAGGTTCCGATGACGAGATTTTTGAACCTTCACGAACGCGTTTGGAGAAGCAAGGGATTCTTCCTCTTTCAATCGGTTGGGATGCAACTAGAATTTCAAGTAGTTTGGATGCGGTTATATTAGGAATGCATGCACGCGAAGATAATCCGGAGTTAATTAAAGCGAAAGAATTAAATATTCCAATTTATTCTTATCCTGAATATTTATACGAACAAAGCAAGAACAAAATACGTGTTGTTATCGGTGGAAGTCACGGAAAAACAACCATTACTTCAATGTTATTGCATGTTGTCAATGAACTTGGAATGAACGTTGATTACATGGTTGGGGCTCAATTGGAAGGCTACGATTGCATGGTTAAATTGACTGAAGATGCTCCTGTAATGATTTTAGAAGGAGACGAATATTTGTCTTCACCAATTGATCGACGTCCAAAATTCCATTTGTATCGACCAAATATTGCTATCATCAGCGGAATTGCATGGGATCACATAAACGTTTTTCCAACTTTTGATAATTACGTTGACCAATTCGATATTTTCTGTTCGTTAATTGAACCGAATGGAACATTGATATACAATACAGAAGATGAGGAAGTGAATAAACTCGGTGATAAATATGCATCAACGTTAAATGCCATTCCATATAAAACGCCAACCTATGAAGTGGCAGAAAATGGAACAAGCTTGTTTTTTGATGATGAGATTTTTAACCTTAAAATCTTTGGAGGGCATAATTTGCAAAATTTAATGGGCGCAATGCGCTTAGGTGAAGCAATTGGAATCAAACCAAAAGATTTCTTTAGAGCGGTTCAATCGTTCACTGGTGCAGGAAAGCGTTTGCAAAAAGTGGCAGAAAAAGGCGCGTTTACCATGTTTAAGGATTTTGCTCATTCTCCTTCTAAATTAAAGGCTACAACAAAAGCGGTAAAAGAACAATTTGCTGAACGTCATGTTGTTGCTTGCATGGAATTACACACATTTTCTTCTCTTAAAAAAGAGTTCCTTCCGCAGTATAAAGACGCTATGAAAATGGCCGATGAAGCCTTGGTTTATTATAGTCCTGACGTTGTGAAGCACAAGAAACTTGAACCAATTTCAAAAGAATTAGTAGCTGAAGGATTTGGAGGAAATGTAATAGTAATGAATGAAACAGAAGAAGTACTTCAATTCATTCGATCAAAGAAATGGAACAATGCTGTTCTTCTTATGATGTCTTCAGGAAATTTCGATGGAATAAATTACGAAGCACTCGGCGAAGAACTATCCAATGGCTGATTGACTTCTTTCAACCGTTTGAATAAAATTTTCCTAAAAATCATTGTGACAAGTAAACTGTAAATAGTTGACAAAACGGTTAGTGCTAGTAATGTCAAAATGGCTTGTGTTTTGGCTGGATTAATATTTTCATTATCTGATTCCCTTTTAATAATTTGTTCGTTTGTCATCACTTCAGTCTCAGGATTGTTCTTTTTGTAAAAAGCTAATTGCTTAGGATTGTTAACCATTTTTTGAGCTGCAATATTTTTTTCTGCCATCTGATGTTTGTAAAACTCTGGGTTGATGTTGTTGTAATAAACATAAACGAAAATACTAACGACAATAACATACGGAATTCCAGCAGTCATCCCATTTTTAATGTCTAAAAGCGCATTCGTTTCTTGGGTGTCACGTAACTTTTGAATAAATAATCCAACCGCGATTGCCAGCAACAATCCAAGAATATTTAACAAAGCAA
The DNA here is from genome assembly GCA_044361115.1 of Crocinitomicaceae bacterium. GTDB lineage: Bacteria > Bacteroidota > Bacteroidia > Flavobacteriales_D > Crocinitomicaceae > M0103. The sequence continues at coordinate 132,367 of JBIKJH010000005.1, forward strand.
TTGGAACGATGTCTTCAATTGTGTCAATAGTTGAAAAATAATGAAACAACATTTTAATTCCAATCCAAGCAAATGCTGCAATAATTCCTGTTTTAACTGTGATACGCATAGTACAATAAATAAAAATCCCGGTGCGAACATCACACCGGGACAAAAGTATAGTTTAATATCGAATTAACTGTTCATTGATACAAGGAATTCCTCGTTTGAAAGTGTGTTTTCCATGTGGTTTTTCATAAACTCCATCGCTTCAACTGGATTCATGTCAGCAATAAATTTACGAATTAACCAAATACGTTGCAGCACATCTTTGCTCACCAGTAAATCTTCACGACGCGTTCCTGATGCTGTAATATCAATTGCTGGATAAATACGACGGTTGGCAATCTTACGATCCAATTGTAACTCCATGTTTCCTGTTCCCTTAAATTCTTCGAAGATAACCTCGTCCATTTTAGATCCTGTCTCGGTTAAAGCTGTTGCGATAATTGAAAGCGATCCGCCATTTTCGATTTTACGAGCCGAACCAAAGAAACGTTTTGGTTTGTGCAAGGCATTCGCATCAACACCACCCGAAAGCACTTTTCCTGATGCAGGTGAAACGGTATTGTAAGCACGGGCCAAACGTGTGATTGAATCCAATAAAATACAAACATCGTGACCACATTCTACCATGCGTTTTGCTTTTTCCAACACCATGTTGGCAACTTTTACATGGCGATCAGCTGGCTCATCAAATGTCGATGCAACAACTTCAGCGCGCACGCTTCTTGCCATATCTGTAACCTCCTCAGGACGTTCGTCAATCAGCAAGACAATTAAATAGGTTTCAGGATGATTGGCCGCGATTGCATTGGCCACATCTTTCAACAACATTGTTTTACCCGTTTTTGGTTGCGCAACGATCATTCCACGTTGTCCTTTACCAATCGGAGCAAACAAATCCATTACACGCGTTGAAAGCGTTTCTTGTTTGTGTCCAGTTAATTTAAATTTCTCATCTGGAAACAAGGGTGTTAAATATTGGAAAGGAACACGGTCACGAATATACGAAGGGTGACGTCCGTTGATTGACTCAACTTTTACCAATGGGAAGAATTTTTCTCCTTCACGTGGCGGACGAATTGTTCCTTTTACGGTGTCTCCCGTTTTCAAACCAAACAATTTTATTTGACTTTGAGAAACATAAATATCATCTGGAGAAGGTAAGTAGTTGTAATCTGATGAACGCAAGAACCCGTAGCCATCTTGAATCACTTCTAAAACGCCTTCTGCTGTAACAATTCCAACTAAATCATAGGCATCGTCTGGTGTTTTGTCTTCAACTGGTTTGTTATCGTGCTGAGGACGGCGATTTTGTTGATTTGGATTGTTATTGTTTTGATTCGGATTTGAACCTTGATTTGGATTATTTCCTTGATTTCGGTTTGGATTCTGATTAGGATTGCGATTTTTCTCAAAACGCTCTCTTTTCTCTTGAACGGGTGCCGAATTTTCTACTTGCGCAACTATTTCTGTTACTTCGCCTTCAACTTTCTCAGCTGGTGTTTTACTAATTTCCAACAAGTTTCTTCCAGGTCGCTCAACTCTAACTGGACGATTCTTCGGTCCTTGTTGTTTTTTTTCAGGCACTTCAGTTTTCACTTCTTCAACTGCTTGAGCAACAACTTCAGGAACTGTTGTTTCTATTATTGGTGCTTTATCTTCATGTATCGCAACTGGTTCAGCAACAATTGTTGTCTTTTCTTCTGAAAATAAGCTTGCTTGCTTTTTAACAATCTCAACTTTTTCAACGCGTGTTCTTTTGCGTTTTGGTTTGTCTTCAGATGACGCTTCTGAGTCTTCAGTCGAAACTTCTGCTTTTACTGAAGCCGATGAAGCTTCAGAAGCACTTCCTGTTAGTTGATTGATTAATTCGGCTTTTTTGTATGTGTCTGCTTTTTCGATTCCAGCTGCTGCTGCAATTACGCGCAAATCAGAAAGTTTTTTGCTTTCTAAATCTTTTTTATCCATAAAATACGGTAAAAGTATAATAAACTAAATTGGGGTATTTCAAATTTTCTTTGGATTGTTAGGAAACAGAATAGTGTTCCTTTTTTGATATTGCAATAATACAAATAATCATTTAAATAACAATGCATTCAGAAAAAAAACAATTTGTTCTACTTTTGTTTATGATACTTAGTAATATGCTTTTTACTGGTATTCTTATACATGAAGATTGTTTTGCTTCGTTATTTTTAGTGTAAATTACTATATTCACATCATGAAAATTTTTAAATCAATGTTTACGGTATTCTGGTATGTGGTAATCTTTATGCATATTGGACTGGTTTTTTTAATTGAAAGTTTTGTACCAAATATGGATCCTATTGGATTTAAAATGGTGCGTTTTCTCCTGATTGCCTTACTTTTCGTTATTTCTTTCAAGCGCAAGAAATTATCCTTATGGATTTTTTCTTCCATGATTTTGGGAATAGAGGTAGGGATGGATTTCCCAGCATTTGGTTTAGAAATGGAACGTTTTGGTAAGATCTTTATACGCTTAATTAAATCGCTCGTTGGGCCCTTGATTTTTGCAACGCTCGTTGTAGGTATTGCTGGACATTCCAATTTGAAACAAGTGGGACGAATTGGATTGAAAAGTATTTTGTATTTCGAAATAGTAACAACAATCGCTCTGTTTATTGGACTTTTAGCAATCAATGTATCCCAGGCTGGAGTAGGAGTGAAGAAGCAGGCAAGTCAGCAGGAACTCGATAAATCAGCAGAATTGCTAGAGCAAACGAAACAACACAAAGACCATTTAATTGAAATTTTTCCTGAGAATATAGCAAAGTCCATGGCTGAAAATCAGGTCTTACAAATTGTTGTTTTCTCTGTCATTTTTGCTATTGGATTAAGCATGGTAAAAAATGTACAACACAAAAATGCAATGTTAAGTTGGACAGAAAGTCTATCTGAAGTAATGTTCAAATTCACAGATATCATTATGTATATCGCGCCTTTAGCTGTTTTTGGGGCACTTGCTAGTACTGTCGCCAAGTCGGGTGTTGGCGTCCTCTTTGATTTAATGAAATTAGTAGGAACCTTGTATGTCGCGTTGATTGTATTTATTGTAGTTGTTTTGGTTCCCATTGCTTTAATTGCACGAATTCCGCTCATGAAGTTTGTAAAAGCAATAGCTGAACCTGTAACCTTGGCTTTTGCAACAGCTAGTAGTGAAGCAGCTTTACCTATTGCAATGGAAAACATGGAACGCTTTGGTGTGCCGAAGAAAATTGTGGCCTTCGTTTTGCCAACAGGTTATAGCTTTAATTTAGATGGTACAACTTTGTATTTATCAATGGCAACGGTGTTTGTTGCACAAATGGCTGGAATTCAGCTAACTATTGGAGAACAAATTGGAATTTGTTTTACACTTATGTTAACATCAAAAGGTGTTGCAGGTGTGCGCGGAGCCTCTTTTGTTATACTAGCTGGAACCGTTGGGGATATTGAAGGCTTGAATCCAGAAAGCGCCAGTATCATTTTGGCAGTTGATGCGCTGATGGATATGGGACGAACTTCAGTAAACGTACTCGGAAATTGTTTGGCGTCGGCTGTAATCGCTCGAAGCGAAAAAGAACTATTCGTTAAAGAAGAAGATTTGTTCGTAGGAAAAGCGTAATTGCTGAGTTAAACCAATTTCGGTTTCAAGAATTGTCCCGTTGAATTGTCCGTTTGTTTAATTAAGTCTTCTGGCGTGCCTGTAAACAATATATTCCCTCCATTTTTTCCGCCTTCCGGGCCTAAATCGATGATATAATCCGCACACTTGATTACTTCTGTATTGTGCTCAATTACAACAATTGAATGACCAGTATCTATCAATGAATTGAATGCAATGATCAATTTATCAATATCGTGAAAATGCAATCCAGTTGTAGGTTCATCAAAAATAAATAGCGTAGAAGGTGCGTTCATGCCTTTCGATAAAAAAGAAGCTAATTTAATGCGTTGGGCTTCTCCCCCAGACAAGGTACTTGATGATTGACCAACTTTCAAATATCCTAAACCAACATTAACAAGCGGTTGAATTTTCTCTACAATTTTTGCTTCAAGTTTGTCGGTCCCTTCTTTGAAAAAATCCAAAGCTGTTTGAATATCCATACCCAATAAATCAGCGATGTTTATTCCACGGTATTCAACTTCTAATGTTTCTTGTTTATAACGTTTCCCTTCACATGTTTCACATACCAAATGAACATCTGCCATAAATTGCATTCCAACAGTGATTTCTCCTTCTCCTTCGCACATTTCACAGCGACCACCTTCCACATTGAATGAGAAAAATCCTGGTTTGTAGCCGCGCATTTTTGCTAAGGGTTGTTTTGCGAATAAATCTCGAATGTCATCAAACGCTTTGACATAAGTAATAGGATTACTTCTTGACGATTTACCAATCGGGTTTTGATCAACAAATTCAATCGCTTTCACCAATTTTAAATCACCTGTTATCTGACCAAAATTACCAATTGAATCACCAAATACGCCTAATTCTTTTCGCAATGCTGGGTAAACAATTTCTTTTATTAAAGTTGATTTTCCAGAACCACTTACTCCCGTAACGCAGACCAAATTAAACAAGGGAATATCAACCGTGATGTTTTTTAAATTGTATTGACGTGCACCTGTTATCGTCACTTTACTTTTAACAGCTCTACGTTTCGTTGGAATTGGAATTGAACGTCTTCCTGTCAAATAATCTGCAGTTAAACTATTGGAAGCATGAATCAACTGATCGTGTTTACCTTGAAAAACAAGTTCACCACCAAAAACACCTGCCATTGGACCAATATCCAAAATTTCATCGGCAGCTTGCATCATTTCCTCTTCGTGCTCAACAACGATTACGGTGTTTCCTAAATCACGTAGATTATGAAGCACTTTTATCAAGCGAGCCGTATCTTTTGGATGCAAACCAATTGAAGGTTCGTCCAAAATGTACATGGAACCAACCAAACTACTCCCCAAAGAAGTGGCCAAATTGATGCGTTGTGATTCTCCACCAGAAAGTGAATTCGATTGACGGTTTAAGGTTAAATAGCCCAAACCAACTTCTTTTAAGAAACGTAAACGGCTTATGATTTCAGGTAAAATGCGTTTTGAAACTTGACGATCGTACTCACTTAAATTCAATCCAGAAAACAAAACGTGACTTTCTTCTATTGGCATGAGTACAACATCCGTAATTGAATGTCCATCAATTTTTACGTAATTAGCATCTTTTCTCAAGCGAGTTCCTTTGCAATCCGGACATTCGGTTCTTCCGCGATAGCGAGAAAGCATCACACGGTATTGAATTTTATAGGTTTGACTTTCTACAAATTTGAAAAAGCCGGTGATTCCTGTAAAATAATTATTTCCGTTCCAAAGAACATCCTTCTCTTTTGCTGTCAATTCAGCATAGGCACGATGAATCGGAAAATCAAATTTCTTAGCATTGAAGACCAATTCATTTAAGTATTCACCCATAGAATCTCCTTTCCATGGAGCTACGGCTCCTTCATAAATACTTAAGCTTTGATTTGGAATGACCAAATCGGGGTCAATTCCTATCACTTGTCCGAATCCTTCACATGTTTTACACGCACCAAAGGGATTGTTGAAAGTGAAAAAATGTTCATTTGGCTCCTGGAATTCCATTCCATCCAATTCAAAACGATTCGAGAAATCAACTTTTGAAAAGTCTTTCATTAAAATAATTGAACAGTCGCCGTGACCTTCCAGGAAAGCTAAAGAAATAGAATCAGCATAGCGTGATTCATTTTCTTCATTAAAAACAACCGATAAACGATCAATGACTAACAAAGCATTTTCAATTCCTTTTGGATGACTGGCAATCGATTCATCGAGGTCCAAAATTTCATTGTTCAAGAGTAAGCGTATGTATCCTTGTTGCTTCAATAAATCCAATTGTCGCTCAATGCCATATTTTATAAAACCCTTAATCGAACAAACTATCAAGGCTTTTTCTCCTTCTGGTAAGGTTTTTAAATAATCAACAACATCTGAAACGCTATGTTTTCTTACTTCATTTCCAGAAATAGGAGAGACGGTGCGACCAACGCGGGCAAAGAGAATTTTTAAATAATCATAAATCTCAGTAGTTGTGCCAACTGTTGAACGTGGGTTACTTGAAATCACTTTTTGTTCAATCGCTACCGCAGGTGCAATTCCTTTAATATAATCTGTTTCTGGTTTATTTAATTTCCCTAAAAATTGTCGGGCATATGAAGATAGACTTTCTATGTAGCGACGTTGACCTTCTGCATACAAGGTATCAAAAGCCAAAGATGATTTCCCTGACCCTGAAAGTCCAGTAATAACAGTCATTTTCCCATGTGGAATTGACACATCCATATTTTTTAAATTGTGGACGCGGGCACCTTTAACTTCAATAAATTTCTGTTTTGACATAACTGTTTGAGAAGGCTTCAAAGATAAAACAGTTTTAGGAAAGACTTGTTCTAAACGCAATAAAAAGAAAAAGTTTCATTTTATTTTGGAAAATTCATTTTAGTTTGTAATTTAGCCCATACAATTCTAAAAAAACGGTTGCCTATAAAACACGTATACGCTTAATAAGTTCTAAGATTTAAACTACTAAACGAGAAGTTATGATTATGAAGCGTATGGATGACCGTGAGTTGATCACATCATATATTGACGGAAATGAAAAGGCCTTTGAAGTATTGTTAATGCGTCACAAGGAAAAGATTTACAGATTTGTGTATTTGAAATTACGCGATGCTGATTTGGCACAAGATATTTTTCAAGAGACATTTGTAAAAATCATTAATACACTTAAAGCTGGTTCATACAACGAAGAAGGTAAGTTTTTGCCATGGGCAATGCGTATTGCTCATAACTTGGTTATCGACCATTTCCGTAAAAGCAACAAAGTGCGCATGATTTCAGAATCTTCTTCTTCAAAAGATGATTTCAATATTTTTAGTACACTTTCTTTGGAGGACAAAAATATCCAGGAAACAATGTCGTATGATGAATTGGAAAAACAAATGGTTGATTTAATTGATCATTTGCCTGCAACACAGCGCGATATTCTAAAGATGCGCATATTCAGAGATATGTCATTCAAAGATATTGCTGAAGCAGAAGATATTAGTATTAACACGGCTTTGGGAAGAATGCGTTATGCTTTAATTAACATGCGCAAATTGATTGAGAAACACCAATTGGTAACGGACATTTAATGAAAAATCTTTTAATCATTTTATTATTTATTGGATTCGTTAGTTCGTGTTCAACGGATGATGTTTGTAATGGTTCTGTTCATGTTAAAATGCGCAATAAAACAGGATTAGATGGCTGCGGTTGGGTTTTGCAATTAAACGATAATTCCTACCTAGAAGCACAAAACTTAAACGAATTTGAAATAGAATTTGTTGAAGGAAAAGATTTACATGTCAAATACGAAGAAATCGAAGGTGGATCAATTTGTATGGTTGGTAAAATTGTAAAGATTACCTGTTTAACAGAGGATTAATTTAAGAATGGAGGTTTTTTCTGAACGCTTCAATTTTCAAAACGACTTCATCTAGCGATTGATCAAATTCATTTTCAGCAATAACCACAGGGCTACCCAATGTTTTTATATTTGAGCGCATCAAAAGTGAAACTACTTTGTTCTTTTTTGACAAGAATTCTTCAGTGTTCTTCATATTGAATACTAACATTTTACTTTGAGAAGCTTTCGAAATTTCAACACCATCTATGTACTTCCATTCAACCAAACCAATAGCATTTGTTCGACAGATTATTCCCTGTTCATTCAGAATGAGCGTTTTCTTAGAACGTAAATTTCGTAATAATAGTAATAGACCAAACACACTTAAAATCACAAAAATAACAACAGGAAAATAAGCCTTGTTTTTGTATTGCATCAATGCTAATTTGAGTGGTGCTAAAACCAGGAAAAGGCCGATTAAGATTTCTGTTATTTTCTTCTTTTGGCTTTTGTGGAAAATATGAACGTTCATTGATGTTGTAGTTAAAGTTGCATATGACGTTCTTTTTTCTCCTGAAAAATATCGCTGATAGTCACTAAAATACCTGTTTCTTCAACATTGCCAAAGTCTGGATTTACGGCAGTTCCGAAGGTTTTCATTGTTGGTGATAAATTCATATAAATGTTGACTAACGGTGGAATAAATTCGCCATTTTCGCGCACAGCACTATTCAATACTTTAAACCCATCTTTAAAATCCAAACCCTTCAGTTGACCTTCAACATATGCGCGGTCATAATTTTGAACGAGTGGATGAAAAGGTTTCATTAGATTTTCTTTATCAGGGAAATAATGATTCATAAAATGCAAAAGAAAATCTCTACTGGCGGTATTGTAATTCGGATACATTGTTACTTTTCCGAAAAAATACTTTATCTCAGGGTTGAAAATGACCAACGCTCCCAAGCCATCCCAAATGTTGTCCAACGCAAATAAACCTTTACGCGGATTCATCGCTGGTTGAAAATTTGGTTGAACCCAAGATCGACCTAATTCAATTGTATAGGGAAGATAATCATTGATAAAGTGCTCCGAAAAGTCGAAATAATGCGTAGTAGAAAGTAAAATACCACCATTTGTTTCATCAAAAGCTTCAGCGCATTTAATAAAACGATAACCACCGACAATTTCTTCATCTTCTGGTGACCAAACAATTAATTGCTTATAACATTTTAAGTTCGTATCAAACTCGTCTAGATCTACAGGCAATCCTGTTCCTCCCCCTGATGCACGGAATGTTACTTCACGCAAACGACCAATTTCTTTCAAGGTATTTGGAGCGTTGTGTTGATCAATGATATAGATTTCATTGTCACCTTTACGCGTTTTACGCACAAAACGTTCCGTAGACAATTCTGATTTAATGATGTCTTTATCAATCGGGGCAATAATCGTTTTCATAATCTTATTTTTTAGCCATGTCGTAAACCATCGCTTTAATATCGTTTGCTATGTCTCTTTCAGGTTTCTTTTTATCAAGTTGACTCGGAAAGATAGGTTTTCCTATTGTAAAAATCATTTTTTTATTTCGTTGCTTAAATAATTCATTTGAAAGGTACAGCATTTCAATATTTGTTTTTATTCCTATGAATTTCCTGAAATTTGCAAGTCTGTAAAAAAAGTTTGACAATTCACCATCAATAAAAACGGGAATGATGGGTTGATTCATTCGAATAGAATATGTAACAAATGTTTTTTTCCAATCTAAATCGCGCACAAGTCCATTCGTTTTTCGACTAACTAAACCAGCTGGAAAAATACAAACAGCTTCATCGCTTTCGAAAACAGCGTCTATTTGGTGTCTAACAGAGCCCTCATTTTTACCATGTTTATTCACACCCACAAATAAACCACGAAGATTTGTCAGATGCATTAATAAATCATTCACAATAAATTTAAAATCAGTGCGATGATTTTTTAAGGCTGATATAAAGGCGATTGCATCCATTCCTCCGAGCGGATGATTCATTGCGATGATAACTTTCCCGTCTTTTGGAATGTTTTCAATTCCTTTCACTTCGATTTCAATGTTGAAATATTTGATCACTTCTTCACAGAAATCAGTATCGTATGCATCTTTGTTTTTGATTAAAAAGTCATTTATTTCATCTTGGTGCAAAATACGCTTCAAATACGAAATAACAATACCAGGAAGCCACTTCGCCAACCTTGGATTTTTGCTTTTAATCAAGCGTTTGATGTCAATAAATTTTTCGTCATTCATCCTAAGTACAAATTTACGAATATAAGATTGATTGAAATTTCAGCTGAATTGACTTTTATCCACAAAATGTTCTTGAATTCTTCCTTGATTTTTAGCTGTTATAAGGTTATTCTTCCTTCAATATTGCTTAGATTTGCATGAAAATTACGCACCAAGAAATGATACAATTGTCTGAGCGCCTGTTGGCAATGCAAGAATCGGCTACGATTGCGATGTCGAGAAAAAGTAGAGAGTTAAAAGCTGAAGGAAAAGATATCATTTCCTTGAGTTTGGGAGAACCTGATTTCTTTACGCCTCAATTTATTAAAGATGCCGCTGTTGATGCAATGGAAAATAATTTCACGATGTATACGCCTGTTCCAGGTTATGATGATTTACGTGAGAGTATTTCCATGAAATTCAAACGTGACAATGGCTTGGATTATACCAAAGATCAAATTGTTGTATCGACTGGAGCTAAACAATCAATTGCAAATGTTGTGTTGTCGATTGTAGGACCGGGTGACGAAGTAATTGTACCCGCACCATACTGGGTTTCATATGTCGAAATCGTTAAGGTTGCAGAAGGAACTCCCGTGGTTATAAATGCTGGAATTGAGAATGATTTTAAAATCAACGGGAAGCAGTTGGAAGCAGCAATAACGCCAAAAACAAAAATGTTGATTTTCTCAACTCCATGTAATCCAACAGGATCTGTTTATACAAAAGAAGAATTAAAAGATTTAGCGGATGTTTTGAAAAAACATCCGCATATCGTCGTGATTGCTGATGAAATTTATGAACATATTAATTTTATTGGAAAGCATGAAAGTTTAGCACAATTCCCAGAGGTGTACAATCAAGTTGTAACAATCAACGGTGTGTCAAAAGCGTGGGCAATGACAGGTTGGCGCTTGGGGTATATTGGTGCACCGAAAGTTATTGCAGATGCTTGTAATAAAGTACAAGGTCAATTTACTTCAGGAACATGTTCAATTACACAAAAAGCGGCAATTGCAGCGATGAAAGCCGATCCTTCCGTATTGAATGAAATGATTGCAGCGTTTAATAACCGAAGAAAATTGGTTTTATCGGCATTAAATGAGATGCCAGGAGTGAATGCAAATGTGCCAGTCGGAGCATTTTATGTTTTTCCCGAAATTTCTTCATTCTTTGGGAAATCATACAACGGATTTACCGTTCACAATGCAGATGATATTTGTTTGTATTTGTTAGCTGAAGCATTGGTGGCTTTAGTTACAGGTGACGCATTTGGAGATCCAAATTGCATTCGTATTTCTTATGCTGCTTCAGAAGAAACCTTGACAGAAGCAATGAAACGTATCAAAGTAGCTTTAGCAAAATTGAATTAATGGATTTTAAATCAGTATTTGAGCAATTCAATGGAAAACGCATTCTCGTAATCGGGGATGTGATGATTGATGCATATATGCGCGGAAAAGTAAACAGAATTAGTCCTGAAGCGCCCGTACCAATTGTTAGCCTTGAAAAAATTGAAGATCGTTTGGGTGGTGCTGCAAATGTGGCAATCAACTTGGAAGCAATGGGTGCAAAACCAATTATCTGCTCTGTTGTTGGAACCGACACCTACGGAACGGATTTAAAAAATCTACTTGAAGAAGCCAATATTTCTTCAGAAGGTTTAGTATTCAGTGATGGTCGAAAAACGACCGTTAAAACGCGTGTGATTGGAAACAATCAGCAATTGTTGCGAATTGATTCTGAACAAGTAAATCCAATTTCATCGAAAGAAGAAATAGCTTTGATGGACTTGGTGAAAAGTTTAATTGCTTCAGGTTTAGATGGAATTATTTTCGAGGATTATAACAAAGGGGTTTTAACGCCGGAAATAATTTCGGCGGTTATTTCTATTGCGAACGAAAAGTGCATTATAACAGCAGTTGATCCGAAGAAAGACAATTTTTTTGAATACAAAAATGTCACTCTTTTTAAACCGAATTTAAAAGAATTAAAAGAAGGCTTAGGGCTTGACTTTTCATTTGTGAAAGAACCTAAAAGGTTTGAAGAAGCAATTGACGAATTAGAAGCTAAATTGAACAATCACATTTCATTTGTTACCCTTTCGGAACATGGCGTTTTTATAAAAAAAACGAACAAAAAGCATTATGCTCAAGCACACATTCGCAATATAGCAGATGTGAGTGGAGCAGGAGATACCGTTATTTCAATTGCAACACTTTGTTTGATAATTGGTTTGGAAGCTGGATTAATTGCAGAGATTTCAAACATTGCTGGGGGCCTAGTCTGCGAGAAAAGCGGTGTTGTTTCTATAAATAAGAAGCAATTGTTGGAAGAAACAATAAAATTATTGAACGAATAAACTTTATCCTTAACTCAAATGTTTAAGGTGTAATTGCGGCGGTTTTGTTGCAGAAAAAAAATAAGATGTCAGAAAGAAAAGTAGTAAAGCCATACGGTGATGTTGATCGTTCGAAGAAAGAAGAAGTGGCAGAGATGTTTAATAATATTTCAAAAAAATATGACTTTTTAAATCACTTTTTGTCTTTAGGTATTGATAAAATTTGGCGCAGAAAAGCCGTGAAAATGTTACGCGAAATCAAACCAGAACGCATATTGGATTTGGCAAGTGGAACCGGCGATTTTGCGATTCAAAGTTTGACCTTGAATCCGAAGGAAATTGTTGGAATGGACATATCCGAAGGTATGTTGGAAGTGGGACGTCAAAAAATGAAAAAGAATGGTTACGATAATATTATCACCATGCGTTTGGGCGATTCTGAAGATTTGCCTTTTGATGACAATTACTTCGATGCTTTAACCGTTGGATTTGGTGTGCGAAACTATGAGCATCTTGAAAAAGGTTTAGGTGAAATGCTTCGCGTCGTTCGACCAGAGGGAAAATTAATTATTCTTGAGTTTTCAAAACCTAAGAAATTCCCAGTAAAACAATATTATGCTTTTCATTCGAGATACATCATTCCGTTTTTTGGAAAGCGTATTTCGAAAGATGAAAAAGCATACGCTTATCTACCAGAATCGGTTGCTGCATTTCCAGAAGGTGAAGATTTTAAAAATATCATGAAATCCTTAGGTTATAAAAACGTTGAATCATGTTTAGTGTCTGGTGGAATTGCAACAATTTATAGTGGTACAAAATAATGTGCTTAACGAATGAAATACAATATCAAAAAAGTACATACGTTACAAACAGTATGAGGAGTTTCCTGTGCTTTTTTTTGTTATTGATTTCAATGAATGGTTTCTCTCAAAAAGAAAAACCAATGAATTATCGTCGTTTTGACGAACGCACCTTGCATTTTGGTTTTATGTTAGGTTTTAATTCTGCAAGCTTTACTGCTTATTCTGTAGAAGACGCTTATGCATTGTATGGATTGAAGTCCTTGATTATCAATTCACAACCAGGTGGACAAGTCGGCATTGTATCGACCTTGAAATTAGGAACGCCAGTTGTTCGTTTACGCTTTTTGCCAACTTTGTCTTTTCAAGAAAGAGCTATTGAATATACCTACACGAATCCAGATCCTTCGGCAAAATTTGATTTGAAAGAGGAGGAACGGGTTAATTCTACCAATTTGGATTTTCCTTTAATGCTCCAATTTAGAACCTTGCGTTACAACAATTTTGCATCATACCTTTTGTTGGGTGGTCAGTATTCCATTGATTTACAATCACAACAAGATGCATCTCAAAGTTTCATTGATCCATTTATAAAAATAAAAAAACACGATTTTCAGGGACAAGTTGGTGGAGGTGTTGAGTTTTTCGCTCCCTATTTTAAGTTTGGCATTGAACTAAAATATTCACATGGTTTGATGAACTCTTTCATTCAAGACAACACTCCATCCTCTAAACCAATAGATTTAATGTACAATCGCGTTTGGTGGGTTTCTTTTATTTTCGAAGGTTAAATGAGTTTCAACGTACAATTTCAAATTTTACCCGAACAAGCCGAAGATCAATCTTCTATAAAGACCAGAATTCAGCAAGAATTAGGATTGAAGTCAGCTAATTTCACGTTTGAATGGAAGAAACGAAGTATTGACGCACGCAAACGCCAAATTAAACTCAATTGTTCATTCGATGTTTATTTGGATGGTGAAGAACCTGTCGTCGAAAAGACATTTAACCCAACGGATTGTTCCGCTAATAAGGCCATTGCAATTATTGGTGCTGGACCAGCTGGATTGTTTGCAGCTTTACGCTGTCTAGAAGTTGGGCTAAAACCAATTATTTTCGAACGTGGGAAAGATGTTAGATCTAGACGCCGCGATTTAGCAACCTTAAATAAAGAAGGAATAGTAAATGGAGAATCCAATTATTGTTTTGGTGAAGGTGGAGCTGGCACGTATTCTGATGGAAAATTATATACGCGATCGAAGAAAAGAGGTGATGTAGAAAAAGCATTGAAATGGTTCGTAAACTTCGGTGCTGATAAGGATATTTTAGTTGACGCTCATCCACATATTGGGACGAATAAATTGCCAAACATAATTGTCGCAATGCGCGAAGAAATTATAAAATTCGGTGGTGAAGTTCGATTTGATTCTAAGCTTACTGATTTAAAAATTGAGAATAATTCAATTAAAGCAATTGAAATTAATTCTACCGAATGGTTGAATTTTGAAGAAGTGATTCTAGCCACAGGACATTCGGCTCGCGATATTTTTGAATTACTGCATAAAAGGGGTGTGAAAATTGAAGCGAAACCATTTGCTTTAGGTGTTCGCATTGAGCATACGCAAGATTTAATCGATACGATCCAATACCATGGACGTTTGAACGATGATTTTGTTCCACCAGCTTCTTATTCCTTGGTGACACAAGTGGATGGTAGAGGCGTTTATTCCTTTTGTATGTGTCCAGGTGGAATTGTGGCTCCCTGTGCTACAGCGCAAGAAGAGGTAGTAACAAATGGTTGGTCTCCTTCAAAACGCAATAATCCTTATTCAAATTCGGGAATTGTTGTGAGTGTTTCACCAAGCGATTTTCCTGGGAAAGAAAATGACCCCTTTGTATGTTTGAATTTTCAGAAGGAAATTGAAAAACAGGCATGGGAATTGGCCGGTAGAACGCAAAAAGTTCCTGCGCAACGCTTGTTGGATTTTGTACAACGAAAAAAATCAAACGATTTCCCAAGATCATCCTATCAACCCGGAATTGTGAGTGTTGAAATGGATCAATTATTTCCAGCATTTATTGCAGAGCGTTTACGTCAGGCATTTAAAGATTTTGGTAATAAAATGAAGGGCTATTTGACAAATGACGCCGTTCTTCATGCCCCAGAATCTCGCACCTCTTCTCCTATTTCAATTCCTAGAAATCCAGAAACCTTAGAACATATCGAAATTGCTGGATTGTATCCCTGTGCCGAAGGTGCGGGTTACGCAGGTGGAATTATTTCTGCAGCGATTGATGGTATGAAATGTATAGATGCAATTTTCGAAAAAATAAACCATGATAAATAGTGAAGTTTGTATTAAAAGTGTTAAACCTTTATTGATTCCTTTCGTTCCGTTATTTCTATTTTTTTCTTCGTTTGGTCAAAATGACACAAGTTTAATCGATTATTCAAATTCGGAAAATTGGGCAGTACTTCCAGGAAACTATCCGAAACAACTTGAAAAATTTGGCTTAAAGCGATTGAATGATTCAATTGATGTTTTTTATGTTTACCCAACCATATTGACCGATAACAAAGATAAACGTTGGAACGTAGAAATGACTGATTCCATACAGCATCAAAAAGTACTTGATGGAGCCATTGAATTTCAAGCGTCGGCCTTTACAGAAGTAGGAACAATCTATGCTCCTTTTTATCGTCAAGCCCATCTTCGTTCCTATTATGAATTAGAAAATGGAGGTAAAGAAGCATTACTATTTGCCTATCAAGATATCAAAAACGCATTTGAATATTATCTAAAACACTACAATCAAGGAAAAGGAATTATGCTGGTTGGACATAGTCAAGGTTCAACGCATTTAGGATTTATTCTGCGCGACTACTTTGATGGTAAACCCTTGCAGAATCAATTAGTTGCAGCATATATTCCAGGAATTGGTTTCAAAAAAGATCAATTTAAGACGATTCCTTTGTTGGTCGAACCTTCGGCAATCGGTGGGTATGTTGCGTGGAATACATTCAAACGCAAGGTAGATCAAGAATCGTATAAATTCTATGAAAACAAAGCGTGTATAAATCCCGTTACTTGGGACACCACGGTTTTTGCCTCCAAAGACTTGCACAAAGGTTTTTTGTTTTCTAATGGTAAGTTTTACAAACAGAGTTTTAATACTTATTTAAGAAATGGAATCATAAGTATCAGTACGCCGCATTTTCCATTCAGACACCTTGCTTTTACAATGAAACATTATCACATTGGAGATATCAATTTGTTTTGGGAAGACATTCGTCAAAACGCTATGATTCGGGCTAAAAGCTACTTGTTAAAATAAAAAAAGGCCTTCATTACTGAAGACCTTTTCTAAGCTATTTTTGAGCGATTATTTTCTTACTAATTGCAAGAATCCATGTCCAGTATATTCTGATCCATCAACTCCAGTAACTAAATATTTGTAGAAGTAAGTTCCTTCTTCAGCAGCAGCGCCGCCTTCAGTTTTACCATTCCATGCAGGATTCATTCCTGCACTTTCAAACATTTTGTTACCCCAACGATTTAACACTGTTAATGTGATACTCGTTTGATTGGTAACATCTAAAAAGAACAAGTCATTTGCCCCATCACCATTTGGAGTGAAAACGTTTGGAGCTATAATTATTGGAACGGGTAAAATACAACTTCCATCATCAACCATTGCGAGTGGATCATAGTTCAATGCAAGCGGATTTGTACATCCGCATTCAACAATTGCAATAGTTGTGTAGGCAGTATCTCCACATGTAGGTGATGACAAGGCTACTAACATAACGTTGGTACTGCTTGTAAATGTTTGAGTTTGATTACTTAAATCGTTAATCGTAGCAGTATTTCCATTTCCAAAATCAAAATAATAACTTGATGCATTTTGACTTGCATTTGTAAATGTCACTTCAAGTGGATTACAGCCAGATTGTATGTCAGCACTAAAAGATGCAACTGGTGGATTCAACATATCCACATATACGGAATCAGAAGCTGAACAAACATTATCTGTAATTGTAAAATAGTACCATCCAGAAGGTAGATCTTGCCATACAGATGCGTCAATAGAATTTGGACTATTAGGTCCTGGACCAGACCATTCGTATTGACCAACACCAGTTAAACCTAGAACAACTCCAGAAACTGCCCCATCTGATTCACAGGCACTTGCTGGAAAGGAATACATTGTGTCAACTGCTAAAAGCTGATTAATGACGAGTACAACGCTATCTTGTCGAACATAATTACATCCATCTTGAATCGTAACGTAATAAGTAATTGTATCATGTTGCAAACCAGTAGATGGTAATATGGTTGGATTTGTTGTGCTTGGCGTTGACCAGTTATAAGTATAAGGACCTGTTGAATTGCCAATTCCTGTAACGCCAACAGTAGGAGAGAAGGTAGGACAATAGGAATAAGCAGTATCAACTAAACTATAAGTCATTGCATCTGGAAAAACACTGATCGTAACTATTTGAGAAGTACATTGGTAATTTCCTAATGTGTCATACACCATTGCTTGGAAAGTAGTGTCTCCAGTTGGTACTGCCCAGAAAGAATCGGTATCGTTTAAACCACTATCCCAGTTTACAACGGTATTTGAACCACATGGTGTACCTGTTGCATTGATTACAATATTTTCAATTCCCCAGTTGTCACAGCACGTACCAGATGATTGAAGCTGAACCCAACGAAATGCTGTTGAAGTTGTTTGAGCTGCTAAAGGAATTGGCACAGAGAAGGTGCTCCATGTAGTGTAAGGAGTCGCTTGACCTGCCGCAACGATACTAGTAGATGTATTCGGATTGGTAGGTAATTCGAATCCTCCTGGTGAATAATAAACGATTGTAATCCAAGTTGCACCACCATCCAAAGAATATTGAAGCGAAACACCTTCGTCTTGCTCATCAGGACCTTCACATGGTGCTGAACCAGCTTGTAAGGCAAATACCATATCAAATGAAAGTACACCACCACAAAAAACATCATAGGATGCACTTGTAATTCCTGGTGTACCATTACCGGCAGAGGACGCCCAGTAGTATGGAGTGTTTGTTGGGCTCGAACCACAAGGCGTTGAGAAACTTGTTCCACCTGCCGCTGACCAACCTGTCGGAATACTAGCACTGTTAAAATTGAAAGTTTGACCCGCGTTTAACAAGTTTGAAACAGAGGTAATCAAAACGGAATCACCAATACAAACAGTCGTATCCATTGGTGTTATCGTAATTGTACAAATAGATTGAGCATTCACATAACCATTGAATGTTAAACCTAAAAATAAAGTAGCGAATATTTTTTTCATGGCTTTCTTATTCAACGATTAAATTATTGATTACTGGTTGTTCAAATTTCCAACCACCTGCTAAATTTGGGTTATAAATTAAACGAATAAGTTCATTCGTTTTAAAAGAACAATCACCCTCTATTGTTGATTTTGCTGGAACTTTCAAAGAATGATAAAATTCGTATCCTTCAGCACAACCACTGCAACCTTCGAAATATTGAAGGCCAAAATTAAAGGTTAAGTTTTTTTCAGAAGTCGAAAGATTTTCTACTTTCATAAACGTGTAAACCAAAGGCTTCTCTAATCCTTCAATTTTGCATTCTGCACGTTTTACATAGAAATTCACGTCTTTTTTTGATTCAATTAATTTCCATTCAGAAGTTAATTCAAATTTACTTTGTCCGAAAAGTGAACCCGTAAATAAGACAAATAGCACTGCAATGGCAATGGTACTATTTAATTTTAATTTGTTCAGCATACAATTTTGTTTGTACATATTAATACTAAAAAAGTCGATAAATAGAGTGCTAAAATAATCAACTTTGATTGAAAAACATAAAAAAAAGCGTTAAACTTCTCTCTGTTTTCGAAAATAGACGTAGATTCTTAAACTTTGGTTGCAAGCAATGAATAGACCAATGGTATTTTATTTCCGAACGGTTCAAGTTGAAATTTTTTTTCTGCGATTTGAATCGTTTTATTAAAGCAGTTATAGGGAGAATAATCGTATTCTTGAAAATTGTCAACCCTCAGACCTTCGTTCATAATTGCTTGTACTACTTCTGCTAAGCCATGATTCCAACAACAGAATTCTTCAACTAAATCCGCATCTTTGTCTGCATATGTTCCATTTTCAATTTCGATAATTGGTGCATCTCTGAAATAACTGTAACGAACTTCAGTAAAATCATCATCGTACATCCAAACAACTGGGTGAAATTCTGCAAAAACAAATATTCCATTCGGTTTAAGATAGTGAGAAACAATTTTCGCCCATTTCTGAATGTCTGGTAACCAACCAATGGTTCCGTAAGATGTAAATACAATGTCAAACCTTTCGTTTAGATGTTTTTCTAAATCGTAAATATCACAGCAAATAAACTGAGTGTCAACCCCACATGCTTTTGCTAATTGCTGCGCTTTTTCAATTGCTTTATCTGATAAATCAACTCCAGTAACTTTTGCTCCCAATCGCTCTAAAGAAATGCTATCTTGACCAAAATGACACTGTAAATGCAAGACTTTTTTTCCATTAAGATCCCCAAGTAGATCAAGCTCTATTGAATTAAGCGAGTTCCCACCAGTTATGAACTCTTTTACATTGTAAAAATCAGATTCATAATGTACTTCAGTTTTTTGGTTCCACGTTTTTCTATTAATATCGATGTAATTTGGTTCACTCATGCTAATTATTATCTATTTACAATACTTAATGGGTAAAGGCCTTTTTAAGCATTAATGATTGGTTTTCTAGTTCATACTTCTATCAGAAATGGCGTTTGAATCGTGTGTTTAACGCCCGTTTGTTTGTCAAACATATTTTTTCACAAATGATAGTTAGATGAAAATTACGAAAAGCGTTTTGATTGAGAGCTTGAAAATGGAAAAAAATAAAGTGAATTCCTTGTGTATTTTGCAGATGTTAAAAGCAAATTTTCAGATAAATTAAAGGAAAAAAGACTTAAAAAAATAGTCGATTAAAGCGTTCAAACATGCTGTCCAAAAGCATCAAAAGGTTAAGACAAGGGTTTGAAATGAATGGTTTTTATTGTTGACGTCTCACAAATTCAGAGACAATAATTCCGGTTGCAACGCTCACATTTAATGATTCTGCTTGACCATATCGTGGAATTGATATGGCTTGGTTAATCAATTCACAATTTTCTTTTGAAATACCTTTGCCTTCATTTCCCATCAACAAAACACCATTTGTAAGATGTTCTTTTTGATACAAATTTTCTCCTTCAAGTAAGGCTCCGTAAATAGTAGACTTACAAGATTTTAGCCATTTTGTTAAATCAACATAACTTATTTGAATTCTAAAAATTGCTCCCATACTGGCTTGCACGACCTTGGGATTATAACAATCTACCGTATTTTTGGAACAGATGATTGATTGTATTCCATACCAATCGGCAATTCTGAGAATGGTTCCCATGTTGCCTGGATCCTGAATGTCATCTAAAGCCAATACCAATTGGTTCTCAATTGAAGGCCGCGATTTTGTAATTTGTACGACTGCCAGCGCTTTATTCGGTGTTTTTAAACTTGAAATCATTTCAAGTTCTTTTTCACTCACGAGTTGGTGCTCAAAATTTACAAGGTTTTCACTTTCAAATGATGCAGTATGAGCAATGAATTGAATCTGGTCCTTGCAATAAACCATTGCTTCATGAACCATTTTTTCACCTTCAACAAGGAATAAACCTTCAGTTTCGCGATTTTTCTTTAGTTGCAATGAACGAATCCACTTAATCTTATTCTTAGAAATCTCTGACACTTGATCAATATTATTATTTTTGTTGCTAACCGATATGAAAAGCACATTCAAATTTACATATATTCTTTTAATTTTTAGCGTATTTATTGTTGCTTGTAAGCAAACGAAGTATGTGCCTAAAGATAAGTTCCTTCTTCAAAAAAATCGAGTAAAACTTATCGATGAAGGGATTTCAGAAGAGGATGTTGTAGAAGTAATTCGTCAAAAACCAAATTACAAAACCTTAAAGGTTAAAATGAAATTGTGGGCTTTTAATCGAATTGATTCAACTGCTGTTTCGGAAAAAAGGTTCAAAGAGAATTTAAAATTACGCGAAAAGAATGCCCATTTAATTGCCAAACAAGATGCAATTAATTCGAAAAGAATTGGCAAAGCCAGAAAGAAGGGTAAAGATTTATTTACTGAAAAAACAGTGCAGTTAAAGGATACTGTAAACCCTAAAATGTTTTTTAGAGAATGGGTAAAATATAAAATTGGAGAGAAACCTGTTGTTTTTGATAGCTTACTTTTTAATAAAACCAACGAGCAACTGGTCATTTTATTAAAAAATAAAGGTTTTTATTATGGTTCTGTACAAAGTACTGTTCAATACAAAAAGAACCGTAAAGCGATAGCAAAATACACCATTACAAGCGGCCCGGGCTATATAATCGATTCGGTATACATGATTACGGACAATAGTGTAGTAAAAGACAATTATTCAAAGTTTATACAGCGTGCTGAAAATGGTGATTTGAAAGGAATGGCATTTGATAAAGACATTTTGAATAATCACCGTGCGCAAGTTGCTAAATACATGCGAGACAATCTACTTTATGGCTTTAGTAGTTCGCATATCAATTTCATTGCTGACACAAACTTTTCAACAATGACTGTAGCGTTGGGAGTGCGTTTTACAGATCGAATGGTGAAGTCAGATTTATATGGCGATTCCTTGGTTCCAGTTAAATTCAAGGAAACATGGGTAAAGAATGTGTATTTTCATATTTCAGACACCACCAACTTTAGTGGGAATTTTAAACAAACTGTTGAATCGTTAGGTCTTTCGTTAGTAAATAACAATTTCATTAATACGATTGACACGTTGAATTATCAAGAATTGAAAGATCCTGATAACAAGGCAGTTTTTGACACGAAACGCATGGCAACCTTCTATTATAATGGAGAAATAGGTATTGATCCGGGTTTGATTGAATGTCAAAATTATTTAGAAGAAGGGAATGTATACAAAGAATATTATTTAGAACGTTCTTTTTCACGTTTAATGCAATTGGATTTGTTCCAAGTAATAAAACCAATCATTATTGAAGTTCCCGGTACGAAATACATTGAAGTGCACTATTATTTGGTTCCATCCGAAAAACAAACATTTGGATTTGAACCGAGGGCTACCAATTCAAACGGTTTCCTCGGAGTTGCGGCCTCAGTAAACTATTCGAATAAAAATATATTTGGCGGGGGAGAAAAGCTTACCTTGTCAATGAGTGGTGGTTTTGAATCACAACCTCCTGTTTTTGCAACTACCTTGGATGGTCAACAAATTAAACAGGCGGGAAGGAGTTTTAATACATTTGAAATTGGACCAAGTATTAAGTTAGATATTCCAGGACTATTTCCTGTGAAAGTTACTGCAATGTCTAAAAGGCAGCGTCCGAGAACTGTAATTTCTACGGCCTACAATTTTCAATCCCGAAATGATTTCAAACGCCACATTTTTCAGTTAAATTATTTATGGCGTTTCTATGTCGGTAAAACACAAATTTTCCAAGTAGGACTGCCAGGAATGTCTATTATCAAATTTGTTCGAATCAATAATGAACCAGACTTTCAAGCGAAACTTGATCAGTTGAATGATTTGTTTCTAAAAAATGCTTACTCAAATCAGTTTATTTGGCAAGATTGGAAATTGACATTTGAATACAATAATAAAGATAGGGATGATAAAAAATCGAAATTCTCCTTGTATGTAAATTCAACCATTGATCCTGCCGGAAATACATTGTCGCTTTTCAAAAATATACAAGATACATTGTCAAATGGTCAACACACTATTTTTGGGGTTGGTTATTCACAGTTTCTTCGAATGGACAATGATGTAATCATGTCAAATCCCCTTGGGAAAAAGAAAAGTATTCATGCGCGGCTACAATTTGGCGTTGGAAAACCTTATGGAAATTCATCAACTTCCTTACCATATGATTATAGTTTCTTTGCAGGTGGAGCCAATGATAACAGAGGATGGAGAGCAAGAGCGCTTGGTCCAGGTTCCTATAAGTATTATTTAGACCCAGATCGAACAGCAACACAAATTGGAGATATTCGTATTGGAACATCAGCTGAATTTAGATTTTCTTTTGGACCTCTATTGAAAGGTGCTGTTTTTGTGGATGCAGGAAATGTTTGGACCTTTAATGAAGATGGGAATCGACCAGGAAGTAGATTCTCTACCAATTGGTATAGAGAAATTGCAGTATCATCTGGGATTGGATTAAGAATGGATCTAGACTTTTTTATTTTACGACTTGACCTAGGTTTACCGCTTACAAATCCAGCCTTACCACAAGGTGAAAAATGGATTTTCCAGTCAAAAGACCAGTTTTATCAGGAGTGCTTTGATAAGTTTGGCGTGAATTATGAAGTGTATGTACCAAATCCATTTACACCAAATATCCACTTTGGTATAGGGTATCCTTTTTAAATCAATCTTCCAGAACTGTTAGATTTGCAAAACGTAAAAGAACCGTTTTTGCGCCATGATGTGGGAAGAAAATAGTTGCTTTTTTATCGGCACCATCACCTTCCAGTTTCGTCACTTTTCCTTTTCCAAAACGATCATGCAGAACATTGTAACCCACTTTCAAATCGGCCGTAGTTTTATTCGTTACAGCAGGGTTTGTTGATTTGTTGATATCCGCAATTGCTTTAAACGAGCCTGCTGGCGCTCCCAATGACTTGTTTAGGCCGCCTGTAAATGGTTGATCAAAACTTTGAACGCGACCGGACAAGGACCTTCCAGTTCCTCGCTGTTGTGTTTCAATATTGAGGTATTGCTGGTCAATCTCGTCAATAAACCGACTTGGTTCTGAAGAAACTAAATTTCCCCAAATAAAACGTGAAGTAGCATAGGATAGGGAACAGGTAGTTTTAGCACGTGTTACAGCAACATAGAATAATCTTCGCTCTTCTTCAAGTTCAGTGCGAGAATTTAAGGCCATTTGTGATGGGAATAAATTTTCCTCCATACCAACCAAGAATACATGGGGAAATTCCAATCCTTTACTTGAGTGAATCGTCATCAATGTAACATGGTTTTTTTCATCTCCTTTGTCTTCGTCTGCATCCGTTAACAAGGCAACATCAATCATGAATTCAGATAAGGAACTATCGCCCTCATCTCCTTGTGAAATGGTGAATTCTTTCAAACCGGCCAATAACTCTTCAATATTTTGATAGCGCTCAACTTCTTCCGGACCTTTGTCCTTTTCGTTGTACAATTCTTTTAAAATTCCAGATGATTTGGCAATCGTTTGTCCCAAATCATACGCGTTCATTTTATCCAAAGAGGCAGTAAAACTGTTGATCATTGTAGTGAATTCGTACAATTTTGTTTTTGTACCTGTATTCAATGAAACAGGATATTGATGTGTATTAGAAATCACGTCCCACATACTTACACCATAATTATTAGCAGCAATAATGATGTTTTCAATCGAAGTTTTTCCAATTCCTCTTCGTGGGTAATTGATGACACGTTTTAAGGCTTCTTCGTCACGAGGATTGGTGGTTAATCGAAAATAGGCTAAAATGTCTTTGATTTCCTTCCGTTGATAAAACGAAAGTCCACCGTAAATTTTATACGGTATATTCAATTTACGCATGGCCTCCTCAAAAGAACGTGATTGTTTGTTTGTTCGGTAGAGAATTGCAAAATCATTAAAACTTGGAACACCGCCTTGTTTTAAGTCGAAAATGCGGTTCGTAATCACTTTTCCTTCTTCATTATCGGTTAAAGTTCGAATCACCGCTATTTTCGCACCTTCTGAATTGTCTGTCCAAACATTTTTCTTGATTTGGTCTTGATTTTTAGCGATAATACTATTGGCTGCTTCAACAATGTTTTTCGAAGAGCGATAATTTTGCTCTAATTTGAATAGTTTAAAATCAGGATAATCTTTTCTGAAGTTCAATATGTTTTGAATGTTCGCTCCACGAAAAGAGTAAATACTTTGTGCATCATCACCCACTACGCAAATGTTTTCGTAAACGGCTGCAAGTTTTTTGATAATTAAGTACTGTGCATAATTCGTATCCTGGTACTCGTCCACCAAAATGTATTTGAATTTTTGCTGATAATAATGAAGTACATCCGGGAAATCACGCAATAAAACATTTGTTTGGAATAATAAATCATCAAAATCCATTGCGCCTGCTTTGAAGCAACGATTCACATATGTTTTATAAATTGTTGCTAGTTCTGGTCTTCTCGATTGATTATCTTCATTTAATATCTCAGCATTTTGAGCGTAAGCGTCAGCTGAAATCAAATTGTTTTTTGCTGATGAAATTCGGTTCA
Organism: Crocinitomicaceae bacterium; assembly: GCA_044361115.1. Lineage (GTDB taxonomy): Bacteria > Bacteroidota > Bacteroidia > Flavobacteriales_D > Crocinitomicaceae > M0103. The sequence continues at coordinate 157,670 of JBIKJH010000005.1, forward strand.
ACACCATACTGGGCTTGTAGACCTTATCGTCGAGATTCAATTCTTTAACAATGTCTTTCAATAAACTTTTTGAATCTTGCGTATCGTAAATCGTGAAATTATTTGGGTAGCCTAATCGATCGGCGTTATAACGAAGAATGCGTGAAAAAACAGCGTGAAACGTCCCCATTGTAATGTTTTTTGCCTCACCGCCACCAACGATGTGTCCAATTCGTTCAGACATTTCTTTGGCGGCTTTATTGGTAAACGTCAAGGCCATTACATTGAATGGATCAATTCCTTGTTCCATCATAAAGGCTATGCGAAATGTTAGAACACGCGTTTTTCCCGATCCAGCGCCGGCAATCACCATTGTTGGTCCATAAATTGACTCTACAGCTTCGCGCTGACTTTGATTTAATTCGTCCAAATAACTCATAGGGAAGAGAATATTAGCAAAGATAATAAAACCCTCTCGAAGGAATTTAGGACTTAAACGATAGATATTAACAATTTAGCTTTCATGATTATTGACTTGCAAGCCTTGAATTTTTTAGCGATACATTGAAGGGCAAAAATTAAATTACTACCTTTGAGCCCGTAATTTTTTTTAAAATAGCTATGTCTCATAATATTAAACCAGGTGTTGCAACAGGCAACGATGTACAGATGATTTTCGACTATGCAAAAGAGAAAGGTTTTGCCTTGCCTGCTGTTAATGTTACCAGTTCTTGTACAGTAAATGCTGTAATCGAAACTGCAGCGAAGGTTAATTCACCGGTCATTATCCAATTTTCGAATGGTGGATGTCTTTACAATGCTGGTAAAGGATTATCAAATGAAAATGAAAAAGCGGCTATTGCAGGGGGGATTGCTGGAGCTTTGCATGTTCATGCATTGGCTGAATTATATGGTGCAACAGTTATATTGCACACTGACCATTGCGCTAAAAAATTATTGCCTTGGATTGATGGCTTGTTGGAAGCAAGTGAAAAACATTTCGCTCAAACAGGTAAACCTTTGTATAGCTCACACATGATTGATTTATCGGAGGAACCGATTGAAGAGAACATTGAGATCTGTAAGGAATACTTAGCGCGTATGAGTAAAATGGGTATGACATTAGAGATCGAATTGGGAATTACTGGCGGTGAAGAGGATGGTGTAGATAATTCGGATGTTGATAGTTCTAAATTATATACTCAGCCTGCTGAAGTGGCATATGCTTATGAAGAATTATTAACTGTTTCGAATCGTTTTACAATTGCGGCTGCCTTTGGAAATGTTCATGGGGTTTATAAACCAGGTAATGTAAAGTTGACCCCTAAAATCTTGAAAAATTCGCAAGCGTATGTTCAGGAGAAATTTAATACAGGATCGAATCCAGTAGACTTTGTTTTCCATGGAGGAAGTGGTTCTACCTTAGAAGAAATTCGTGAGGCAATTGGCTATGGTGTGATAAAAATGAATATTGACACTGATTTGCAATTTGCCTTCACAGAAGGAGTGCGCGATTATGTTGTTAATCATGTTGACTATTTGAAAACACAAATAGGAAATCCAGAAGGAGACGATAAACCGAATAAAAAATATTACGATCCACGTAAATGGATGCGTGAAGGTGAATTAACATTTATAAAGCGTTTGGAGCAGGCATTTGAAGATTTGAATGCGATTAATGTGCTGTAAAAAATTTGAATTTAACTTTTGATGATTCGATTGTTCGAAGAATCTTAAAAAAATAAACAAAACAATGAGTTGGTTTAAAAGAAGCAAAGAAGGTATAACGACTTCTACAAGCGAGAAAAAAGAAACACCAGAAGGATTGTGGTCTAAATGTTCGAATTGTAAAACATTATTTACACTGGATGATTTAGAAAAGAACGCCTTCGTTTGTGATCGCTGCTCACATCATGAGCGTATTGGTTCTGAAGAGTATTTCCATATCTTATTTGATGGAGGCAAATATATTGAGTTGGATGCTGATTTAAGTTCAGGTGACCCATTGAATTTTGAGGACACAAAAAAATATGTTGACCGTGTTAAGGCTACACAAAAATCAACAGGTTTGAAAGATGCAATCCGAACGGCAAAAGGTCAATTGGATGGAATGGATTTTGTTGTAGCAGCAATGGATTTTTCATTTATTGGTGGTTCACTAGGCGCTGTAATGGGCGAGAAAATTGCAAGAGCAATTGATGAAGCAATTAAAATTAAGGCGCCTTTCATGATTGTTTCTAAATCAGGGGGTGCTAGAATGATGGAAGCTGGTTATTCTTTAATGCAAATGGCTAAAGTTTCTGGAAAACTTGGTCAATTGTCGGAACATAAATTACCTTACATTTCGTTCTTGACAGATCCAACTACGGGAGGTGTAACTGCATCGTTTGCCATGTTAGGTGATATTAATATCGCTGAGCCAAATGCGTTAATTGCATTCGCTGGACCGCGCGTTGTCAAAGAAACAATCGGTCGTGATTTACCAGAAGGATTCCAAACATCGGAATTCGTTCTAGAACATGGATTCTTAGATTACATCGTTGATAGAACGCATTTGAAAGAAACATTATCAATGTCATTGAAACTTTTCAAAAACTAATAGCAAGTCCCACCAAATAGTGGGACTTTTTTTTAAATGGAAATTCAACTAGTTAAATCAACAGAACTCCCCATCACTAAATGGTCGGGAGGCACTACAACACAATTGTTCATTCATCCCGCAACTTCTGATTTTTCAAAAAAAGAGTTTGATTATCGAATAAGTACGGCATCTGTTGAACTTGAAGATTCTTCATTCACTCCTTTTCCGAATTACAATCGTAAACTAATGATTGTAGAAGGTGTTTTGGATTTGTTTCATGAAGGTCACTATGCGATTCAATTGCACCCCTTTGATCAAGATGCATTTTCTGGTGATTGGAAAAGCCATTCGAAAGGGAAAGTGATTGATTTCAATGTCATTTATAAGCCTGGTTATAATGCGAAACTGTTTCATTTTGAGCTGTCAAAAGGGGAAGAAGTGCGCTTAAATTGCAAAGAAACAACCTTGTTCTATGTTTTGTACGGTGAAATTGTAGTTTCAAATGGCAGCGCACAACAGAAAGATGTTATTATCATTGACGGCAAAGGCGAATTGTTGATTAATTCGACTTCGAATGCCCTCGTTGTAGTTACAGAAGTAAATAAAATCGAAGAATAATCAAGGGAACGTAGACGTTTCAAAAAAAAAGATTATCTTTGCCCGTCGATTTGCAAGAACATGGTGTTGTTGGATCGGCTACATAAGAATCATTTAACTAAATATTGGCATGTACATTAATACAGAAATTAAAAAAGAGATTTTCGCTAAACACGGTGGTGCAGAGACAAACACAGGTTCAGCAGAAGGTCAAATTGCATTGTTCACATTTCGTATTTCTAACTTAACGGAGCACTTGAAAAAGAACCGTAAAGATTTTGGAACACAACGTTCTTTGCAATTATTAGTAGGTAAAAGAAGATCTTTACTTGACTATTTAAAAAGAAAAGATATCGAAAGATACCGTGCTATAGTTAAAGAATTAGGCTTACGTCGTTAAGTGTTTTTATAAATCACCAATCTCAGCGTTGCACTTCAATCGAAAAATACTCATTAACCTTTGTTAACTCTGTTTTTTCAATTGTACATGCGCCTTAATCTTGGCGATTTAAAAAAAACACTGTTCTTTAACAAGTACAAGTTTATTGGAGGGGGCATTCGAAGTTATTCGACTGTCCCTTTTTTGTTTTAATTGGACAAAAAAATAAACAAAACAAACAGTGTCATAAACGAATGAACTGTTAAAATTAAATTGACTGAATGGTTATAAAGTCTGCCGAAAGCTTTCGGCATATTAAAGTCTTGAAATCTTGAGGTCCATAATTAAGCAATAAATAAAAGATGAATATAGGAACAAGAAAGTCAATGATGACCGGAGGGAAAGAAATTTCCATTGAAACCGGAAAGTTGGCTAAACAGGCAGATGGGTCTGTTGTAGTTAGAATGGGAGACACAATGTTGTTAGCAACAGTTGTAGCTGCTCCTGAAGCAAAAGAAGGAGTTGATTTCCTTCCTTTAACAGTTGATTACCGTGAGAAATACTCAGCAGCTGGACGTTTTCCAGGTGGATTCTTCCGTAGAGAAGCGCGTCCATCAGAGAACGAAATTTTAATCATGCGTTTAGTAGACCGCGCTTTGCGTCCACTTTTCCCAGATGATTATCATGCTGAGGTTCAATTGATGATCCAATTGTTATCGTATGATGGAGTTAACAATCCGGATACCTTGTGTGGTTTAGCAGCATCAGCAGCAATCGCAGTATCAAACATTCCATTCAACGGTCCAATGTCAGAAGTGAGAGTTGGTCGTGTAAACGGTGAATGGATCGTTAACCCTACAATGGCACAAATTGCAGAAGGTGACATCGATATGATGGTTGCTGGAACGATGAAAGATGTCAACATGATTGAGGGAGAATTCAAAGAAATCTCTGAATTGGAAATGGTTGAGGCTATTAAATTAGCACACGCTGCAATTATCGAACAATGCCAATTCCAATTAGATTTAGCTGCAGAAATTCCAACAGCGAATCCAAAAAGAGAATATTGTCATGAAACACATGATGCTGATGTAAAAGCAAAAGTGTATGAGTTGGCAATGGAAAAATGTAAAGATGTTGCTCGCATGGGCTTAGCGAATAAAGCAAAAAGAACAGAATTGTTCGATGCAATTAAAGCAGAAGTAAAAGCATCTTTTACAGAAGAAGAATTAGCTACAGTAAGTGGTTTCATTTCTACATACTTCTCAGAAGTAAAGAAAAAAGCAGTTCGTTGGGTGATGTTGCATGAGAACAAACGTTTGGATGGACGTAAGTTTGATGAGATTCGTCCAATTTGGGCAGAGGTTGATTATTTACCAATGGTTCACGGTTCAGCCGTGTTCACACGTGGAGAAACACAATCCTTGACAACATTGACATTGGGTGGTAAAATGGATGAGCAGTTAATCGATGGCGTTACATTCCACGGAACTGAAAAATTCTTATTACACTATAACTTCCCACCATTCTCAACTGGTGAAGCAAAACCATTACGTGGAACTTCAAGAAGAGAGATTGGTCACGGAAACTTAGCGTTAAGAGCTTTAAAGCCAGTTTTACCTGCAGATAATGCATATACAATTCGTTTGGTTTCTGATATTTTAGAATCAAATGGTTCTTCTTCAATGGCGACAGTTTGTGCTGGAACATTGGCATTGATGGATGGTGGTGTTCAAATCACAGCTCCAGTATCTGGTATCGCAATGGGATTGGTTGCTGATGATGGTAAATTTGCTGTATTGTCTGATATCTTAGGAGATGAAGATCACTTAGGAGATATGGACTTTAAAGTAACTGGTACATCAAAAGGTATTACTGCATGTCAAATGGATATTAAAGTAGATGGTTTACCATATGAAGTGTTGATTCAAGCATTGGAACAAGCGAGAGGTGGACGTTTACATATCTTAAATAAAATCATTGAAACGATAGCTCAACCAAATCCAGATTTCAAACCACAAACTCCTCGTATTGAAGCGTTCAACGTTCCTAACGAGATGATTGGTGCGATTATCGGGCCTGGAGGAAAAATCATTCAAGCGATGCAAAAAGAAACAAATACGACCATCACTATTGAGGAATTACCGACAGGCGAAGGTCGCGTTCAAATCATGTCAAACAATGCAGATGACATGAATGAAGCAACACGTCGTATCAAGCAAATTGCATTCCCTCCGATGGTAGAAGAAGGTGCTGAATATGAAGGAAAAGTGAAATCAGTAAAAGATTTCGGTTGTTTCGTTGAAATTTTACCAGGAACAGATGGTTTAATTCACATTTCTGAATATTCTTGGGAGAAAGTTGCCAAAATGGAAGACGTTTGTAAAGAAGGAGATGTATTGAAGTTTAAAGTAGTTGGAAAAGATCCAAAAACGAAAAAATGGAAATTGTCTCGAAAAGTTCTTTTGCCAAGACCAGAAAGAAAAGAGGAAACACCTCAAGCATAAGTAAAAATTAATTCATTGAGATTGTTGGCTTTTAAAATAAAGGCCAACAATTTTTAAAAAATAGATAGTATGGCTAGTAGAAAAGATTTAAAGAGAAACCTTAACAATATGGTTTTCGATATCGTTGAAGAATGTTTTACAATTCAATTAATGGATGAATCAAAATTTGCAGTTGCAGATGAAATGATTGATAAGGCAGCAAATTTTCAAGATGCAATGTTGACTAAAATCAATGGTGCAAAAACAAAAGCTGATTTCAGACCAATTTGTGAAGAAATTGAAAATACAGCAATTGAGTTTATTACAAAATTGAATGCGTTGTAAATAATTCAACAATTCAAACAAAATAAATTATTTTTAAAGCGGGTATAGTTACCCGCTTTTTTAATTTCATAAAATGGTATTAGACAAAAAGAAAATATTAATTGCCATAGGGTTAATTGGCTTTCTTACAATTCTTCTAACAACAGGAGCAAAAGATACATTTTGGAATGCTGTTGCATTGGGAGGGTTAATGATTTACTTCTGGGTGTTTGAGGTGATTCCAATTTATATAACTGCGCTTTTTCCGCTGATACTAGCGATTCCATTGGGGGTATTGGATAAAAGTCAATTGGCAAATGCCTATGGTGATTCCAATGTGTACTTGTTTTTCGGTGGATTTATCTTGGCCTTAGGATTAGAAAAGTGGAATGTTCACGAGCAAGTTGCTCGGGGAATCATTGGGTTTGTAGGAGATTCTAAACCGCGCATCTTGTTTGGTTTTTTAATGAGTACGGGTTTACTGAGTATGTGGATTTCAAATACAGCAACTGCTTTAATGATGATGCCCATGGCAATGGCAATTATTCATGCGCTTCCGGAAAAAGATCGCAAAAGTAAGTTTGCCATGTTTTTATTACTGTCTGTGGCATATGCGGCAAGTATTGGCGGAGTAGGTACCTTGATAGGTTCACCACCAAATACGCAAATGGCAAGTATTCTTGAAAACACTTTTCATGTCAAGGTGGACTTTTTTCAATGGATGAAAATTGGTATGCCAATTAGTATATTCATGTTACTTGGAACGTTCTTATTTTTCTATTTATCGATGGGGAAAGAGCGTAAAGAAAGTCACGCCGAATTTCAATTGCATAAAGCACCATGGACAAAAGATCAATTAGTAGTCGTTGGGATTTTTTTAATGGTGGTTCTTTTATGGTCGTTCAAAGATTTACTTGTTCCGTTTATTGGTTTTGAATATGGTGATGAAAATGTTGCCTTGCTTGGCGGAGTTTTAATGTTTTTGCTACCAAGCGCTGAAACAAAGAAACCTTTACTGAATTGGAAAGACACAGAGCGACTTCCTTGGGGCATTTTGATTTTATTTGGTGGTGGGTTGGCGCTTGCTAAAATAATGGGGGAAAATGGTGTTATTGAAAAATTATCAGAGACATTCAGTTCAATGCATGATTATTCATTTTACACCATACTAATTACAGTGATTGTTGTGGCAGTTTTTGCTTCTGAAGTCTTATCTAATTTGGCAATGGTAAGTATTTTTGTTCCCTTAGTTGCTGGATTTGCTATTAAGCATGGTGTATCAATCGAGCAATTGGCTATTCCTTTAACGCTTGGTGCAAGTTTGGCATTTATGCTACCTGTAGGCACTCCTCCAAATGCGATTGTTTTTTCTTCAGGGATGTTAGATGTAAAACAAATGGTGAAATATGGATTTGTTTTAAATGTAATTGGCATCGCCTTGATTTTTCTTTGCTCCATACTGATATTGTAAATTTTGCATAGCTTATAAATAAAAAAGGCTGTTCAATTTGAACAGCCTTTTCATTTATATAGTATAGTGATTCTTAGTTTTTCACGATCACCTTACGACTGGTTTCAATAGCACCATTCGATAAACTTACATTGTAAATTCCAGAAGCTACTTTACCAAGCTGAACTTGTTTTACATATGTTCCGCTTTGGTTTTCGATTTGCGTATCAAATACTAATTTACCTGCTTGATCGTATACTTTCAATGTGTATTTCTCAGTAACTGATGTGTTGAATGAAACATTGAAATCACCATTAGATGGGTTAGGGTAGATCGACAATGCGTAAACATCTAACTCTTCGATTCCTAATCCACTGATTGTTGTTCCTGCAGAAGCAGAAGACGTACAACCATTTGCAATTACTTTAACAGTATAAACACCATTCGCAGTTGGCGTATATGTTTGACTTGTTGCACCTGCAATCAAGGTCCCATTTAAATACCACTGATTTCCTGTTGCTGAACTAGAAGTTAAAGTTCCAGCGTTGTTAGTAATGGTTGGTGTTGATGGAGTTGGGTTAACAGTTACTGTAAGTGTATTCGATGTAGCAGTTGTTGGAGATGGACATGCTGCTGTCGATGTTAAAACACATGATATGTTAGCTCCATTCGTCAAAGTAGAAGTAGCATAAGTCGAACTGCTCGTTCCAACATTTGAACCATTTACTTTCCATTGGTAAGCTGGAGTTGTTCCACCATTCGTTGGCGTTGCTGTATATGTTGCATTTGTTCCTGAACAGATTGTTGTTGAACCTGATATTGATATTGAAGGTGTTACGTATGCATTAACAGTTGTAGTAATTGCATTTGAAGTTGCTGGATTGTTGGTAGCGCCCGACATGTTCGATGTCATGATACATGTTACAATTTGTCCTGATGTTAATGATGAATTTGTATAGGTCGGACTATTTGTTCCAACATTTGAACCATTCAATTGCCATTGGTAACTTGGCGATGTACCACCATTTGTTGGAGTTGCAGTAAAAGTTACCGAGGAACCTGTACAGATTGAGTTATCTGAATCAGAAGATGTAATAGAGACATTTGCATCAGTTGGAGAGGTAAACTGGAACGAATAGATACGCGTTTTTTTTGGGTTATTTTGTGTTCCACCCAACCATTCTCCTGTATGCCAGAAAGTTGAACCATCTGGATCAAGGGCTGTATGCGCATAATCTCCATAGCGATTTGTTCCAACGTTTTGTGAAATAATACCTGCAATAGCGGTGCCTTCTGCAAATGTCATAGTGTTTAATGGGTCGTTTGCTAAACGACCTGTGTAATACAATCCAGGATAAATTGTAGATGATCCTGATTTTGCATAACACAAGGCAATGTTTCCTGAGTTATCCATGGCAATTGAACCCATCCAACGACTGTAAGTATCAGGAGTGAAGATACTTTGTTGGTATACGGACCATGCACCGGTAGTTTGATTTTGACGCAATTCAGCCCACATGATGCTGCGCTGCGTTGAACTAATTTTTACTGGCCAATTCAATACAACTGAATTATATCCGCTCCATTTTGTGAATTGAGCACGATATTGAAGAATACCTCCAATACCGTCAAGTTTACTGGTTGTACCAGGTTGTGAGATGTCATTCCAACTTGCATTGTATGAAGCGTCAAATGCACTCGTTGGAACAGCTGATACAAACGAAATTGAAGCAGTTGGTGTTGCAGGAACCCAGTTTACTGTCATTTGATAAATTTGAATACCATCGATTGCACCACCACCCCACGTATTATCAGAGTATGACATAATCGGACATGGTGTTCCGGCTGCTGGTAAACCACCAATCCCATCTGCATCTGCAGGCATTGGACAGAAGAAACCATTTCCATCTGGTGGGTTGTATGAAGTGAAAACTGAGCGTGCAGAAGCGTTACCAGCCAACATAGCGGTTCTTTCAAAAGCAAAAACTCTTTGTGTTGTCTGGTTAGAAGTCATGTAATAACCGTCTTGCCAAATTGAGAATTTAAGATAATCAGGAAATGATGGAGATGTAAACGTGTAGCAATACCAAGAGCCTAATGGGTCATTGGTCGCTGAAACAGCAATATACATTCTACCTTGACCATTCGGAACCCCAGCATTACCGAATTGTGCCAAAAACCAGCGATCCGCAAAACGGTCATACAATACAATTGGATCACCGTCATTTTCAGTCAAATCTGGATTCCAAAGTGTACCCATTGTAAAACTTTGTACAGTTGCCCCCGTCGTTTTATTGACAATTCTGCATGTTGTTGCATTTACCGCTTGAATGTAATGAGTAGTACTTGCTGCACCAGAAGGGTCGTGCGGATAGGATCCAGTGTTAATTCCATTTACGTTTACTTTCGTTGTTGGTGCTGGACGTGTACCATTTTCTATTTGAATAAAACTAGCATCATTTCCATAAGCCCCTTCACCTTTTTCTAACAGTGGAAATTTCTGCGGTTCTCTGTGCTTGCGATCTTTTGATTCGCCATTGTTTTTGCGCATATTGCTTCGCGCAATTTTCTTTTCATTTACAGGGTTTTCTTTTAAAAGCTCTGATAATGGTCGAGAAACCATAAAGCTTTCACAATAAATAACACCTGATTCTTCTGTTTTCTGCGCCAAGGAGTGACCAGCAGAAAGTGAAGTTACACACGTTAGTAAAAATAATAATTTTCTCATAGTTTGATTTTTGAGTTTTAAGCTTCGCTAAATTAATACATTTTAAGTCCCATGTCAAGAGAAACATTCATAAACTTTAACATTTGTAACATAACATTTGTTTATTTTCGTAAAAAAAAAGACCTATGAAAGTTCTTCTGTCTCCAGCAAAATCCATTGATATAACTGATATTCCAGCTACTGTAAACACAACTGTATCTTCATTTTTAAAGGAAAGTGAACAGCTAGTGAATAAATTGAAAAAATTTTCACTCAAAAAATTGGAATCCACCATGCACATTTCGCTTGATTTGGCAGAATTAAATAAGCAACGTTTTTCTAGTTGGACTCCACCTGTAGAGCGAACTCAATCTAGCGTTCCGGCAGCTTTTGCATTTAGTGGTGAAGTCTATCGTGGATTGGATATTCGATCTTTTTCTTCGGATGAATTAGAAAAGGCGCAATCGGTCATTCGTATTTTGTCTGGAATGTATGGAATTCTTAAGCCATTTGACTTGATGTGTCCATATCGCTTGGAAATGGGTACAAAATGGCAAATCACGCCAAAACAGAAGAATTTATATCAATTTTGGGGGGCAAAACTTACGAAATTCTTGAATAACGAAATGCACAAGGATGAAGTTCTTGTGAATCTTGCCTCATCGGAATATTTCAAAGCAATAGACAGAAAAGTTTTGAAAGCAAAGGTTATTACCCCCGTTTTCAAGGAATTTAAAAATGGGGAATATAAAATTGTCATGATGTATGCAAAGCATGCACGTGGAGCAATGGCACGCTATATCGTTCAAAATAATCTTCAAACTGTTGAAGAACTTAAACTATATACTGTCGATGGATATTCATTCGATGTAAATCAATCAACGGATGAGGAATGGGTGTTTACGCGATGAGTTAAAAATTTACATCCGGACTCTTTTCCAAAATATCCCAAGTATGATCTGCTAATAAACGAACGGTTGCAATGAAGGTGAAGTTATTTTTCGAACGGCCCCATTGATTTGGTGCGATTAACGACAATAAATAATCGCCATTTTCTTTGGTGTACAGGTGATAAACATGATTAATCAGGGGTTCGAAACGCATTTCAGCCATGTAGATAAACTCAGAAATGGATTTGCGGTCATTCAATTTCTTTGCTTGTTCGGCTAACAATTGCATTTGCTCATAAATCTGACCCAATTGCATATCTGTCTGATGCTCCATTGCCGACAAAGCGCGCCCTTTAATTTTACCTTGGTCTTCAGGTTTTATTAATGCACTTCCCGCATGATGCGCATATTCCAACGAGTGCGGATTCTCCGTAATTTTATCTGGGTCAATTGGGTTAATGAAATCGTCGTTCCTGCTCATGCTTCTATAACCAATAAACTTAAGTTTTGTTTTAGAATAAGTTAATTTTCTTCTTCCAAGAACTGCTGTATTTCAATTAGAACGAGATTTGGAACTTCTAAATGTGGATGATGGCCACAAGTTGGTAGCATTACAGTTTTCACCTTCCCTGAAACGTTCGTTTTAATCAATTCCAATTGTTTTTCGGTTCCATATTGATCATTTATTCCTTGGATTGCCAATACAGAGCAGCGGATCGGTTCAATATCAGCACAAATATTCCATTCTTTAAATTCAGCACTTTTCCAAGTGTTAGCCCAGGCATAGAATAATGCTTCTGTTTGAGCGCCGTGGTATTTGTGTAGTCCAACTAATTTTCCTGATTTAAAGGCATTAATGGCAGGTTCAATTCCAGCAACAGTTTCAGGTTCATTGATTACGTGCGCTGCCATCGTTATACAAGCTACTATATTTTTTGGGAATCGTGCAGCGTATAGAAGCGCAATCGTTCCACCATCTGAATGGCCAATCAAAATGATTTTTTTATCCCTTGAAAAAGCCGTTTCAATTATTTCATTCAGTTCATTCCAAGCATAATCGTGCAAATAATTTACTGTTCGTTCTTTCGTAAAGGTTGAGGAAAGTCCATGGCCTTCACGCTCGTATACAAATCCATCCAATTGCAATTTCTTGCATAATTGTTCAGGAAACGCTTTCCATTGGCCAATTGAACCGAGTGCCTCGTGAAGAAAAACCAAAATTATAGTTTCATTGCGGTTTTGATCGACACGAATGGTTTGAGCAGCAAGGGATTTGTTATGAAGTTGAATTTGTTGCATAGATTCAAAAAAAAAGGGACTCAACAGAATCCCTAAATCTTTTTATTCCGATGAATAATTATTTATTTTTTACGCGCTCAACATAAACACCTGTGCGTGTATCAATTTTAATTATTTCACCATTGTCAATAAACAAAGGAACTTTTACTTCTGCTCCTGTTGCAATTGTTGCAGCTTTCATAGAGTTTGTAGCTGTATCTCCTTTAACACCTGGTTCTGTGTAGGTAACTTCAGAAATAATATACATTGGTAACTCAACAACTAAAGGCGTTTCTTCTTCCGCATGGAACAGAATATTACAAATCATACCTTCTTCCAAGAACAATGGTTTTTCAACCATTTTACCTGCAATGTTCACTTGTTCGTATGTTTCATTGTTCATGAATACATAATCACTACCTTCTTGATACAAGTATTGGTATTCGCGATTTTCAATACGAACTGTTTCAATTTTGTGTCCTGCAGAAAACGTATTATCTAATACTTTTCCTGTTTCAATTTGACGCATTTTAGTTCGAACGAACGCTGGACCTTTTCCCGGTTTAACGTGTTGGAATTCGATGATTTGGTATAATTTATCATTGAATCTGATACATAAACCATTTTTAATATCTGCTGTAGTTGCCATGCTATCTTATTTTTTACGGTGCAAAGATAGTATATTTTCCATTTTAAAAAAGTCGTTCTGATTGAAATTGAAAAAGCAGTTTGAGGATTGTTATTACTTCGCTATTAAATTATTTCGCGAATTTTTTTCAATATCTATTTCATTATGTATCTTCGAGTAAAATAAAGCGACATGGTAGAATATTGGCACAGTTTATCAACAGTAAACAAAATTAAATTTGTTTTAAGTATTATTCTCGGAATTCTGGGTGTTGTTTTTGCAACATTGAATTGGACTGAGCAAGAAGTTCATTTGTTGGTTACGAAGGCAAAAATGCCCTTGACGTTATTAATTATTTTCTCAATTGTTGTTGGTTACGCATTATCATTTGTTTTTAGTTATCGGAAGTTTAGAACGAAAGATCGTGAAATCGAAGCCTTGAAAAGAGAAATAGAGGAAATGAAAGAACAACTTTAAGCTTCTTTCGAGCTTCTTTTTGGACGTTTTTCTAAATTACCTTTGCAATTGGGGCAAATGTAATTGTAAGTGTTTAATGAGCACTCTTCACAAAAAGTGCACTCATACGAACAGATATATGCTTCGTTACTCTCTTGGGGTAATTCTTTACTGCATTTTTCGCAATGTGATTTTAATTCCAACATATCTAAGTATGTAATTGCTAAGATTATAGTAAAACAAAAGTATAGAATCTTCTATAGTCAACAAAATCGTCTTCTACTGTTTACAGGTTAAATTTCTTTTTAAAGTCTTCTAATTTTGCTGAAGGCACAAAGAAGAAATCTCCATCTTCAGCTTGTTTGCCTCTTTCTTCAATAAACTTGAAATCTTTGATACCGAATTGTGTGTATCCCAGAGAAGAAAACAAGTCTATCATTTCTGGAAGATTTTTTTCTGCAATTTCAATCTGAACAAACGGCAAGTGTTTTTCAAGAACAGGTTTGATATCTTTGAAAACGTTTAATTCATAACCTTCGATATCACATTTGATGTAATCCAAACGATCTAAATCGGACAACAATTCACTTCCTTTTACAATTTGCACTTCTTGGTTTGCGTGTAATTGCTTTTCTTCCTCAGATTCAGCGATGTGCGGTAAACCTGTGCGAATCATTCCGTTTGATTCAGGTAAAACCATTGTAATCGTTCCTTTTTCGGTTCCCAAAGCAACATTGTATAAAGTGACATGAGGGAATTTTTTCATGAAGTAAGAAAGTGTTTCAAAGAAAACAGGTACGGGTTCAATTGAAATGAGTTTACCATTTTTGGCTAAGCGCGCAAAGTTCTTCGAAAAGTAGCCCAAGTTTGCACCGATGTCTAAAACAGAAAAATTCGGCTCAATCAATTGCTTCACCATGTAGTGGTATTTAAAGCGTGCATCATTTTTCAAGAATCCTAAATCATACAGCAAGTAGAAACTTCGGTGTAATGTTTTTAAGTAAGCGCGTTGGCTCAACAATTTGAAGAGTATTTTTTTTAGCGTTTTCATGCCGTGGTTAATATAAGAAAACGAAGTTAGTATTTTTTTAAGGAGTTTGTTTCGTAAAATCGTCTTAAACGTAGGTGAATTTACAAGGCTCTTTTACTTATATTTGCCGAAGAGGTACATCCACACGATTGGAGCAGTGACCTTATCCGTTTTTCGGAGCCCATGCAGATTCTCTTGAAGCTTAACATTTATGACCATCAAGGAAGTCTCAGACAGGCAATGGCGGGCTGCATCTCGATTTATCGGGAAGAGATAATTTCAAACAGCAGATTACAGCGACTGTCGGCAACCTTAACCGTGTTTTCTGAAGCTTCAGAAAACCCAACTGCATGGGTTTATTTATGAATTTGAGCATTCAAAAATTCATGTATTCGATGATATGAAGATTCAAAAATTTAAATATTTAAATTTTGCAAAGGTATAAGCCAATAAAAAATCAGTAATTATCTGAGGTTTCCTTTAGATTTTACCATTTTTCATGACTAACAAAAAAAGTTGATTTGAAACAGCATGGAATAGAAAATGTTTCTGGTTTAAAAAAGAATTAGTCTATTACACCCAAACTATCCAGTTCTTCAATAGAAATAGTAGGTGGAAAGGCACCTTTTTTAATTTTTTCAAGTGCAAAATTTGCCGTTCTTTCAGCATCAACTTTTAATGAAAATCCTTTTGTTCCTTGAATGGCAGGTATATTTTTTTGATCAATCATCAATTTTCCATTTTTCAAAATTTGATAGCCAAAACTATAATCATCATTTAGGGTTGTAAGTACCTCATATTTTTCAGAAACCCGTGCTGTGTTGGCTTCATTTATCTCTCCTTCAACTAACTCTTTTTGAATAGGTTGTGTGCAAGCGATTAAAGCAAAATTTAGCGTTAATAAAAGAAATAGTTTCATTACAACTTAATAATTTTTCCTGAAGACGTCGAAGTTTGATCTGAGCTTTTCAGTTTATAAATATAGTTTCCTGGCGCCAATTTATCAATAGAAAGTTTTAAACTAGTACCTGAAGTACTCACCACTATTTGGTCAGTAACTAGCGCTCCTGTTGTAGAAAATACTTGGACAGAAGATTGCGACAGATTGGCTAGGTTACCTGAAATAAACACCTCATTAACAGAAGGATTAGGGAAACAGTTTGAAGTAAAGGTTTGTGTATTTTCATCTAAACCAACTATTCCATTGTAAGCATAAAAATCATCCAAAAAGGTTCCGTTGTATCCTGTTCCCAAATAGGCAATTCCATCAATTACAAACGCCACTGCATTTTTACGTGCTGGTCCTGCTAAATCTGTTCGTTGTACCCAAACATTTGCAAAATAATTGTATTCCCAAACATCTTTTTTATATGAGAACGTATTGTCTTCACCAGTTGCAATGTATCCCGTTGGGAAGATGCCCCATGAAACAGCACCAGCTCTTGGTGTTCCAGGAAAGTTCGCTTTTTGAATCCAAGAATCGCTCGATGGAACATACATCCAGAAATCATTTTTTAATACACCATCGTCACCCGTTCCAACATATCCTTCAGCGCCCATTGCAAAGCTTGTTGCTTGTCTTCTCGCGGTTCCAGCAAAATCATTTAATTGTGTCCAAATATTTGTTGTTGGATCATATTTGTAAAAATCTTTTTTTAATCCTGTTGCATCCTGACCACCACCAACATAAGCGAATCCATCCACAGCGAATTGAAAGGCTTGACGGCGCGCTGTTCCGATGAAATCTGCTTTTTGTGACCAAGCGCCTGTTTCAGAATCATATTCCCATGTATCTTTGAAATACGGATTCGTTTGTCCCTGCCCTAAACAGAGATAACCTTTTGGACCAATAGAAAATGTTGATGCTGAACCTCTGTCTAAGCCATCACCGTTAAGCCCACCAATTGAAAGTTCATTGTCCCAGTCATTTTGTCCAGGATTATAAGAATACATCTTACGCTTGAAACTGTATTCATCTAGACCGCCGACAATGTAACCTTCATTTTGAAGCACAAAAAATCCACAAACTGCCTTTCCTGACCCATTGACAGAGTCTTTTTGTTGCCAATAATCTTGTGCAATTGTAGCGAATGAAATTGCTGAAAATACGCAAATTGATATGAGAAGTTTTTTCATACTTAGTAAAGTATAAGTTGTTGAGTTCCTAAAAATGAACCTTGTTTATCAATACATGCAACGATATAAATGCCATTTGTTAAATTGCTTCTGTCTAATGTTATTTTTTGAAAATCACTGTTTTCTATTGTTTGAATGCAGCGCCCATCTGTTGTGTAAACTTGAATTGTTTTTATTTTGGTTGATTTACTGTGAATTGTAAATGAACCATTTGATGGGTTGGGGAAGATGACAAATTCAACATTTTCTAGTTTATAGATTCCAGCCATTAATTCTTGTTTTGGAATGTATTCATGCATCGATGCTTTTTTACCAGAAATACCCTTGCCCGTGCCAACGTAGGCTCTATTGTTTACAACAAACGCTACAGCATTTTTACGTTCACTACCACCATATGAAGCACGAACGAACCATTCATCAAGGGCTGGCTGGTATTCCCATAGGTCATTTAACACACCGCCGTTAGAACCCAAACAGACGAAGCCACTTTCTCCGATTGTAAAAGTACTTGCACCACCTCGTTCCCAAGCAGGAAGATCCGCAATTTGTGTCCACTGATTTGTACCGCCATTGTATTTCCAGAAATCTTTCTTGAAAACATCTTGATTGGCACCTAATCCAACGTACCCATTGTATCCAATAGAAAATGATGAAAGTTGATAACGCACACCTCCTGGAAAATTTGCTCGTTGCGTCCATTCGTCAATGCTTGGCTTATATTCCCATAATTGACTGGAATAGGCATTTGGACCTGTTTTACCACCACAGATATATCCTTTAGAATCAATATTGAATCCAGTCGCAAAATAAATCCCCAAGCCTCCCGAACCTGGAAAGCTGGCTTTTTGCGTCCATGTATTAATTGCAGGATTGTATTCCCAAAAATCACTCAATTTTGTACCTAGTAATGATTCGTCATTGTTGATACCGGTTCCCACATAACCTTTTGAATTAATCGTAAAACCAACTGCATCTCGTCTTGCTGAGCCGGGTAAATCTGCCTTTTGGGTCCATGTGTCATTGGCGGGATTGTATTGCCATAAATCGTTCAATACAGCTTCAGCAGAATCGACTCCAGAACAAATATAGCCGTAATCACCAATAGCAAAAGCAACAGCACGTTCGCGCTTTAAACCAGGGAAATCTGTTTTTTTTATCCAAAAATTTTCTGTTTGACTCACCGCAACGAACGGAAGGATGCCCATAAAAATGATAATGAATTGCTTCATACTTAATTATAAATAAGTTTGCCAGTGAACGCTACCTTTTCAGCACATGAAATTTTATAGATATACATTCCACTAATTTTTGAATTTCGTTGGATTGTAACAATTGGAGATAATTGATTAACCTTATCAACTAATTCTCCTTGAAGGTTATAAATCGATAAAGAGCATGTTGAGAGTAAAGCGTAATCTTGATTTGAAAAAGTTAAAGTTACCTCATCAATTGCTGGATTTGGAAAGACACTAACATTTGTTTCATCCAGTACGAGTTCGTTTGAACCAAGTGGATTGTAATTGAATTGCCAGAAATCATTGAAATTAATACCATTAGTGCCTGTTCCAAAATATCCTTTTCCTTCAATGGAAAAAGCGACGGGAAATCGGCGGGAAGTACCGGGGAATTCGCCAATTAAACTCCATGAGTTAGATCCAGAATTAAATTCCCAAACTTGATCTGTAACAACGGATAAACCGCCAACGTAACCACACGTGATGTATCCTTTTCCATCAATTGCAAAAGCAGAACTACCGTTAGTCGAACTACCAGGGAAACTTGCACGTTGAATCCATACATTTTGGGATGGTTTGAATTCGTAAAGATTAATCCCCGTTTTCACAAATCCACTTCCAGAAGTTCCAAAGGCAGAACTCCAGGTACTAACAGTAATTGGACAATTGGCCTTTAAAGACCACGCATTTGTTGTTGGATCATATTCTGCTATGCTATTTCCTGATAAAACATATCCTTTATTTTGAACTGAAAAGCCTTGAACATCGCCTGGACTGAGCGGACAATTTGCAATAGTAGTCCATTCGTTTGCAACAGGATTATAACAATAAAATTGATTGGTCAAAGCAGATCCTCCACCAACATAACCGTGTGTTTCAGTTCCCCAAGCTGTTACTCCATGTCCGCTTACAGGAAAGTCAGCTTTTTGTGTCCATGAATCAGAAGCTGGATCATATTGCCACCAATCTTTATAGGATATATCGATTCCTGTTCCATTCACATGACCTGTTCCAATGTATCCTTTATTACCTATTGCGATTCCAACAGATCTATGTCTTCCAACCCCTCCAAAACTGGCTTTTTGAAACCAAGGTTGACCCAAAGAAATAAAACTCCAAAGGGAATATGACACAATTAAAAAGCTTGTTAATTTCATTAGTTAACGATTATAAATTGTCCCGGTTTTATCGAAAAATGATTTAATTCAATCGAGTAGGGGTAATAACCATACGTCAATTGGTTTGTGTCAAATTTCGTTTTAAATGAAGAAACATGTTGATTTATTGTTGTACCTCCATCCAAGGAAACAAGTTGAATGTTCAATTGAGCTAGGTCCGCATTATAAAGTCGGCTGTGAAAGTTAAACAAATAGCTTTCAGAACACGGATAGCATATCGAACCTATGAGAACAGTTCCAGTTGAATCGCCTTGGTTCATTAGTTGATCATTATTTTTTTGGAAAATTGTTTCCCATCTTTTGTGAAAACGATGGTATACAGACCACTTTCTAATTTTTCAACTTGAATTTTTTCACCCTTGAAATCAGCAACTGATAGTATTTTTTTCCCGGAAACATCCAGCACGTCAACTTTCCCTTCAAAACCCGTAATTGAGATTGATTCACTTGCAGGATTTGGACTTACAACAATATGTTCATTGTCAAGTTGAGTTTGACCTAAATAGTTGGCATCAACGTTTAAGGTATATTCACCAGTTTCATTTCCCCATCCTTCAACAATTATGTAACACAAACCTAAACCATTGGTATTAAATGTTAATTCAGAAGATGTACCACATGATTCTTCATCATCGTTAAACGCAATAATATTTCCTGTTGCATCAACAACACTTAAAAATGTATCGAAGGAAGAACCGCACAATGAAACATTTACACTTTGCATCATTGGGGAAGGATTGAATTGATAATAAATATCAGGTGAATTATAAACTAAATTTTGACTTGAATAGCAATAAGAATTGTTCCTTGTATCTGTGTAGGGTAAACTAGTAATAGGAAGCGCATCTGTTGTTTCATCACCAAGGTAACCCGAGCAATCTATTCCATTTCCAATTGTAATAGAAAAATCCATTACAGACCCCCAAGTAAAAGCTGCACAAGGATTCAATGGCAAGATGCCTTGTTCTTGCTGGGTAACACGCATGCGTGTTGTGCCATTTTGAGCACCAGTTGGAACTGTAAAATTAAAACTAGAAAGGGAGGTAGGAGGTGTTCCTGCCCAAGAACCGATCACTTCATTCGCATCAAACGCTCCATTTTGATCGAAGTCAATCCAAGCAGAACCAGCTCCATTGAAATTTCCACCACATGTGCTAAATTGTATGTATGCTGTGTAAGGTGAGCCTGCATTCAAGGTTGTTCCCAAAAAGGTTAAATCTTGCAATCCAACAACACCCGGGCAGCCAGCAGTGTAATTAATTGAGCCTACTACTCCCGTTAGAGCAACAGACCCAACATTTGAATCGATTGTGCTCGAGGGGCCAACAGCCGTGCAATATTGGGCTTGAGAAAATGATGCGATAAATGCACCAAATAATAGCGTTGTTAATTTTTGCATAGTACTATTTACAAGCTACTAATGTAAATAAAATATTAACCACATATTAAGAAAAGACGAAATTCTGTTGGAATAAGATAAGATGGCTAAATAATAACTCAAAAAAAAGCGATTGAAATGAATCAATCGCTTTCAATTTACCTTTGTTCAATTCTATAGTTTGCTAAACATTTTGCGTGAATTACCAACTTGAACAAAATAGAAACCAGCTGTCAAATTCAATTGAACGACCATAAGCGTTAGTTGCTAGTGGCCATTTAGTAATTGTTAAAAATGTTATTACAGATGAATTAAATCAGTATTCTTAATAACCTCATCTAAACAAGAAATCAAATAATCAATTTCCGCTGAAGTATTAAAAACTTGAAATGAAAATCGAATATAGCACTTGTCTTTATGACGCATCACTGGAATTTCGATTTTGTATTGTTCAAAAAGTAAGCGTTGTAATTTTTCCGGTTCGTTCGTTTTAATTTCTGCCGAACATAACTGACCAAAGAAATCCTTCGTTAAAGGAGCAAGTGGCTCAGTATTGAGGAGCTTAAATAATTTCGGAGCGTTATATATTAATAGATTTCGACACACTTCAGTTTTTTCTTTCCAATTGTGTTTTTCCATGAATTCAATTGATTTTGGAATTGTCAGATATGCAGAAAAATCGCGTGTTCCATTAAATTGATGGTAATCGAAAAATTGTGAGTTGGATGGTGTTGAACTTTTGTATCCCCATGAAACAATTAGGGGGTCCAAATGATGTTGAAAGTCTGGATGAACATACAAAAAGGATGAGCCTTTTGGCGTCATCATCCATTTATGACAAGCTCCAGTATAAAAATCTGCTTTCAATTCGAATAAGTTCAAATCGATATGCGCAGGCACATGTGCACCATCAATAATTGTAATTAGACCACGCTTTTTAGCTTCTGCACAGATCTCTTTTACCGGCAAAATCAAACCCGTACTACTTGTGATTTGCGAAATAAAAATGACTTTCGTTTTATCAGAATATCCTTTCCAAAATTCATTTAAGAAAGATTCTTTTGATTCTATTGGCAGAGAGATGGGCTGTTGTACATATTTGGCACCGAGTTTATCACAATAAAAATCCCATGTTCGATCCATCGCGCCATATTCGAGGGATGTGCTTAAAATCTCTTCCCCTTGGTTTAATCGAATATTCTTTGCGATTATATTAACTGCATGCGTTGGATTGGGAACAAAAATTAAGTTCTCAGTATCACATGAAATAAATTCTGCCAAGGCTTTTCTCGCAACTTTTAAATAATGATAACCATCCACGGTTATAAATTGCACTGGTTCTTTTTCTAATAAAAGTTGCCAACTCACATAATCATCAAAAAGTTCTTTTGGAGTTGATCCAAAGGAACCAAAATTCAAAAAAGTAATATCGTCTCTCAATAAAAATAAATCCTTCATGGTTTTAATGGTTGTTCCTTTCAATGTTACAAAATTATTTCGTTAATTTTGTGTAGCTTCAATGCTAAATTGATGTTGATTTAAACAAATGACTACTACACATGAAATTAATAACACGCTCCATCGCCTTTTTTATAAGCATACTTGTTTATAATTCAGTCATTGCGCAAGATTCAATCGTTAAAGCAACCATTTTAGACGATGGTTCTCAAAATGCTGAAAAATCATATAATCAAGGGATTCAGCAATTTACAGCTAAAAACTTTCAGGAAGCCTTAACAGACTTTAATGCTGCCATCTCCATCAAGCCAGATTTCGATAAAGCGTATTACAATCGTGGAAACACCAAAATGGAATTAAATGATTTACCAGGAGCCCTTGCAGATTTTAACATGGCTTTAACTATAAGTCAACAAAGTGACTATTTTTTTGGTCGTGCTCAAGTCAAATATGCTACTTTGGACAAATCTGAAGCTGAACAAGACTACACGAAAGCCATTGAACTGAATACGGGGTATTCTCAGGCATTTTATTATCGTGGAGTAATAAAATTCGAAAAGAAGGATTACAAGGGGGCAATTGCTGATTTTACTGAAGCGATAAAATTCAACAACCAATATGCATATGCATACAATGATCGGGGAAGTGCAAAGCGACAATTAGAAGATTTAGATGGAGCTATTGACGATTACAAAAATGCGCTGTCAATTTCTCCGGATATGCCGTTTACATTGAACAATATGGCAAGTGTTTATCGCAAAAAGGGAAAATCAAAAGAAGCAATCGAAAATTACACTTCTGCCATTAAACTGAAAGGTGATTATTATATTGCATATACAAATCGAGGAAGTGCAAAATTGGACGCAGGCGATTTTAAAGGTGCAATTGAAGATTTTTCAAAAGCAATTCAGTTGAAAGCTGATTATGCCTATGCCTATAATAATCGAGCTGTCGCGAAATATAAATTGAACGATTATAAAGGAAGTTTGGAAGATTGTTCAAAAGCAATTGAATTGGAACCAATAAATGGTTATGCTTATTTAAATCGTGGAATCGCAAAAGAAATGTTGAGAGATGATGCTGGTGCCTGTGCAGATTGGCATAAAGCAGCAGAACTAGGTGCTGAAACAGCTAAGAATTACAGCGGTTCGTGTAAATAATTAAGTGTTAAAATAAGAATTTTAAAGATGAAAAAGAATTTCACAATGTTCATTAAAATGACCTTTTTTTTGATGCTTTTTACTGTGTCAAATGCATTTGCGCAAAATATAGAATTCACAAAAGAATTTTTCAGCAAAGACAAAGAAGGGTTAAAAAAAGCCAAAGGCAATATTGAAATAGGCGATAATTATCATAGTCAAGATTCAAACTATTATAAACTAGCCATTGAACCTTATTTGGAAGCGAATAAATTCAACCCAAATAATGCATTATTGAATTTCAAAATAGGACACTGTTATCTCTACTCAAACTTCAAATTAAAAGCGATTCCCTTTCTTGAAAAAGCCAAAAGTTTAGATCCAACGGTAGATCCAACTTTAAATTTTTATTTGGGGAGGGCCTATCATTTGGATATGCAATGGGATAAAGCGATTGCAGAATTTAGTGTTTTTCAAAAGAATGGAAATTCCGACGGCGATCCTAAAATGATTGGAACAGCAGCTAAATCAATTAATGAATGTTATGTTGGAAAGGAAATGTCAAAAAAACCAATTCGCGTATTTATCGACAATTTAGGTAAAGAAGTGAATTCGCAAAACACAGATTATGGTCCTGTAATTTCTGCTGATGAGTCTGTTTTACTTTTTACATCGCGAAGACCGAGTACGGTTGGCGGAGGAATTGATCCAGGATTAAATGAATATTTTGAGGATATCTATAGTTCATACAAACAAGCAGATGGAAAATGGTCTACTGCTAAAAACATGGGTGACCCAGTGAATACTGAAGATCATGATGCTAACTCTGGATTATCGGCAGATGGAACAAAGTTTTTAATTTACATGGGGAAAAACAAAGGTGATTTATATGAATCAGAATTATTGGGTGATCAATGGTCGAAACCTGAGGCGATGAATAAAAACATCAATACGGATAAATACCATGAATCTTCTGCATGTTATTCGCCCGATGGGAATTCAGTTTATTTTGTGAGTGATAAACCAGATGGACTAGGAAGTCGGGATATATGGATTTCTCACAAAGATGAAAAAGGAAAATGGGGTAAAGCCGAGAATTTGGGCCCAACCATTAATACAAAATATGGTGAAGAAGGTGTTTTTATTCATCCAGATGGAAAAACAATGTATTTCAGTTCGCAAGGCCACAAAGGAATGGGTGGATACGATATTTTCAAAACCGTTTATAACGATTCTTCAAAAACATGGTCCACTCCTGAAAACATTGGTTATCCTGTAAACACCCCGGATGATGATGTGTTCTTTGTCGTTTCTGCGAGCGGTCGTCATGGATATTATTCGTCTTTCAAACCCAATGGATTTGGTGAAAAAGATTTGTATATGATAACCTTCTTGGGGGTTGAAAAACAAATGATCATGAACAATGAGGATAATTTGATTGCTTCACAAGCTGCACCTGTTAAAGAAACAGTTGTTGCTCCAGTTGCAGAAATTAAAGAGGCTCAATTGACAATTTTGAAAGGGAAAATAACCGATGCATTAACACAAAAACCCTTGGATGCAACGATTGAAATTATTGACAACCAAATGAATCAAGTGATAGCAACGTTTACTTCAAACAGTATAACAGGTAAATACTTGGTTTCACTTCCTGCAGGTAAAAACTATGGAATTGCAGTGAAAAAAGAAGGCTACCTTTTTCATTCAGAGAATTTTGACATCCCAGCAACTTCAGCATTTCAAGAAGTGACAAAAGATGTTGAATTAAAAGGGATTGTTGTTGGAAGTAAAATTATCCTTAAAAATATTTTCTTTGATTTTGATAAAGCTACTTTACGTCCAGAGTCAACGAATGAGTTGCAGCGTTTGACAAAATTGTTAACTGATGTTCCGACCTTAAAAATTGAAATTTCAGGTCATACAGATTCAAAAGGTGCAAATGAATACAACGCGAAATTGTCAGATAATCGCTCAAAAGCGGTTGTCGATTATTTAATTAAAGCCGGAATCGCTGCTAATCGTTTAACATACAAAGGGTATGGAGAAGATCAACCGATTTCAACAAATGATACCGAAGTTGGAAGACAATTGAACCGTAGAACTGAGTTTAAGATTTTAAGCATGTAATCATTTTAGAAAATAATATCAAGGCGCTGAATATTCAGGGCCTTTTTTTATGTGTATTTTCGTCGTTAATAAATTGCTGTGTAACAATTGTGACGTTTTAACGATGATTAAATCGCCAATTTTGCATGTAAATCATTTAAATGGAAATAGCAGGTTACTTTTTGGCTGTATTGGTTGGAATCTCTTTGGGTTTGGTTGGAAGCGGTGGTTCAATATTGACGGTTCCAATTCTTGTTTTAATCATGGGAATTGAACCGAGTGTTGCCACAGCCTATTCTTTATTTATTGTAGGAACAACTGCATTAGTTGGCGGTATTAAAAGTATTTTAGAGAAAAAAGTTGAGTTCAAAACAACCTTAATTTTTGGCGTTCCTTCAATTATTTCTGTTTACTTAACGCGTGGTTATGTTTTGCCGCAAATCCCAGATTCAGTATTGACTATTTCAGGATTCGAAATAACAAAGTCAATTCTTTTAATGGTTTTATTTGCAGTTGTAATGATTGCAGCATCAATCGCCATGATTAAACCAATGCGAAAGGATTTGGAACTAGATTTCATTCCTCCGGTCAACTATACCCTGATTTTTTTACAAAGTATTTTAATCGGTTTTATAACGGGATTGGTTGGGGCAGGAGGAGGCTTTCTGATTATTCCAGCGCTCATTCTTTTTGCGCATATTCCGATGAAAAAAGCAATTGGAACATCTCTCTTGATTATTACAACCAATTCAGCCATTGGATTTTTGAGCGCTCTAGAAGGTGACTATACAATCGATTGGAATTTATTAATTTTCTTCACGTGTTTTTCAGTCCTTGGAATCTTCATAGGGTTTATGTTAGCAAAAAAAATACCCGGGGAGAAATTAAAACGAGGATTTGGTTGGTTGGTTTTGGCGATGGGAATTTACATTATAATCGATAACCTATTCTGGAAAAAATAAAAGTTTAAGCTTTTTTTAATAGTCTTTTAAAAAAAAATATTCGAAATTTGAATTAATCCACACAGATATACATATAAACACTCACACACATGACAATAGAACAAATTTACACAGGATGTTTAGCACAAGGTGCATACTACATTACGTCAAATGGCGAAGCCGCAATCATTGACCCATTAAGAGAAATTGAACCATACATTGAACGAGCTAAAAAGGATAATGTTCAAATCAAATACATTTTTGAAACACATTTTCATGCCGATTTTGTAAGTGGACACATTGATTTAGCAAAAGCGACTGGTGCTACGATTGTTTACGGTCCAAATGCGAATCCAACCTATGATGTTCATATAGCAACGGATGGTGAGATACTTAAATTAGGTGATAGTTCATTTAAAATTTTGCACACGCCAGGTCATACAATGGAAAGTACATGTTTCCTCTTGATTGATGAAAACGGAAAGGACACAGCTTTGTTTTCGGGCGATACATTGTTTATTGGTGATGTTGGTCGTCCAGATTTGGCGCAAAAGTCAGCAGTAATGACACAGGAGCAATTAGCAGCAACCTTGTATCGTTCATTGCGTGACAAAGTAATGACATTGGCAGATGATGTTATTGTTTACCCAGCACATGGAGCAGGTTCTTCATGTGGAAAAAACATGAGTAAAGAAACGGTAAGTACAATCGGTGAACAAAAAGCAAAAAATTATGCTTTGCGTGCTGATATGAGCGAAGAAGAATTCATTAAAGAAGTTACAGATGGATTATTGCCTCCTCCTGGCTATTTCGGGATGAACGTAATGATGAATAAAACTGGTTATGAAAACATTGGTGAAGTAATGAAACGCGCCAATCAAGCCTTGTCTCCATCAGCTTTTGAAGCAGCTGCAAATGAAACTGGAGCGGTTGTTTTAGATACACGTAACGCTCAAGTTTTTTCTGAAGGTTTTATTCCAAACAGTATCAATATCGGCTTGGATGGACAATTTGCTCCTTGGGTTGGCGCAATGTTGCCAGATGTAAAACAAGAATTATTGTTAATTACGGAAGCAGGAAATGAAGAAGAAACAATCAAACGATTGGCAAGAGTAGGATATGATCACGTAATCGGATTCTTAGCAGGTGGTTTTGATGCTTGGAAGAATATAGGGAATGAAGTTGATACAGTTAATCGAATTACAGCTGATGATTTTGCTGAACGATTCAAAACTGCGACAATTGTAATTGATGTGCGTAAACCAGGTGAATTCGCTGCTGAACATGTTGATGGAGCCAAAAGCATTCCATTGGATTTCATTAATGAAGATATGGCTCAATTCCCGAAAGAAGCGCCATTTATTATACATTGTGCTGGAGGATATAGAAGTATGATTGCAGCATCTATTTTAAAATCAAGAGGATACGACAATTTTATCGAAGTGTTCGGAGGATTTAATGCAATCGCAAAAACAGATGTTCCAAAAACGGACTATGTATGTCCAACAACCTTGCGAAAAGCATAACCTATAACAAGTAGAATTGAAAAGGCTTCATGTAGTGAAGCCTTTTTTTATTTATTTATCCTGCTTTTTATCATGTTTTAGAAGTAAGAACATGCTTATTATTGTTTTCTAAATAACGCATCATGACTGAACATCGTATCACAAAAGAAATCATTCGAGGAAAATTGAAACCACGCGCAAAAGCGGCTCACAAAGGTGATTTTGGACACGCGTTAATCATAGCAGGTAGTAAAGGGAAAATTGGATCAGCCGTTTTGGCATCAAAAGCGTGTCTAAGAAGTGGGCTTGGTTTATTAACAACCCATATTCCTGCTTGCGGAGAAATCATACTACAAACAGCCATTCCAGAGGCGATGGTTAGCATTGATTCAAACGATAAAATTTTTTCCGATACAATTCATAGCTTGCATTTTAAGACAATTGCATTTGGTCCAGGATTAGGAACCGCGGCATCAACCCAAAAAGCGATTCATCAGTTGTTAAGCGGGGAGAAAATCCCAATGGTTATTGACGCTGATGGACTAAATTGCATATCCCTAAACAAAGATTGGTTGAACCTCATTCCAGAAAATTCTATTCTAACGCCACATCCACTGGAGTTTGAACGATTAGTTGGCCCATGGGAAACACTTGAGCAACGAATGCTCATGCAAATTGAATTAGCGCAAAGACTAAAGTCTGTCGTTATTGTAAAAGGCGGACCAACGTATATTGCAGCTTCAGATGGCACAATGTATGTGAATACTACTGGAAATCCTGGAATGGCAAAAGCTGGAACAGGAGATGTTTTAACGGGAATGATTGCCGCATTTTTGTCGCAAGATTACTCTTCAATTGACGCTGCACTAGTAGGTGTTTACATTCATGGATTGGCAGGAGATAAGGCAGTGCTTAGAACTACGGAATATGGATTATTAGCTTCAGATCTAATTGAGGCCATTCCAGCTGCCATTACAGAAATTCTTTAGTATTCTGTTTCAACGATGCGTTGCTTCATAAGAATCTTATCAATTCTTAAACCATCAACATCCATAATTTCGAAATAATAGTTTTCGTATTCAAAGTTGTTTCCAGCAACTGGAATAGCTTTTAAATGTTCGAGCATAAAGCCTGCAACAGTTGTATATTGAGAAATATTGTCCTCAATGATTTCCTTTTGAAAGTATTGATTTAATTCAAAAATGAGCGTTTTACCGTTGATTAAATAAGACCCATCATCACGTTTTGTAATGTCAAGTTCGTCTACTTCATCTTCTTCTGGTAAATCTCCAACTATCGCTTCAATCAAATCATGAAGTGTAATAATTCCTACTACACCACCATATTCATCGATTACCGTTCCGATGTATTGTTTTCTTGTTTTAAATAAACTTAAAATCTTGAAAGCGGGTGTGTTTTGAATAATATAAATGGGATCTTCGATTATGTCTTGTAATTTAAAACCGGGTGTTTTGTAATTTTCAAAAAAGTCTTTAATCGTTATAACCCCTTTAATATTGCTCATTTGACCATCACAAACTATGAATTTTGAGCGGACGCTTTTTAATAATTGTTCAAAAATTTCATCGATACTGAGGTTGAAATCAATCCATTCAACTTCCGAATTATGCGTCATCAGCGATTTTGCTGTTTGATCGGTAAAATAGAACAGGTTTTGGTGAACTTGACTCTCATCGGTTTCTAAGACACCTTGTTTTCCAGCATTGAAGAGCATAAACTTTAACTCTTCTTCACTCATGTGGTCGGCATCATTTTCTTTTGCACCAAATAATTTCAAAATCAACTTAGTTGAAATCGATAATAATTTAACAAAAGGAAAGGTAGCAAGTGTAAAGTACTTGATTATTGGGGCACATACCAATGCTATTTTCTCAGCACTGTTCATCGCAATTGTTTTTGGGACTAATTCGCCAACAACAATCGTGAAATAGGTGATGCTTCCAATTACAATAAACAATGAAACCATGTGAACAGAACCTCCTAAAAACTTCAAATTCACAAGCAATTTTTCCATATCGTCGGTCAAATTTGCGCCTCCATAAGCACCAGCAATAATTCCGATTAATGTTATTCCAACTTGAACAGAAGAAAGAAAGTTTTCAGGTTTATCGAGAAGTCCTAAAATAGTTTTTGCACGCGAATTTCCTTGATCAGCTAGATGTTGAATACGCGATTTTTTAACAGAAACTAAAGAGATCTCAGATAAGGCAAAGAATGCATTTAAAAATGTCAATAGAATAATGACGATTATTTCCATGGGGTAAAACTACAAATTATAGTGAAGTATAGTGTTGTAAGGGATCTTTATTTCATGAAGAACAAAAAGCAAAATGCCTCACACTCGTAAGGCATTTTTAGTAT
This sequence comes from Crocinitomicaceae bacterium, assembly GCA_044361115.1. Classification (GTDB taxonomy): domain Bacteria; phylum Bacteroidota; class Bacteroidia; order Flavobacteriales_D; family Crocinitomicaceae; genus M0103. The sequence goes on from JBIKJH010000005.1 coordinate 187,913, forward strand.
TTAATCTTCGTCATCTTCGAAGTCATTATCCTCCTCTTCCAATTCTTCGTCATCATAATTGTTGAATGAGTGGATATCCAATTCATCATCATCATCATCATCACCAAAGAAACGGTTGTTTTTCCCACTTTTCTTGTAAGCATTCATCTTTGGCTTTTTGGCCCTTCCTTCAGAATCCCAATCTTTTGGTTTTTTATCTTTGTCAACTTTCTTTCTAACTTCACCTTTAATTGCATCAGGAAGAATTGGCGGGATAAATGCTGGTGCATCATCCGCTGGTTTTCTATACTCAGAAGGTCTGGATTCTGAACTTCCACGTGAATCGCGGTTGTTGTCAAACCCTTCGCGACGTTTAAAATCTGGTCGTGGACTATTTGAATCTCTTGGTGGACGGCTGTCCGTGCGTTGTTCGGCTTCTTTCACAGCAATTGGTCGTCCATTCATCATGGAACCATCCAAATTTTCAATAGCAGCCATCGCTTCGTCGCGATTTGCCATTTCAACAAAACCAAAACCTCGAGATTTTCCTGTTTCTCTGTCCGTTGCAACGCTGGCCTTTAATACTGTTCCGTGTTGCTCAAATGCTTGCTTCAATTGCTCGCCTGTAATGCCAAAATCCAATTTGGCGACAAAAATACTAGTCATAAAAATGAAATAGCGTGTAAAGATGTTTTTAAACGTTAATAATCATTCGAAAATAGAACTTTTTTTTAATGATTAATGTATTTGAATTGTATTTTTATAAAAAAAAGCAAAATGAATGCATTAATCCTTGGTTCAACTGGTCTTGTCGGACACGAATTACTTGAATTATTAGCAGTAGATAGTCGGTTTGAGCGGATAGATTTGTTGAGTAGAAGGGAATTGGATATGCGTGAAATTTCTGTTACGAATCATTTGGTTGATTTTGAAAATTTATCGGAATTACCAATTTATCACGAAGTTGATTGTTTGTTTATAGCCTTTGGCACAACGATGAAGAAAGCTGGATCAAAAGCTGCTCAATGGAAAATAGATGTCGCAATTCCAACTACAGTAATGAAGCTTGCCAAAGAAATAGGAGTGAAGCAATGTGTGTTGATTTCTGCCTTAGGCGTCAGTTTAAAATCCCCGTTCTTTTATTCTCGAATGAAGGCACAATTGGATGAAAATGCCAAAGCGATAGGATTTGAGAAATTAATCATCATTAAACCATCTGTTTTAGATGGACCGAGAAAAGAGCAGCGCACAGGTGAAAAGATATCGATACAAATCGGAAATGCGCTTGGAAAAACGGGATTAATCAATAAGTACAGACCAGTAGAGGCTATCAATGTTGCAAAGTGCATGATTCAGGCTTCTTTTGACTTGGCAAAGGGTTATCATGAGATTCCTTCCAATGAAATTGTTGCTTTCGCAAAGAACTATACGAAGCGAGAACTGAATATCTAAATAAGAGAACCCTTCACTTTTCGCTTCCTTTTATAGCAGATTTAACTCTTTTTTAATAAATCTCTGATTTCTGTTAGCAAGACCTGATCGGCTGTTGGCGCTGAGTCAGCTACAGTTTCTTCTTCTTTCTTCTTTTTTGCTTTGTTCATCCCTTTAATCAGCAAGAAAATGACAAAAGCTGTAACCAAGAAATTGATAACTGATGCTAAGAATTTTCCATAAAGAACACCATTCCAAGCTAAATTCTCAAGTTTGTCGACATGCATTGCCGAAAAAGCAGGTTTTAATAATAATGGCGTGATGACATCATTGATCAATGATCCAACAATCGCATTGAAAGTCGTTCCAATGATTACAGCCACAGCAAGGTCTACCACGTTTCCTCGCATAATAAACGTTTTGAATTCTTTTAACATAGTTGCTTTATTTTGGTTCTTGTAAGATAAGAAATATTACAATTGAAAAAGTTGACGTTTTATAAGCGAACGGCTTAATGTCATTTCATCAGCATATTGCAATTCTGTTCCAATCGCAACCCCACGTGATAAGGTTGTTACAATGATGGGTTTGTCATTGAGTTTTTTATAGAGATAGAAATTTGTTGTATCGCCTTCCATTGTTGGGCTCAAAGCAAAGATGATCTCAGTGACATTTCCTGAAGCCGCTTTTTCAACCAAGGTGGTAATATTCAAATCTGCTGGACCAATTCCATCCATCGGAGATATAATTCCACCCAAAACATGGTAAATTCCTTTGTAGGATTCTGTTGCTTCAATTGCTAAAATATCGCGAATATCTTCTACAACACAAATGATCGAATGATCACGCCGCTCATTTGAACAAATGGAACAAATTTCATTATCCGAAATATTTCCACACGAACTGCACATCTTTGTGTTTTGCTTCATTTCAATAAACGAACGTGAAAACTGCTCAATTTCAACTTCCGTGCGATTCAATAATTGAAGCACCAAACGCAAAGCAGTTCGTTTTCCTATACCAGGAAGAGATGATAATTGCTCAACAGCATTTTCAATATGTTTTGAAGGAATATTCACGACTTAAAAGTAATCAAATCCTGGTTTTAATTGAATAGTTTATACGTTAAATCATAGTATTGTAATGTGGATGCCTTGCTTTTAGTCAAAAAGCTTAACTTTGCGTTCATTCAATTTGAAATGTCAAAAAACGAAGTTAATATCCGAAATAAGCGCGCAAAGTTTGAGTATCATCTACTCGAAACGTTTACCGCTGGAATTCAACTTGGTGGAACAGAAATTAAAAGTATTCGAAACGGTAAAGCCAGTATTCTCGAAGCATATTGTGTGTTTGTAAATGGTGAAGTGTTTATTCGAAATATGCATGTTACGGAATATGAAAATGCTTCGTTTTACAATCATAAACCACGAAGTGACCGAAAATTGTTACTGAATCGCAAAGAGATAGACAAAATTGAGAAGTTTTTGAAGGTCAAAGGAAACACATTGATTCCACTGAAAATGTTCCTGTCTGATAAAGGTTGGATTAAATTAGATATAGCTTGTGCGCAAGGTAAAAAACTCCACGATAAACGCCAAGATCTAAAGGAAAAAGACGATAAGCGCGATATGGATCGAGCGATGAAGCGTTGATTTAGATAAATCCCAATGTAATTAAATGCGCCCAGCGATCTTCTAAAATCAAGTAAATCACCATTAAACTTGTTGAGAAATAGAGTGCAATTTGGTAGCCCAGTGTATACCAAACAGTTCTCCTCTTGCAGAAAACAATGACCAAGGGAAGAAGGAAAAATAGGACAACAATCCAATGTACTGAATAAAAACTGAAGATGATTGGGTAGCTTTTCAACTGTGTTTTTTGATCAGAAAGCACCTTGATTGGATTATGAAAAATCCACGTTTCTTCAATAAAAATGGCTGGATATTCAAGGATCAACATCTTGTCCATTTCAGCTAAATAATATTCCTCCTTTGTCGCAGTTAGGATTAAATTTCGCGCAACCATTTGGCCTCCGTTATCAATGGTTGTTGTATAATGCGTGATTTTCGTTGACTGAAGATGACTTGGAAGAAAATAATCACAAATTATTAAAGTTGTTAAAACAACACCGAGAAAAGCACTGAATTTTAGTATTTTCCATTTTCTTCCGCGAAATAAATGTTGAAAGTAGCGTTCATTTTCTAATCGTTCCTTTTCCTGTTGCTCAAAAATGCGCTGTTTGGCTTCCTTTACGCGCGTTTCAGTACTTTTCTCAGCAGATTTTGAAACAGAACGACTTGTTTTAGGCGCCGTTTTTTTTCCAGTTAAAATTTCATATGCTTCTGTAAGTTGAAGAAAGTCCTCCTTGGCTTTAGGGGAAGGATTGCGATCGGGATGCAAGCGCATCGCCAATTTACGGTACTTCTTTTTAATCTCGTCTTGAGATGCAGTTTCCGGAAGTTCTAATATTTGAAAATACTTTTTCAAGATTATGCTGAAATCATTTTTAAGGTCTCCAAACGATTGATTTTTCCACTTTCAGTGCGCATAAATGCTGGTAAAAAATAGATTTCTTTTGGATTGTGAAATTTAGGTAATAATGCTTTTAATTCAAAAAGTGTTGGTGCTTGAGCGATGGTTCCTTCGATAAGTAAAATTAGGCGTTGACCTAAGTGTTCATCTGGAATTCCACTTACAAAAAAGGAAGCTTGAATATGTGATGAAAGCAGTTCTTCAACTGTTTCAGGATTTAATTTAATACCACCAGAATTAACGATGAAATCAGCCCTTCCAACGAATTTAAAATGCTGTTTATCAATTAATTCGGCAAGGTCATTTGTGGTTAAAGTTGGTAGCTCAATTTCAGGATAATGGACACATAATTTACCCTTTTCTTGAGAAAATTCAATTCCATCGAGTGCTTCAAATGAATCCGTTTCACCTCGACCAACCTTTCGAATTGCGACATGAGAAATCGTTTCTGTCATGCCGTACGAATGAAATGCCTGGATATTTCGTTCGCGCAATTTACTTGAAAGCAAAGTGTGAATTGGACCGCCACCAATTAGTATGCTTGGTATTGATTCCAGTTTTTTTGCTTCTGTATTTAGCAATTCTTCAACTTGTAAAGGAACCAATGCTATAAAATCAATGCTTTGTTCTACCTTGTTTATAGGGTTTGAATTTACATCGCCGACAATAAGATTAAGCTTGCCAACAATAGAGCGCACAATCATCATTTTTCCAGCAATTGTATCAATTGAAAGACAGAGCAGGGCAGTATCTCCAGGTTTTAAAGCAAAGTAGTTTAGCGTTTTTTTAGCAGAAATCACCATATGTGATTTTAGAATTTCCGTTTGCTTTGGTATTCCCGTTGATCCTGAAGTACTTACATTAATTGTGTCAGAAGTCGAATTCCATTCTTCAATGAATGCAAGTACTTTGTTTTTAAGGTCTGCAGATTGAGTAATAAATGTAATTCGTTCATTCATATTTTATGGAATGGTTTTTGTCTCAAAGGTAACAACTTTGCAGCGGAAGTTTTTATTCTCTGTTGGACGATTAAAAAAATGTTTGTAATTTAAACACAAAATAAACTAAAATGAAAAGATTTCTTGGAATAGCAGCTATCGGATTAGTATCAATGGCTTTTACACTGAAAAAAGCACCAGTTCAGAAACAAGAAGGTGCTGGAATAAAATTTGAGCACATTACCTTGGAAGAGGCAAAGAAACTTGCTGAAGAAAATGAGCAGCTGATTTTTATTGATTGTTATACCAGTTGGTGCGGACCTTGTAAGAAAATGGCGGCGACCTCATTTATGAATGAAGAAGTTGGTGAAGTCTTTAACGAGCGTTTTGTAAACTTGAAAGTGGATATCGAAAAAGATGCCGATGGACCTGAGTTGGCAAGATTGTACAAAATTAAAGCGTATCCAACTTTATTGATTATCGATAGTAAAGGGAAATTGATTAAAGAAGTTGTAGGTTTTCAAACAGAAGATAAACTGATTAGTTTGGCGAATTCAGTTGATTAAAACAAGGAAATGCATTGCAGGAAAGGTTGGTTCAAATGAATCAACCTTTTTTTTGCATCTAATTTTGAACTCAAAAAAAAGCCGTTCCGAATAAACGGAACGGCTTTCGTTAAAAGTTGGATGGATTAGTTTCCTTTTTCCATTTTTTCTTTCAATGCTGATAAAGCATCTAAATCACCTAATGTAGATTTCTCTGTATTTTGGTTGATTGCTTTTACAGCTTGAGAAGTTGATGAACCAGCACCACCTTTTTTACCTGCTGGTTTAGCAGATGTAGTTGGTTTGTCTTCACCTTCTTCAAATGTACGTGTATGAGAAACAACGATTTTCTTAGACTCTTTGTTGAATTCGATTACTTTGAAATCAAGTGTATCTTCAACTTTAGCGTTAGAACCGTCTTCTTTTCTTAAGTGTTTAGAAGGACAAATACCTTCAACACCGTAAGGAAGAGCAACAATTCCAGATTTGTCTTTGTTCTCGATGATTGTTCCTTGGTGTACTGAACCTTCTCCGAAGATTGTTTCGAATACATCCCATGGATTTTCTTCTAATTGTTTGTGACCTAAAGAGATTCTTCTGTTTTCTCTATCGATTTCCAATACAACAACTTGCATTTCATCACCTACTTTGCAGAACTCAGATGGGTGTTTGATTTTCTTTTGCCAAGAAAGATCAGAAATGTGAATTAATCCGTCAACACCTTCTTCTAATTCAACGAATACGCCGAAGTTAGTGAAGTTGCGAACTTTTGCATTGTGTTTAGAGCTCACTGAATATTTACCTTCGATGTTAGCCCATGGATCTGGCATCAATTGTTTGATACCTAAAGACATTTTACGCTCTTCACGATCCAATGTTAAAATAACTGCTTCAACAGTATCTCCAACAGTCATGAAATCTTGAGCAGAACGTAAGTGTTGTGACCAGCTCATTTCAGAAACGTGGATCAACCCTTCAACTCCAGCAGCGATTTCAACGAATGCACCGTAATCTGCCATAACTACAACTTTACCAGAAACTTTATCTCCAACGTTTAAGTCAGCATTTAAAGCATCCCATGGATGTGGTTGTAATTGTTTTAGACCCAAAGCAATTCTTTTCTTATCATCATCAAAGTCAAGAATAACAACGTTTAATTTTTGATCTAATTCAACAATCTCTTCTGGGTGGTTAACACGTCCCCAAGATAAGTCTGTAATGTGGATCAAACCATCAACACCACCTAAATCGATGAATACACCATAAGATGTGATGTTTTTAACAGTTCCTTCCAATACTTGACCTTTCTCAAGACCAGAGATAATTTGTTTTTTCTGTTCTTCCAACTCAGCTTCGATAAGCGCTTTGTGAGAAACAACAACGTTACGGAACTCTTGGTTGATTTTAACAACTTTGAACTCCATGTTTTTACCAACATAAACATCATAGTCACGGATTGGTTTAACGTCAATTTGAGAACCTGGCAAGAATGCTTCAATTCCAAATACGTCAACAATTAAACCACCTTTTGTACGGCATTTTACGAAACCAGTGATTACTTCACCTGTACGTAAAACATCGTTCACACGGATCCATGCTTTGTGCATACGCGCTGTTCTGTGAGAAACAACCAACTGACCTGTTTTGTCTTCTTGGCATTCTACATAAACGTCAACGGTATCACCAGCTTTCAAATCTGGGTTGTAACGGAATTCAGAAGCAGGAACAACTCCTTCTGATTTGTAACCAATGTTAATGATTACCTCTTTTTTTGTAACGATAACTACCGTTCCTTCAACAACTTCTTTTTCGTTGATTGAAGTTAATGTAACTTCGTACTTATCTGATAATTCAGAACGTTGGATGTTTGAATATCCGTCTAGTGCTAACGCATCCCAGTCGAAATCAGCAGTCCCCTGCGTGTTTGTGTTTTTTGCCATTTGGCTTTAATAATTGTATTTCGAGCACCCTAAAAACCCGAAAGTGATGAATACTAAACTGCTTAAAATAGGGTAACAGTCTTGTTTTAAGGCTGCAAAGGTAGTGATAAAAATAGTAAAACCAACATTTTTAGCATAAAAAAAGGCCGACAGTTGTCGACCTTTTAAAGAATTTACAGTTTACTTATTTAATGGCATCTGCACGTTTCTTGTATTCGTTTGATTTATCATAGTTTCCTACACTTCTGTAGATTTGAGATAAAATAACCAATACATCTTTATCGTTTGGATTTTTTGCAATGAATTTTTCTAAGGGAATCAGCGCTCTAACAAATGTTTCATTAGACTTCGTTGTTACCTTGTCATAATTTGGATCATTTAATTTCATTTGACCAGCTTCAGTTCTTAAATCAGAAGCCCAAGTAACTAAATGCGCACCAAGTTGATACAATGCGTCTTGGTATTCAGGATCGATTTTCAACGCTTCATCCAAAGCAATTTCTGCTTTCTCATTTTGCTTCAACTCAATGTAGATTGTTCCAATTGTGTAGTGCAGTTGTTTGTTTTTTGGATCTGCTGCAATTGCTTCTGCTAGCGCCGCTTCAGCACCAGCAGCATCACCTGCGTCGATATTTGTGTTCACAAGTTCAAGCAATAAATCGCGGTCGTTTGGATACTTTATACGTCCTTCATTCAAAATAGCTTTAGCTTCAGCAGCATTGCCAGCTTTTCTGTAACAAGTCGATGCGTTTCTGTAAGTTCCTGGCGCTTTATATCCCGTTTTTGCTGCCGCTGCATATTGTTTGCCTGCATTTCCGAAATCGTTTGCTTTTTCATAACAAACCGCTGAGTTGTAGATGGATAAGGTATCAACTTCGTTTACTCCTTGCGAAAGTTTCACTTGCATTTCATATGCTTCAGCACATTCAGCATATTTTGCTTGTTCATACAAGGCATTAATTCCCATTGAGAACAATGCTTTCTTTTGATCAATTGAAGCTTTGATATCCTCTTTGAATTTGGTAGAAATGGCCAATGATTTTTGATAGCTCTCAATTCCAGTTGTGAAGTAATTTTCAGCATTCGCACTCATGAAAGTCGAGTCTGTACCAAAAGCAATCAAATAACCCGTGTAAATCTCACCTTTGTAGAAAAGTGTTTTAGGACTCTCTTTCGTAGTTTCATTTACTGCAGCTAAATCAATAAAGCCTTTCGCTTTTTCAATTGCTTTTTGAGCTGGTACAATATCACCTTTTCCACCTGACATCATTAGCATTGTCATAGCGTCAGAGTATTTCTTGTATTCAATGGCAGCCGACGTTTCGTTCGCTTTTTGCGCCATTACTTGCGAGCTGAATACTACAACTCCTGCAAATGCTATAAATTTATTTTTCATCGTTTTTTTCATTTGGATGCATTTTTCTTTTTATTCCACAACCGGCATTTCAATATCCGTGCCATTTTCTGGTTCAATTGGGTTTCCTTCTTCATCAAGTAGTGTTTCCTCTTCGTCTTCAGATCTCGGTACACGCGCAATTGCTGCAATTTCTGCGCTGCCTTTCAAGTTAATCAATCGAACACCTTGTGCAGCTCTGCCCATTGTACGAATTGTATCAATGTGCATGCGAATTGTAACACCAGTTTTTGTTATAATCATCAAATCTTCTTCGTCTGTAACGTTTAGAATTGATAGCAAAGGACCTGTTTTGTCTGTGATATTTAATGTTTTCACACCTTTACCACCACGATTCGTGATTCGGTAAACTGGCTCTTGATCTTCTGGATCATTTAAGAAGGTGCGTTTTCCATAACCTTTCTCAGAAACGACGAGAATTGTAGAGAATACATCTTCAACGCAAATCATACCTACAACTTGGTCGTTTTCTCCTCCAAGTGAAACACCGCGAACACCAGAAGCATTTCTACCCATCGGACGAACAGTTGATTCATTGAAACGAATCGCACGACCTGAACTTGTAGCTAACACAATTTCATTTGTGCCATTTGTTAATTTAGCTTCTAATAATTCATCGTTGTCACGAATTGTAATGGCGTTAATACCATTTGAACGTGGACGTGAATAGGCTTCTAAAGATGTTTTCTTAATCACACCTTGTTTAGAGCACATTACAATAAAGTTGTTTTCAACATATTCTTTATCTGTCAAATCTTGCACTTTCACATACGCTTTCACTTTATCGTCTTGTGGAATGTTGATCAAGTTTTGAATTGCTCTACCTTTTGATAATTTATTACCTTCTGGGATTTCGTAAACACGCATCCAGAAACATCTCCCTTTTTCAGTGAAGACCAATAAATAGTTATGGTTCGTTGCAACAAATAAATGCTCTAAGAAATCTTTGTCACGCGTGGTTGAACCTTTCGATCCCATTCCTCCGCGGTTCTGAACTTTGTATTCAGTGAGACTTGTACGTTTAATGTAACCAGCGTGTGAAATTGTAATAACAACTTCTTCATCTGCAATCAAATCCTCCATTCTCATTTCTGAGGCAGAATATTCAATTTGCGAACGACGTTCATCACCGTATTTTTCTCTAATTTCTAGTAGCTCGTCTTTAATGATTTGCATGCGACGATCTTCATTTGCCAAGATGTCTTTTAAATCTGCAATCAATTTCATTAAATCTTCATATTCAACGCGTAATTTATCTTGCTCTAGTCCTGTTAATTGACGTAGACGCATTTCAACAATTGCGCGTGATTGAATATCCGAAAGAGCAAAACGAACCATTAAATTTTCTCTCGCTTCTTCTGGAGATTTAGAAGCACGAATGATTTTAATAACTTCATCAATGTTATCAGATGCAATAATTAAACCTTCTAAAATATGCGCTCTTTCTTCTGCTTTGCGTAATTCGTATTTTGTTCTTCTAACAACTACTTCATGACGGAAATTCACGAAGTGTGTAATTAGGTCTTTCAGGTTGACCATTACAGGTCTTCCATCAACTAAACAAATATTGTTGGCAGAAAAAGAAGTTTGTAATGAAGTAAACTTGAACAATTTATTTAAGACAACATTCGCAATGGCATCGCGTTTAATTTCATAAACGATTCGCATACCATTTCTATCTGATTCATCACGAATATCAGAAATACCTTCGATTTTTTTATCGTTCACCAATTCAGCAGTCTTCTTGATCATGTCTGCTTTGTTGACTTGGTAAGGAATCTCTGTTACAATGATTTGCTCGCGACCATTCGCTTCTTCGATTTCAGCTTTTGCACGCATAACGATACGTCCACGACCTGTAAGTAATGCTTCACGCACACCTTCATAGCCGTAAATAATACCTCCTGTTGGGAAATCTGGTGCTTTTACATATTTAATAAGTTCTTCGATTTCGATATCCTTATTATCAATGTAGGCTGTGATACCATCAATTACTTCAGTTAAGTTGTGTGGGGCCATGTTTGTGGCCATACCAACTGCAATACCTGAAGCTCCATTCACTAAAAGATTTGGAATTTTAGAAGGTAAAACCGTTGGCTCTTCCAAACTATCATCAAAGTTAGGAGCAAAGTCAACAGTTTCTTTGTCTAAGTCATTCAGCATTTCCTCAGCAATCTTTTTAAATCTTGCTTCCGTATAACGCATTGCTGCAGGACTATCACCATCGACTGAACCGAAGTTACCTTGACCGTCCACTAAAGGATAACGTAAAGACCATGGTTGCGCCATTCGCACCATTGTATCGTAAACTGAGCTATCACCGTGAGGGTGGTATTTACCTAATACCTCACCAACAATTCTCGCTGATTTTTTATAAGGACGATTTGAGAAGACTCCTAAGTCTTGCATACCATACAATACACGTCTGTGCACAGGTTTGAACCCGTCACGCACATCTGGTAGCGCACGAGATACAATTACCGACATCGAATAATCGATGTAGGCTGACTTCATTTCATCTTCGATGTTAATTTGGATTATTTTTTCTCCATCTGCCATCTTGTCACAATTTTTTATTTAGCACATTTATTGTGCGGGTTAAAGCAAGTTTCGAAATTAGTTATTTTGTACCTATGGAAAACAGTGATAAAGGTGTTTTTACTAACAAAAATCTGTGGAAAATTGACTTTTTCGTTTACTTATTAACAATTTATTCGTTTTATATTTGTAAGTAAGGATAATTAGGCAATTTTATCCTAGAAAGTTTAAAAGTATGGAAGCAAAATTTTCACCCCGAGTTAAAGATGTAATCAGTTACAGTAGGGAAGAGGCGATGAGATTAGGGAATGATTTTATTGGAGTTGAACATTTATTATTAGGAATTATCCGTGAGGGAGATGGCACTGCAATAAAGTTATTGAATGAGTTTCATTTGGATTTAAAACAAATCCGTGTTGAGGTTGAGCAAAGTTTGTTGAAGTCGGCAAATTCGGTCGTTGAAGCAATGACAAATATACCACTTGTAAAACAAGCGGAAAAAGTATTAAAAACCACTTATCTTGAAGCTAAATTGTATAAAAGTCCTATGATTGGTACAGCGCATTTATTGCTTGCCATATTAAAGGATGAAGATAGTTTTGCATGTAGGGTTTTGAATAAATATGGAGTTATTTACGATAATGTTAAAGACGAATTAGAAGCAATGATTGAAGAAAACACAAGCCCGCGAGCTGAATTTCCAGGAGGTTCAGAAGAAGAGGGTGGGGAACAATATGCTGCACAACGCAAACCAGCAGATCCAAAATCAAAAACACCAGTTTTAGATAATTTCGGAAGGGATTTAACAAAAATGGCAGAGGCGGGAAAACTAGATCCAATTGTTGGACGTGAAAAAGAAATTGAGCGCGTATCGCAGATTTTATCTAGAAGAAAGAAAAATAATCCAATTTTGATTGGAGAGCCGGGCGTTGGTAAAAGTGCGATTGCAGAGGGATTAGCCTTGAGGATTGTGCAGCGCAAAGTTTCACGTGTGTTGTTTAATAAACGAATTGTTTCGTTGGATTTAGCCTCATTGGTTGCTGGTACGAAATACCGTGGACAATTCGAAGAGCGTATGAAGGCCGTGATGCAGGAAATCGAAAAGAATCCTGATGTGATTTTGTTTATAGATGAAATTCATACGATAATAGGGGCTGGTGGAGCAAGTGGTTCATTGGATGCTTCAAACATGTTTAAACCGGCTTTGGCGCGAGGTGAAATGCAAGCAATCGGAGCTACTACATTGGATGAGTATCGTCAGTATATAGAAAAAGATGGAGCTTTGGAGCGTCGTTTCCAAAAAGTAATCATCGAACCAACTACAATTGAGGAAACAATTCAAATTTTGAATAACATCAAAGAGCGCTACGAAGAACATCATTCTGTTACGTTTACAGACGAGGCAATTGCTGCATGTGTGAAATTGACAGAACGCTACATCACAGATCGTCATTTGCCAGACAAAGCAATTGATGCATTGGATGAAGTTGGTTCTCGTGTTCACTTAAAAAACATTAATGTTCCTCAAGAAATTTTGGATGTTGAAGCCCAAATTGACGCGTTGAAAGAACAAAAAAATGAGGTGATTAAATCGCAGCAATACGAAAAAGCAGCCGAATTAAGAGATAGTGAACGTAAGCTACAGGATCAATTAGAGGCTGCTAAAAAACGATGGGAAGAAGATTCAAAAGCGAATCGTGTTACAGTAACTGAAGAACATGTTGCTGAAGTTGTTTCGATGATGTGTGGTATTCCAGTTACACGTGTTTCTCAAACCGAAACGGGTAAATTAATTCACATGGGTGAAGAACTTCGTGGAAAAGTGATTGGTCAAGATGAGGCTGTATCTAAAGTTGTTAAAGCAATTCAACGAAACAGAGCGGGATTAAAAGATCCAAATAAACCAATTGGTTCATTCTTCTTCCTAGGGCCAACTGGAGTTGGTAAAACACAATTAGCAAAAGTTTTAGCGAAGTATTTGTTCGACACTGAAGATGCTTTAGTGCGTATCGATATGTCTGAATACATGGAAAAATTCTCAATCTCTCGTTTAGTTGGAGCGCCTCCGGGATATGTTGGGTACGAAGAAGGTGGGCAATTAACGGAGAAAATTCGTCGTAAACCGTATTCGATTATATTATTGGATGAAATTGAAAAAGCGCATCCAGATGTATTTAACTTACTATTGCAGGTTTTAGACGATGGTCACATGACGGACGGATTGGGTCGTAAGATTGATTTCAAAAATACGATTTTGATCATGACTTCAAATATCGGCGCGCGTCAATTAGCTGATTTTGGTTCAGGGGTTGGCTTTGGAACAAAAGCAAAAGAAGAATCGCGTGATGAGAATGCAAAAACAGTTATTCAGAATGCCTTGAGAAAAGCATTCTCTCCTGAATTCTTGAACCGAATTGATGATATGATTTTGTTCAAATCGCTGGATCGAAACAGTATTCACAAAATCATTGATCTTGAATTAGCTAAATTATACGGTAGAATCAATGAGTTGGGTTACCAAATTGAAATGACTGAAAAAGCGAAAGACTTTATCGTTGATAAAGGTTATGATGAAAAATACGGAGCTCGTCCATTGAAAAGAGCGATTCAAAAATTCATCGAAGATCCACTTGCGGAAGAAATTATTCGCGCAACCTTGCAAGAGGGTGATAAAATCAAAATTGATATTATTGACGGTCAAGAAGAGTTGGCAATCAAAATCGAAAAAGGAAAATCGAAAGCAAAATCGAAAGAATAAAAGGAAAAGGTCATCGAAAGGTGACCTTTTTTTGTAAATTGGAATTTTTATTACGTGTAGAATGGTTCGATTTTTAGCAACGACAATTATAGGATTTATAGCCATAGTGCTGTTAAATCACTGCGTTTCTGCAAAAGTTCAAATGCGCGATTACATCACCGAAAATGTGATTGTATTAGTTGTCGATGGTCCGCGCTATTCAGAAACATGGGGAGATAACAGTCATTCTTCTATCCCCCGAATGGATTCAGTTTTAGCCAAAGAAGGAATCATTTGTGATCGCTTTTATAATCAAGGAGAAACCTATACCACAGCTGGACACACGGCAATAACAACAGGTTTCTATCAATCAATCAATAATTCAGGTGCTGAAAACCCAAGTCATGTTTCCTTATTTCAACTTTTGTTAAAAGAAAAGAAATGGAGTTCGGATGCTGTTTGGTTGGTAACGAGTAAAGATAAATTGGCGCGGCTAGCAAACACAAAAGATCCCGATTGGAAAGACGCGTTTATGCCTTCAATGAATTGTGGTGTGAATGGTCTTGGTTCTGGTTACCGTGATGATAGTACAACATTCACCGTCATTACCGATGTTATTCAAAATCATCATCCGAAAGTGTTGTTTGTGAACTTCAGAGAGCCGGATTATTCTGGTCACCAAGCGAATTGGGCGAACTATCTAAAAGGAATTAAGGATACGGACGAATATGTTTATCAAATTTGGCAAATGATTCAGAATGATCCAATTTACGCAGGAAAAACGAGTTTATTTGTAACCAACGATCACGGGCGACACTTGGATGGCGTGAATGATGGTTTTCCATCCCATGGTGATGCGTGTGATGGTTGTCGGCACATTAACTTTTATGCCTTTGGTCCAGATTTTAAAAAAGATGTGATCCTTTCCGAAGCCTATAGTTTAATCGATTTGAATGCTACGATTCTTGAATTACTCAACGTTCGAAACCGTTCAACTTCAGGAAAGGTGATGATGGAATTGTTTAACAATTAATAATACTTCTTTTTCAACCAAAAGGCCAATTGAACCATTAAAATTAAAGCTGGAACTTCGACTAATGGGCCGATAACTCCTGCAAAGGCTTGCCCTGAATTTATTCCAAATACAGCAATTGAAACAGCTATAGCCAACTCAAAGTTATTTCCCGATGCAGTGAAAGAAAGGGAGGCGTTTTCGTCGTACTTTGCTCCAGACCATTTTGCAACAAAAAACATGGTTAAGAACATAATTGCAAAGAAAAGAACAAGGGGAATTGCAATGCGAAGAACATCCAAAGGAATTGAAACAATCATTGCACCTTTCAAACTAAACATGACAACAATTGTAAATAAAAGCGCAATTAATGTAATTGGAGATATGAACGGTAAGAATTTCGTTTTAAACCAAATTTCACCTTTCGTTTTCAAGAGGATTGAGCGACTTAATACTGCAGCTGCAAATGGAATTCCTAAATAGATGCCAACCGTTTTTGCAATCTCAGCAATTGTAATATCAATTTTAAGTGCTTTGATTCCAAACCAAGGGAGCACAATTTCAAGATAGAAATAGGCGTAAAGGCTAAAGAAAAGAACTTGCAATAAACTATTGATTCCAACCAATCCAGCAACTAATTCGCGGTTTCCATCTGCCAGTTCATTCCATACAATGACCATTGCAATACAAGGTGCCAATCCGATGATGATTAAACCTGTCATGTAATCAGGATAATCTTTGAGAAAAGTAATGGCTAAAGCGAACATTAAAAATGGGCCCAATATCCAAGTGATTAGAAATGAAACAAGCAGTAATTTTGGCTTTGCAAGTACTTTCGGAATTTTTGAAAATTCAACTTTTGTTAAAGGCGGATACATCATCAATAACAAACCAATTGCCAAGGGAATATTTGTTGTTCCAGTAGAAAACGAATTGATAAAATCATCGGCTGATGGAATGAAGTAGCCAATACTTATTCCAATTGCCATTGCAATGAAAATCCAAAAGGTTAAATACCTATCTAAAAAGCCTAGTTTTTTTCGTTGTTGTGTCATTTTCTAGTTTATTTAATTTGAGAAAAAACGAATAAACACTCTGTAGCAATTTGCTTCGAACGTTCTTGGTAGTTGATGTCTTGAAATGCTGTGCCATCGAATGCTTTTGGATCCTCATAGGTGGTTCCAACACGCAAATCAACTCCCGGAATGAATGGGCAATTTTCGTCAGCATCTGAACATGTCATTATTGCCGCAAAATTAGCCCTTGGATTTGCCAAATCATCGACCGTTTTTGAAAAGCAAATGGTATTTTCTGTTGGTCCAAATTTGACAACATAATGCGGATTATCTGCATCACTTAATTGTTTTATCTCAAAACCAACCAATTTCAGGGTGTTAATTGCATTTGGATTGAAGGCGGTTGCTTCGGTTCCACCAGAAAATGTCTTTACATTATTAATTCGAAAATAGTTAGCCGCTACAGCCGACCAAACTTGACCAAAATGACTTCTGCGCGAATTGTGTGTGCAGACGTAAACCAAGTTGATTTCCTGATTTTTATCTTTTTTTTCCTGAATGTATGAACTGATTTTTAGCAACAAATATTTTCGATCACCTGGTATCGAATCGAAATCAAGAACTAATTGATTACAAAACTGTTGAATGACTGAAAACATAAGAAGTTGGTTTTAGTTAGCAACATTTACCACCAGGCGTGCAAACCGCTGCAGCGATGGTATTTCGTTCTTTTAAATTTACTTTCAATTTTTCTTGTGGAATTCCACATTTATCTTCTGCTAAACAGGCCGTTAATTTTGATGTGAGTAAAAAATGCGTGCCATTAAACTCAAGTCCAAATTTTCCAATCGTGTCACTTTGGTATTCCACTTCGATTTCTAAATCTGGAAGGTGAAGCACTTTTTCTGAAAGTTCAATGATGTTTATTAGTTTCTCTGGCGCCAAGCGATGATCAAAATCGTTTGCTTCCCAAAGTTGAAAGTTAATTACCTTTTCCTCTCTTAGGGTTCCACCGCAATCGATAAAATTTTTGGTAATTAATCCCACTTCTGTTAAATGAAAGTGCTCTGGAACAATTGCGCCATTCGGCAATTCAAAAACGACTGCTTTAAGCGATGATAATGTTTCTTTTATTGAAGATAGTTTCATTTTGAATGATTTGAATGATTTGAATGATTTGAATGATTTGAATGATTTGAATGATTTGAATGATTTGAATGATTTGAATGATTTACTTCTGCTTAACAACAATTTTGTCCTCTGCATTTTTCAGCTTCAATGAAAAAGTTAATCGTTTGTTGGATGTTTGAAAGTGTTTGAGGGTTTAGGCAATAGCAAATTGAGTTTCCTTCGATGTTGCCTTGAATGATATTGGCAGATTTTAATTCTTTTAAATGTTGCGAAATCGTTGCTTGTGAAAGTGGAAATTTCTCTACTAAATCACCACAAATGCAGGAGTTCGTTTCCAGAATATGTTGAATAATAGCAATTCTAGCTGGATGACCAAGCGCCTTAAAAAGTGTAGCAAGATCGTTTTGTTCTTCGGTGAAATGATCGGATTTTGATGCTCCCATACTTTAGCTTTAAACGTTATGAATTTGCGAATTTTAGAATTCAAAAATTCAAAGATTCTAAAATTCTAAAATTCTAAAATTCGCAAATTCGCAAAAATGTAAATATGCTATATTGCAATATTACGATAAATTATTCAGTTCCAAATTAATTTAGCCATTTATTTTCTAAAAGTTATAAGTTCTTCTGCTTATTTGATCGTTCGATAAGTCCATTTCGCTCTTGGTCACTCGCAGGATGAGCTTTCAAAGTAGAGAGTGGGTTCCAGTTAAAACCAAAAATAACTACTTCTGAATTAGTTGAGTCACTTTCCTTAATCCCAAAGAAATTACGTTGCCCAAAATTGGAAGGTGAATAGCGATTGTCAACAATAAAACCATAAACACGGATATCTTCACCTTCAAATTGCATGATGCCAGTTTCATATATTTTACCAGATTTAAATACGGTTGATCCGCGAAAACGATAGGAAATAACGACATAATCATTCAAAATTTGTAAATAACAATCGTTCTCATCCATGCGCAATCGTTTATTCGAGCGGTAAAGTTGAACAGAATCTAAGATGAGTAATGTATTTTGCTGAGGAATAAGCGAATCGAAAATCACTTCAGACTTAGCGTTTTTAATCGCAACTAAATCGGATAGCCATTTTTTTGATTTGTTTGGTCTATTTGGTATTTGTTCTTGGTAGGTTTTGATAGATTTGAAAGGTAATTTATCAAAATTGAAGGTTTCAGTTTGGTTTAGGATGTTCTCAGTATCTTTATTTTTATCATGAGTTTGGTTTACAATTATTTCGTTTTGTTGATTAGCGCTACTTAAAGGGGTGCTTGGTATAATAGGGTTGATTTGAACCTTTGCTCTTTGTGCGTTTTTGAAGACTAGAGGCGTTTTTTATCTTTGCAAGAATATGAAAGAAAGGAGAATGAGCAGCGATAAACCAATAATCAGATACGTAATTTTAAATTGAAATCCAGTGGGTTTAGTGTTGACCCAATCTGAAATTTGTGAAACTGGTACTTCTGTTGCTTCTTGATTCAATTCTTGAAAAAGCTGATGTAGTTTGTCTTCTGTCATGATTCAAAAATTAAAGTATACGCGATTTTGTAGAAAGAATGCTTAATAGCTTTTGTCTTCCTCGACTCAAGCGTTGCTTCACGGCAGATTCTCCAATTTCTTGAAGTGTTGAAATTTCTTTAATCGAAAACCCACCGATTTCAAAAAGCAGCATGGTTTCACGTTGATCTTCGGGAAGCAAGGACAAGGCAATTTTTAAATGTTCCAATTCAATGTTTTTGTCAACTTCTGTTTTTTCGTTGAATTGATGTTCGAATTGGCTTAAATTTTCACTGTAATCAAGTTTTTTCTTTTTCTTATGATTCGAAAGCACGCGAATAGCAGTTCCAAATAAATAGTGTAAAAAGGCTTTTTCTTCTTTAATATCATGAAACTTATTGAAAGCAATTAGAATCGTATCATGCATTAAATCTTTATAATCCAATTGTCCATAAACCCTCACTTTACAAAACCGTTCAAATTTTGAATGAACTGGTTCATATTGTTTCATGAAAGCTATTTTTTTGTCTTGAGACATTTGTTTTTATCTTGTATACGAGGTAGGTGTAATGAAAACCGAAAAAGTTACTTTTTCTAAAAATAAAGTGCAGAATTTTCTATTTGTTGAACATGAGTGGTAACGTTTTAACATAGTAAGTCTTGTTTTTTGGTAGTGATAATTGAACGAAATTCACCATGTAAGCTGTTGTTTCAGTGCTGCTATTATGGGATTTGTAGGTATATTTTAGTTCTTTGGCTATCAATAATTCAATTCCATCAGTGTTATAAAAACGATAAGCCGGATAGCTTTTGTCGTTACGTGTAATCGTAAATGAACCTGAGTAAATACTTGATGTATCAATTTCAACAAGCGTATGAATTGAATCTTTCTGCACCCAATCATCGAGAATATCCAGTTGAAGCACTAAATGAAAACTGTCAATCGGCAAAATATACACCCCACTGATGATTTTTTTTCCTTCTATTTCATCTGAGCCAAGGAATAAAAGTCGTCCGTTTTTTGTGAATTCGAGTTGTGAAAAAGTGCTGTGACTATTGAATAGGAGCGTATAAAGTAATAAGATACGCAGATGGTGTATGAAGGTCATCGTTTCAAAATAGTTAATTCATCCAGAATATCATAAACAATTTCTTTGCGTGCCGGTCCAAATTGTTCGTTGTTAAAATCGGTCGTTTGAAGGCAATTCGCAAAATAATACACCTTATCTCCTTTTTCAACATAACCCACAAACCATCCAATATCTTCTTTGCCGTTTTGTCCCCAACCTGTTTTTGCATGTACCTGAGTGTTCAGCGTATCTTTAACAAGCATGATGTCTTTCACAATGTCAATGTTCCGTTTTGAAAAAGGGATTTTATAATCGTGCAGTTTTACTAAAAATTGAATTTGTTGTTCGGGTGAAATTCGCAAATCACCATTTAGCCAAAATTGATCAATTCCACCTTTTGTAGAATGATTGCCATAATCTGCTTTTTGTATCCAATAATCCATTTTCGTTTGTCCCACGCGACGCGCCAATTCTTGATAATACCAAACCGTTGAGTTTTGCATTGCTGTGCGCAGACTGTGATCCTGATTCCATTCTTTCCGATCGCGAATTATACCGTCCCATGGAAATACATAATCAGCATTTTTAATTACGCCTGTTTCAAGACCAATTAGGGCGTTGCAAATTTTGAAAGTTGAAGCGGGAGTATATGCTTTGCTATAATGTTCCTTGTTAAAATGATAATAAACATTTTCTTGGGGATCAAATAAAACGAAGGAACCTTGAACCTTATATTTATCAAAGTAAGTTTTGAAGTCCGGTCGTTCTTTGTGTTCAGTTTTGGTTGAACATGACACGAGCGCAAACAATAAAAAGAACAATCGAAACAGCATATATATTGGATTGAAAAAGAAAAATTTAATGAAGTAAATATAGTAATTTGAATCATCAATTTTCAGTAAAAAAGGGAGATTCATTGCATAAAAAGTGAGACCAGCGATCGTTTATTTTTGAACCAATCTTATTCAAAGATGTAAGGATTGAACATGAAAACGCGTTTTATCTTTTTTTGCATTCTTTTCGCAAAACAGTTCAGCTTCGCACAACCCGGACCAGAAGTATTTTACCCTGTTCAATTGAGAAATTATGACTTGGAATTAGCGAAAGATTCTTCCAATGACCAAGCGCGACTGGGTCGAATTCAGATTAATTTAAGACAATACAATACCGTTCAAGTTGAATCTGATATTGAGATTTTATTGAAACGGAAAGAAGCGGGTTTAGTAGATTCTACAATTACTTTTGCGCGTTTGTATCAAATCCTTGGTGAATGCTATAAAGCGCATATTTTGCCAAATTACGCTATTGCATATTACACTAAAAGTTTGAGCTACGATTCACTGCCTGAAGTGTGTAATGCGCTATTTCAACTGTATGGCTATAAAACAAATCTAATGGATAGCGCGCTATTTTTCTATGATAAATTATACCAATTCTATTCACTTGATAATCATATTTCACAAACCCAGGACAATTTGAATTTTTACAAAATAGATATGATGAAGCGTTTTCCAGCGAGATCGGAAGAGTTAAAAGCGTTTTATTTAGAATGTGCAAGAAAAAAATTCAACTATTATCAAGATCTAGTTTCGAACGGGGCGGAAGAAAATAGTTATAGTATTCGATCACAAAAAGAAGAAGGATTTGATTATTTATTTAGTTTGATTGAAACGTATTTAGCTGAAAACAATATTAAACAAGCTGAAAAACGATTAGAACAACTTGAACCCTATATTCCACATAATTCTGAAGGCGGTATTTTAGAAATCTATGCCTATTATAGGTATTATAAATTGATGGGAGATGTATACTTCAAATCAGGTAAGTTCAAGAAAGCGTGGGAATATTATTTACTAACTGCCGAAAATTCCAATTTCAAGGATGTTGACTGGGCAAAGCAGTTGTTGGAGCAATTCCGAAATGAACCAAAAGTGAAGGTCTTGGTCGCGAAAATCATTACAAATAATAAAGAACATGAGAATTTTCACGATAAAAAAGGAGATTTGACGGCGTTGACCTTAACAGAAGAAGCATTGCGCGATGGAGCCACAGATTTTCAATTGTATGTGATTCGAGCGAAACATTTTATGGCTTCTTCCAACTATGAATATGCTTTAACGGAAATGAACAAAGCTAAGAAAGCATGTCCTAATTATCATTGGATTCCAGAATACATGATTATGATTTACAAAGGAATGTTGTACGATGATTTGATATCAGAAAAACAGTATTATGCGCTCGTTAAAACACCAAGTGAAAAATCAAAGCAATTAAGAGAAAATGTGGTTAAAGGAACTCCTGAATTTTAATGCTCTTGCCAAACATCTGAAATCAAAAAGGAATTTCCGTGTTCTTCGACAATTAGTTGGACAGCAAGCGTTCCAGCATTTTCAGCATAACTCAGCGAAACCAAAAACAAGTAGGAGGTAGGTGAAATTTTCTTTATGAAGCGAGTACGCTCTATTTTCACTAATTCATAATCTTGAACACCTAAAATAAAACTCAGTCCAATTCCAGCTTTCTTGGTGTTGTATTCTTTTTTCCATTTTTCATGAAAGGCAGTTTCAGTTAAACCGCCATCAAAATCAACATTGATTGCATCCGATTTATAGTCTTGATAAGTATCAGTGGTCAACGACTCAATGGGATTCAATTGTGAATTAAAGGCTTTTGGAATTTGCGTTTCAATCCAGTTTTGTGCTTCAACACGCTTGTCAGCTTTTTGACTAAACGATAATGTGGATAACGCAAGTACTGCTATAGCTAAACTTAATTTTGCAAGCATATGCTTTTACTTATTAAATTCTTCAACCGCTTTTCGCACCGAACCATGTTTTTCTAATAGTTCAGCGGCATGCTCATACGTCACATCAATTTCACCCATAATCATTTTTACACCGCGATCAACCAATTTATTATTGCTCAACTGCATGTCAACCATTTTATTTCCTTTTACGCGTCCCAGTTTGATCATCAAGGAGGTTGAAATCATGTTTAATACCAATTTTTGGGCTGTTCCTGATTTCATGCGTGTACTTCCTGTAACGAATTCGGGACCAACTTCAGGAGTCATTGGAAATTCAACGACTTGCGACAAAGGACTTCCTGGGTTACATGAAATTCCACCTGTCAAAACGCCCATTTTTTTAGCTTCA
The DNA here is from genome assembly GCA_044361115.1 of Crocinitomicaceae bacterium. Classification (GTDB taxonomy): domain Bacteria; phylum Bacteroidota; class Bacteroidia; order Flavobacteriales_D; family Crocinitomicaceae; genus M0103. The sequence continues at coordinate 210,851 of JBIKJH010000005.1, forward strand.
TCAATTGCACCTAAAACATAAGGCGTTGTTCCAGAAGCCGCGATTCCAACCAATGTATCGTTTGAATTGATGTTGTATTCCATCAAATCTTTCCACCCTTGTTCGGTGTCGTCTTCCGCAAATTCAACTGCCTTTCGAATCGCCGTGTCGCCACCAGCGATAATTCCAACAACGATTCCATGTTCCACTCCAAATGTTGGTGGACATTCGCTGGCATCTACTATTCCCAAACGACCACTCGTACCAGCGCCAATGTAGAACAAACGTCCTCCTGTTTTCATGCGTGCAAAACAAGCTTCAACAAATGCTTCGATCGCTGGAAGTTCCTTTTCTATGGCTAAGGGAACAGTTTTGTCTTCCTTGTTCATGTTGCTCAACAAATCAGCGATTGACATGTTTTCTAAGGCTTCGTAGTTGGATGATGCTTCTGTTGTTTTGCGCATGTTTGTTGATGTTATTAATGGGGGATTAAAGTTATTTACTTTATTGATTCAAAGATTTGAAGATTGAAAGATATGAAGATTCAAAGATTTGAAAAGATTCGAAGATTCAATTATTTGAAAAGATTCGAAGATTCAAATATTCAAACATTCAAATATTCAAATATTCAAATATTCAAATATTCAAATATTCAAATATTCAAATATTCAAATATTCAAATATTCAAATATTCAAATATCAAAGCATCACACCAAATAAGCCATCGAGTTTGTATCATTTAATTCAACATCTACACGTTCTTTTAAAGTAGTAGACAAACTAATTCCGACGAAATCTGCCTTGATAGGATAGCGACGATGTGTGCGATCAACCAAGGCAACTGTTTTAATCGATTTTGTTGGCCGCTCCAAAAATTTCATCAATGAATATTGCATCGTTTTTCCTGAATTCAAGACGTCATCCACTAATATGATATAAGCGTTTTTTAATAGGCTTTCTTCAATCGAAACTGTAATAGGCGAATTCCACGGCTCTTCTTTGTCAACCTTGATTTCGAAAACGATAATTTCTTGATCGGAATTAGAAGCCATAATTCGTTGAATATCGTTTGCAATTTTAAACCCATTGCCACAAATTCCGCCAATATAAACCTTTGGCTCTTCAAAACAGTTCTCAAGAACCTGATGTGCTAAACGTGTAATTTTCTGTTGAATTTCTGCGTGACTAAGGATGCTATTCATGACGTGCTATTTTAAGCAAATGTAGAAATTATAATGGGAATGAAAATTGTCTTCTTGTTGAATTTTTAAACAATTAATTAGAACCAATATACAACTTCAATAGAGCGCTTTTTTCTTGTTTTTAATAGATAGATAAGTAAGAATTCTCATACTGAACCTATTAAAACCTTATATTAAAAGAAAAGTAGCATACTGTTTTTTACTAAACCGATTTGTCAAATGCTAGTTAACAAGAAACGATAAATAAATAGTTATCCACGGTAATTGTTAAAAACATGAAAAGAATTGATTGGGAAGTTGAACTTTTTGGGTTAAATTTGCGCTCAATTTGTTGAATAGTATTCAAAATTGAAAATCAAAAGCAGAAGATGCCAAAAGACACCTCTATCCAGTCCGTTTTAATCATAGGAAGTGGACCAATTGTAATCGGTCAAGCATGTGAATTTGACTACTCCGGATCTCAAGCAGCAAGATCTTTACGTGAAGAAGGAATTGAAGTAACATTAATCAATTCTAATCCTGCAACAATTATGACAGATAAGGTTGTTGCAGATAATATTTACTTGCAACCACTGGAGCCAGAAAGCATTATTGAGATTCTTAAGAAACATAAAATTGATGCAGTTCTACCAACCATGGGCGGTCAAACGGCATTGAACCTGTGTATCAAATGTGACGAAATGGGCATTTGGGAAGAATACGGCGTGCGCATTATTGGTGTTGACATCAAAGCAATTGAAATAACCGAGAACCGTGAGGAATTCCGTGAGTTGATGCTGAAAATTGGCATTCCAATGGCGCCTCAGGCAACAGCTAAATCTTTCTTAGAAGGAAAAGAAGTCGCACAAGAATTTGGTTTTCCATTGTGTATCCGCGCTTCATTTACTTTAGGTGGAGCAGGAGCTTCTGTGGTTCATGACCCAAAAGAATTCGATGGTTTATTGGAACGTGGTTTACAATTATCGCCCATTCATGAGGTAATGATAGATAAAGCCTTGTTAGGTTGGAAAGAATTTGAGTTAGAGTTATTACGTGATGCAAATGACAATGTGGTTATTATCTGTTCGATTGAAAACTTCGATCCAATGGGGATTCACACGGGAGATTCAATCACCGTTGCGCCGGCAATGACCTTATCGGATGCAACATTCCAACGCATGCGCGACATGGCAATAAAAATGATGCGTTCAATCGGTAATTTTGCTGGTGGATGTAATGTTCAGTTTGCTGTTTCCCCGGACGACGCTGAAGATATTATCGCAATTGAAATCAATCCACGTGTTTCACGTTCTTCGGCCTTGGCTTCAAAAGCAACAGGTTACCCAATTGCTAAAATCGCTTCGAAATTGGCTATTGGTTATCATTTAGATGAATTAAGCAATCAAATTACAAAAACAACTTCGGCCTTATTTGAGCCAACCTTGGATTATGTAATTGTAAAAATACCACGTTGGAACTTCAATAAATTCCCAGGTACCGATCGCCGTCTAGGACTTCAAATGAAATCCGTAGGTGAGGTAATGGGAATTGGACGTTCGTTCCAAGAAGCCTTGCAAAAAGCATGTCAATCATTGGAGATTAATCGCAATGGATTAGGAGCTGATGGAAAAGAGTTGACAAACCAAGATGAAATCTTACATAGTTTAGAATTTGCAAGTTGGAATCGTTTGTTTCATATATACGATGCCATTAAATTGGGAATTCCTTTCAAGAAAATTGTTGAGAAAACAAAGATTGATATTTGGTTCTTGAAACAAATCGAAGAATTAATCAAATTGGAGCGTAAAATTGAGAAATTTCATCTGAATGATCTTCCAAAGGAAATACTCTTCGAAGCGAAACAAAAAGGCTATGCCGATCGACAAATTGCGCATTTAGTAAGATGTCTTGAATCAGAGGTGTATAAAAAGCGCCAGGAATTTGCAATCAATCGTGTGTACAAATTAGTAGATACGTGCGCTGCAGAGTTTGAGGCATTGACACCTTATTATTATTCAACGTTTGAATACGAAAACGAAAGCCCTGTTTCCGATAAAAAGAAAGTGGTTGTTTTAGGTTCAGGTCCAAACCGAATTGGTCAAGGAATTGAATTCGATTATTCATGTGTTCACGGTGTTTTAGCTGCAAAAGAATGTGGCTATGAAACAATCATGATTAACTGTAATCCTGAAACAGTTTCTACCGATTTCGATACTGCGGATAAATTGTATTTTGAACCCGTTTTCTGGGAACATATTTACGACATCATCATGCACGAAAAACCAGAAGGTGTTATTGTGCAGTTGGGTGGACAAACAGCCTTGAAACTTGCTGAGAAATTGGATCGTTACGGTATCAAGATTCTTGGAACAAGCTTTGAAGCATTGGATTTAGCAGAAGATAGAGGACGTTTCTCAAAAGTATTGGAAGAGAATAACATTCCCTTCCCGAAATACGGAATCGTTGAAAGCGCCGAACAAGCAATTGAATTGTCAGATGAATTAGGATTCCCATTATTGGTTCGCCCTTCCTATGTTTTGGGTGGACAAAAGATGAAAATCGTCATCAATAAAGAAGAATTAGAGCACCATGTAGTTGATATTATCAATGAAATGGGGAATAACCAAATCTTATTGGATCATTTCTTGGGTGGTGCAATTGAAGCGGAAGCAGATGCGATTTGCGACGGTGAAAATGTGTACATCATCGGAATTATGCAACACATTGAACCTGCAGGAATTCACTCAGGTGATTCATATGCGGTATTGCCTCCATATAACTTGGGTGATTTTGTGATGCAACAAATCGAAGACATTACAAAGAAAATTGCTGTAGCATTAAAAACAGTTGGTTTAATGAACATCCAATTTGCGATTAAGGATGATAAAGTATATGTAATTGAGGCGAATCCACGTGCATCTAGAACAGTTCCTTTCATTGCAAAAGCATATGATGAACCCTATGTGAATTACGCTACGAAAGTAATGTTGGGTGAGAAGAAGGTAACGGATTTCAATTTCCAACCACGTAAAGAAGGTTATGCCATCAAAATTCCAGTATTCTCGTATGAGAAATTTCCTGATGTGAAAAAAGAACTTGGTCCAGAAATGAAATCAACGGGTGAGGCAATTCGCTTCATCAAGAATTTGAAAGATCCGTTCTTTACAAAAATCTATTCTGAACGAAACATGCACTTATCTAAATAAGAACCAATGGTTGTTGTTGAGGCAAGCGTAGCAGGATTCTTTCGTACAATTCTCATCATCATTGGTGCAATTGTCGCATTGCGATTCTTAGGTCAACTAATGATTGCAAAGCGAAACATGGAAGAGGAGCGATCGATGAATGAACGACAACGCAAGTTTGAACAAGAACGTTCAGATAAACTTAAAAAGTTTGGGAAGATAAGCATCCTCGGAAGTTCAAAAAAGAAAACATCCAACACAGCACATAACGATGTTGTAGATGTGGATTACGAAGAAATAAAGTAGTAGGGCCAGGTCGCAAACAGTAGGGACAGGTCGCAAATAGTAGGGACAGGTCGCGACCTGTCCCTACTGTGTTATTTTTTCGTTACAAACGCCTTAATGTTAAGCACTTCAACCTCTGGATCTGTATTTGCTGAAATCGTCACCGTTTTATTCTGGTCATCTAATTGACCAACCTTCGGATGGAAAACAATTTCGATTTTATCAGATTTTCCTGGCGCAATTGGCTTTTCAGGTTTTTTAGCAGTTGTGCAACCACAACTAACATCTACCTTCTCAATAATCAATGGACTTTTACCAGTGTTTGTTACAATAAAAGACGCATTGTTCTCCGAATCTTCTTTAATTGTTCCGAAATCAATGGTCGTTTTATCAAAGCGCATCGTAGTGGTGGAAGCTGCTATTTCTTTTTCTTCCGCTTCAATTTCTTTCAACGATTGTTGCAATTCTGCATCATCATTTCCATCCGCTGCAATTTTAGAAACAACTTCACCTTCTTTTGATTCAGTTGACTCAGAACAAGCAACTAGCCCTAATACACTTAAACTAACGATAAATAGGTATTTCATAAACTGATATTTTTGCAAAAATATGAATTACTTTTTAGACAAGTTAGCTTTATCATATTCACCGTTCTCGATTGCTTTTACTGCACGAAGTACGATTTCATTTGATTGATTGTAAACTTGATAAAATTCAGTGTAGCCCCAAATGTCTTGCGCCAAAATGGCTTTCATGCGCAATTTTAATAGGTTTTCACTTGTTTTATATTGCTCTTCATTGAATTTCAATTCTTTATCCTCTTTTTCAACAAACTTAAAGAACGCATCCATCAGGTTTTTGTCAATGGTGAAGCCCGTTAAATAACGATCAAACGATGGATATTGAACCAATAACTCATCTCTGTTTTTGTCAACATATTCCAATGAGAAACTATTAATGTGTCCATTTTGTATTAAGTCTTTATAATAATCTGTAATCTCCATGGTGTCCAATGGTACAAAAATATCTGGCATAATTCCGCCGCCGCCGTAAACCGTTCGTTTAGTTGATAGGGTTGTATATTTTAAAGAATCTGCTAAATGAATCGAATCCATATTTGTGAATTCACCATTTTTATAACGGTTGTTTAGGTCATTGCGATAATCATCAATATCATCGTATGGTTTTTGAACACAACGTCCAGAAGGTGTATAGTAACGTGCGATTGTTAAACGCATCTGAGAACCATCCGTTAAATCAATTGGGCGTTGCACCAATCCTTTCCCGTATGTTCTTCTCCCAACAATTAAACCGCGATCCCAATCTTGAATTGAACCAGAAAGAATCTCACTTGCCGATGCCGAATATTCATCCGTTAAAATCACCAATTTACCTTCTTCCCACAAACCTTTCTTGTAAGCTTTTAAATTACTTCGCGGTTGCGCACGACCTTCTGAATAAACAATTAATTTATCATCACTTAAAAATTCATCGGCAATTTTTTGAGCAGCATCTAGCAATCCACCGCCATTTCCTTGTAAATCGAAAACAAGGTGTTTCATGCCTTTTGCTTTCAAATCCTTGATGCTTTTTTGAATTTCTTCGGAAGAACTTCTTGAGAAACTGCTTAGCTTGATGTAACCAATTTCTGGTGTCAACATGTAAAACGCATCAACAGAATTTAAAGGAATGTTATCACGTGTGATTACAAAATCCATTGGTTTTTTAGCACTTTTACGCTGAACTTCAATTTTCACTTTTGTACCAAGTTCTCCAAGTAAACGTTCTTTTACCTGCGCATTTTTCAAACCAACACCTGCCACATTTTGGTTTTCAATTTTTGTGATTTTATCGCCAGGTAAGATTCCAAGTTTTTCAGATGGCCCTCCGGGAATGGTTGCAACAACCATTAAGGTGTCTTTTAGAATTTGAAAACGAATACCAATTCCAACAAAACTACCATTGATTGAAGAATTCGCTTCTGCCACTTCTTCTTTACTAATATAGGTTGAATGTGGATCCAGTTTTTCTAAAAGTGCGATTATCGCAGCATCGGTCAATTGATCATTGTTTACGGTATCAACGTACATGCGAGAGACATAGGTTAATACTTCATCAAATTTTTGTGTTGTTGCAACTTTGCTTGGGTCTGTTTGAGCAATTGTGGAAGCACTTAAAAGTGCAATGCACACGAAAGAAAGTAATTTTGTCATAATGCGATTTAATGTAGATTACTAATGTAATTCAAATAAGTGCGTTTTGGTACAAAAAGTGAAGAGTGGTTCTAAAAAAATGTTAAGCGTCCTTTTTATCAATAAACAAATAGCTGTTGAATGAAAAAGTGACGAGCTAAAATTAAAATCAGATTAATTCGTTATTTCGTAGACTAAAGATAATGTGCATGAAGTTTCTTGTTGGATTTTTAATGGTGATTGGATTTGCTTCTTTTGCGAAAGCACAAGTTCCGGAATTTGATAAACTAGAAATGCTTTATGCGCAAAATCATTATAAAATGGTTTACCGAAAAGCGAATCGCTTGTTGGATGTTCCAGATTATGATTGGTCACAGATACCGAAGTTATACAAAGCCTTGAGTTTGTTTCAACTGAGTCAAAATGAACATTGGTTAATTAGTCATCCGAATGCCTTAGATGATGCTTCATCCTTAATGAACGAAATTAAAAAATCAAGTGATGGGCGTAAAGTCTTTAATGCGCATATGTATGAAATTTCATTTTTGAAACATGATTTAGTTGCATGGGCTGAAGACTTAAAGCGCAGAAACAAAAAAGAAGAATTTGACCATTTGCAAAAAGCAATTACCGGATTGTTTGATGAAATTCCAGATGTAGAATATCAAAATTCGAACGCGAATGAATTTGAAACTACCAATAAAGATGCAGCATTAGATATGTATGCCAAGGAGCGTTTAGCACTTGTGGAATACGCGAAGAAATTCATTGGAACACCTTACGTTTGGGCGGGAAATGAACCTTCGGGATTTGACTGTTCTGGTTTTACAAGTTATGTAATGAAAAATTATAAAAAGGAACTTCCACGCAGAGCAGTTGATCAATACAATTCATCGCGCCAATTAAAAGAAAAAAATGTGATGATGGGTGATTTGGTGTTCTTTGACAATGGTTCTGGTATCTCCCATGTCGGAATGATTGTTTCTGAAAAAGGAAAACCGCTTGTTATGATTCATGCCAGTTCTTCGAAAGGCGTTGTGATTACTGAAATCGAAAAATCCGATTATTGGTTGAAACGCTTGTATGGATTTGGAACCTACGTTTATTAATTCGAAGTTCTTAAATGCACGAGTGAAGTTAAAGCGTAGGAAATAGTGCTAGCTGCAAAAAGATAGGTAATCGATTGATGAATGAAGGTTTGTTCCAATTTTAAAATTAGTGCAACAAATATCAATCCACCTGTAAGATAATGGATTAAAAGTGTAGGAGTCACTAATACATTTTTAAATTGCTTTAAGCGATCAATCAATCCATAAAAAATAAGTAGAAAAAAAATCGCAAAGGAAATATTCCACGTCGATTTTAATAGGTCTGCACTGAAATAATCGACACAAATCATTCCGCAATTCAGCAGGCCAATAACTGTAAATAAGGTGTAAATTGATTGCTGGTGTTTTCTAATTCTGTAAAGTGAAAGAAACATACCTATAGCAAGTAAAGAAGCAATCATCAATAAAGAATAGGGGTAAATACTTGCTGAAAAGATTAACTTATACGCACTAAATACAAGTAAGCCTGTAAAAATCCACAAGAACGTTAAATTGATATTTCGAATCATTTCGCTACAATTATAAAACGAAGATACACAATTGATTTAAGCCAAACTGCTTCTGTTGAAAAGTTAGGCCAAATGCATTCTTCTGTTTTTTTCAACCGCACAAATTAAATTCCACAATGCGCGTGCACCAACATTTGCATCCCAATCATCATCCTTTCCAGGTGCAACCTCATTTAAATCAAAACCAACTACTTTTTTACCTGATTCGACCAATTTAAACAACAAATAATTGATTTCTTCCAATTTAAATCCACCTGCAACTGGCGTTCCCGTATTGGGACACAATTCAGGCGACAAACCATCGATGTCAAATGAAATGTAAACGTTTGAAGGTAAATCAGCAATAATTCGATCCACTTGCGAAGACCATGTTTCACCGTTGAATTGACCTTCTTTTAAATTCCAATCAAAATACGTTTGAACGCGACCCATACTGTTTTCAATGATATCCACTTCTGACTGCGCAATATCGCGGATTCCAACTTGAACCAATTTCGTTAAATTAGAACAGTTTTTCAAACAATTGAACATGATGCTTGCGTGCGATTGGTCAAATCCTTCATAGGCATCTCTCAAATCTGCGTGTGCATCGATTTGTAGAATTCCAAACGCTTCACCTCTTGCATCAATGGCTTCAATTAAACCAAGTGGAGTAGAGTGCTCACCGCCTAAAACGCCAACCAATTTTCCTTGGTTCATTAATTCAGTAGCGCGCTGTTTCAAATTCTCTTTCAAGGCAATTTGCGCTACTGCAATCGAACGAACGGTTTGCTGAAAATCACTGTTTTCTTCTAATTTACCGCCATTCTCTAGAAAATCGATGTACGCAACACCTTCAATACACAACTTTGCATTGATCTCTTTCCATTCTTTCGAAATTGGCGTTAAAAAGATTTTTGTTTGATAGGCATTGTCCAATTTTGGGTGGTAAAAATCCAATTGGGTCGATGCGTCCAAAATGGCTTGTGGACCGTCGCTTGTCCCTTTTCCATATGAAGCAGTTGCATCCCAAGGAATTGGAATCATTACAATATCAGCTTCTTGTTCCTTTACTGGAAAACCGAATAAATTACCGTTGGCAATACCAACACCGTTTGGATCGAATGACATATTATTCATATTTGAAAATTTGTTAATTCAACTATTTAAAGATTCATTTGTTGAATCAATGAACTGTTCGATGGATAAATTCACCTCGTAGCTAGAACTTGGTTCTTTAAATTTGGCTCCTTTGAATTCGCTATTCTTAAGGTACTTGATGAAAAGACTTAATTGAGATGAGATGTTTAAGAGTTGCTTTGATAAATCATTAAAGTTTTCTTCACTTATTTGATTTAAATCAAACGCCCTATATAATTGTGATCTAATTTCACCAGCACTGCCTTTGGAATAATAGAGGAATTGAATAAATTCTTTGTTACCTTCTCGTTCAAATCCTTCAGCTATATTATCCATGATACTGCCGGATGTTTTAAACAAATGATTTTTAAGGAAACCGAATTTCACATCATCTACCAAAAGCAATACACTAAATAGATTCTTGTTAAAACGCCTAGCATCTTGCCAAATTTTTAAATCTTCGAACCTGTTTAATGTTGCCATAGCTTATATTATTTGATAATTCAAATATTCAAATATTCAAATATTTAATAATTCAATAATTCAAAAATTTGATAATTTGAATATTAATTATTGAATTTAATCAAATCTTTCAAATCTTTCAAATCTTCAAATCTTTCAAATCTTTCAAATCTTTCAAATCTTCAAATCTTCAAATCTTCAAATCTTCAAATCTTTCAAATCTTCAAATCTTCAAATCTTCAAATCTTCAAATCCTTTCAAATCCTTCAAATCTTTCAAATCCTTCAATCTTTCAAATCCTTCAAATCCTTGAATCTTTCAAATCCTTCAAAACCTTATCATTTCTTAAGCAAAGCTTTCACAAAATTAGGTGTTGCAAAACTCCCTTTATGAACGTCAGAATTGTAGTAACGCAATCCTTTCGCGTCAACAAAAGCATCAATCATCGATTCATTAGAAACCGTTTTTGGATGTTTGTCACCTTTGATTCCGTATTGGAACGACCACATACCAGTAGGGTAGGTTGGCACGAAGAATAATGAAACCGGTGCATTGTTGGTACCAAAAATGTCTTGTAAGGTATGGTTCAATTCAGCAAATGATTTTTCATTGAATTTTGGTGATTCACCTTGAGCAACTAAAATCCCATCTTTTGATAGCGCATTGTAACAGTTTGTGTAGAATTCAACAGAGAATAAACCTTCCGCAGGTCCAACAGGATCTGAACCATCCACAATAATTAAATCATATGATTCCGCTTTCGCGTTTTTAATGAAGGCAATTCCATCATCAACGATTAATTCCAATTTTGGGTTATCGAAAGCAGCTGCAATTTGCGGTAAATGTTCTTTACATGCTGTGATTACTTCACCGTCGATTTCAACCATGGTTACTTTTCCCACTGAATCATGACGTAAGATTTCACGCACCGTTCCACCATCACCACCACCGATTACAAGCACGTTTTTAGCATTTCCGTGTGTAAACAAAGCTGGGTGAGAGATCATTTCGTGGTAATGGAATTCATCTTCGATCGTTGTCATAACCATATCGTCCAATGCTAACATTTTACCATATTTATACGATTCAATAATACGTACACGTTGGAAAGGAGATTGAACATCAAAGAATACCTCACCTGTAAAACGTAAGGAAAGCGCTTGGTATTCATCTTTATCTGTAAACCATACATTGCGTGTAAAGAAGTCTGGATTTCTCCATTCACCTGCTTTCTGGCGCATGGTTGTCATATCGAAATCGTTTCGCGTTAATAGATTAACGGAACCACGTTTCATTTCAATCGCAGAATAAGACTGAGATTTGAATGCTTCTTTTAAGAAATCAAATGAAATCCATGCATTCATATCACCACATGTAAATAAATCCACTGCGGCATAACCATATTCAGGCCATGTATGAATCGCTAAATGACTTTCTTGAATTACCACTACACCAGAAACTCCCCATGGAGAAAAATGGTGAAAAGTTGAATTGATTACTGTTGCTCCAGCTTTTTGCGCTGCAGCTACCATGTCTCTTTCAATTCCTGCCACATCGTTCATGATGTGCGGGTCACAATTCATAAACTCTACGAGGATATGATTTCCAAGTGCTGTACTCATTTCTTATCTGTCAATTATAATTTGGGCGCAAAGATAAGTGTTTCTGAAAGAAGTTTAAGCACATTACTTGCAAATTAAAGTATGAAATAATTGTTAAGCAATGTCTTAGGGAATAATCAATAAAAACAGTTGCCTTTCTTATTTGTAAATGTTTAATGAAAACAGCTATTTTATTCATTGCTAAGAGCTGAATAATCATTTAGTCTTGATATCAGCGCAAAAACAAATAGATTGACTTACTTTTTAATAAGCAAAGCATTAAAAAGTGACTGTTATTTTTGAAACCACCATTGTATGAAAAAGACTGCTTCTCTATTTTTCAATCGAATAGAATTATTTTATTGTTGCAGTTCAATGTCATTGCAAGATCATTTCACTGTATTTCCCCAAAGCAGCACATTCGCTTTTATTTGGCTTGAAAAACAGCACGTTCAAGATCCCAATGGCGACTTTAAATCAGATCATCGAAAATGGTTTGACAAGTGTTCTAATGAAAAGAACGCCATTTATCCCGTGTTTAATGCGGTAATGAGGCTGATTGTTTCAGTTTGTTTTATTGAAAATCGTGAAAGTATAAACGACTTATGGAAAATTCAACATCATCGAAAGCGAAAAAATAAACTTTACAAAGATCCCTTTAATCTATAAAAAAGAAGTTGATTTTGTCTGATGTTGGATCAAGTTGGAATAATGTATGAAAAATGTTAAAATCTAATTGAAATGGCAAAGGGATTTTATGTTTCTTAGATTGCGCTGTTTGGGATATGTTCAAGCATTTCTTGTATGTTAATTCGCTTACAATAGTTCACATTATTCTAGTACAACCTTTACAGCAAGTAACTTAAAAATTAACACTTATTTAATTTACACGAAATCACTACTTCATTTAAGCTTGAAATTAGACCATTTTTTGGAAAATTTTCCCAAAATGAGAAAATAGGAATAATGCACTTTTTTAAAAACCCTTGTAATTCCTGAGGTTTTTATTTTGGCACATTTTTGATAATGTAGTGTTGCTTCGAATTAGACCGCGAAGCAAAAACTATAAAAAACGCTAAAATTATAATGCTATGAAAAATCTAGTTAGAGGTACCCGCACCCCCTTAATTTACAGTCTAGTTGGGACTACCAACAAACGACACGTTTAAACAATAAACTTGCTTTCAAAGAAGTGGGATTTTTGACGTTTAAGCATCCTCAAAACACGCCATTTCTTAGCAGAAAGACACAAAAACTTTATATTAACCCCGTCTAGACCACGGGAAAACGCTTAAAAACTATAATACTATGAGAAATCGTTACACAGTACTGGGTAAAACCACCCACAAAACGCATGAAACCGAGCGCTGGTTCGGAAGTAGTTTTGGAAAGGTTGTCATGATTTTCCTTTTTCTTTTGAATTTTGTGGGAAATGTCAACGGGCAATGTGTAAATACATTTGGCACGATGCTTCCTGCGGCAATTCAGAATCCGGGAGCTACGATTACGACTAATACAGCGAAGTATTTCGCCGTAAACGTAACCGCAGGTACTGTATACAAAATTACTAGCTCACTTGGAGGTAGTGCTTTCAACATTCGAATGGGCTCAGCTACAGGGACTGTTGTTTGGACTGGTGTTTCTGGTTCTCATTTTACTGCACCTTCAACAGGTGTAGCATATGTGCACCATTCAACTTCGACTTGCGCTACTACAACGAGTACAGTTAGTCGCACTATCACTTTCGTTGCCCAATCGTGTAATACATCTTATGTTTCACCTTGGACAGAGAGTTTTGAAGGACTAATTGGAGTTCCTTCAAGTAATACAGGTAACGCTGTTTTGCCTTGTGGATGGTCAATTACTCATGGTAACTGGGCTACTTTTAACGCTGCATCGACGACTTACAATGACCCACGAACAGGTTCCAACTATTTGGTAGATTCTTGGTTGGCAACTAACGAAATCGTCTACACTAAAGGTTTCAATCTGACAGCTGGTACTACTTATGATTTTCAGTTCTATTATTCGGGAGATGGTTTTAGTACTTGGTCAGGTGCTGTTGTAACTAATACACAACAGACTGTTGCGGGTTCTACTGTATTGGGAACTCCCTTTATTGCGAATGGAACAGCTACAGTTGCTAATACTTACGTACCTGTTTCGAGAACATTTACTCCTTCTGTATCTGGTGTTTATTATTTTGGTATTAGAATAAATGAAGCAACAGGTGGCCCTTGGTATTTTGGTTTGGATGATTTCTCTCTTACAGCCTCGGTTGCTTGTACGGGAACTCCAAATGCAGGAACAGCAACAATTTCTTCTTCATCTGGTTGTCCAAGTGTTAATTTCAATTTAGGATCATCGGGATTAACTTCGGGTCTCGGTATTAGTTACCAGTGGGAATCTTCACCAACGGGTGGTGCACCATGGACGTCAATTGGTGGAGCAACAAGTGCTACATTAACTACGAATACAGCAACTACGCTTTCTTACCGTTTGAGAACAACA